>CAZJHY010000022.1:0-25916 GCA_964545975.1 uncultured Clostridia bacterium | reverse complement strand
CGGGTGGGTCAGTTTCAATCGTCACCGATGGGTCAAATCTACGTCGGCGTTGACACTATTGAGCAGGATCAAAGTATTGATAGAACTGATAGAGAACAACTAATAATAGCAAGAAATGGTCAAGGTGTCTTTAGAGCTCGAGTTATGGTTAGGTGTCCTAATTGCCCGATCACAGGGATTGGAGATGAGAGGTTGCTGATTGCTAGCCACATTAAACCATGGAGAGTAAGCACGAATCAAGAGAGACTAGATGGCAACAATGGGATAATGCTTTCGCCAACAATTGACAGGCTCTTTGATTTAGGGCTGTTAACTTTCGATGACGATGGCAATCCAATTCTCTCAAGCTCCCTCACAAGAGAGGATATTCGCAGAACAAGTCTTGATAATCCTCCGACAATCAGTTCAATTCTTAATGAAGGTGTAAAGGTCTACTTACGATACCATAGAGAAAGAGTATTCAACCCGTAACTGATCGAAATAACATGAATATGGTTCTCACATTAACAATCATAGGGGAGTTATCTCTTCTTCGAATATGCGAGAGATTCTTTGACACACTGTAACATCTAATCACTAATAATCATAGACACTAGCTTCTCTATCGTTTTATCAACTCTATCTTTTACCAGTTCACACTCCCATACCGTAATGACTCTCCAGCCGATCTGCTTAAGTAAATCATGTTGATTTTTGTCTCTCAGAATATTGTTTTCGATTTTTTTCTTCCAAAATGCAGTATTGGTTTTCGGTATAGTGAATCTCTTGCATCCTTGATGCCCATGCCAAAAACAACCATTTATAAAGACCGTTGCCATATACTTGGGTAAAACAATATCTGGTTTCCCAGGTAGACCACTAACGTTCCTTCTGTATCTATATCCCATTCTAAAAAGGTTCTTACAGACTAAGTCCTCTAGTTTAGTTCCCGTATTTCTAATTCTTGACATATTGTATGATCTTGTTGCTGCATCATGGATATCCAATTTTTCCGCCCCCAATGACTTCTGAATCCTATTAGAATAGTGCCATTATCGCTTTCCATTTGTTTCTTCTACCTTGATGCATTTTAAGGTCTTAGCAGTATAGAAGACGGAAAACAGATATTAATACTTAGTGAGTTATATGGATTCGATTACTTATCAAACTCGAACTATTGAAGAGGGGCAGCTTTCTTCCTATTAGAACCTCCCTGTACTTTATTGTCTATTGCAGAGACCACCTAGCAACAACAACTGAAGGATACAAAACCCTAGCCCACCAAAGAACCCCGTCACTAACCTGCGCCAGTTATTCGACATAGCCCCTCTAAACCGCTGCAGGCTCCAGTCTACCCACATCGGGACAACTAGAGCCATACACAGCCACCATGCAAGCCTAAATCCTGCAATGAACGCAATTATCCCAGTCGCGTGCCCTAAGTAGCTCCCGAAGCACCTCGCACAAATAGGCATCCTCCACCCTCGAATCACCAAGCACCTCTCCGGTATCCTGTGGCACCTCATGACCCTCCAAATGAAGGCATTCTCGTTTACTTCCATTTATATCCGCAGTTGGCGCACTCTCGGTGCTTGTCGTATGCATCCAGGAGCCCGCACAGAAGCCCCGGCCATCCCAAAACAGCCGCCCCGCAGCACCCGCACCCGACGTCATATCCCTTATTAGACAGGCTCACCTGAGTAGATCCGCATCTAGGGCACCTTACTTCGTTGTCCGCCATAAGCGCATCAGACCCTTCCTGTAAGTCTGGGACTCCGTTCAGACAAGTCTTTCAATGGTAGCTTATAGACAATGCTAATAAATAAATGATCAGTACATATAACTCTTGGCTCAGCTATATTTCTTACCCTGAGAAAAGTGAAATAGCTTCTTATCATCCCTTATATAAAAATGAACTGCTTTGCGACTAGTTACTTTGCTCATTAAAAGGTTTACTCCTTGAGCAAGTCTTCTGCTCTTAGGTACTCAATAAACCTGCTTTGTATCTGTTTACTTCGTTCTTCAATATCCTCTTCGGTAAAGTCTTCCTTCTGTGTCAGCAGCCTATACTCTGCAATTACACTTGCTGGGTGCACTTTATTATTGGCATCGATATATCCTTCATAGTATTTCTTTTTATCTTCAAATCTATAATCCGATGCCCTAATATTGATTGCTCTTTCAAGTAGGATTTTATTACCTAGTTCCTCAAGATTATTTGGATTTCGTAGCTTGCTCTCTCTATTATGCCGCTCTTTTGCATATATATGTTCGATATCAAAGCTGCTATTATCTAATGAAGGCCGCTCTTGTCCCTCAAAGGTGAAAGCATACCACGTGATTATGGATCTAGTTATCAACCTATTGTTTGTGAACTTATAGTTTTCAAGTACGTTTCGGATATGTTCTCTATCAAATCTATAGTCTGAGAAATCAATCTGCTGCTCATTATATACTTTAATCATCTCTGCATATACCGGTGTGCGAAGAGCATTCACTCCTGGATTTGTCAAAGAGTACGCTAAAATGAAAGCTGTTATCTTTGACAAGAAGCTAGTAAAAGCCTCATCACCTAATCTATTCTCGTCGTCTCTTGAAGACAGAAAATACACTGAAGCTATATACTCCCACATACCATTTGGAGCGTCTTTAAGTACAAACAGCTTTCTTAAAACATCATCGGAGAATCGTCCTTCTTCTTGCCAAGCTACAGACTCCCAAAAACTGAGTAGACTCATTAAGTCGTCAATTGTTTTCTCACGCAGAAGCCTGCGGTATTTTTCGTACTCATAGAATTTGCGCAGAGCCTCAGTAGTTGTGTTTTTATTACCTTCAGAAGCTCGAATGTAGTACATGTATTTCGTGAACAACTCATCCATCGGAGTACCATTGCTTGGATGGAATACTTTCTCAGTTACTGAAGATAGTCCTTTCCATTTTTCGATGAATTGGTCTTTTGTTTCTTTTTCTTCGTAGTACTTATAAAACTGTGCCTTAAAAATATCTGCATCTGCAAGCGGTAGTCCGCGATCATTCAGTGTCGAAAATATTCTTAAAGCAGTATCTTGCGAATCAGCTTCAATAGGTAAAAGTATACAGTTGTTCAATATGCGTGCCGGGAAAAAAGCAATGTAGGATGGAAATCTTATGATGAAGTCGTTGATTTTTGTCTCAAAATATCGATAGTTCTTGGCATATTTGCTACTAGCCGTTTTCTCGGACTTGCCTTTTCTTAAGATTGATAGAAACTCTTCCTTCTCATCATCAGATGCGACTTCAGAATCTATCTTTAAGTACTCCATAATGGCATTTCCAAACTCATCAGTTCGCCAAATGCACTGAGATATATTTTTCCGCATATCCTTTGAGGCTTGATCACCCATTTCTTCAAACCTATCATAGAATGCCCTCAAAAGAAGAAGAATTGTTGTTAAGCGTTGTTGTCCGTCTATGACCTCTGATTGTCCTTTATCGTTCCTATAAGTAACGATAGCTCCAAGGAAATACTCATCATTTGCTTTAAAAGAGTCTTTATCATTATTTGGAAAGGCAAAGCTAAAAATGTCATCCCAAAGCGTCTGACACTCATCTTCTTCCCAAGCATATGAACGCTGATAATCTGGAATCAAAAAATTGGCATTCTTATCAGTAAACAGATCCTTAATTGTCTTTTGATCAACATTTAGTTTGCTCACACCCAATATCTCCTTCGCACTATGAATATGGTATCATCAACTTCATTCCCACTCTATGGTCGACGGCGGCTTCATCGTGATGTCATACACCACCCTGTTTACACCATGGACCTCGTTTACTATCCTCGTCGACATCCTCTCCAGGACGTCGTAGGGTATCTTCGCCCAGTCCGCCGTCATGCCGTCATCGCTGACAACCGCCCTGATGGCCACAAGCTCCGAGTATGTCCTCTCGTCACCCATGACGCCCACGGACCTGACGCCCGGCAGCACCGCGAACGACTGCCATATGGCCCTATAGAGCCCCGCTGCCTTAATCTCCTCGGTGACGATGGCGTCAGCTTCCTGAAGCAGCGATATGCGCTCCTGGGTAATGTCGCCGACAATCCTCACGGCAAGGCCCGGCCCCGGGAACGGCTGCCTCCAGACGATGTCCTCCGACAGCCCCAGCGCCAGCCCTATCCTTCTCACCTCGTCCTTGAAGAGGTACCTAAGCGGCTCCACAAGCTTGAAGCCCAGCTTCTCCGGAAGCCCGCCCACGTTATGGTGGCTCTTGATCTTGACCGCCGTTCCGGCAGTGTCCGGTGCGGTGCTCTCGATCACGTCAGGATAGAGCGTTCCCTGCACCAGGTAATCGATCTTCCCCAGCTTAGCCGCCTCTTCCTCGAAAACCCTGATGAACTCCTCGCCGATGATCTTCCTCTTGCGCTCAGGGTCGCTCACACCTGCGAGCTTCCCAAGGAAGCGCTCCTTTGCGTCCACCACGATGAGGTTCATCCTGAAGTGCTCCCTGAAGACGCGCTCCACCTGCTCAGCCTCACCCTTCCTGAGAAGGCCGTGGTCCACGAACACGCAGATGAGGTTGTCGCCGACCGCCTTGTGCACGAGCACTGCCGCGACAGACGAGTCCACGCCACCCGACAGGGCGCAAAGCACCTTGCCACCCGCGGCCTTGACCCTGACCTCCTCCACCGTCTCCTCGATGAAAGAGCCGGGGGTCCAGTCGCCCTGAAGCCCGCATACCGCAAATAGGAAGTCGTTTATAATGTCCTGCCCTTTGACTGTGTGCTTGACCTCGGGATGGAACTGCAGGCCGTAAAGCTTTCTTCCAGGGTCCTCCATCGCTGCGATCGGCGTATTGTCCGACCAGGCGGACTTGACGAAGCCCTCCGGCATCTCCATCACGGAGTCGCCGTGGCTCATCCATACGCTTCCGACTTCTCCCAGGCCCTTGAACAGGCAGGATGCGTCGTCCTTCGCGATGTCGGCCTTGCCGTACTCCCTCTTGTCGGCGCGGGCGACCTTGCCTCCCAGGTGGAAGGCCATCAGCTGCATGCCGTAGCATATGCCGAGCACGGGTATGCCCATGCCAAATATCGCCTTGTCGATCTGGGGGGCCTTCTCGCCGTAGACGCTGGAAGGGCCGCCGGAGAGTATTATGCCCTTGGGCTTAAGCCTCTTAACCTCGGATGCCGGGATGTCGTGCCTGACAATCTCGCAATAGACGTTCGCTTCCCTGACCCGGCGGGCTATAAGCTTGCTGTACTGCGAGCCGAAGTCCAGTATTATGACCAGTTCGTTGCCCTTCATCCCTTACTCCTTGACGTCGTCGTTCCAGACGTGGTCCTTCGGTATGGCGATGTAAGCGAGGTTCCTGAAGCGCTGTGCGTAGTCCAGGCCGTAGCCGACCACGAAGTCGTTGCCGACCGTGAAGCCGTTGTAGTCAGCGGTGATTGCCACCTTCCTGGACGCCGGCTTGTCCAGAAGCGTCACGATCTTGAAAGATGCGGGCTTCTGGCTCAGGAAATAGCTTTTCAGGTAGTTAAGAGTAAGGCCCGTGTCAATTATATCCTCTACGAGAAGCACGTTCTTACCCTCGATGACGGTGTCGATGTCCTTGTCGATTCTCACTGTGCCAGAGGACTTCGTGGCGTCGCCGTAGCTTGCCGCCGCGATTGAATCGATTTTCATCGGCACGTCGATGCGCCTGATGAGGTCGGCGAAGAACACCGAGGCTCCCCTGAGGACGAATATGACTACGAGCTCCCTGCCCGCGTAGTCCGCGCTGATCTGCTTGCCGAGCTCATCGACCCTCGCTTTGATCTGCCCTTCGGTTATGAGTATGCGCGCGATGTCGTCGTGGACTACGGGGGAGATCCTTCCCATTGCTATTTCCTCCTCAGCTTAATCGGCCCGCCGTCTATGAACAATGCTAGTCTTGCGCCCATCCCTGCCCTATCCCTGCTTTTCTATGCCCTTCTAAGAACAAGCCTTCCTTCGATCACCGTCGCCTTGGGCACTGAGTCTAGGATGTCCACCCTGCTGCAGTAGGCGACATCCTCCGCGAAGCCCTCCTCTATGAGGTAGGCCGCGTGGTCGCATTGCCTTACCGAGCCGGGTATGTCGTGCCTGCAGGCCCGATACAATGTGAGCGCCGCCCAGCCCGGGTCGGTCATCTCGAACTTGAGGCCCGCTTCCTTCATCCTGTCGATTATAAGGCCGGCGCAGATGGCATCCTCAGCCCCGAAGGTGCCGTCCTGCCCCGCGCATACAAGAATTATATCCTCCCCGGAGGCTATGAGGAAGTCCGCCGCGGCGCCCGCGTTGAGTAGGCTTGCCGCAATCAGTGCCTTAGAATCCGCATACCTCGCCAAGGCCTTGGTCCCGTTTGTGCTGGCGAGCACGACGCGGCGCCCTCTCACCCTCTCCTCGGAGAACTCAAGCGGGGTGTTGCCGAGGTCGAATCCCTCGGGCTTGATGCCCATCCTCTCGCCGCAAAGAAGCGCATCGCCCAGCTTAGCCGCAGTATCCCTCGCCACTTCTATGCCGGCCACAGGAAAAAGCGCGCTTGTGCCGGAATCTATCGCCTTCGTTATGGTGCTCGTCGCCCTCAGCACGTCTATGATGGCGACAGCGCACTGCCCCTTAGAAAGAAGCGTCGCGGAATCCATGGTAAGCGCCACGTCCAGCCTGACCTTGCCTTCCCTCATCTGCCGCCTCCGCCCTTTATGCCTTCTATGAGCTTTGCTATCTCCGCACCGTCGGCCTCCCAGTAAGGTCCGCTGAAGTGCCCGGGAAGCGTCATCGCATCGAAGCTGGACGGGCCCACCTTTAAGGCCCTCATGCCGATCGCCGCGTACTCGTACAGGTTCATGTCGTTAACCACGTACTTGTCTATGATGTCCATGAACTCCCCCACTTTGAACAAGTGGGCGGGGTTGATGGCGGCTTTCGCCAGCGACATGAACAGCTGCTGCTGCCTTGCCACCCTTGCTATGTCGCCGAGCGCGTCCTGCCTGTATCTTACGAAGCCCAGCGCCTGCTTGCCGTTTAGCATCTGCTTGCCGGGCTTGAGGTCGATTATGTATTCGGCGGCCTCGTCCTCGTAGTACATCCTCTTGTCCACCGTGACGGTGACGCCGCCAAGAGCGTCCACGAAGCCAACGAATGCGTCGAAGTCGACTTTGATCCAGCGGTCCACGCCGAGGCCCATGACCTTCCTCACGCCCTCCATGAGAGCGTCCGGGGGAAGGCCCTTGTAGAGCGAGTTGAACCTGACTTCCCGCCCGCCGCCGTTTGTGACGAGCGTGTCCCTGGGGATGGAGATGATCGTCGCAGTCTGCGAGCCTCTTGGCATCAGCAGCACCATGACCACGTCGGCCCTTCCGATGCTGACCTCCGCCCTGGTGTTCGGCGCGACGTAGTCCACGTCCGTGCCCACCACCATGAGCGTGAACACCCCGTCGTCCCCAAAGGGAAGCCTGGACGGAAGCACCATGTAGACATATCCGACGCTAAGAAGCATGATAGCTGCGATTAGGCCCAGTGCGACCGCCGCGGTGAAGCAGCCACCCCTTCCGCGCCTCTGCCTGGGTTCGCCGACAGGGACCTCCTGCGCTGAGCCTTTGTCCTCGCCAAAACCTCCGGGCAGCTCTTCGCCGCCTTCTTCCGGAAGTCCCGCTTCCTCCTCGCCCTCTTCGTCCCTGTACTTCTTAAGCCGGTCTTCGAAACGCTCTTCTTCCCTGCCGCCAAGTTCGCGCATGTCTTCCCATCCTCAATGCTAAATTGCCTTCCACGAGGGGTCTGCGTTGGCGTCCAGCGCCGAACGATCGCCGGCTTTGAGCCTGAAGTACCCCGCTGAGGCTATCATCGCGGCGTTGTCCGTGCAGTAGGCCGCCTCCGGTATTATAAGCTCGCAGGAGGCCTCTTCGCAAAGGGACTTGCACCTAGCCCTCAAAGCCTTATTCGCCGCCACTCCTCCCGACACCGCAAGCTTCTTGAGCCCTGTAATCCTAAGCGCCTCGCCCGCCCTTTCGGCAAGCGCCTCAACGGCCGCCTTCTGGAAGCTTGCAGCAATGTCCGCCCTGGCCGCATCGTCTGCCGCGACCATCGCAAGGCGCACCGCCGCAGTCTTCAGCCCGGAGAAGCTTATGTCGAGAGGGTTGTCCCTCACAGCCACCTTCGGGAACCTCACCGCGTCGGGATTGCCCCTCATGGCGAGCCTCTCCAGGTTCGGGCCTCCGGGATATTCGAGCTTAAGGGCCCTTGCCACCTTGTCGAAGGACTCCCCGGCGGCGTCGTCTCTCGTCCTGCTCATCCTGTTATACTTCCCGTGCCCCTCGATTACCGTAAGGTCTGTATGCCCGCCGGACACCGTAAGGCATAAGAATGGCGGCTCAAGACCAGGCCTTCCCAGGAAGTTGGCGTATATGTGCCCCTCGATGTGATTTACGCCCACGAATGGCTTGCCGGTCGACCAGGCGAGCGCCTTGGCATAGGACAGCCCGACAAGAAGCGCGCCCACAAGGCCCGGACCTGCGGTGGCCGCAATCCCGTAAAGGTCTTCGAAGCGGACGTCTCCCATGGCCTCTTCGACCACGGGGACTATCGCCTCCACATGCCTTCTTGACGCTATCTCCGGGACCACCCCGCCGTATCTTCTGTGCTCCTCCATCTGGGAGGCGATTACGCAGGAGCGCACGGTCCTTCCCGACTCCACAAGGGATGCGGAAGTCTCGTCGCAGCTAGATTCAATGCCCAATACCAGCTCAGACAATGCCATGCCTCCCGATCGCCTTATCCTTGAAGTAGGACGTGTTCCACATGATGACCGCATCCTCGCCGTTGTCCTCATAGTAGCCGGGCCTCACCCCGGCGATTACGAAGCCGAGACCGTCGTACAGGTGCCGCGCCGTAAGGTTCGTGACCCTCACCTCGAGCGTCATCGCCCCCACTCCCTCGGCCGCCGCCAGGTCCATCAGCCTTACCATAAGCGCCTTCCCGTACCCCTTGCCCCTTCTGTCCTTCCTTATCGCGACGTTTGTCACGTGGGCCTCGTCGTATATCCTCCAGTAGCCCGCGTATCCGACAACCTCTGCGCCCTCCTTCGCGATGACGTAGCGGGCGTGGTCGTTATCGAGCTCCATCTCGAAGGATTCCCTGCTCCATGGACAGCTGAAGCTCCCCTTCTCGATTTCCCAGACGGAGCTTACATGCTCCGCCGTCATCATGCAGAAGCTCAGCAGGGCGCACACTTCCCCTCAGATGCGATAACCGCCTTGATCTCCGCCTCCGAATGCTTGATGTAGAATGGGACGAGCTCGGCAGGAGCCACCGAAAGGCCCCTCTCTTGAAGCTCAAGTCCCAGCATCGCCACTTTGGCGGGCCTTATGCCCGAATCCTCCGGCGTGGGAATCACGACCAGCCCTTCCGATTCTGACGCGAGCTTCTCCCCATAAAGAAGCGCCGCGTCGCCGAGCGCCCTGTGCCTTATGCCCTCCGGCCTGACGTCAGCTGCGATTTCTGAGACCGTCATCACGACAGGTTCAGTAATCCTGCTTGCAGCGCCTCCGGTCCCGATATAAAGCGCGGCGTAGCACTTCTCATGCCTTGCGTCTATCATGCACCACGCGCGCTCTCCGCTTGGAAGGCCAAAGGCCAGGGCGTCAAGTCCTATGACAGGCACTATCGCAGCGCCTAATGCCATTCCCATGGCCTTCGCGCTGGCTACGCCTATCCTTATGCCTGTGAAGGAGCCGGGGCCAGTGCAGCAGGCGATAAGGCCGATGTCGGCCGGGCTAAGGGAGGCATCCTCCATCACCCTGGCCACGGAGGACATGAGCCTTTCGGAGTGCGTGCGCTTCACGGAAAGCGAGTACTCGGCGAGCACCCTCCTTCCGTCCAGGACGGCGACTCCTCCGGTCATGCAGCTTGTGTCCATCGCAAGGGTGATCATCTTTCCTCCGCCATGATGCCGGAACCATCCGGCACTTCTATCTCTATGGTCCTTGTATCCTCGCCGGATCCCTGTATGATTGCGACCGTCACCGTTTGCCTCCCGGCCCCGCGCGGAAGGCTTGCCTCGCTTCTTATAGCCTCCTCGATGGGATCCGGCCACTCCACCGCCGCCACCGCGTTCTCGGCGAAATACTCCATCAGCCCGCTCTCCTCCGCCTCTTCCAGGCCGGAGAGCCGGTATAGGTCCATGTGATATAGCTTCCGTCCGTCTCCGTGTTCGTGCACGAGGGTGAACGTCGGGCTTGCGATGTCAGCCGGGTCAAGCCCCAGGCCCTTCGCAAGGCCTCTTGTGAAGCAGGTCTTGCCGGCACCAATGTCTCCCTTGAGAAGCACGATGGCGCCTTCGGGAAGGGCTCTGCCCAGCCTCTCGCCGAGCGCCTCCGTGTCGGATTCCGACATGCTCGTGAAGAAGTACCTGGGCACTTACTTCACCTTCGCAAAGAGAGCGAACGGCGCCGCCGCATAGAGCTTCATCATAACGAGAAGCGCCCTCTCGTCCAGGTTGAAGCAGGGATTGTGGGCCATGTCGGAGTACTTGCCGCCCTCGTTGGCCGAGCCTATGAACATGAACGTGCCGGGAACCTTCTGCAGGAAGTACGAGAAGTCCTCGCCTCCCATGGTGGGCGCCGCCTTGATCGCGTTGTCTGCGCCCAGCATCTCCTCAGCAAGGTCCCTCATGGTCGAAGTGACGGTGGCGTCGTTTATAAGCGCAGGGTAGAGCTCCTTGTAGTTCACGCTCGCCTTCGCGCCCATGGCGGAGGCTATGCCCTCCACCATCTCCCTGATGCTCCTCTTCACAATATCCTGCGCCTTCTTGTCATATGTCCTGACCGTCCCCGTAAGCTTGCACCTGTCGGCGATGACGTTGTGCCTGTAGCCGGCGTTGACAGTGCCTATGGTCACTACGCAGGGCATAGTGGGGTCTATCCTTCTTGAGACTATGGTCTGAAGCGCGCTCACGATCGCCGCCATTACGGGCACTGTGTCCACGGTCTCGTGCGGGGCTGCGGCATGGCCGCCTACTCCCGTGATCTCGATGTCTATGATATCCGGCGCCGCGAACATCGGCCCCTCGAGGAATGCAGCCTGACCCGGCAGGTAATCCCCCCAGACGTGGCCGCCCAAGACGAAGTCCACGCCGTCTAGCGCACCTTCCTCTATCATCCTCAAGGCCCCTCCAGGCCCTTCCTCGGCTGGCTGGAACAGGAACTTCACCGTGCCGCGGAGCTCGTCTCGCATACCTGACAGCAGCTTCGCCGCAGCAAGAAGGCCCGCGGTGTGCGAGTCGTGCCCGCAGCCGTGCATCCATCCTTCATGCTCGGATTTGAAGGGAAGGCCCGTCTGCTCGGCAATGGGAAGCCCGTCCATGTCCGCCCTGATGGCGACGGTGGGCCCCGGGTGCGGGCCCTTAAGGGTCGCCACCACGCCCGTCTCGGCGACCTTCGTCCTCATCTCATCCAAGCCCAGCCTGCCAAGGTAATCTATGACGAATGCCGAGGTCTTGTACTCCTTCAGCCCCTCCTCGGGTATCCTGTGAAGGGCGCGGCGGATCTCGACCGCCTCCGGGAAGAGCCTTTCGGCCTCTTTGCTTATCCTCTCGTATGCGCTCATCTTGGGACCAGCCTTCCTGCAACGGGCTGTAGCGTGAAGCCCGGCCTTATCTCGCCTACTATGTTGCCTTTGTTGTTCTTCACCGGCTTGACGGGGTTCATGTCAGCGCCTTCGTCCGGCATCACGCCGTACTGCTGAAGGGCGCTGGTAACCGCAGTATGATATGCCCTCTCGGATCCGTCGTCGACCTTCATGGCGAAGCCTATGCCCTTACCGGCAAGGCCAAGGCAGAAGACGCCCTCGGCGCCGTTCTTTGCGAATACCCTTCCCTTATGGGCTTGCATGAGAAGGCTGGCGAAGCTGTAAGTGCCCGCAACCATCTCCGGGTTTGCCATCATGGCGGCAGTCACCCTTGCTGCTGCCAGCCTGTACTTCTCAGGAAGCGTCTTCGGGTCCGAAAGCTTCGCGTATATGTATCCCATCGCCCAAAGGGGCAGGTAGAAGGAGGAAACGCTGCAGCCTTCTATGCCGATGGGGATCTCCTCCTTGGGTATCCCGGAGAGCTCCGATACCAGCTCATGCGCCGCCACCTGCACAGGATGCTCGCGAAGGTGGTAGTCCTCCATGGGCCAGCCCATGTGCTTGCAGGTTATCAGCATGCCGGTGTGCTTGCCGGAGCAGTTGTGATGAAGCGGGGTGGGCGACTTCGACGCCCTGATAAGAGCCTCGGCGGAGGCCTTGTCGAACGGAAGATGGGTGCCGGTGCTTATGGCAGTCTCCGGTATCCCCGCCTTGGCGAGCATCGACCGGACCGCCTCCACGTGCATGTCCTCGCCCGAGTGCGAGGAACAGATGACCGCAAGCTCCCTGTCCGTTATCCCGAATCGGTCCACGGCCCCCGTGATTATCGGAAGGAAGGCCTGGATGGGCTTCGCGGAAGACCTCCAGTAGGTGCGCTTCGCCTCGTCTCCCGCCTTAGCGAGCACCCTTCCCTCGGAATCCATGAAGACCGCGTTGCCGTAGTGCACGCTTTCCAGCTCGCCTCCCCTGGTGAGCTCCACCAATGCTACTGACATATGACTACCTCCCGATTTACACCTTCCTTGCGACACGCTCGCAGGGAAGCGTCCTTGACATGAAAAGTTGCCCGGCTCTCCGTTCAGCACCCTGATCTGCGCTTTGGCCTGCGCTTTGGTCGGCCATCACCATAGCCTCCGGCACACACTCTGCGATCATCGAGGCGGAGATGGCGGACGGGCTTCGGGCTGCCGCGATGTCGCCGGATAGCGAGTGGACGAAGCATGCCGCGCTCAAAGCGTCATACCCTCGCATGCCCCTTGCCAGGAAGGCCCCCGTCACTCCGGCAAGCACGTCGCCGGAGCCGGGTGTGGCCATCGCGCTGTTTCCCGCATGCGTGATCCTGAAGCGTCCGTCCGGCGATGCGACGACGGTCCCGGGGCCTTTAAGCGCGACGTTTGCCGACAGCGCCTTTGAGGCTTCCACCGCATCTAAGAGCCTTGAGCCTTTGAGGTCGGTTCCCCGCATCATGCGGGCAAGCTCGCCTGAATGGGGTGTAAGCACGAGCTCGCCTGAGAAGCCGGCCTCCTCTATGAACTTAGGGTCTATGAACCACAGGGCGTCCGCGTCAAGGACGAGCTTTCCGGACTTTAGCGCCATGATGCTCAGGATGAGCTTCCTGACTCCATCGCCCCTTCCGACGCCGGGGCCCAGGACTATCGCATCCTTCTGGGCTAGCGCCTCGGCCTCGCATGGGGGGATCTCACCTGTGAAGCGGCCCGCCTTCGATGGAAGCCTTCTTAGCATTGACTCCGCGGCCATCCCCCACTGAAGGACCGGGGCATAGGCCTCCTCAGGGACGTAAAGCTCGCAGATGCCGCACCCTGCCGAAAGCGCTCCTCTTGAGGCGAGCGCCGCAGCCCCCGGCATGTCCAAGCTTCCCGCAACCACTGCGACTTTGCCCATGTCCCCCTTGTGGAAGGATGCCTTCCTCAAAGGGATTAGGCTTCCGGCAAGGGCCGCGTCCAGAAGCTCCCCTCCCGCCGGGGCAAGCGCCGCTTCCGGTATTCCTATCCGGGAAACGTAAAGATCCCCGGCGAGGCTTGCGGCAGGCTCGGCGAACAGCCCCTGCTTCAATGTGCCGAAGCAGAGCGTATGGGTGGCCCGCACGTGATGGCCAGGGGCGCTGCCGTCGTCGGATGATGTGCCTGACGGGACGTCCAGTGACAGCACCGGGATCCTTTGCCCGTCCACCCCGCAACCTGACGCCTCGTTGATAGTTTCGATTGCTGAGGCTACTAGGCCTGAGGGGGGACCGCTGAGGCCGGTGCCGATAAGCGCGTCGATTATCAAAGTCGATTTGAGGGCAAGGATCAGGGCTTCCTTAAGATCCTCTCCCGAGCGGGCCTCCAGAAGCCTTATAGACCCTTTACCGGCGGATATCGCCCTCAGGTTCGCCTTCGCTTCATCAGGGATGCGCCTTCCGGGCTCAGGCATCACCCTCACCACGTTCACCATGGGGCAGGCCGATGCAAGGTGCCTTGCCGCTACAAACCCGTCTCCGCCGTTCCTGCCGTTTCCGCAGAAGACCGTCACCGCGCCCGTCTCCGGCATTATGAGGGACGCAAGGCTAGCCGCGGCGGAACCCGCATTCTCCATGAGGATTCTCCCGTCCAGCCCGTATTCCGACATCGCGAGGCGGTCTATGGCGCCGCTCGCCTTGGTATCGGCCAGCTTATAGGGCATCTTCGGCCACGGCCGCAGCAAAAGCCACGGCGGACTCCTTCCCGTGCGAGATGCTTATCATCACTGTCGCCGCGGATAACTCCGAGGCCCTCTCCTGAGCCCTTCCGGAAAGGCGCACGAAAGGCCGCCCGTCCGGAGCGGAGGCGATTTCGATATCGATGAAGGATATCCTATCCATGCCGCTGCCGAGGCTCTTCATCACGGCCTCCTTGGCTGCAAACCTGGACGCGAGGTATTCTGTTGCCGCATTCTTCCTTTGGATGGCCTCCGCCATCTCGGTTTCGGTAAGGTAGCGCCGGGCGGGTCCGTCAGGAAGCGCCTTCGCGTGAGCTCGAAACCTTGCGAGCTCGACGATGTCCGTGCCGATTCCGATGAGCTTCAATCCCCTACTCCACCGTCACGCTCTTCGCCAGGTTCCTTGGCTTGTCCACATCGTTTCCCCTGGCCACCGCCATGTGGTAGGCGAACAGCTGAAGGGGTACGACTGCAAGCATCGGGGCAAGCTCCGGCACGGTGTGAGGTATGTATATGACGTGGTCGACGTGCTTTTCTATCTCGGCGTCGCCTTCGGAGGCGACAGCGAGGACCATGGCCTCCCTGGCCTTCACCTCCTGTATGTTGGAGAGCATCTTCTCCCTCAGGCTCGGCTGGGTGACCAGGGCCACCACAAGAGTGCCCTTGGTCACAAGGGCGAGGGTGCCGTGCTTAAGCTCCCCTGCAGCATACGCTTCTGCGTGCACGTAGGATATCTCTTTGAGCTTGAGCGCGCCTTCAAGCGACGTCGCGAAGTCGAGGCCCCTTCCTATGAAGAAGGCATGCTGCATCGCGCTGTTTCTTCCTGCGAACGCCTCTATCCAGGCCTCGTTCCTCCTGAAAAGCGATTCCATCTTCCCTGAGAGCTCCTTGAGCTCGCTTGCGATCAATGCAACCTTCTCGCGTTCGACGACGCCTCTTCTCTGGGCGAGGTCAAGGCCGAGAAGGCAAAGTGCCTCAAGCTGGGTGACATAGGCCTTCGTGGAGGCTACAGCTATCTCCGGGCCGGCGTAGGTGTATATTACCATGTCGGCCTCCCTTGACACGGAGGATCCGACCACGTTCGTCACCGCGACCACCTTGCAGCCGTGGGCCTTTGCCTCCCTCATGGCGGCCAGGGTGTCCGCAGTCTCGCCGGACTGGCTCACAGCGATGACCAGCGTCTCGGGACCGATTATGGGGTTTGAGTACCTGAACTCTGAGCCGACCTCCACTGCCGCGGGAAGCCCCGCGAACTTCTCGAAGTAGTACCTGCCCACCTGGCAGGCGTAGGAGGCAGTGCCGCATGCTATGAGCTGTATGCGCTTCAGCTGCCTCAGGTAGTCGTCGGAGAGGTTCAGCTCGGGAATGCTCACATACCTCCCGTCGGGGGCAACTCGGCCCGAAAGCGTCTCCCTCAGGGCCCTGGGCTGCTCGTGGATTTCCTTCAGCATGAAGTGGTTGTAGCCGCCCTTTTCGGCGGCCTCCATGCTCCAGGTGACTGTCATGGGGGTTTTCGTCACGATGCTTCCGTCTATCCTTGTGAACCTGAGCTCATCCTTCGTCATGTCGACGACTTCTCCGTCCTCGATGATGTATACCTCCCTCGTATAGGGAAGAAGGGCGGGTATGTCGGAGGCGATGTAGTTCTCGCCCTGGCCGCGGCCGGCGATGAGAGGGGAGTCCTTCTTGGCTGCCACTATGCGTCCGGGCTCGCGCCTGTTCATCACAACTATGGCGTAAGAGCCGCGCACCATGCGTATGGACTTCCTCACGGCCTCGGCGAGGTCGTCGTCGTAATTGGACTCTATCAGATGGGCGAGCACTTCGGTATCGGTCTCGGATACCATGACGTGGCCGTCAGCTATCAAAGACGCCTTCACCTCGGAGTAGTTCTCGAATATGCCGTTGTGGACGAGGACGATGTCCCCTGTGCAGTCGGTATGCGGATGCGCGTTCAGGTCGGAGGGCCTTCCGTGGGTCGCCCATCTGGTGTGGCCCATGCCGCAGCTTCCCTGGGGGACCTCCCCTCTTATCGCCTCTTCGAACTTCACGAGCCTTCCCATGCTCTTTCTAAGCACGGTCCTGCTTCCGTCGTTTATGGCGATTCCGGCCGAATCGTATCCTCTATACTCGAGCCTCTTCAACCCGTCAAGGATTATTGGGGCCGCCTGCTTGTCACCGACGTATCCGATTATTCCGCACATTGGCTTACCCTCCCGGAAATCATGATAGGCGCTTTGCTACAAGTAACGATATCTCGTCCAGTATCCTCTCCAGGGCATCCCTGTCCGCCGCCTCGACCATGACCCTTACGACAGGTTCAGTGCCCGATGCCCTCACGAAGACCCTTCCCGAGCCGCAGAGCTCGGCTTCGGCGGCTTTGACTGCCGCCCAGATCTCGGCGTCTTCCATGAGCGCGCCTTTCCTTGCTACGCGCACGGCCATCTGCCCCTGAGGGTACTTCCTCATGACTGAGGCCAGCTCCGACGCCCTCTTCCCCGAGGACTTCACGGCCTGGGCGAGCCTTATGGCGGTGAGAAGACCGTCGCCTGTGGTGCACAGGTCCAGCATCACTATGTGTCCTGACTGCTCTCCGCCCAGCTTAAGGCCGTTTGCCCTCATGACCTCTAGGACGTACCTGTCCCCGTTGTCTGCCGTAAGCTGCCTTAATCCCATGGCTCCCAGGGCTTCGGCGAAGCCCATATTGCTGTAGGCTGTCGCTACTACAGCATCTCCTCCCAGAAGTCCCCTTTCCTTCATGCTGCCGGCTATTATTGCCATCTCGAAGTCTCCGTCCAGGACCCTTCCCGCCTCGTCTGCCATTATGCAGCGGTCGGCGTCGCCGTCGAAGGCGAAGCCGATGTCGCAGCCCGTCCTCGAGGTGGCCTCAGCCATAGACCTGGGGGCTGTTGCCCCGCATCCGAGGTTGATGTTCCTGCCGTCGGGCCTGTCGGCCGTCACGTGGACATCAGCGCCGAGCCTTCTGAAGGCCTCCGGAGCTATGCCGAAGGCTGCCCCGTTGGAGCAGTCCAAAAGCACTTTCAGGCCTTTGAGGCCTCCCGGGCATGTGCCGACCGCGAAGTCCTCGTACGCCGCCTGCCCTTCCGAGAAGTCCAGCACCCTGCCGAAACTGCCTTGATTAACGGCCTTCCTGCCGGCGAGCATGCCATCAAGCGCGGCCTCGATCTCGCCTTCGACTGAATCCGGCAGCTTGAACCCGTCGGGTCCGAAGAACTTGATGCCGTTGTACTCGAATGGGTTGTGCGAAGCCGAGATGACAATACCGCACGCTGCTCCCCTTGAGGCTGTCAGCATGGCGACCGCGGGGGTCGGCACGACTCCTGCCATAAGCACGTCCGTCCCGCATGAGGCGGCGCCTGCGGCTACCGCAGATGCCAGCATGGGTGACGATTCCCTTGTATCCATGCCGACTACGGCCTCTTTGCCGGATGCGCCTAGTGCCATCATGCCCGCCGCACCGACTGCCAGCGCAAGCTCGGCCGTGAGTTCATAACCGGCGATGCCCCTTATTCCGTCGGTGCCGAAATATCTGCCCATAAACAACCTCCGCCTTGGCTTAAGCCTTGACTTCTCACCTGTCGGATTCCTGGTCTTTTCCCATCCTCTTCATGGCCGAGAGAACCATCGATCCTGTCGCCTGGTTGGTCGCCACGGGCACGTTGTGTACGTCGCATACTCTAAGCAGCGCGTTTATGTCGGGTTCGTGCGGCTGTGCCGTAAGCGGGTCTCGAAGGAAGATGACGGCGTCTATCTCGCCCTGTGCCACCATGGAGCCGATCTGCAGGTCCCCGCCGAAAGGCCCGGAGAGCTTCCTGTCCACGGCAAGTCCGGCTTTCTCCGCAATCAGCTTTCCCGTGGTGCCGGTGGCGACGAGCTCGCATTGCGACAGGAAACCCGAATTGACCTGGCAGAACGCCACCATGTCGGGTTTCTTCTCGTCGTGGGCGATTAGTGCTATGCGCATGCTTGCCTCCGATTACTGAGGGCCGTTCGGCCCTCATTGCCTTATGCCCGGCTGGGGGGCATGATGAGCCAGCAGGCGAGGTATGCTATGAGCCCTGCGCCGGCCGAGAATACGATGGCTATAGCGAAGGCTACCCTCACTACGGTCGGGTCAAGCCCGATGTAGCCTGCTATGCCGGAGCATACCCCGCCGATCATCTTGTCGTCCACGTTTCTTACAAGCTTCTTCTCCAAGTTCGGTCCCTCCGTTCGGATCTGCTGCCTCTTCAGGCTGCGGATCTGCCGTGTCTTATCAAGCCTCAGGGATTACGAGCCAGCAGATGATGTAGGCGAGCACGCCGAAGCCCGCCCCCAGGGCCAGCAGGACCCACACCACCCTGACGATCGTGGGATCCACGCCGAAGTAGTTGCCTATTCCCGAGCAGACTCCGCCCAGCATCTTGTTCTTGGTGTCCCTTGTAAGCTTCTTGGCGTCCATCGACTTTACCTCCTTGATTCGCTGCGGTCTAATTGGCCTGCGGTATGATGAGCCAGCAGATTATGTAAGCAAGAAGCCCCGCGCCCGCGAAAATGATCGTAAATGCCCACAGCAGCCTGATAAGGGTCGGATCGGTGCCAAGATACTCCGCAACCCCTGCGCAAACCCCGCCTACCATCTTGTTGTTCCTACTTCTCAGAAGCTTCTTCATGCCTTCTTTCCACCCTTCATTATGAGAGCGTTATGACGCCTTTTACCCTGGTGTCGAAGAATCTTATCGAGTGTGCCGGCCTGATGACAAGGGCCGTGTCGGCGCCCCTTCCGGATCCGCCGATTCCTATTACGTCCACGCCGTGCGGTATGAGGCCGGAATCAAGCGCCATCACGGAGATCTCCACGGCGACTTTCGCGCCCTGTCCGAACAGCTTGAGCGCGTTTGCCACCATGCTCAGCGGATAAATCCCCTTATGCTGGCCGCTCATCGAGCGCTCCACCCCTCCGAAGAGGTGGGTCGTTGTGAGGACCGCTATGCCCTCCTCAGAAAGCTTCGCCCTTACGGAAGGTTCCATCTCGTCCACACCGTCGGCGGAGAAGCCGACCATATGGGTCACGCAGACGACCTTAGGCACATCCTTGCCATCGAAGGACTCGCGAACGGCCTTGAGCACCTCCATAACCGTAGTCCCCGAGTTGGATGCCACGACGATATGCCCTATCCCCAGCTCCAAGGCCTTCTTTGCTGAGAGCCTCGCCACTTCCTGAGTTATAATGGCCCTGTCGGATGCGTCCATCGAAGCTCACCGTCCTTCCGGCGCATTATGCTACAAGTTATATTTTACAGCAACTCCCCGCCCTTATACCATCAATCGGGGCTAAATATGGGGCCGGGCCCTGTTATAAGCGCCCGGCCCCTTCTTCAGGATGCCGTGTCCCTCCGGTGCCTGAAAACTAGTCTTCGGAGATCACCACGGAGCCGTTCCTGGTCTCGATCTCCACTTCGGCCTTCACCTTCGCGTCCAGGTATCCCCTGCTCCTCCAGGTGCCGCTCTTGTGCATCGAGCTTATAGACGACTCCTGCACGGTCTCCAGCCCCTCTATGTCCATCTTCACCGCCCCGTGTCTGCTAGATGCCTGTATCTGCATAGGGACCGACTTGGACTTGTCGAGGTTGGCCCTCACCGAGCCGTTCCCGCTGGATAACCTCACAGTGCCTCCTGCAAGGGCCATGTTCGCCCTCACGCTGCCGTTCACGGTGCTGGCGTTTACGTCCATGAACTTCCCGTCCAGCTTAACGCTTCCGTTCACAGCCTGGGCTTCGAGCATGCCGATTTCCGCCTCTGTGATCTGCACGCTGCCGTTTACGGTCTTAAGCAGAGCTCCCTTGGCGGATATCTCGATTACCTTCACGCTGCCGTTTACGGACTGCGCCGAAATGTCGAAGTCCAGGTGCTTGGGAAGGTAGACCTCCACCATGGCGACAGAGACGTTCAGACTGTCAATCGACTTCACCTTAAGGCCCGCCTTGGGGTCGAAGTAGACCTCGATATGCTTGTTTGCAATCTTTTGGACCTCTTCCCTCGGGGCATTTCTGACGAGCACCTTCGAGACCACCTTGATGTCGGTCTCATCCTCGTTGGGAAGGAAGCGTATGGCACCGTTGGTGAGCGATACGCTCACGGGAAGCCGTTCCTTCACTTCCGAGGTTCCCATTTTGAAGGTCGGGTTGGCGCTTATCCCCCCAAGGTCCGATATGCCCCAGGATTTCAGCAGGTCCGTAAGCGTCGACTTCTTGCCGTCCTTGGTTATGGTCACACTGTCCAGGGCCTTCTGTACCTTCTCGGGTATGTCGCTTACGAGCTCTTCCAGGTCCTCAGCCATACTGCCTAGACGATCCTCAAGGTCGGGGCCAACTTCCAGCCTAACCTTTCTCTTGGGCTCGCCGGTCCTCTGGCTGCCTGCTTCAGCGCCCTCAGATCTTGTTCCTGCCTCCTCCTCGGCACAGCATGCCTTGCCGGAAGCATCGCCGCTCATGGCCTCTTCCTTCGAGGAAGGTTCGGCCAACTCGCCTTCGTCCTGCCTGGACGCGGCGTCCAGGTCAAGGGCTTCTAGAAGCTCGTCTGCCTCTTCTGCGGTTATCTTGCCTTCTGATAAGAGGTTGAGTATCAGTTTCCTCTCGTCGGACATCTTGAGATCCCCCCGTTACCTAAGCTTTAGCCTCTTAATGGCCTCCTCGGCCGAAATCTCGCCCTTCTTGAGCTGCTCGAGCACTTCCTTCTTCCTTGCGGCGGAAGATTCCTTTGTCGGCGCCGGTTCCTGGTCCACGCTGTAGCCGAGGGCCGTTATGGTCTGGTCGAGCCTGCTTCTCACCGCCGGGTAGGATATGCCGAGCTCCTTTTCCACGTCCTTTATGTTGCCGCGGTTTTTTATGAACACCTCTACGAAGACCTTAAGCTCCGGAGGGAGCTGGCAGAACTTGCACACCGTGAAATGACCCTCTATGTTGGTATTGCACGATGTGCAAGACAGCCTTGTGATCTCCAGTTGTCCGCCGCATATCGGGCACTTGCCGATTGCCTCTCTCGCTGCCATGGTATCCATCCTCCTTACAGGACTATCTCGAAGACCGCCTCGTCTGCCACCGACGTCCTGATAAGGGTGATGAGCCTTCTCTCGGTGCCATTAGCAAGCTCGGTATCCCTTGCATGCCAGACCTGCCTCTGTGCGGCGCTTCTCATGCACTCCCTGCCCTCGCAGTCGTTGCTTGTGCGCATCATCTGTACGTCTCTGAGATCCCACATGAACATGATACCCACCTCCGAATTGTTTCAACTTCAATTCGGATTATAAATATCAATGTCATAGATGTCAATACCTATATTAATATTTTTAATACTTTTATTAATTTAATTGCTCCAGCCCAGCTAGAGCGGCCTTCAATCCCAGCCCTCCGCCGAAGCCGGTGAACCTTCCGCCCGCCCCGAACACCCTGTGGCAGGGCACGACTATGAGAAGCGGATTGGATGCCATGGCTGCGCCCACTGCCCTTGCCGCCCCGGGGCTTCCGGCAGCATCCGCCATATCTCCATAACTGATATAGCGCCCTGGGGGCACGTCCCTCAGAAGGGACAGCACCTTTGCGGTGAAGCCTCCTCCGAGCGCCCCATCGTCGACGGGCAGCAAGCGGATGGCCTCCCACGCCGACATGTCTCCCAAGAGGAAATCCCTTACCGCACCCGCACCGCGCGCCGAAAGCCCGGCCGGCTCGTATGGGCCCTCAGAAGCGTCCTTAGGCCTGCCCTTCGAGAACGCCAAGAGCTCACCCGCCGAAACCGGCCATATCGCGATGCCTTCCTTCTTCAGCGTGGAGCCAGGCGCGATGGCTCTTGCGCCTTTGATGGCGGCGAAGCCCTCCACCGTTGACATCACAAGGCCCCTCTCGCTCGCACGGACCACTACCTCGCCGAACCTTCCGGCATCAATCCTCGTTTCCCTCACCATCGGCGGCACCTCCGTCATCTTCCTGCTGAACAGCGCGCTGAGCCTCCCCGGCATCATTCGCGGCCGCATCCTTTGCGTGCAGGTGAGCCCACACAGCCGCCGCCGATGCCTTGTCCATTCCCTTCACTTTCCTTATAGATCCCTCGTCCTGGCGGCTCAGCTCGGAAAGCGAGCCGAACGCCTTCATAAGCGCCATTAGCCTCGCCTTTCCGATGCCGGGAAGGTCTATAAGCTCGGACTTTATGCTCTTCTTGCCCCTTATGCTCCTGTGATATGTTATGGCGAAGCGGTGCGCCTCGTCTCTTACCCTCTGCACCAGGTGAAGGGCGAAGCTGTCCTTCGGAAGCACTACCGGATCCTGAGCATACGGCAGGAACAGCTCCTCGTTCCTCTTTGCAAGGCCTGCCGCGGGCAGGTCGTAGCCGTTTTCCCTCATGGCCTCAAGGGCCGCTCCCAGCTGCCCCTTGCCGCCATCGATTAGAAGAAGCCCGGGAAGCTTCACGAATTTGGGATCCTGCTCCTTCGCCTTGGCGAACCGTCTTCCCACGGCCTCCCCCATGCTCTTGAAGTCGTCGGAACCCTCGACAGTCCTTATCCTGAAGCGGCGGTATTCGCTCTTCTGTGGCAAGCCGTCCTCGAAGACCACCATGGAGGCGACCGTGTCAGTCCCCTGGATGTTCGATATGTCGAAGCATTCGATCCTGTACGGTGCGGCAGGAAGGCCAAGTGCATCCGCAAGTGCCTGCACGGCCCCCTGGGTCCTCGCCCTCGAGCGCTCCTCCTCGGCCAGCCTTAGCCTCAGCATCTCCTCCGCGTTCTCACTTGCCATCTTAGAGATGTCGCGCTTGGTCCCGCGCTTGGGATAGGTGAACCTCACTCGCCTTCCGGAGTTGATGCCGGTAAGCCACTGCTCTATCTGCCTTGCCTCGTCCGGCTCCTCCGGCATGCTTATGACAGGAGGTACAGCTGAGGCGTCCATATAGTACTGCTTGAGAAACGCCGCGAGAAGCTCGGCATCGGGGGCGTCTGAGGCCCCCTCCATGAAGAAGTGGGCCTTTCCGTTCACCCTGCCGTCTCTGATCATTATCACAGCGACGCATGTGTCAGTAAGCTGCCTTGCCACTCCTATGGCGTCCGTGTCGTCCCCCGGCTCCATCACTATCTTCTGCATCGCGCCAACCAGCTCTACAGATTTTATCCTGTCCCTAAGAAGCGCCGCCTTCTCGAAGAGCATCTCCTCTGAAGCCTTCCTCATTTCGGCCGCGATCTCCCTTATGAGCCGGTCGACTCTGCCTTCAAGAAGCAGTATCGCCTGGTCGACGACAGCTCTGTACTCCTCCACGGACACGTTGCCAGCGCAGGGGGCCATGCACCTTCCCATCTGGTAGTTAAGGCACGGCCTCTTGTTCATTCCGGGCTTTATGTCGAGCTCGCACTGCCTCAGCGGGAACATGTGCCTTATGAGGCTCACTACCTCGCGCATCGCGCCCGTGGCTGCAAAGGGCCCGTAGTATCTGGCGCCGTCAGCTTCGCGCTTCCTTGTTACAGAGAAGCGCGGGAAAGGTTCGTTTATGCTCACCTTGATGTAGGGGTAGGTCTTGTCGTCCTTCAGTAGGATATTGTAGTGCGGCTTGTGCTTCTTGATGAGGTTGTTCTCAAGAAGGAGGGCCTCCACCTCGGTGGATGTCACTATGTAGTCGAAGTCCGCGATCTTCGCCACCAGGGCCTCCGTCTTGGGGCCGAGGCCTCTTGCGCTTTGGAAATATGAACGGACCCTGTTTTTCAGGTTCACGGCCTTGCCCACATAGATGACTTTGCCGGGCGCGTCCTTCATAAGGTACACACCCGGCTTTCCCGGCAGCTCCTTCAGCTTCTTCTTAAGCGGGTCGGGCCTTACGTCCATCACCTGTCACCCGCAGGGGTTATCCCCGACATCTCCCTTAAGTACCTTCCGGTATAGGATTCCTCTGAGGCAGCCACCTGCTCGGGTGTGCCTGCGGCGATGATCCTTCCGCCCCTTTCCCCTCCCTCGGGGCCGAGGTCAATGAGCCAGTCAGCGGTCTTTATCACATCCAAGTTGTGCTCTATGACGAGCACGCTGTTTCCCGTCTCGACAAGCCTATGAAGGACGGAGAGGAGCTTCTCGGTGTCCGCGAAGTGAAGCCCCGTCGTCGGTTCGTCCAGAAGGTACAGCGTCCTTCCAGTCGAGCGCCTGGATAGCTCCGTTGCCAGCTTCACCCTCTGGGCCTCGCCGCCTGAGAGGGTCGTCGCCGCCTGCCCGAGGGCCATGTAGCCCAAGCCCACATCCACAAGGGTGTCGAGCCTCCTTGCTATGGACGGTATGTTCCTGAAGAACTCGGCGCCCTCCTCGATGCTCATTGAAAGCACGTCTGCTATGCTCTTCCCCTTGTAAAGGATTTCTAGCGTCTCCCTGTTGTAGCGCCTTCCCCCGCACTGCTCGCAGGGCACGTAGACGTCCGGCAGGAAGTGCATCTCGATTTTTATGATGCCGTCCCCGCGGCAGGCCTCGCAGCGGCCGCCCTTCACGTTGAAGCTGAACCTTCCGGATTTATAGCCCCTGGTCCTCGACTCCGGCACCTCGGAGAAAAGGCCCCTTATGTCGTCGAAGAGGCCGGTGTAGGTGGCCGGGTTGGACCTCGGGGTCCTTCCTATCGGCGACTGGTCGATGTTTATGACCTTGTCTATGTACTGAAGTCCCGTAATCCTCTCATGGGCGCCCGGTTTCTCGGCCGAGCCGTAGATGTTCCTGGACAGGCTCCTGTAGAGTATCTCGTTTATGAGCGTGCTCTTGCCTGAGCCGGAGACTCCTGTCACGCATACGAATTCCCCCAGCGGGATGTCCGCGTCAACCCTCTTCAGGTTGTGCTCGGTGGCTCCCTTGATTGAAAGCCACTTGCCGTTGGGAGCCCTTCTTTCGGAGGGCACCTTGATGGCACGCCTCCCAGCCAGGAAATCCCCCGTTATGGATCCCTTGGTATCGCAGATGTCCTCGACGCTTCCCTGTGCGACGATGAAGCCGCCGTGCTCGCCTGCGCCCGGGCCCATGTCGATGACCTCGTCAGCCTCTCGGATCATCTCCTCGTCATGCTCGACGACGATGACGGTGTTTCCGATGTCCCTCAACCTTTTGAGCGTCTCTATGAGCTTCCTGTTGTCCCTCTGATGGAGCCCGATGCTTGGTTCGTCGAGTATGTACAAGACGCCGGTGAGGCCGGATCCGATCTGCGTTGCAAGCCTTATGCGCTGGGCCTCTCCGCCGGAAAGGGTGGCCGAAGGGCGGTCCAGCGTTATGTAATCGAGACCGACGTTCACCAGGAAGCCCAGCCTCTCCTTTATCTCCTTGATAAGCCTGGATGCGATTATCTTCTCCCTGTCGTTCAGCGAGAGCCCCTGCAGAAACTCCAGTATGCCTCCGATGTTCCTTGAGGTCAGCTCCACTATGTTGAAATCTGCAATGGTGACGGCCAGCGACTCGGGTTTAAGCCTTGCGCCATCGCACTTCAAACAGGGTTTATAGCTCTGGTACTTCTCGTACTCCTCGCGCATTGTGTCCGAGGTGGTCTCCTTGTACCTCCTGTCGAGGTTGTTCATGACGCCCTCGAACTTCGTCCTCCAGAAGTGCTTCTCGCCGTAGC
>CAZJHY010000021.1:0-26828 GCA_964545975.1 uncultured Clostridia bacterium | reverse complement strand
GGCGCCGCCGCTATTACGAATACGGCGCTGGCCAGCACAAGCACTATCGCCAACAGGGCTATTACCCTAAGCGCGGGCCTGCCCTTCGCGCGTACATCATTTGCGTTCATGCTATCACTTCCTAATCAGATAATTCCTCGGTTCCTTGGCGACGCCGTTCTCCCTCACCTCGAAGTGCACGTGAGGGCCTGTAGACCAACCTGTGGAGCCCGCCTTCGATACCATGAAGCCAAGCTTCACCGACTGCCCGGGCTTCACCAGAAGCTTCGAGTTGTGGGCGTAAAGCGTGCTTATACCGCTGCCATGGTCAAGTATCACAGTGTATCCGTAGCCGTTGATCCACCTTGATTCCAATACCTTGCCGTCAGCCACCGCCTTGACTGAGGTTCCCGTCGGCACTGCTATGTCAATGCCCGAGTGGAACCTTCGGTCACCGAAGATGGGGCTAATCCTCCAGCCGTACTCAGAGCTCACCCATCCGCCGTCCACAGGCCAGATTAGCTTTCCGAGGAACTTGCTCGTGGTAGTGGTGGTGGTCCTGCTGTCCTGCTTGCTTCTTATTACCGACTCAAGCTCCCTGGACTGCTTCTCCTCCTCGGCAAGCTCCTTTTCCCACTTGACCCTCTCGCTTTGTATCTGCGAGAGGTACTTCTCGCGGTCGGCGTACTTTGCCGTAAGCGACTTCTCGTCGGCTTCAAGCTGCGCTTTAAGCGCCGCGATCGTTGCGTTGGTGTTCTCCAGCTCCTTCTTCTTGCGCTCGGCTGCTGCGGTCTTGTCGGCCAGGTCCTGCTGCTTCTGCTTCAATGTCTCAAGCGTGTCCCTGTCGTATTCGACCATCGCCCTTAGGTAATCGGACTTGCTCATGAACTCCGCGAAGCTCTTCGAGTTGAAAAGCATCTCCATGTACTTGGGGTTTCCGGCCTTGTATATCGCGACGAGCTTGTCCTCGAGGTTTCCCGCAGCTTTCATGTAGTCCTTCTGGGTGAGCTCCAAGGCGGCATCCGCCGCTTGAAGCTCCTTCTCGACGTTGATCAGCCTGTTTTTCAGGTAAGCCAGGTCCTGTGCGGCCTTGGTTATCCTGTACTTCGTGTTGGCAAGGTCGCTCTCTATGTTCTGAAGGGCCTTGAGGGCGTTCTTCTCCTCGGTCTTCACCTTGCTTAACGTGCTTTTGGTCTGATTAATCTCCTTTTGTATGTCTTCCAGCTTCTTTTCCTCGGCCGTGGGCGCAGTGGCGGCATAAGCAGCACCGAAAGCCAGCAGGACTGCCAGCATTGCCGCTGCCGAGATGCGTATGAGCTTCACCCTGTCCAGCTTGATGCTCCGCCACCTCCTAATCCCTTAAGTACTTATTCGTCGCGTTGCGTCCGGCACCTGCACCCAGAATCGCACCCAGCGCGAGCACCAGGGCAAGAAGCCCCCACCTGGCCCAGGCTGCAGTCACAAGCGGGATGAACGGCGCGATGCCGTGCACCCAGTTTAGGGCATAGCCGTAGCCGGCGAATATGCCGATGCCAGCCAGCGCGCTTCCGATTGTCCCGATTATCATGCCTTCCAGCACGAACGGGGCCCTTACGAATCCATCGGAGGCTCCGACCAGCTTCATGATCTCTATCTCCGACTTTCTTGCTGTGACGGTTATGCCTATCGTGTTGTTCACGATTATCGCGCTGCCGAACGCCATCGCCACCAGTATGAGCGCCGTGAACGACCATAGAACCTGGAGCATCCTCGAGAGGCCCTCTACATAAGACTGGCCGTAGTTGACGCTTTCGACGCCATCCAGGCTCTCCACGGCGGCGGCTATCTGCCTGACCGACTTCGGGTCGGACAGCTTCACGTCGAAGGATGCCGGAAGAGGGTTTTCCGGAAGGGACTTTATTACCTCCCTGTAGTCGGGATAATCCTCCGACATGTCCTTTAGTGCCTGGTCGCTGGATATGTATATGGCGTCGCGGACGCCGGATATGGCCTTGATCTTTCCGGCGAGGGCATCCGTGTTTTTAAACCCGTCTACCAGGAACGCCTTGATCTCTATCTGCCTTTGCATCTGGATGCCGATGTTAGTCACGTTCAGCGCGACGGCGAAGGTCGAGCCCAGCACGAACATGCACGCAGCCACAATGATAAGTGCCATGAAGGCGAAGTTCCTCAGAAGGCCCCTCGCCGTCTGGCTTGCTATGAGCCTAATTGAGCGGGCCTTCAAAGCTGTACACTCCCCTTCTCTCGTCTCTGATTATCCTTCCGTGCTCCATCTCGATGACCCTGCGGCGCATCTCGTCGACTATGGACTTGTTGTGCGTCGCGCATATCACAGTGGAGCCCAGCTCGTTGATGTCGCTTAGAAGCTGCATGATGTCCCTTGATGTCTCAGGGTCGAGGTTTCCGGTCGGCTCGTCGGCAAGCACCAGTATCGGGTCGTTGACTATAGCCCTTGCGATGGAGACCCTCTGCTGCTCGCCGCCTGAAAGCTGGAACGGCTTCGCCTTCGCCTTCCCCGTTAGGCCGACTAAATCCAGCGCCTTGCCTACCCTCTTTGCGATGTCCTTCGGATGGGCCTCGATTACCTCCAGTGCGAAGGCCACATTGTTGAAGACGTTCCTGTCCGGCAGGAGCTTGAAGTCCTGGAAAATGACGCCGATGCGCCTTCTGAACTCGGGCACCTCATGGTGCTTCAGCTCCTTCACGTCAACCCCGTTTACGATGACGCTGCCCCTTGTGGGCTTGATCCCCCTGTACAGTATTGTAAGAAGCGTCGACTTGCCAGCCCCGGACGGGCCGACCAGGAAGGCGAAGTCGCCCTTTCTAATGTCCAGGTCGACCTCGCTTAGAGCGACGACCGTGTTGCTGAATATCTTCCCAACGCCTTTAAGATGGACCAAGGCACATCCTCTCAGGCAATCAGGCGCGCGCCTTCATGGCGACCGCCCTTCTTGCCGCTGCCGCTATGTCGGACGCAGCGAGTCCGTATTTCACCATCAGCTGCTCGGGCTTCCCGGATTCGCCAAAGGTATCCTTCACTCCCACCCTCACTACCGGGACGGGCCTTGAGGATGTGACCGCCTCGGCCACGGCGCCTCCGAGCCCTCCGATTATGTTATGCTCCTCTGCGGTGACAATCGCGCCGCACCTCGCCGCCTCTTCAAGCACCAGCGCCTCATCAAGAGGCTTTATGGAGACCATATCTATGACGCCGGCGGAGATGCCCTCGAAGGATAGCAGCTCAGCCGCCTCCAGCGCCGGGCCGACCATCATGCCGCAGGCGATGACCGAGACGTCCTGGCCTCTCTTCAAGATGACGCCCTCACCGATGCCGAACTTCGAATACTCACCATGATACTGGGGCACCGGGGCCCTTCCCAGCCTCACATAGACCGGCCCGTGGTGCCAATACGCGGCCTCCACGGCCCAGCGGGTTGAGGCCGCGTCGGACGGGCAGAGCACTGTCATGCCCGGCACTGCCCTCATCAGGGCTAGGTCCTCGACCATCTGATGCGAGGCGCCGTCCTCCCCTACAGAAAGGCCGGCGTGCGTGGCGCAGACCTTGACGTCCAGCCTGGGGTAGGCTATCGAGTTTCTGACCTGGTCGTAGGCCCTTCCGGCGGCGAAGATGGCGAAAGTGGAGGCGAAGACCTTCTTGCCCATGGTCGCGATGCCGGCGGCCGTCGCCATCATGTCCTGCTCTGATATTCCCATCTGGACGAACCTTTCGGGGAACCTCTTCGCAAACTCGTAGGTCATTGTGGACTTGGAAAGGTCCGCATCGAGTACGACCACGTCCTGGTGCTTCTCTCCGAGCTCTGCGAGCGCCTTGCCGTAGGCCGCCCTGGTAGCTACAAGCTCTGCCATATCCTACACCTCCCCGCGAAGCTCGCCAAGGGCCTGTTCGAGCTGGTCGGGCTTGGGCGCTGTACCGTGCCATGAGGCCTGGCCTTCCATGAAGGAGACGCCCTTGCCTTTGACCGTCCTTGCGATTATGACTGAAGGCTTGCCAATTGTCGCCCTTGCCTCGTCGAAGGCTCCGGCGACTGCCTCGACGTCGTGGCCGTCGACCTCTATGACGTGCCATCCGAATGCGGCAAACCTCTCCTTTATGCCCGTAAGGGACTTGACGTCCTCGATCCTGCCGTCTATTTGAAGCCCGTTGTAGTCAAGGATGGCCACCAGGTTGTCGAGCTTCCTGTGGCTTGCGGTCATCGCCGCCTCCCAGAGCTCGCCCTCCTGTAGCTCTCCGTCTCCTATCATCACGTAGACCCTAAGGGATTTCCCGTCCATCTTTGCGGCTATCGCCATTCCGTTGGCGGCAGATATGCCCTGGCCCAGAGATCCGGTCGACATCTCCACGAACGGCAGCGCCTTCATGGAAGGGTGCCCCTGCAGCCTCGAGTCTATCCTCCTGAAGGTCGAAAGCTCCTCAACGGGTATGAAGCCGCGCCTGGCGAGCGCAGCGTAGAGCACCGGGGATGCGTGCCCCTTCGAAAGCACGAAGCGGTCCCTTTCTGGATCCTTCGGATTTGACGGGTCGATACGCATCTCGCGGAAATAGAGCACCGAAAGTATGTCGGCAGCGGACAGCGAACCTCCCGGATGCCCCGAGCCTGCCTGCGCCACCATGCGCAGGATGTCCTGCCTCATAAGAAGCGCCTTTTCCTTCATCATCGCAATCTCATCGTGGTTAAGTGCCGCCATGCCGCACCTCCCTGCATAAGAATCGTCCTTCACCCTTACCGGATGCGCCCCTGCCTTGAAAGCCCCGGCTTCAGAAGCACCGTGGCCACGAAGCCGGGAAGCTTCATGAGCCTTGCAAACCTCGCCCTGTCGGAAAGCCCCCTGTAAAGCCATTCGAGGTTCATGGACCTTATGATCCTCGGAGCCCGGGTAACCTCTCCTGCGAAGACGTCGAAGCTTCCGCCTATGCCGATGAAGACAGCCCCTGCAGAAAGCCTCGAAGCCTTCTGCATGAAGAGCTCCTGCCTGCCGGCTCCCATCGCCACAAGGACGAGTCCTGCCCCCGATGATGCGACAGCTTCGGCCACCTTGTCCTCATCAGCCATATCGTAGTAGCCGTCCCTTACCCCCACTACCCTCAAGCCCTTGTGCTTGAGCACCAGGTTGGATGCCGCTTTGTCCGCCACTCCCGGCTTTGCGCCTATGAGGTATACGGGTATGTCCCTTTCGGCAGCAGCGGCGATGAGAGATTCCGCAAGCTCGATTCCCGCCACCTTCTCAGCCGCCCTGTAGCCTAGCCTTTTAAGAGCCCAGACCGAGCCGATTCCGTCGGGCACGACTATGGAAGCTTCCCTTACCGCATCCAGAAAGGCCCTGTCCTCGAGCGACTTCACGCACATCTCGGGGTTCAGGGTGACTATGTATCCCCCGTCTCCTCCGATTCGGCCCATGGCAAGCTCCGTTGCCCCTTCAAGGCTGATGAGGTCCACTTCCATGCCGAAGAGCCTTCCTCTGGCCCAAGCCATCTGCTTTGCGCTCATCTTCCCTCCGCCTTCCTCAGCGTGAAGCCCGCTGCTGCCTCCGCCCTCTGCCTTACCGCAGGCAGGGTAGCTGAAAGCCTGCCCCTGTAGGAATCCAGGGACCTCAGCATGTCCTCCATGGCCTTCTCTCCCTCCGAGGAGAGCTTATCCACGCTCACGCACCTTCCGAGCGGCAGCATCTCATAGAGGGCGTCGACCTTGGGATCATAGCTTATACCGAAGGCCGGCACTCCGGCTGCGGCAGACATTATCAGGCTGTGCAGCCTCATCCCCACGGTAATCCCCGCAAGGGAGAATATCCCGGCGACTACCTCCGGATGGAAGCTGCACGCAATGAGGGGCACATCACCGCCGCATCGGCTAAGGGCCGATCTGGTCGGTTCCTCGTCATACCCCGGCTGGAATGCAAGCCCGACCGGGGCGAAGCCGGCCGCCTTAAGCGATCCAGTCACCGAGCAGAGCGAAGAGGTGCCCGCTTCAAGGCCCCTCCAGCTTCTTAGCGCGATTATGGCAAGCCTTCCGGCGTTCTGCCTGAGATACCCCGCGGCAATGGAGCCGGAGGCTTCTTCCACGGCGGAGAGCACTTCCTCAATTCCCCTCTGCCCTATTGCGAACACCGGATCTGCCGAAAGCAGTATGTCCTCCCGCCTTACGCCGATGCTTGAAAGAAAGCGAGAGGACCCGGCGTCTCTTACGCTTGCACTGGAAGCGCCCTCTATGGCCATCCTCACCATGTTCCGCGCCCAACCCCTTTTGACGGGGCCTATCCCGTTGGCAAACACCGCATACTTCCTTCCGAAGAGCTTCGATGCTGCCATGAGCGAAAGGTAGTAGAGTATCGATGCCGCAGATGTCGTATCCTGCAGGAGGCTGCCGCCTCCTGATACGTAGAGGTCTGAGGATGCTATCGCCCTTAAGGCCCCGAAGCCCTTCCTCATGACGGACTTCACCGAGTAAGTCCTTGCTGTGGCGGCCGGGTCTCCGGAAAGCACTGTCACCTCTATGGAGGAGTCAACCTTCCTTATCTGCGCGAGAGCGCATGCCAGAACCGCCTCGTCACCGGCGTTTCCCATTCCGTAGTATCCGTTTATGGCAAGCTTTGACACCTTCATGGAAGGAGCCCCTTCCTCTTTAGTAACGTAAGGGCGCCCTTAAGAAGCGCCATAGCGGCAAGGCCGAAAGCAAGCCCCATGCCAAGGCCAAGCGCCGTGCGCACTGCGGTGATGTAGATCGGTGTGTGCAGGTGCATGAACGTGTTAACCATCGAGACCTGCCCGACCATCCCGAGTACGAACGCAGCAAGCGCAAGGACCTTCTGGTCTGCGGTAAGGAGCATGCCTGCGCATATGAGGGCCGGGTGGCCTATGAATATCTCCTTGTTCCTGGGCCTTATCGTAAGAAGCCTAGACAGGGCCTCCCTTATTGCCTCCTCCGCGCCGCTTACCATGCCCGGGCTCGTGTTTCCTGACCTCATCACCATATAAAGGACTGCCATGCCTGCGATTCCCACTACCGCCGCCTGCCACCACAGTATGGGCTGCATGCCAAGAAAGCGCGCCTCGCCGGCAATCCCCCTTCCCCGGGGCATCGCCATGACGATGGCCCAGAAGGCTGCCAGCGCGAAGCCGAGCGGGAGCACCTGGGCAAGCTTAACCCCTGTGAACACCCCTATGCCCAGCATCCTCGCCGCATCCGCGGCCGGGGAGGCGAGCATGAGCCCGCCTGCGATGCTGATTGCCGAGGCGAGGGCCCATGCGAGAACCGGCTTTGCGGCTTCATGCGCCTTTGCCCCCTGCATCATGCGAACCCAGGCAAGCCCTGCAAGGCATGGCATGGCAACTGCAGCTATGAACGGGATAAGGAGCCTTCCCAGGCTCTCGGGAAGGGCAAGTGCTGCAACAAGCTGAAAGGCCGCGGTTGCGCCCGACAATGCCAGCGCTAAGCCAGGAGCGAAATCGAGAAGGATTAGATAGACCGCGGCTGCGGCGCCGATTGCGGTCACAGAAAGCAGGAGCCTTCTGCCGGGCTCCTCTGTAGGAGGTTGTTTCGCTGCGCTTCCTGAGGCGAGGCCTTGCTCCTCGAGCCTTGCTGCTATCGCCTTCACGTACTCTATGTTGAACTGCGGCACGTCTGACTGCTCTCCGGCGTAGCGGAAGGGGTTGACATACAGAAGCCTCATGTTCCTCTCCCTTGCAGCAAGCGCAAACCTGTCTGCCGCTATGCTCATCTGCATGCCCTTTGCAAGCTCCTCAGGGGTTATGCTGTGGATGGCCACCACGTCCGGGTACATGTACTCGGAAAGATCGTCCGAACCTAGCTGCTTGGCGAATTCTATCCTCCCAAGGACCGCGCCTGAGGCCTTGAGCGCGCCTGCAGCCTCCTCGAGCCTGTTGGGGTAGCCTCCGACAGTCTTCTCGGTGAAGAGCACCACCGCCCTGCCGTTGATGGACTCCTTGAGCGCGCTTTCCACCCATTCGAGGTCGAACCCTCCGAATGCGGAGAGCTTAAGGACAACAGAGAGGCCGGCGCTGCGCACGGCCTTCGACATATATTCGTTGGGCCCGATGTTTATCGCCCTCAGCTGCTCTACGGTGAGACCCGATACGACGAAGCCGTCCGCTGAGGATTCGACCATGGCATCAAGGCGTGTAGGCAGCCTATCCTTAAGCATGCCCTCCGCCGTGGGATCCTTGGGCGTAATCATCGCCCTTGTGAGTGAACCTTCAGACCCCATGGGGCTTATCTCTATATAGCCGGCATCCTCCAGCCACCTTAGCGTCGCTTCAGGCACCGATGCCGAGTCCGCCCCGGCTTGCCTCATCGAGATCCAATAGTCCTCGGGACCGTCCGGCCACCTTGCCGCAATGGAGGAGAATTCCTCGAAGTCCAGGCAGATGTCCACAATATCGTAAGCCTGCTCCCTTGCGTGCCTCTTAAGGCCAGCCCAGGCCGATACCGCCACTGCGGCCGCTATTATCAGCGCGGCAATGCATCTTGCCCTTCTTTGCGAGCTGCCCATCCTGACCGACCTCCCAACCTAGACCTTGTGCGCAGACGCGACCATCATCCTAAGGTATGCCTCGATGAGCTCATCGAGCTCCCCGTCCATGACCGATGCTATGTCGCCGGTCTCCCATCCGGTCCTGTGGTCCTTGACCATGGTGTAAGGCTGGAACACGTAGGATCTTATCTGGCTCCCCCAGGCGATCTCCATGTGGTCGCCCCTCATCTCCTGGAGCTTCCTCTCCTGCTCCTCCCTCTGCTTCTCAAGGAGCCTGGACTTCAGGATGCGCATGGCGACTTCCTTGTTGTTGTACTGCGACCTTTCGTTCTGGCAGGAGACAATTATCCCTGTGGGAAGATGGGTAATCCTTATTGCGCTCTCGGTCTTGTTGACGTGCTGGCCGCCGGCGCCTCCCGACCTGTATGTGTCGACTTTCAGGTCTTCGGGGTTTATCTCCACCTCGGCGTCCTTGAACTCGGGCAGAACATCGACGGACACGAAGGAGGTGTGCCGCCTGGCGGACGCGTCGAAGGGGGATATCCTCACGAGCCTGTGTACGCCCTTCTCGGACTTCATGTAGCCGAAGGCGTTCTCGCCCTTTATGAAGAAGGTGACGCTTTTTACCCCCGCCTCGTCTCCGGGCTGGAAGTCCGCCACCTCAACTTCGAAGCCGCTTCTCTCGGCCCACCTCGTGTACATCCTGTATAGCATCTGGGCCCAGTCGTTGCTTTCGGTGCCTCCGGCGCCAGGATGTATGGAGACGATGACGTCGCCTGAGTCGTACTCGCCTGAGAGCATGCTCGCCATCTCGGCGTGCTCGACGTCCTTCGTCAGGGCCTTTATCATGCCCATGGTCTCCTCTATTGCGTCGGCGTCGTCCTCCTCGTCGGCAAGCTCGGCGAGCGCGATTATGTCCTCGAGCTTGGACTTCAGGGAGTTGTACTTGGTTATGTAGCCTTCTACCGAGGAGATCTTCTGCATGAGCTTCTGGGCTGCGTCCCTGTCGTCCCAGAGGCCGGGCTTTGCGGCCTCTTCCTGAAGCTCGGAAAGCTGCCTTGCCTTGTCCTCTATGTGCAGATAGCCGCGCATCTCGCTAATGCGCGAGCTGAGTCCGTCTATCGGTGTTGCCAGTTCTGTTCTCATATGACCTGCATTTCCCTTCCAGATAAGGCTATTTGCCGATTCCGCAGCACTTCTTGTACTTCTTGCCGCTGCCGCACGGGCAGGGGTCGTTCCTGCCGACCTTCTCGCCCGACTTCACCGGCGCTTTGGGGCCGTCGGACGACCTGTTAGTTGCGACGTTCCTGTAGACGGACTTTGCGGGGGCCTGAACCTCGCCCTCGCTCTCCTCGCGGACCTTCACCCTCATTATGAGCTTTATGAAGTCCTCCCCTATCGCCTGGAGCATGTCGTTGAACATGTTGTAGGTCTCCTTGCGGTACTCTAGGAGAGGGTCCTGGTGGCCGTAGGCGCGAAGGCCTATGCCCTCCTTCAGAAGCTCGAGGTTGGACAGGTGGTCGACCCACTTGTTGTCTATTAGATAAAGCATGACGGCCCTTTCAAGCTGCCTCATGCGCTCCTCGCCGACTTCCTGCTCCCTCGCCTGGTAGGAGGCGGCGATCGCTTCGTCCACTGCCTCGATCAGGCCCTTCCAGTCGGGGGATTTTAGCCTTTCGGACTCTATGCGTTTTCCAACAAGGGCCGATATCTGCTCGGCGAGCCCTTGAAGGTCCCAGTCCTCGGGATATGACTTCTCGTCAGCGAACGCCCTCGCAAGCCCTTCGGCCGTTTTTTCGCTGAGCTCGAGCGACTTGGCCCTGATGTCCTCTCCCCTTAGTATCGTGTCCCTCTGGGCATATATCGCCTCGCGCTGCTTGTTCATGACGTCGTCGTACTGCAGGAGGTGCTTTCTCATCTCGAAGTGGCGGGCCTCGACTCTCTTCTGTGCCGCCTCTATCTGCCTGGAAAGCTGCGGATGCTCTATGGCATCGCCCTCCTTCCAGCCGATCGCCCCGAGTATCTTGCCAATATTCTCGCCTCCGAAGAGCCTCATCAGGTCATCGTCCATGGCGACGTAGAACCTGGAGGATCCGGGGTCTCCCTGCCTTCCCGAACGTCCCCTTAACTGGTTGTCAATTCGCCTGCTCTCATGCCTTTCGGTGCCGATTACGTGGAGGCCTCCCAGAGCCTGGACTCCGTCGCCCAGCACTATGTCTGTGCCGCGTCCGGCCATGTTCGTCGCGATCGTGACCGCGTCCTTCTGGCCCGCAAGCTTTATTATCTCCGCTTCCTTCTCATGGTACTTGGCGTTTAGCACCTGATGCTTGATGCCTCTGCGCTTCAGAAGCTCGGATACGAGCTCGCTTTTCTCTATGCTGACCGTGCCGACTAGCACCGGCTGCCCCTTCTCGTGGCAGGCGGCGATCTCGTCGACTACGCTTAGCCACTTTGACTTCTGAGTCTTGAACACTGCATCCGGGTGGTCGGCCCTTATCATGGGCTTTGCCGTCGGTATCTCCACCACGTCAAGGCCGTAGATGCTCCTGAACTCGTCCTCCTCGGTCTTTGCGGTGCCCGTCATGCCGGCAAGCTTCGAGTACATCCTGAAGTAGTTCTGGAAGGTTATGGTCGCCATGGTCCGGTGCTCCTCCTGGACCTTGACGCCCTCCTTCGCCTCTATCGCCTGATGCAGCCCGTCAGAGTATCGGCGGCCCTGCATGAGCCTTCCTGTGAATTCGTCGACTATTATGACCTGGCCGTCGGGGCTAACTATGTAGTCGCGGTCGCGCCTGAAGAGCGCCTTGGCTTTGAGCGCTGCCTGCGCATGGTGCATGAGCTCTATGTTGGCCTCGTCGTAGAGGTTCTCAACGTTTATGCGCTTCTCAATCTTGTCTATTCCGGATTCGTTTATCGCGACCGTCCTTGCCTTCTCGTCGACCGTGTAGTCGGTATCGGGCTCGAGCTGAAGTGCTATTCTCGCGAATGTGGCGTATGTCGGGCCGGAGTCTTCGGCCTGTCCGGATATGATTAGCGGGGTCCTGGCCTCGTCTATGAGTATGGAGTCCACTTCGTCGACTATGGCGTAGTTGTGGCTCCTCTGCACCCTGTTTTCGAGCGTCGTCACCATGTTGTCCCTGAGGTAGTCGAACCCGAACTCGTTGTTGGTGCCGTAGGTTATGTCGCACATGTACTGCTCGCGCCTTACCTGGGGCGTCTGGTCGTGGACTATGGTGCCTACGGTAAGCCCCAGGGCCTTGTAGACGGGGCCCATCCAGGCCGCGTCTCGGGCAGCCAGGTAGTCGTTCACGGTGACGATATGGACGCCCCTTCCGGACAGGGCGTTTAGGTATGCGGGCATGGTCGCGGCAAGGGTCTTGCCCTCGCCGGTCTTCATCTCAGCTATGCGGCCCATGTGAAGCACGGCCGCTCCCATCGCCTGCACGTCGAAGTGCCTTAAGCCGAGCGTCCTTACAGACGCCTCCCTGACTGCGGCGAAAGCCTCCGGCATTATCGAATCTATAGGTTCTCCCCCGTCCAGCCTTGCCCTGAATCGAGGGGTAAGGGCAAGAAGCTCATCGTCGGAGAGCTTCTTCATCTGAGGTTCGAAGGATTGGACCTTCGCCGCAATGTCAGCGAGTTTCGCCAGCTCCTTCTTTGTGGGGTCGAACGCCTTCTTCAGGAAACCGAACAATCAAACCACCTCTAATACTGCATAACTATATTATCTTACCATATCGCCGCTAATGCTTGGAAATGAGCACAGCGCCCGAGTTTACCAGGCTGTGGCCTCCCAGGCTTACTCCCTCTGTTTGAAGAGCAGCCCTGGCAAGCCTTCCGGGAAGGTTGTCTGGAAGAAGCTCCCAAGCGAAGATGTCGGACAAATACCTCTGCTCTGCATCCGGCTTTGCCCCCGAGGCCGCGAAAAGGACCCTGTCGTCGAACAGCAGCCCCTCGGTCTGCCCCATCAGAAGCCCGAGAAGGCCGGCTTCTCCTCTTTCCTTCACAAGCTCCGCCATTATCGTCCTTGCCGTCCCTTCCTCGTCCCTGCCGAAGGAGCGCATGCCCCTCTCCTCGGAGAAGACCCTGTATCGGCACCTGGTTGTCCTGTTCAGCTCCTGGACGGCATATGGGCCGACCCTTCCAGCCAGGGTGATGTCCGAGAAGTCCCTGGACATAAGGCCTCTCATCCGATCGAGCCTTCCTGCGGCTTCCTCCATCCTTCCGGCCGGCACCCCAGGAATCCGCCTGCTCACAGCATCGTGAACCGCCTTAGGGCATCCGGGCTGCATGGAAAGCACGAGCGCGTCTGTCGGCGTGTCCACGTCGAAGCTTGCCTCTGTGGAAAACGGCAGCGGCTTCAGCTGCACCTGCTGCCTTTCGGAGATGAATATCGGAACAGAGTTGTCCTGGGGAGGAAGCTCACCTATCATGAAGGGTGCGATGTCGGCAGAACCGAAGAAATCCGCCGAGAAGGCGTTGTTTGCGATTATGCCCCCTTCCGCCTCCTTTACGAGCCGGGCGAAGCTGCCTATTCCCGCAGGGCCCAGAAGCTGGGCTGAACCTCCTGAGAAATAGCAGAAGCCGCCCTTCACCTTCTCCTTGAGTATGCCCTGCAGCGCCCCTCCGAAATGGAAGTGCCCCTCGGGTCGGGATCTTATCACCTCGACTGATGAAGGGACCGAGAGGTCCTTGTCCGTTAGAAGAAACGCATCGTCGAACTCCCCCGTTTCGAGCGCCATCGCAATCAGGTTCTCCGCCATCCTGCTTCTGATATCAGACAGCCACCCTTCCACCGGGCTTTGGGGAAGCCCGCCTTCGAACACAAGGAGGCTCAACATAATGAAACACCTGCCCTCTCAAACACAAAGCGGATGGGCTCCCCTTAGGAAGCCCATCCGCGATTAATCAGCCGGTTCACTGCTCGGGTTCTATAAGTCCGTAGTTTCCGTCCTTGCGGCGGTACACTACGCATATGTGCCCTTTGTCGTCCGTGTTGGTGAACACGAAGAAATCATGGCCCAGAAGGTCCATCTGCATGACGGCCTCCTCGGCTGTCATCGGCTTGTATGCGAACCTCTTGGTCTTTACTATCACGGCCTCCTCAGCCTCCTGCTGGGTTGGCTGGGCTGCCGGCTGCGCGGGCTTGTCGCCCCTGATCTTTCGGTTTATCCTGGTCTTGAACTTGTGTATCTGCCTTTCCAGCTTGTCTATGGACCCGTCGATGGATGCGTACATGTCGCCTGTCTTCTCTTCGCTTCTAAGCAGAAGCCCTTTTACGTTCACCGTCACCTCGACCGTCTGAATGCCCTTCTGCATGCTCATCATGACCTGGGATTCGATCTGCTCGGGCTCGAAGTACTTGACCAGCCTTGCCAGCTTCTTCTCCATGTAGGCCTTAAGCGCGTCTGTGATCTCGAAGTTCCTGCTCTTGAAGTTGGTTTCCATAAGACCAGCTCCTTTCTTTCTTTTGCCGGTCATGCCGTAGTTATTCTTTCAATGCCGGTTCCCCTGATTCCTTCTAGCAGACGCCCCCGCGCCTTGCGAATATGGATTTGAGCCCCTCAGCTACGGGGAACATCAGGGCCGCAAATCCGATCGCCACTCCCAGATGCCCGAGGGAGAGCGGCACTGCCTTCAGAAACGAGTTCACGCCAGGCGTGTATATGGCTGCGATCTGAAGGGCTCCACTTAATATAACGGCCTTAAGCAGGTATGGGTTCCGGCCCAGCCCCGCTTTGAACAGGGAGCTTTCGGCGCAGCTCACCGAAAACGCGGTGAAGAGCTGACCGAAGGTGATGGTAAGAAGGCACATAGTCCTTGCGGCCTCCAGCGTCGGCACCAGCCCATAGGCCGTGACCCTCTCGCCAACCATGAACGAGGCGATGGAGGCAAGTCCCAGCAGCATGCCGTGTATGCCAAGCATGCCTAGCATCCTGCCCGACAGCACGGGATCAGATTGGCTTCTCGGGCGCCTCAGCATTACATCATGCTCTACAGGGTCCATTCCGAGGGCGAGAGCGGGAAGGCTGTCCGTAACGAGGTTCACCCAGAGTATCTGTATGGGAAGAAGGGGCCTCTGAAGCCCCGCCACTATGGATATGAACACCAGGACTATCTCACCGATGTTGCATCTTATCAGGTACTGCACCGATTTCCTGATGTTCGCGAATATCGTCCTGCCCTCCTCTATGGCATGGACTATCGTCGCGAAGTTGTCATCAGTCAGTATCATGTCCGATGCGCCCTTCGACACGTCGGTTCCGGTTATGCCCATTGCAACGCCAATGTCCGCCCTCTTGAGCGCCGGAGCGTCGTTAACACCGTCTCCTGTCATCGCCACTATGTAGCCCTTGGACTTCCAGGCGTCGACTATCCTCATCTTGTGCTCCGGAGACACCCGCGCATAAACCCTGATATCCTCTACTCGCCCCTTAAGCTGGGCATCATCCAGGCGGTCAAGCTCCGAGCCCGAAAGGGAGACGCTATCCTGGTCCGCTATCCCGACCTGCCTTGCTATGGCGACTGCCGTCGACTTATGATCGCCGGTTATCATCACGGGAATGATGCCCGCCTTGTGGCACGCTTCAACGGCAGGTCCCGTTTCCTGCCTGGCAGGATCCTGCATGCCCGTTATCCCTATGAAGGTCATGCCGGCCTCCATCGACGGGTCCGGTTTCACCGGAAGCTCATCAAGGTCCCTGTAAGCCATGGCCAGAACGCGCATGCCGGACTGTGCCATTGCATCGTTCGCCTCAAGCGTGGCGCCCATAAGCGCCTCGGTCATTTGTGCTGTGCCCTCGTCTGTCATTATAGAGTCGCAACCTCTGATTATCTCGTCCGGCGCCCCCTTGCAATACATGCGGTATCCGTTCTCAAAGGGGTGCACGGTGCTCATCCTCTTGCGGACTGAATCAAACGGCACCTCCTGCACCCTCGGCATCTTCTTCGTTAGCTCATCCTTCCAGATGCCGGCCTTGGATGCCGCGACAAGCAGGCAGCCTTCGGTGGGGTCTCCTATCATAGGGGTCGTGCCGTCCGGAAGCCTCTCGAAAGTCGCATCGTTTGCCAGCGTGCCGCACAGCAGCAGCTGCCTTACGCTCTCGTCGCTTCCAATATCGTATGGCTCGCCGCCCGATAGTATCCTGCCCTCCGGCGAGTAACCGTTTCCTGTCACGTCCAGCCACCTTGCGGCGGCAAATAGCCTTTTCACTGTCATCTTGTTTGTAGTAAGCGTCCCCGTCTTGTCCGAGCAGATGACATTGGCGCTGCCGAGCGTCTCGACCGCAGGAAGGCGCCTGATTATCGCATTGCGCTTCGCCATGCGCTGGACGCCAAGTGCCAGCACGATGGTAACAATCGCGGTCAGCCCCTCAGGAATGGCGGCGACAGCGAGGCTCACTGCGGTCATGAACATGACAAGGGGCGCCTCGCCTCTTAGAAGGCCGGTTATGAAGACCAGGACGCTTAGCACCACCGCGATTATCCCCAGCACCTTGCCGAGCTTGTCCAGCGTCACCTGAAGCGGGGTCATCTCGTCTGCCTGTCCCTCAAGCATGCCCGCTATGCGGCCCACCTCTGTCTGCATGCCGGTCGATGTGACTACCCCTCGGCCTCTGCCGTAGGTGACGCTCGTTCCCATGAAGGCCATGTTGATCCTGTCCCCCAAAGGTATGTCCTCATCGAGCCTTATTGCGGAGGTCTTCTCTGAGGGAAGGGATTCGCCGGTGATGGCGGCCTCCTCGATTCTTAGGGAAGCGTCCTCTATCAGCCTCAGGTCCGCGGGCACGATGTCGCCTGCATCGAGCAGGACTATGTCTCCCGGTACAAGGCTGGATGCGTCCACTACAGAGATCCGGCCGCTTCTTAGGGACCTGGCCTTGGGGTTGGTCATCCTCTTCAGGGCCTCGAGCGCGTTTTCCGCCTTGTTCTCCTGAATGACCGATAGGACAGCGTTGATGATCACTATTACAAGTATGGCCGCCGCGTCTCCGAACTCGCTGAAAACGGCGGAGATCGCCGCCGAAACCAGAAGAAGGATAACCAGGAAGCCCTTGAACTGGTCCAGGAACCTTGCTATGAGCGTTTTCCTCTTTCCCTCCACAAGGGCGTTAGGGCCGTATGTGCTAAACCTGGAAACCGCCTCTTCCTCAGTCAGCCCTGAGGCGGCGGAAGATCTCAGCTCCCCCATGACCTGTGAGACATCCATCGAGTACCACTTCGACATGCGGTTCACCTCATATCGGTCAGTATAGTATCAGGACTGCCGCTGCTATTGTTGCTGCCGCCGGGAAGAGCATCATGCCAATGAGCTTGATCATGTCAACCTTGAAGTAGTTTGCCGTCAGGACTAGGCAAAGGTGCGTCGGTGTCAGGTTCATGCCGATGCAGCAGCTTGTGTAGGCAAGCGCTGCCACTTGCGGGGTTATCGCGTCTGCGCCGTACATCGCCAAGAGTATGGGAAGGGTAAGTGCTATGGTTGCCGATGACATGCCGGTGAGAAACCCGGTCGCGAAAGGCAGGGCGACTATCATCGCCAGCTTGGGCATGCCGAAGTCCAGAAACGACTGCCCCAGCGCCGTTATGCCGCCGGATGCCGTGAGCACCTCTTTGTAGAACATTATGCCAAGCACCATCGTTATCACGCTAGGATTGAACACCTTGACGGACATCTGCTTCAGGTCCTTCGCCCCGGGCCTGTATATGGCGGAGAGGATGAAAATCACAGGAATTAGGGCTACTATCGGCGAAAGGCCGAAGCCGATGACAAGGACGAGGACCGCTGCCAGCGGAGAGAGGGAAACCGCAACGTCAAGGAGGGCCCTTCTCCTTCCGCCCGGGTTGGTCTCGATCGGCCTTGGCATCCTCTTAGTCCTGTAAAACGCCACGGGAAGCGCAGAAACGAGGACAACGACGCAGATGGGCGCCAGTGCCCGAAGAATCGACCCCATCGATCTTCCCGAAAGCTGCGAGAGCATTATGAGGGCTGTGTAGACGGGGGCTATGAATTCCATTACATGCCTGAACCAGAAGTTGCAGAAAGCCTTCTTATCAGCCGGAAGGCCTATCCCGTCGGAAGCCTTCTCGACCATTGGACAGGAGAGAAGGGCGCCTCCCGCAGACGGCAGGAGCCCCATGAAGGCCGGCAGGATGACCATGTGCACCCTCTTGTCTGGAATGAGCTTGCCCAGAGATGCCATTAGCCTGTCCGTAAGGCCGAACCTGCTCATGATGTCCTCCAGCGTCACTACCAGCAGCATCGCCCCTAGTATGGTAAGCGTCTGGGATGAAGTCACCGCAGCCCAGGCTGCCTTAAGCATGCCCGACAGGTCCATTCCCGAGGTCAGTGCCATGAATAGGGCCCCTATCGCCATGGCAGGCCCGTTTGCCACCTTGAGCCTAAGAAGTACCAGCGCCACGGCAAGGGATGCCGCCACCAGCAAAGCTGTGTTCATAGTTACCCCCGAATGCAGCTAAGTATAATATTTTATTATACCACTGCTTCGCGCCCTGCCTGACATACAGCTCCCGCATATGCACAAATAATCCGGTTCGAGCCGGAAAGCTTAGAGGCGAGCATCTCCTCCGCCTGCTGTTGCGGTGCCCCTTGCATGACGACCAGCACGTAACCGGGCGGCCTTCTAATGCCCCTTGTCTTTCCGCTGTGGCCTGTGAAAGGGGGAAACATCACTGCCTGAGCGGAAACGACGCCAATGAACTCAGCTTCGCAGGCATAGGCAAATGCCCTTGCCAGCGGGGAAAGCCTTCCTGCTGCCGTGAAAGATTCCCCCGCATCTGCGTAGATCCTTTCGATTGCGAAATAGGCGGGAAGGGGGATGTGCGACGCTATGGCCGAAGCTGCCTGTGCCATCATTGCCGTGCCCCCCGAGCTAAGCGCAGAGGCGAGACCTTGGGGGATGGCGGAGCATTGCACTATCCTGCCCCTTAACTGCGGCAAATCACCATGGATATATCCCCTGACAGGTTCCTCCTCCCACTTGAAAAGGCCAGCAAGCAATCTCCTGCACCTGAGGCAGAGCGCCGCCGGAGCGGGCAAGCATTCGATCCACAGCGCCTCCCTGCCGCATGAGGGGCAGCTTCCCCTCGAAGGAAACAGCGCCTCGCCCAATAGGCCCAGCATCCCGGCCAACACCTTTGGAACCTTACTAGCCTCTTGTAAGATAGCCCTTGCTCTCTGCATCCTCGTTCATCCCCTCTATCATTGCGACAGCCTCCTTCATCTCGCCGTTCTCCTTGCTGCAGAAGAACCTGACAGAACCGGTCGGCCTTGCAGCCTGCCTGCCCGCCCTCCCCGCCATCTGAACCAAGGACCTGTAATCGAATACGCCTGCCGTATCGGCCCCGATGACGCTCACGTCACATCCGGGGACGGTCACTCCCCTTTCCATGATGGAGGTGCACACCAATGCATCCATCCTTCCTTCGGAAAACGCCCTCCTCTTCATCTCTCTGTCGGCATCCTGAGAATGCGACCATCCCACCTTTGCGCCGGATCTTCCGGCAGAGGCGAAGAACTGCGATATCCTTGCTGCAAGGGGCTCTGCGGCGGCTTTCCTGGGCACGAAGACGAAATGCGGATGCGAGCCGATAAGGCTTTCTGAGAGCGCCTCCTCGAAAGCAGGGTGCAGTTTGGCAGTCCCGTCGACCAGCCCACTGGATACCTGGCCCAGGCTCACTATCCTGGGCACAGGAAGCGGGTGGCCGTGATGCCTTGCCGATATCCTCTCCGTATGCAGGCATCCGTTCTCAGCTGCGCCTATTAGGGCCCTGGAAGGAGTCGCGGACATGAAGATCGTCCTTCCTCCTGCAGACCTTGAGCTTCTGACCGCATGCTCAAGCATCCTGCTTCCCTGGTAGGGAAATGCGTCGACCTCATCCAGCACTGTAAGATCGAAGCACCTGTAGAACCTTATCGCCTGATGGGTGGTCGCCACCGTGATGTCGGTGTTCCTTCCGCTTCTCTGCAGGCTGCCCGAGTAGTGGCTTGATAAGCTGTGGCCCGGGAATGCTTCTGCTATCCTTACGGAAAGCTCCGCCACCACATCCCTTCTTGGCGCCGCATACAGCACCCTCATCCCGGCGCCGAGTGCAGCGCCGATCGCCCCGTAGCTCACCTCGGTCTTTCCGGCACCGCACACAGCCCAGACAAGCGCCTCATTCGACCTGCCTGAGGCAAGCCACGAGCTTATACCGTCGGACGCATCCTTCTGCATCCTGGTAAGGCCGTATCTCATTATCGGTTCGCAAACGGCCGAGACCACGCTTCCCGATGCCCTGCCCTGCATGGCGAGCACCGGCTCACACTCTCTTACGGCACCCATGCTGCTGCATTCGGAGCAGACGAGGCAGGAAGGCGAACCGCATGCGGGACAGTCCTCGACTGTGAAGCCGGCTGAGCTGCCGCACCTTGCGCAGACCCTTCCGCCATAGCCACGGTACATGATGCCTGGAAGAAGCTCGACACCGCGCCTCTTGGCCAGGTATTGGACGGCCATGGCAAGAAGGCTGGGGCCTGACTGCGGCATCATCGCTTGCGCCTCGCTCATAAGGAGCATCCTGCCCTCCAGTTTTGATGCTAACGACTCGGCCGTATCGATTACGCTTCCCTGAACTCCTTCAAACCTGTTTGGAACCCTTCTCGGTCCGGACGGCATCCTCGCTTTAATCCCATAAAGCGCGAGGCTTTTCCTTACGGAGTAGAACGCGGCGAGCGCCCCCCTTGCGCCTCCTGCCTGGGCGTCAGACATGGCCCTGTGTGCTGCCGATACGCTAAGTGGCGGCGAGATGACGTGCATGATTGACGGCTTCTCCTGCCTGGAAACTGCGAGGTCGAACTCGGGGCATGGGCTCATTCCAACAGAGCAGGCACCCGAGCTTTCGGATAGATGGTATACGAAATAGAACACGGCGACCGCCTCCTTGGTTGCCGTGTTCTTCCCTAAAGACTATATTACCTGCATATTAGCCCTTTTATCGCCCTTAGGACTCAGGGTCCCTCAGCCTTTTCGCAAGCCTGGTCCTTCTCTGCGCCACATCGCAGTTCTTGACCGCAATCGCTATGGCCTTCATGGTGCCTACCAGAGCCACATATGACCTGGCCCTGGTGATTCCGGTATAGAGGAGGTTTCTTCTGAGCATCATGAAGTGGGATGTCGTAATCGGCATCACTACCGCAGGATACTCGCTGCCCTGGCTCTTGTGGACTGAGATGCAGAAGGCGAGGTCCAGCTGGTCCAGCTCCTGCTGGGCGTATGTAATGGACCTGTCCGCGTCCGCATCGGGGAAGCTTACCACCATCTCAGCCTCCTCAGGGTCGACATATGTCACTACCCCCAGGTCCCCGTTCCATACAAGCTTGTCGTAGTTGTTCGATGTCTGCATGACCTTGTCGCCGCGCCTGAAGCTGGAGAAGCCGTACTTAAGCGACGGCCTATCCGGCCGCTCGGGGTTGAGCCTCTCCCTTAGGGCCTGGTTCAAGGCCTCAACTCCGCATGCGCCTTTCTTCATGGGCGCGAGCACCTGTATGTCCGCGATAGGGTCAAGCTTGTGCCTGAAGGGAAGCGTCTTGGATGCAAGGTCCACTACCGCATCTGCCGCCTCCTTCGGGTCTTCCTTCTTGAGGAACCTGAAATCCTCCTTACCCCATAGCTCAGGCATCTCTCCGGAGTTGATCCGATGGGCGTTGGTTATTATGCTGCTCTGGCTCTCCTGCCTGAATATCTCGATAAGCTGGGTTGTGGCGATGGCGCCCGAATCAATCAGGTCCCTCAGTACGTTTCCGGGCCCGACTGACGGCAGCTGGTCGATGTCTCCCACAAGGACAAGCCTAGTTCCCGGCTTCACCGCTTTCAGGAGGCTGTACATGAGCATGATGTCAACCATTGAGGTTTCGTCTATGATCAGCACGTCGCATCTGATGGGGTTCTCCTCATCCCTTGCGAACCTCCAGCCGTCCTCCTTGGGCTGGAATTCGAGAAGCCTGTGTATGGTCATGGCGGACTTGCCGGTAGCTTCGCTCATTCGCTTTGCAGCCCTGCCGGTCGGCGCTGCAAGAAGGACCTTCCTGCCGTTCTTCTCGAAAAGTGCGATTATCGCCTTTATGGTGGTCGTCTTTCCTGTGCCCGGTCCTCCTGTGAGTATGCTCACGCCGTTAGCGACAGCCGCCTTCACCGCGCTCCTCTGCGCTTCCGCCAGCTCGATGGAGCATTCCCTCTCGACTGCCGAAATCGCCCTGTCGTCAGCCTCTGAGAGCTTCCACATGCCGGTGTCCATTATGGCGGACATAAGCCTTGCCACACCGCGCTCCCCATGCCACAGCGGTGCAGCATACAGGCAGCTTCCGTCCTCGATCACCACTTCCCCGCGATCCATGGCCAAAGCTGCGCGCCTTACATCATTCTCCTCGACTCCAAGCAGCTCAGCGACCTTCCTTGAGAACTCCTCCAGCTCCGAATAACAATGACCCTCCTCAGCCTCGACCATGAGGAAGTGGGTCACACCCGATGCCACCCTGTATGGATGGTTCTGCGTAAAACCCAGCTCCTGGGCTATGAGGTCGGCCTTCCTGAAGCCTATTCCCCTTATGTCTGTGGCAAGCCTGTAGGGATTGGCCTTTATGGCCTCTACCGCCATGTCGCCGTACTTGCGGAATATCTTGATCGCGTCTGCCTGCTGTGCGCCGTGACCTCTTAGAAAGACCATTATCCTCTCGACAGCCTTGTGCTCCCTTAGGCCCTTCATTATGCGGTCAACCATTTTGGGGCCGAAGCCTCGTATCTCCGATATCCTTGCCGGTTCAGCCTCCAGAATCCTCAGCGCATCCTCTCCGAAGTGCTCGACTATGGCCTTAGCCTTGGCGGGGCCGATGCCGGGCACGACTCCTGAGGCGAGGTACTTCTCTATCCCCCTCTTCGTCTTCGGTTCCGTATAGGCGACCTCCTCGACGGCAAACTGGCGTCCGTAGGTCGGATGCAGGGTCCATTCGCCAGTGAGGACGACCATCTGGCCTGGTTTGGCAGATGGGAACCTGCCGGTGGCCGTGAAGTCAGCCCCGGAAGAATCCGGCTTCACCTTCGCAACGGTGAAGAGGTTGTCTTCGTTCCTGAAGGTTACCCTCTCAATTCTTCCCTCTATCCTGTCCATCTGTCCCCCGCATATGAGGAAGGCGGCCCGGCCTTCTTCGGGCCGGGCCGCCTTCCTCAAGCCTATACTAGCCTTCCGGCGGTGTCGGTCGCCTCCCATGGGGCGAATTTCTCCTCCCTACCGAAGTGCCCATAGCTTGAAAGCCTTTTATAATTGAAGCCATCCCTTGAGACATTGAAGAGCCCGAACCTGCTTATTATGCCGCCCGGGGTCAGGTCGAACTCCGACCTGATCTTCCTGATTATCGCATCTTCAGGCACTGACCCGGTGCCGAAGGTGTCGACGCTTATCGAGACAGGCTCCTCAACGCCGATTGCATAGGCGAGTTCTATCTCGCACTCACGGGCTAGGCCAGATGCCACGATGTTCTTCGCGACATACCTTGCTGCGTAGTTTCCTGACCTGTCGACCTTGGTCGCATCTTTGCCGGAGAAGCAGCCGCCTCCGTGGTTGGCCATGCCGCCGTAGGTGTCGACGATTATCTTGCGGCCCGTCAGCCCGGTGTCGGCATTGGGTCCGCCAAGAACGAAGAGCCCGCTCGGGTTGATGAATACCCTGGTGTCCTTCTTGGCGCCCTCAAAGCGGATGTTGAAGTATCCTCCGCTCATGCAAGTCACGCATTGATGCCCTTCAAGCGCGAAGCCATAGTCCGCGGCCACCGGGGCGATCACGCTCTCCAGTATGCCCGTCCTGATCTCCTCCGGGCTCGTCTTCCTTGAATGCATCGTGGAGATGATTATGGTATCTATGCCGACCGGCTTTCCAAACTCGTCGTACTCCACGGTCACCTGGGTCTTCCCGTCCGGTTTGACCCATTCCAGAAGGCCTGACTTTCTGACCTCGGAGAGCTTGTGGGCCAACCTGTGGGCCATCATTATGGGCATAGGCATGAGCTCCGGGGTCTCATAGGTCGCATAACCGAACATGATCCCTTGGTCTCCTGCGCTCAGACCCTTCAGGTAATCTCCGCCGGTGAAACGGTTCACCGCCTTAGATATGTTGTCGGATTGCTCATGAAGCGTAGTGAGCACGGCACATGTGTTCCCGTCGAAGCCCTGCTCCTCAGAGTCATAGCCTATCTCCTTGACCGTGCGCCTTACGATATCGGGGATCTCAACGTATACATCGCATGTAACCTCGCCTGCCACAAGGACCATCCCTGTAGTCGCCAAGGTCTCCACCGCTGTCCTGGCCAGCATCCTGTCCTCGCTGCCGCCATATTTCATCAGGATCTCGTCCAGGATCGCATCCGATATCCTGTCACACACCTTGTCCGGGTGCCCCTCAGTGACGGATTCGCTCGTAAACAGCCTTATTGACATGAACAACCTCCATTGCGGCGCTTTCCGCGCCAGCTAGAATCGCTTGCTACCTTACTTTTGCCCCCAGAACGGATACGTCCTCCCGCACCGTAAGGAAAAAAGCGGTATCTCTTATGATATCCAGGTTCTTGCTGCCTGGCAATAACCTGTCTACAGCATTTCCCGTACCGAAGAATCCCAGCCTCTCAGGCCTTTCTCCTTGGCTGATCACAAGGCCCGAAAGCCTGAGGGTCTCTGCCGCCGCTGCATCGTCAGCTATCAACCTCACTGGAGTCAAGTCGATGGCCTGCAATGGACTTAAGTAGAGCTCAAGTAGGTTCCTAAGGTCGTATCTCGGTGATCTCGTGGGGTCGACGGCCTCCACCTGCCAAGCGCTCCCCCTTGCTACAGCCAGGTACCCCCCGACGAAAACGTCCTCCGCAACCTCGAGGTCTATCTTCTCCCCCGGTCTTGTGAAGTTGGTCCTAAGAGGCGACTTCAGGATCACTTTGATCTGAGTTCCGGCCGCAAGCTTCACATATTGGGTCTCGATGCCGCCTGAGCCGGCGGTCATCGAGAGTATCTTCGATATCCTTCTTGCAAGCGGGTCCCGGCTTATATAACCCAGCAAGGCCTCCTCAAGCTTCGATACCCTGTCCAGGAGGGCTCCCTGGCTCAGTTTGCCGTCTACTATCCACTGGGAGCACTTCACCAGATAGTCCTGGTTCTGCACACCCTCCCTGCCGCCGCCGAACTCGTTCCACAGCTTCTCGATGCGCTCTGTGAGAGTCCCGTCCCCCTCCGAACCGAAGGCGGCAGTCTCAAGCTTGACTACCCTTGGTATGACGGAGCCCTCAGAGACTGCGCCATATAGGGTCCTCTCCAGGGTGGCCAGCATCTCGGCAGTGGAGACGGGAGGAGGCGCCGCTATGGCAGTAAGGCTTGTAAGCAGGCTGGCGATCAATGCCACAAAGAGGAAACTTGTTGCCTTTCTCATTTTCACGCTCCCCTATCCAAGAATCAGAACTTTATGCTTATCCCCAGGGCCGTAAGGTTCTTCCTTAGGTCCAGCTTGTTGAAATCGGAGAAGTCTATAAGGCGGTAGCCCACCATTATGGAGGCGTCCTTGAAAAGCTTGTATCCTACGTCGATTCCGGCCAGCTGCTTTACTCCTGAGTCGCTGTTCAGGCTCAAAGAGCCCCGGAAGATCCAAGCAAGAGGCGAGCTGTCGTCGTACATCCATGACTTGGTGGAGAGAGCTCCTGATGCAATGAGGTTTCTCACCTGCTCCACCTGGTAGCCTGCCGCAAGGAATGCGCTGTCTCCTAGCAGCATCTTATAATATATCGAAAGGGACGCTGATGCCTGGAGGTCCAATCCATTGTCCAGTGCGCTTTTCAAATCGCCGCTTTCGATGTTGTATCCCGCTTTGATCGTGATGCTGTCCTCGACCTTGTTTAGCGGCACTATGCTGTTGATCTGGTATTTGATCCCCACCCCCGTAGCCGCGGTCAGGTCGGTTATGTTGGAGTAATTGTCCTTGCCGCCTATCATGCGATAGTCGAGGACTAGCCCTGCGCCCTGGTCGTCACCGATTTTCAGGCCGACGCCTGCGCTTGTCTTATCCTCTGATGCCTGCTCGTCGGTAAACAGGGAGGCGTTCACGTTCAGCACCTCGAATAGGCTGATGGTCTTGGTCGCATTCGTGCTTACCGGCTCAATGGGGGTAGGTTCTATCCTTGAAGCTGCCTCAGAGATTGCGTCCGACTGGGGGGCCTTGGTAAGGGAGGCCTGCGATAGCGCAGACGGCATGTTTATCTTCCTGAGAACGTCGCTCAACGAAAGCACCGCCGCAGACTGCGGTTCAGCCTGCGCCTGAGAGGACTCGGCCGTGGTGCCCGGAAGCGCCGTCGCAGGAGCCTCGTCCACATTCGCTTGGGTCAGGACCGGCTTTCCTACCACGCCTCTTTGGGCAAGGTTTTGCGCAAACTCCTTGACCAGGTCGTTTAGGAGCCATGCATCCCTTGTGTTCAGGTTCTTGACCGCCGTGCCGTACAGGCTAAGATCCAAGGCCGCGGCATTGGAGAAGTCTATATCCTTGATTCCAAGCTTCACCAAGGCCCTTTCAAGAGAAGCCACGGCGAAGTCCACGTTGATGGGTATTTTGGTGAGGTAATAGGGGGAGTCCTTGATATCAAGGATCCCATGGGCAGCCAGCTCTGAAAGCGCCCTGTACCTCCAGTCATCGGTCTTCAGTATCTCGGGTTCGAAGTCTGCCGAGGCAGGAAGCACAAAGATCAGGGCGAATAACATGGCAAAAACTAAGCACATCGCCCTTTTCATCCCTATCGCCTCCTTCCTCCACTGGCTATTACTTCTACCTTATTCTGGGTTATCCTTCATTCCTCCGCTTTGTTTGCGACTTTTAAGGTATCTTCTGGCGATGACTTCTGCCACATAATCGTCCCATGGCCTTCCCGGGACCCTCAGGCCTATCGGGATGATCCTTGACAGAATGCAGCCCCTGTTGTCCAAAAGATATTGCAGGCGGCCCTCCGTGGTTGAGTCTGATTCGTCAACCATCAGCAATCGACAGCCTTCCGGAAGCTTGCCTCCGCTTCTCAGCTCATCGGCGAGGCTCTCAGCCTCCGTCCCGTCGCCCAGCGCAATGTGCGCCCCTTCCATCAGGGCAAGCCTTGCTATGGCCTCGGAAGCTTCCTTGCGGGGCACTATCCTTCTTTCCAGAAGCTCCCCATCGGAAGTAAGGAGGGCTAGGCCTACCTTGCTTCTACCGGGGTCTATTCCAATAACGAATCTCATCCAGGTTTCCTCCGCAAGCAGATATATTATACAACCCGCGGCGCAGAAAATGAAAAA
>CAZJHY010000020.1:0-28287 GCA_964545975.1 uncultured Clostridia bacterium | reverse complement strand
ATATCGACAACGTAGGAAGGACCGCCAGGCACTGCACCTTCTTCGAGATGCTCGGGAACTTCTCCTTCGGCGACTACTTCAAGAAGGAGGCCATATCCTGGGGATGGGAGTTCGTGACCGAGAAGCTCGGGCTTAACCCCAAGGACCTCTGGGTGACCATCTACCTCGACGACGACGAGGCTTTCGAGATCTGGAACCGCGCGATAGGCGTGCCGGCGGAAAGGATCGTGAGGAAGGACAAGGCCGACAACTTCTGGGAGATCGGCGTAGGCCCATGCGGACCATGCTCAGAGATACACATCGACCGCGGGCCGTCCTTCGGCTGCGGAAGGCCTGATTGCGACATAAACTGCGGCTGCGACCGCTTCCTGGAGATCTGGAACCTGGTATTCATACAGTATTTCAAGGACGCCGAAGGCAACTACAACCCGCTTGAGGCAAAGAGCATAGACACCGGCATGGGCCTTGAGCGCACGGCAGCCTTCCTGCAGGGCGTTCCAAGTGTATTCGACACTGACGAGATGATGAGGATAAGAGATGAGGTCTGCGCGCTCTCCGGCAAGGAATATGGGGCCGGTGGCACAGTGGATGTAGGCATAAGGGTAATAACCGACCATTCGAGGGCGGCCACCTTCATGGTGTCCGACGGCATCCTTCCCACCAACGAGGGCAGGGGATATGTGCTCAGAAGGCTTATAAGGCGCGCGATACGTTACGGGCGCCTCATAGGAATACAAGGTGAGTTCATGGCGAAGATGACTAGGAAGGTCATAGACACCATGAAAGGAGCTTACCCGGAGCTTGAGAAGGACTCCGAGAGGATACTGCGCGTGATAGCCCTCGAGGAGCAGCGCTTCATCTTGGCGCTGGAGCAGGGCTCCGCCCTTCTGGAGGATATACTCGCCAAGGCGGCAGCCGAGAAGGGCAACCTGATTGCAGGCAAGGACGCGTTCCTTCTTTACGATACTTTCGGTTTCCCTTACGAGCTGACCGAGGAGATGGCAGGCGAGAAGGGCGTAAGCGTCGACAGGGCCGGCTTCGAGGAGGCCATGCAGGCGCAGAGGGAAAGGGCAAGAAGCGCGAGAGGTGCCAACGTCTACATGGACGAAAGCAGCGCCAGGTACAAGGCGCTGAGCACAAGGCCCACCGAATTCACCGGCTACGGCGAGACTACCAGCGAGGCTGTCCTAATCGGCATTCTCTTAAGCGGTGGCGAGGTCGAGGAGGCAGGTGCGGGCGAATCTGTGGAGCTGGTCTTCGACAGGAGCCCGTTCTATGCCGAAGGAGGGGGACAGGTCTTCGATACCGGTCGTATCATGGAGTCAGGAAGGCTCGTGGCAGTCGTAAGCGACGTTCAGAAACCCCTCGGAGACACTTTCTTCCATAAAGCTGAGCTGATGATGCCCGTGAAGGTTGGAAGCAGATACACCCTGGAGGTGGATACAAGAAGGCGCGATGCCGTGAGGCGAAACCATAGTGCGACGCACCTGCTGCACACGGCTCTAAGAAAGGTGCTCGGCGAACACGTGCAGCAGTCCGGCTCCTATGTCACGGATGAGAGGCTGAGGTTCGATTACTCTCATTTCCAACCTCTTACAGACCAGGAGATCGCCGAAGTGGAGGCGCTGGTCAACGTCTGGGTCCTGGAGAACGCCGAGGTAGCGACATCCGTCATGAGCATAGAGGAAGCCAGGAAGTGCGGGGCAATCGCCCTCTTCGATGAGAAGTACGGCCAGAGCGTAAGGGTTGTGCGCATGGGCGAGATAAGCATGGAGCTGTGCGGCGGGACCCACGTAAGAAGGACAGGGGACATAGGGCCCTTCAAGCTTCTGGTCGATTCGGGAATAGCTTCGGGGGTTAGGCGGGTGGAGTGCCTTACCGGCTTCAACACCCTTACATACTTCAAGACGGCAGAAGCCGAGCTAGACAAAGCTTGCGAGACTCTCAAAGCCGACAGGGAGGGCCTTTCGGCGAAGATAGAGAAATTGCAGCAGGCCGTCAAGGATTCCGACAGGGCACTGGCGAAGTTTAGGCAGGAGCAGGCGACTTCGAACATCGCCGGGTTGGTCGATGCAGCAGAGGTTGCAGGTTCCTCAAGGATTGTAGCGGGAAGGTTCGACGGAATGGCGGCAGCCGAGCTGAGAGACCTTGCCGACAGGCTTAAGGCCAAGGTGGAAAGCGGAGTGATCCTCCTCGCCTCTGTGACTGACGGCAAGCCTGCATTCATAGCCTGTGTGACACAGGACCTGGTTTCCAAGGGCGTGAATGCGGGGGAGCTCGCCAAGGAGATGGCGAAGGTGGCCGGAGGCGGAGGAGGAGGAAAGGCCGACATGGCTCAAGCCGGAGGGAAGGATCCCGACAAGGCTGACGAGGCGCTTCAGGCCGGAAGGCGGATAGCTGGGAACAAGCTGGCATAGGGCAACGTTAACACTTCAGGAGGCGAAGCTTTATGAACGAGAAGGGCAATATGACCGTAAGCTTCCAAAGCGTACAGGCGCAAGAGGACAACGAGGTCAAGAAGCTCCTAAGGGAAGTAGTGCTTGCGCTTGTCGAGAAGGGCTACAACCCCGTAAACCAGCTGGTGGGCTACCTTGTATCCGGAGACCCGGCCTATATAACCGGGCACAAGAACGCAAGGAACCTCATCCAGAGGCTCGAACGGGACGAGATCATTGAGGAGCTCGCGAACAGCTACCTCAAAGGGATAATCTAGGGCAGGTAAAAGGCATAGGAATGCCCTCCTTGCCGTTTTGGCCGGAGGGCTCGTTTTTTATGGGGAGGTTGGAGGTTGGAGAGAAGGCTCCTGGGCAGGACGGGCATAAAGGTCTCGAGGATGTGCCTGGGCACTCTAACGGTGGGGGCGCTCCAGATGGGCCTTCCACCCGAGCAAGGGGCCGACATCTTCCAGGCGGCGTACGAAGCCGGAGTCAGCTTCTTCGACTCCGCCCAGATCTACGGGTCTTACCCCCACCTGGGCGCCTTCCTAAGGAGGGTGCCCAGAAAGAGCGTCGTAATCGCGGCAAAAAGCTATGACTACACGTATGAGGGGATGCGCGAAAGCGTCCGGAAAGCGCTTGAAGAGCTGGGAACGGACTACATTGACATATACCTCATGCATGAGCAGGAGACCAGGCAGACCCTAAGGGGCCACTCCGAGGGTTTCAGATATCTGGCAGAAGCCAAGCATAAGGGCGAGATAAGGGCCGTGGGGGTTTCGACACATGCCTGCGAGGTGGCGGAAGCGGCATCTGAGGCGGACTTCATCGATGTGCTTCACCCCATGTACAATTACCGCAGCTTGGGGCTCATAGACGGAGGCATAGACAGGATGAGGGCCGCTGTGGCGAAGGCGCACGATGCCGGCAAGGGCATCTATGCCATGAAGGTGCTAGGAGGCGGCCTTATGATAGAGGAGCTCACCAAGGCGCTGTCCTGGGCCATATCCGACCCAAACCTCGATTCAATAGCGCTGGGGATCGCAAGCATAAGCGAGCTTGAGGCCGACGTGAAGCTTTTTGAAGGCAAGTATCCTACGGAAGAGGAGCTGTCGTCCACCTTCAAGAAGAAGTCAATAATCATTGAACCGTGGTGCACCGGCTGCGGCAGCTGCGAGGCTGCCTGCAGGCAGGGCGCGATTTCGATTAGAGAGGGAAGGGCAGCGGTGGACAAGTCGAAGTGCGTGCTCTGCGGCTATTGCGGAAGGGCGTGCCCCGACTTCCACATAAGGATCGTGTGAGAATGAGGGTATTGGGCATCGACTTGGGCAAGGTGAGGATAGGGACCGCGCTGAGCGATTACGAAGGAAGGATGGCCCTTCCCTCGGTTACGCTTGATGCCAAGGGCCTTGCAAAGAACGTGGCGGCAGTCGCAGACCTTGCCCAGAAGTCGGAAGCCACCCTTATAGTAGTGGGCATGCCTGTCCGGATGGACGGCACGGCGGGACCTGCTGCAGAATTCACGGAGAGATTCGTGCAAGCCTTGAAAGAAGGCACGGACATAGATGTCAAGACATGGGACGAAAGGCTTACAAGCAGCCAGGCCAACAAGCTCATGATATCGGCGGACGTCTCGCGGAAGGACAGGAAAGGGGCCGTAGACAGCATGGCGGCGGCAATCATGCTCCAGTCTTACCTGGATGCGCGAAGAAGCGGCGGTGCTTGACGGGGAAGGCTCCAGGCTGTAAATTACGAATGGTCTAAAATGAAAGGTGGTAAAACTGATGTTCAATCCGGAGCAGATAGAAGGCAGCGTATGGGTGCTCGGTTATGAGGATGAAGGCGAGAAGTACTTCGTATGCCGCAAGCTTTTCGAAAACGATGGAAAGCAGTATGCGATAATGTTCTCGCTGTTCGACTCGGAGATTAAGGAGCTGGAGAAGGAAGAATCCGGCGATTCCTGCAGCGAATGCGGCTGCGGCCATGACCACGATGCAGACCTCGCCGAGTGCGAGTCATGCGGAGCCGAGGACGAGGATATGGAAAGAGACCTCGCGGTCCTCAGGATAGTGGCGGGAGTAGACGGAGAACCCGACGTAACCGAGCTCACCGAGGACGAAGACAAGCTTCTGGAGGACAAGATCGAGGAAATACTCCAGTTGATCGACGAAGAGGACGAGGAAGAGTTCGACGAGGACGAGGACGAAGACGAGGAGTAAACCTATAGGCGCGGTGTGCGGGACCTTGTGCAGGTCCCGCGCGCTTAGCTTCAGTTAAGGGGTAGCTATTCCATGAGATCAGGATCAAAGTGGGCTCATCTTGCCATTGTGATGGCAGCGGCGCTTCTCGTTATGGGCATTGCCGCCGTCAAGCTTGTTATGGAACCGGTTTCCGCCGGGTCGGGCGAGCTCATCGAGGTTATCATACCGCAAGGCAGCTCGACGGCCACGATCGCCTCGCTGCTTCAGGAGAAGGGGCTAATCGGCTCAGGCTTCGCCTTCAAGGCATACGTGAAGCTCACTGGCCTGGACGGGCAGCTCAAATTCGGAAGATACGACTTCAGCAAGGCAGAGAGCATGGCTTCAATGGCCAGTAAGCTGTCGCTCGGGCTTCAGAAGGGCGTGGTCCTGAGGGTGCCGGAAGGCTACACCGCAAGGCAGATAGCAGCGCGGGCAGAATCGCTCGGGCTTGCCGATTATGACGAGTTCATCAGATTGGTAGAGGAGCCGACCGATGAGCTTCTTGGCATCATCCCGTTTAAGACCAGCGGGGGCCTGGAGGGCTTCCTTTTCCCGGATACTTACGAGTTCAGCGAGGGAGCCGGGGCGAAGGCAGTGATAGAGGCGATGCTCGGCAACTTCGAAGAGAAGGTGGCTTCGAAGATCACCTCGAGCCTTAAGCTTGAGCTGAGCCCGGAGCAGGTCGTAGTGCTCGCCTCCATAATCGAGAAGGAAGCGCTTCTATCATCCGAGCTTCCAATCGTCGCCGGGGTATTCATGAACAGGCTTAGAATAAACATGGCGCTTCAGAGCTGCGCTACTGTGCAGTACCTGCTGCCGGAGCCGAAGGCGGTCCTTTCGAAGGAGGACACGCTCATCAAGTCGCCATACAACACATACCTTTCTGCCGGGCTTCCTCCGGGGCCGATATCTAATCCGGGTTCGGCGGCCATAGAGGCTGTGCTTGAGCCGGCCAGGCACGACTACCTGTTCTTCGTGGCAAACGGAGACGGTTCGCACAGCTTCTCGAAGACTTACGGCGAACACCTGCAGGCGAAGTTCTCCAACTAGGGCAGTCGGGCTAGAGCAGTCGAGGAGGTGCGGTACGATGGCGAACCCCTTTACCATAGGAATCGCAGGAGGAAGCGGGTCTGGCAAAAGCACCGTAGTCCGCAGGGTGGCAGAGGCTGTGGGAGACTATGTGGCTGTAATAGAGATGGACGCCTACTACAAGGACCAGTCGAACATGCCCTTCGAGGAGAGAGTGAAGGTAAACTACGACCATCCCTTCGCCTTCGACATAGATCTATTCATCAGCCATATAAAGGATCTCAAGCAAGGAAAGTCCATCGAGAAGCCAACCTACTCCTTCAGCGAGCATACGAGGATATCCAAGGTAACCAGGGTCAACCCGGCAGGAGTCGTAATCATAGACGGCATACTTGTGCTGGAGGATGAGCGCGTAAGGGCCCTCATGGACATGAAGGTTTACGTCGATACGGATGCGGACGTCAGATTCATCAGGCGCCTTGTCAGGGACACCAGGGACCGCGGAAGGACGACGGAGTCGGTCATAAGGCAATACCTGGACACTGTGAGGCCCATGCACAACCAGTTCGTGGAGCCAACCAAAAGGTATGCCGACATAATCGTGCCCGAGGGCGGCTTCAACAACGTAGCCATAGACATGCTTATTGCAGGCATCAGAAACAGGCTGGGCAGGTAGCATGGGAAAGCTGAAGCCCACCTGGGCAATGCAGCGCGTCACGGAAGCCGACCTGGACGCCATTTGGGAATCCGGCAAGAGGGGGCTTCTCATAGACGCCGACAACACTCTCATACCCTTCAGGACGCTCATGCTGCCTGAAGGCTACAGGGGCTGGCTGGATAGCGCGCTTGCCAAAGGCTTCAGGATCGTAGTCTTCACCAACAACTTCAGAAGGCGCGCCGGGCTTATTGGAGGCCTGCTGGACCTGCCGGTCGTATACGGATGGGTCAAACCGTGGCCGTGGGGCATGGCGAGGGCGTTAAGAGCCCTAGGCCTTCCTAAAGGGCAGGTACTGCTATTCGGCGACCAGCTTTTCACGGACATCCTAGGAGCAAACATCGAGGGCATAGATTCCATACTTGTCGAACCGCTGGCCGAGAAGGACAGCCTATGGACCAAGCTCATGAGAAGGTTGGAGAAGCTGACCGGAAGGGGCAGGTGATCTGAGGTGTACGCCAAAGTCGCGGTGGACATCGTACACAGGCACCTGGACCAGCTCTTCGACTATGAGATCCCTCAGGGCATGTCGGTGAGGCCAGGCTCAAAGGTGTCAGTACCCTTCAGAAACAGGGTAGTCGACGGTTTCGTCTTCGAGACGTCGGATGCGACCGACCAAAGAAGCGTGAAGATGCTAAGAGCCCCCAAGGCCGGGGTCTTGGAAAGCTCGCCTGATATGCCAGATCTGGCCTGCTGGATGGCCGAAAGGTACCTCTGCCTCAAGGCGGAGGCAGCGAAGCTCATGTTCCCATCGGGAAGCATACCGCTGGCACCGGGCATCCGGGCATCGCAGAGCCTTCTTGAGGACCCGGCCCAGGCAAGACTGGAGCTAAGAAGGAGCCCCGCGAGGCTTAAGCTGCTGGACTGGCTCCTGTCACAGGAGGAAGGCGCGACCCTTCCGCTAAGGACAGTGCTAGAAAGCGGAGCAGGCAACGAATCCTCCGTCGCATCGCTTGTTAAGGCAGGCTTCGTCGAGAGGGCATATGTGCTCAGAAGGCCTGCGGTCGAGGAAAGCAGGAGCCCGTTAAGGCAGCATAAGCTCACTTCGCACCAGGCGGATGCACTTAAGGCGATAAGCGGAGCCCAGCGCTCCGGCGGCGAGGTTCTCCTTCATGGGATAACAGGCTCAGGTAAGACCGAAGTATACATAAGGGCCCTCAAGGAGGCAGTTTCGGAGGGAAGGCAGGGCATACTGCTAGTACCCGACATCGCGCTCACCCCTCAGATATCCGACATAGTCCGGTCGCACTTCAGTTCTAGGGTTGCGGTCCTGCACAGCGGCCTTACTGATTCAGAGCGCGCCTATCACTGGTATATGGCGAGCAGGGGGCAGGTTGACGTCGTGGTGGGCGCAAGATCTGCCGTGTTCGCCCCCCTTAAGAATCTTGGGATCATAATCATCGATGAGGAGCACGACGGGTCCTACAAGCAGGAGGACAGCCCCAGATACCACGCAAGGGAAGTGGCAAGGAAGAGGGCAGCCCTATGCAAGGCGGCGCTTGTCCTCGGCACGGCGACTCCTTCGCTTGAGACGTACTCAAGGGCGGCAGAAGGGCGTATAGGCCTCTGCGAGCTGCCAGAAAGGGTTGATGGCAGGAAGCTTCCGGAGATCGTGCTCATCGACAGGCGCGAGGAGATGCGCCATGGCAACTACTCCTTTCTGAGCAGGAGGCTGAAGTCCGAGATGGACATGGCCCTTCAGAAGGGGGGAAGGATACTGCTTTTCCTGAACAGGAGGGGGCATTCGCCTCTTGTCCTCTGCAGGGACTGCGGCTACACGATGCAGTGCCCCGGCTGCGATGTCTCCCTTGTCTACCATTCCGACGCCAAAGTCGCCAGATGCCACTACTGCCAGCATGAGGAGGCTGTGCCGGCTAAGTGTCCCAAGTGCGGCAGCGCGCGCCTGAAGCTCTACGGCTTCGGCACCCAGAAGGTGGAGGAGGAGCTGAGAAGGCTGTTTCCAGGTACTGGCGTCGGGCGGATGGATGTGGACAGCACGAAGAAGAGGGGCTCCCACAGGAGCATACTCGAAGCCTTCAGGGAAGGCAGGACACCGATTCTTGTCGGCACTCAGATGATTGCGAAGGGCCTCGACATACCGGAGGTAACCCTGGTGGGGGTGCTTGCGGCCGATATGTCGCTGAAGTTTCCGGACTTCAGGGCTGCGGAGAGGACATATCAGCTTGTAGCGCAGGTTTCGGGCAGGGCCGGAAGGGGGGCTGAGCCCGGGCTTGTCGTAGTGCAAAGCTACAATCCTGAGCATTACAGCCTCAAGGCGGCTCAGGCAGGCGACTATAAGTCCTTCTTTATCAGGGAGGCCGCCTCCAGGAAGGCTCTGGGGTACCCGCCTTATTCCCATATGGCAAGGGTTCTGGTCGTATCGGAGTCTGACGCCACAGCAGGCGCGGCTTCGGAGAGGATCGCCGAGAGGATACTGGCGGGTCCTTCCGGGCTTAGGCTCCTCGGGCCATCCCCCGCCCCCATATCCAGGGTTGAAGGCAGGAGCAGATGGCATATGCTATTATTAGGCGAGGATGAGGGCGAGCTTGTGCGGAAGCTGTCCTTCATTGCAAGGGAGGACCCGCCGGAAGGGTGCTCCGTGAAGCTGGATTTCGACCCGCAGAGTACTATGTGACGGAGTGTGCGAGGAATATGCTCGTTATCAGGAAAGACGACGATCCGGCCCTAAGGCGCAAAGCCAAGCCGGTAACGGCAATAGACGAGAAGTTGCTTACCCTGGCCTCTGAGATGATGAAGACCATGTATGCTGCAGACGGCATAGGTCTTGCCGCACCCCAGGTCGGAGAATCAGTGAGGCTTGTGGTATATGATATCGGGGATGGGCCGGTTACCATGTTCAACCCCGTGATTACGAAGTCCGCGGGGACGCTGAAGTGCGAGGAGAGGTGCCTCTCGCTTCCCGGGAAGTACGCATATGTGGAAAGACCGGATTACGTAGAGGTTAAGTACCTTGATAGATCAGGAAGACCCTGTACGGTGGACGGAGACGGCCTTATAAGCAGATGCCTGCAGCATGAGATAGACCACCTGGACGGGAAGCTATATACCGACCTTGCAGAGGAGGTCTATGAGGACCCGTTGCCCAAGGGCAGGAAGGAAGGCGCTGCCGAGTGAGGGTTGTCTATATGGGCACCCCGGATATCGCCGTGCCGCCTCTAGATGCGATCATCGGGGCAGGTCACGATGTCATAGCTGTAGTAAGCCAGCCTGACAGGCCGAAGGGCAGGGGCAAGGCACTAGATCAGCCTGAGGTGAAGAAAAGGGCGATAGAGCTGGGTATACCTGTGCTTCAACCTGAGAAGGCGACCGAGAAGGGCTTCTTCGAGAGATTCAGTGCACTTAAGCCTGACGTCGCTGTGGTGATGGCCTTCGGGCAGAAGATACCGAAGGACATGCTGGATGTGCCTAAACACGGCTTCATCAACATACACGCCTCCCTTCTTCCCGAATACAGAGGGGCGGCGCCGGTGCAGAGGGCGATAATGGACGGCAGGAAGTCGACAGGCGTCACCATCATGTACATGAGCGAGGCCATGGACGCAGGCGACATAGGGCTCACCTGCGAGCTGCCCATACTTGAAAGCGATGATTCAGGCTCCATCTTCAGGAAAGTCTCCGAGAAGGGTTCAGAACTTATAGTTCAGATGCTGCGTTTACTTGAGGAAGGGAAGGCCTCCAGAATCCAGCAGGATCCGAAAGGAGCCACCGTCGCAAGGAAGATCACCAGGCAGGACGAGTTCATCGATTGGACCCAAGGTCCTAAGCGGGTGGTGGATAGGATAAGGGCGCTTTCACCGGAACCCGGCGCAAGGACGATGCTCTGCGGAAGCGAGGTCAAGGTCTTCGAGGCGAGGCAGCTGCCCGATTGCGAAGCTCGGATCCTGGGCCTTCCGGAACCGGAACCCGGAGACGCTTATGCGATGAAGGACTGCTCGATATTTGCCGCGGCGGACGGCGGTTGGGTGGAGCTTGTGACAGTAAGGCCGTCAGGGGGCAAGACAATGGCCTGCAAGGCGTTCACCAGAGGCCGCAGGCTTACAGGCAAATTCAGCACTATTTGCGAGATGAATGAGGTGAAGGGCTGATGTTCTACTTCGATCCCACATACATAATAATCTTACCGGCGATGATCTTCGCGATGTACGCCCAGTCCAAGGTGCAGGGTACCTTCCAGAGGTACCTGCAGGTGAGGGCGAGCAAGGGCTACACAGGCTACGAGGTGGCGAAGTACATACTAGCCGCCGCAGGTGCGGCAAACATCGACATCCAGCAGGTTGACGGCCAGCTTACTGACCACTTCGACCCCAGGAAGAACCAGCTTGGGCTCTCCGGCCCCGTATACTCGGGCAGCTCGATTGCCTCCCTTGCAGTTGCGGCGCATGAGACGGGCCATGCCATACAGCACAAGGACGGCTATTCACCCCTTGCCATGAGAAACGCCATCATCCCTCTTGCACAGGTGGGTTCGTTCCTGGCAGTGCCGCTTTTCATCCTCGGCATGCTGTTCGGTTCCGGCGGGACTCTCCTAATGGACATAGGAATATGGTTGTTTGCGGCATCGGTGCTCTTCACGGTAATCACGCTTCCGGTCGAGTACAATGCATCCAGCAGGGCGATATCGATGCTTAAAGACGGCGGTTTCTTGAGCGAGGAGGAGATCCCCCATGCCAAGAGGGTGCTCGACGCCGCAGCGCTTACCTACGTGGCGTCGATGGCGGTAGCCCTTACCCAGCTTCTGAGGCTCATCATACTGAGAGACAGGCGCCGTGGCTAGAAGGCCGAACTTCGAGAACCTCTCAGGCACCTCCAGGGACATCGCCCTGGAGGTGCTTTACAATTGCCTTGCCGAAGGTCAGTTCGCCCACAAGGCGCTGACCGAAGCCAGCTCAAGATGGAAGCCTGCGGCCAGGGTGCGGGCTGCGGCTACTGAGATGGCATTCGGGGCGGTAAGGATGAAGCTCGCCCTGGACTGGGCGATAGAAAGGGCCGCTGAGAGGCCCGAAAGCCGCATGGACCCGGTGACCATGCAGATACTGCGCCTTGCTGAATACCAGATGTCCCACATGAGAGACGAGGCCCGGTACGCGGTAGTGGATTCAGCAGTTGTTCAGGCAAGGAAGCTTACGAACATGGGCGCTGCCGGTTTTGTGAACGCCGTCTTGAGGAAGCTCTCTTCGCCGGCATTCGACAGGACCTTCCCCGATGGGAAGAAGGATCCCGTGCTCTGGCTTTCGGTGGTCAAGTCTCATCCGGATTGGATCGTAAGGGACTGGGTCAACCGCTTCGGATTCGAGACTGCGCTTAGGATGTGCGAGTACGACAACAGCGTGCCGGCCCCAACAATAAGGGCGAACAGGCTGAAGGCAGGAAGAGAAGAATTAGCTGCCTTGCTGGAAGCAGGCGGCAGTAGAAGCACACCGGGCGCACTTTCCGGGTACTCCCTGATTTTGCAGGATTGGACTGATGCCGCTTCCGGCGAATTGTTCGAGAAGGGCTTCTATTCGATCCAGGACGAGTCGTCGATGCTCGTAGCTGAGCTTTTGGAGCCAAGCTCGGGGATGACTGTCATCGATATGTGCAGCGCCCCCGGCGGAAAGGCCTGCCATGCCGCCGAATTGGCTGACAATTCGGCAACCATAATCGCGGCCGATTCAAATCCCGCAAGGTTGGATCTTATCAGGCAGAATGCATCACGGCTAGGGCTTTCATCGGTTAAGCCTTTGCTTGCCGATGCCTCCATGATGCATGAGACCCATAAGGAGGCGGCTGACAGGATAATCGCCGACGTGCCTTGCTCAGGGCTGGGCGTCCTTGCAAGAAGGCCGGATTCCAGATGGCGCAAGAACAGGGGCGAAATCGAGGTCTTCGCTGAACTGGGTGCAAGGATTCTCGATTCAGCTGCGATCTGCCTCAAACCTGGAGGAAGGCTTGCCTTCAGCACATGCACCATCAGCGAGGCCGAGAACGAAAAGCAGGTCGTGTCGTTTCTGAGAAGGCATCCGGAGTTCAAGCCGGTGCCGATTTCGCTTCTGGAGCAGAAGGGCATCTCTGTGCCAAACAGCGGGATGGCTCAGCTTATAGGGGGAATGCACGGTACAGACGGCTTCTTCGTATCACTTCTCGAAAAACGCCTATCGTAATCTCCGCCTATTGTGCCGAAGCGCGTTCTATGTAGTATAATAATACAACCATATTTTCAAACTTATGCGCGTAGGAGAAGCTCAATGGCAGTTGAGGTGCTTGTCAAGGTCCTTGAGAACGGGGAAACCGGATGGGTTCCGGTGCATATGACCGAAGGGGCATCCGGCGCGGACCTGAGAGCTGCGATAGAAGGCGAGCTTGTGATAAGGCCGCTGGGGAGGCATCTCGTTCCCACGGGGATAGCCATCGCCATACCCGAGGGCTTCGAAGGCCAGGTTAGGCCTAGGTCAGGCCTTGCAATAAGGCACGGGATCACGCTATTGAACTCGCCCGGCACGATAGACAGCGACTACAGGGGCGAAGTCAAGGTAATAATGGCCAACATGGGTTCGGAGGACTTCGTGCTCAGAAGGGGCGAGAGAATCGCCCAGCTTGTAATACAGAGGACGGAACGAGCCGAGTTCAGGCTATCAGGCGAGCTGGATGAGACTGACAGAGGTTCCGGAGGCTTCGGCCACACCGGAAGCTAGGAGGACAAAAATGGCAGATATCAGGGTCATGGTGACAGGATCCTGCGGAAGGATGGGCCGCGAAGTCGTGAAGGCCGTAAGCGAAGCCTCCGGGATGAAGGTCACTTGCGCTGTGGACCGAACGGGTTTAGGTAGCGATATCGGAGAGCTATGCGGCATAGGATCATTGGGAGTGAAGGTAAGCCCCACCATAGAGGAAGCCCTCAAGCATGCCGAAGCAGACATCATGGTGGACTTCACCGTGGCTGAAGCAGCTCTTGAGAACATCAAGGCTGCAATCGGCAACAAGCTGCGCTGGGTTGTCGGCACCACCGGCATATCCAGGGAGGATATCGAGAGGCTGATGGCAGAATCGGCTGCAGCGGGAGTAGGAGGGGTGCTTGCCCCGAACTTCGCAATAGGCGCTGTGCTTATGATGGCCTTCAGCAGGGTCGCATCCAGGTATATGCCGGACTGCGAGGTCATTGAGCTGCATCATGACAGGAAGCTCGACTCCCCATCGGGAACTGCCAAAGCTACCGCATCCGCAGCGGCTGCAAACGGCGCCAGGTCAAGGCAGGATGCCGACAAGGACGCTCCTGCAAGGGGAGCCGAGGTAGACGGAATAAGGGTCCACAGCGTGAGGCTTCCGGGCCTCGTGGCCCACCAGGAGGTTATCTTCGGCGGCGTCGGGCAGATACTCACGATCAGGCACGATTCGATCGGCAGGGATTCCTTCATGCCCGGAGTGGTGTTCGCTGTCAGGAAATCCATGGAGCTCACAGAGCCGGTGTTCGGACTTGACAAGGCGATGGGGCTGGACTTTTAGCAAGGAGGCCATGAGAATGTACAAGGTTGCGGTAGTAGGGGCCACAGGCGCTGTCGGCAGGGAGTTCATCAAGGGGCTTGCAGAGCTCGGCTTTCCTGTTAAGGAGCTTAAGCTTCTGGCAACATCCAGGTCAGAGGGCAAGGTCATGGAGACGCCTTTCGGCCCTGTAAGAGTCGAGGAAGCGAAGCCGGAATCCTTCAAAGGGCTGGACTTCGCCTTCTTCAGCGCGGGCGGAACCGCATCGAAGGAGCTGGCACCCGAGGCGGCTTCACGCGGGTGCGTAGTGATTGACAACTCCAGCGCCTGGAGGATGGACCCTGGCGTACCTCTCGTCGTGCCTGAAGTCAACATGGAGGCCGCAAAGGCGCACAAGGGGATCATTGCGAATCCTAACTGCAGCACAATCATAATGTGCGTCGCCATAGCCCCGATATACAGGAAGTACGGCATTAAGAGGATAATCGCCTCGACCTACCAGGCTGTGTCCGGCGCAGGCTGGGCCGCGATGGAGGCTTTAAGGAAGGAAAGCGAGGATTACCTTGCCGGAAGGCCTGTGCATCCTGAGATCCTTCCCATGAAGACGGGCTCGGTGCACCATCAGATAGCCTTCAACCTGCTCCCCCACATAGACGTGTTCTATGAGGACGGCTTCACGAAGGAAGAGCACAAGATGGTCGACGAGACCAGGAAGATATTCTCCGACCCGAGCATCCAGGTGTGCGCAACCACGGTAAGGGTGCCCGTGTTCAGGTCCCACTCGGAGTCTCTTAACATCGAGACCGAGAGGGACTTCAGCATCGAGGAGGTCAAGGACGACATAGCGACAGGAAAGGGCCTTGTGCTTGAGGATGATCCCGGCTGCTACGTCTACCCCATGCCGCTTCTCGTGTCCGGAAGCCTCCTGGTGCACGTAGGAAGGGTCCGAGTAGACCCCTCGGCCCCAAGGTCCATGGCGATGTGGGTTGTCGGTGACCAGCTCAAGAAGGGTGCCGCGACCAACGCGATACAGATAGCCCAAGGTCTTATCTAGCTCAACCGGGAGGTGCCCTAGATGGGTATTATCGTCCAGAAGTTCGGAGGCACGTCAGTAGCTTCGAGGGAAAGCTGCGCGATGGTCGTCGCCAAGGTTAAGAAGGCTGTGGAGGACGGCCACCAGGTAGTGGTGGTCGTGTCGGCGATGGGGAGGAAACCCTCGCCGTATGCTACCGATACCCTTCTTGACCTGCTGATGCAGTATCACAGGGAAGCGGACGCGAGGGAGAAGGATGCGATAGCCTCCTGCGGCGAGGTCATCTCGACAGCCGTGCTGGCATCGGCGCTCAAAGCTGAAGGCCTGAAGGCCATGTCATTCACAGGGCTTCAAGCCGGCATACTGACAGACGGCAACTTCACGGACGCAAGGATAACATCCATAGACGTGGCGAGGCTCAAGCAGGCGATGAGCCTCGGGGTGATACCAGTCGTGGCAGGCTTTCAGGGCGTTGATTCGGCAGGAAACGTAACGACCCTTGGAAGAGGGGGGAGCGATACTACGGCTGCTGCCCTTGGGGCTGCCTTGAAGGCTGACAAGGTCGAAATCTTCACCGACGTAGAGGGTGTGATGACGGCAGATCCGAGAATCGTGCCCGAGGCGAGGTTCCAGAGGAACATCTCCTACCATGACATGGCCGAGATGGCAAACCTCGGCTCCAAGGTGGTGCACCCGAGGGCAGTGGAGATTGCGATGAAATCCCGGACGCCGCTTGTCATAAGGAGCACCTTCAGTGAATCTGAGGGCACGATGATCGACGATGGTCCGGTGATGGACGTAGGAGCCACAGTGGCAGAGAAGCCTGTCTCCGGGATCACCCATACCATGGGAGTGACCCGCTTCCTTATAGACATGACCGGCAAATCCGGTGAGGACATCTCCCTTGAGGTACTGAACAGGCTCGCCGCAGAGGGCATCTCCATCGACATGATCGCGCTTTTCGCAGACAGGACGGCCTTCATAGTCTCCGACAAGGATACGGCGAGGACGGACGCCTGCCTGAAGGCTCTGGGCCTTGAAGCATCGATTATGAGAGGGTGCGGCACCGTCTCGGTGGTAGGGCAGATAATGAGGGGAATACCCGGCGTCATGTCCAAGGTGGTCAAGGCGCTTAAAAATGCAGGTATAGAGATAATCCAGACTTCGGACTCTCACAACTCGGTCTCCTGCCTTGTGATGGAAAACGAGGTGGAGAAGGCGGCACGGGCGCTGCACAGCGAATTCGAGCCGGGAATATAGGAACGGAGGTACGGAGATGAAGATAGGTTCAAGTAAGCTTAGATTACTGACGGCGATGGTCACGCCGATGAAGGCGGACCTTTCGATCGACTTCGCGAAGGCCGAGCAGCTCGCAGACTTCCTCATAGCGCATGGCTCTGACGGGCTCGTAGTCGCTGGCACAACAGGCGAGTCGCCTACTCTCACCAAGGAGGAGAAGCTCGAGCTGTTCGCCGCAGTCAAATCGGCATCTGGAGGCAGGGCCGCCATAATCGCGGGCACCGGAGGAAACGACACAGCAAGCTCCATAGATCTGACACTTAAGGCCGAGAAGCTCGGTGTCGACGGGTGCATGCTCGTCACGCCGTATTACAACAAGCCGCCGCAGGCGGGCCTTTTCAGGCATTTCTCGATGATAGCTGAGAAGACGGCACTTCCCATCCTCCTTTACGTCGTGCCCGGAAGGACCGGGGTCAACATGACTTCCGAGACCACGGTCTCGCTGGCAAGGAAGTACCCGAACATCGTGGCGGTGAAGGAGGCTTCAGGAAGCCTGGACCAGGCGGCGGAGATAGTATCAGGTGCACCGGAGGGCTTCTCGGTGCTAAGCGGTGATGACAACCTGACGCTGCCGCTGATGTCAGTCGGGGCCGACGGCATCGTGAGCGTGGCCTCGCACATATGCGGAAACGAGATCAGGCAGATGGTGTACGACTTTGCAAAAGGCGACGCAGCAAGCGCAGCAAGGATGCACAGGAGGCTCCTGCCTGTGTTCAAGTCCATGTTCATTACTACCAATCCCATACCGGTGAAGGCATCGCTTTCTCTTGTCGGCATTGATGCCGGACCGGTAAGGCCGCCGCTTGTGGACATAACCCCGGCAGAGATGGAAAAAGTAAGGTCGGCTGCCAAGTCAGCAGGGCTTATCTAGGCTTCGTAGTATAATATACTGATAGAGGCCGTTACGGGACATGTATACGGTCTGATATCTGCGTACCTGAGAAAGGTGCGCTTTTGACCTCTTAACAGGGGCAAGGAGGATAATTGAGCATAAGGAAGAAGAGCAGCCCAGTGAGGGTCATACCGTTGGGCGGAGTGGGCGAGATAGGCCTTAACTGCACGGTGATAGAGACGGAAGAGGACATGCTGGTGATAGACGCGGGGCTTATGTTCCCGGAGGAGGACATGCCCGGCGTAGACATCGTCATACCGGACTTCTCGTACATCATAGAGAACAGGGGCAAAGTCAGGGGGCTGTTCCTCACACACGGTCATGAGGACCACATAGGCGCAATACCTTACCTCCTGAGGTTCATGCCTGAGGTGCCGGTATATGGAGGGCCGCTTACGCTGGCCTTCGTCAACGCCAGGATGAAGGAGCAGGGGCTTTCCATAAGCTCCGCAAGCGTCACCGTCAAGGCGGGCGATGTCATTTCGGCAGGCGGCATGAAGGTGGAGTTCATTACAGTCTGCCACAGCATAGCGGACAGCTTCGCAATGGCGGTCAGCACGCGCGCAGGTATAGTGCTTCACACCGGAGACTTTAAAATCGACCAGACCCCGATAGACGGAAAGCGCATGGACCTGACAAGGTTCGCAGAGCTGGGAAGGCAGGGAGTCACGCTCATGCTCTCAGACTCCACCAACTCCATAAACTCGGGCTACACCGGTTCGGAAAGCGTAGTGGGTGAGGGCCTGCTTGAAGCCTTCAGGGCAGCCAAAGGAAGGGTGCTTGTGGCGACGTTCGCTTCGCACGTGGCAAGGATACAGCAGGTGCTCCAGGCCGCAGCCGCCACCGGCAGGAAAGTTGCCATCGCCGGCAGAAGCCTCATAGTCAACAGCAAGATAGCCACAGAACTAGGCTACATAAAGGCATATCCGGGAGTTGTAATCGAGCTGTCCCAGGTGGACGACCTGCCGGACGACGAGGTCGTGATCATCGCCACGGGTACGCAGGGCGAGCCCACATCAGCTCTCACAAGGATGGCCATGTCCGAGTTCAAGCGCACCTCCATCAAGAAGGGCGACACGGTCATACTCGCCGCGAGCATCATCCCCGGCAACGAGAAGTCCGTATTCCGCACTATCAACCACCTCTACAAGCTGGGGGCTGATGTCATAGGAAGGAAGGATGCGAAGATACACGTCTCAGGGCATGCAAGCCAGGAGGAGCTGAAGCTGGTGCTGGGCCTCGTTCAGCCCAGAAACTTCATGCCGGTGCACGGCGAGTACACGCACCTTCACAACCATGCGAAGCTGGCCGCCCGCATGGGAGTCCCGGAGCAGAACATCCTCATAGCAGGAAGCGGAGACGTCGTTGAGCTGAGGACAGGAAAAGCCAGGATAAACGGTCATGTCCAGGCATCCAGGGTGATGGTGGACGGATACGGCGTCGGAGACGTCGGAAAGTATGTCCTCAGAGACAGGATGATACTTTCGAACGACGGCATCCTGGTAGCCGTTGTGGTCATCGACAAGGACACCGGGGCGTACATCAAGGGCCCTGAAATCGTATCGAGAGGCTTCGTGTACGAGAAGGAATCCGATGCCCTTTTCGAGGAGGTAGGCAAGGTCTGCCGCAAGGCCCTCTCCAAGAACACCAGCATGGGAGGCGCGGCGGTTGCCGAGACCCTGAAGGAGGTCATAGCGAGCTTCCTGTCACAGAAGACCGGAAGAAAACCCCTTATAATACCCCACGTGCTTGAGCTGTAGAGGCCAAAGGGCGGAACATTCGGCGGAGGGTTTTCGATGCAGCTTGTCAAATTCGCGATATTGGGCATAGTGCAGGGACTTACGGAGTTCCTGCCGGTATCGAGCTCAGGACACCTTGCGATATTCCACAGGATACTGGGAGTTGAAGCCGACCTCGGCTTCGACACCGCAGTCCATATCGGGACCGGGCTTGCCGTGCTGATATACTACTTCCCAAAGCTGCGGGGGTATCTCAGGGACATCCTTGCCGGGCTTTCCGGGGGCAGGAGGAGCAAGGAGGGAAGCGGCGAAGGCCTGAGGACTGCGCTCCTTCTGATGGCAACATCCGTTCCGGCAGCGCTGGCGGGGGTTTTCCTGGAAGACGGCATAGAGGCGGCGTTTGCAAGCCCCTGGGCAGTTTCGGCATTTCTGTGCGTCACAGGGGTCATCCTGATTGTCGCGAGCAGATCCAGGGGGGGAATCATCGCAGGGCCTGCGGATACTAGCTACAGGGCGGCATTTCTGATAGGCATTGCCCAGGCGGTTGCGCTTCTTCCGGGCATCTCGCGCTCCGGGATGACCATTTCGGCGGGCATGATTCTAGGGCTTGCCGCCTCATGGGCCGTCGACTACTCGATGCTTGCCTCCCTGCCTGTGATATTCGGCGCCTTCCTCGTGCAGGTGCTGAAGGACGGCGGCTTAAGCGGCACACACGGGATTGAGGGGATAGCCGTGGGCATCGCGGTGAGCCTTGTTACGGGGCTGCTTGCCATCTCGTTTCTGAGAAGGCTCGCTGCACGAAGGAGCCTTCTGCCGTTTGCGGTATGGGTCTTCATCGCCGCAGCATCGAATATTGCCATAAACGCCATCTGGGGCGTCTGATGAGGAGGATGGCCATTGGCGCATAGGACGACTGGTACAGGCGCCCGCACCCGGCGCCCGGCGCCTCCGCCGGAACACGAAGTCCTGGGAGGGCAGCTCGGCATAGAGGCCCTCGGCATCGCCTGCATTGCAGCGGCGGTGCTTATACTCGTCTTCATAGTGCTGGGCGAGGCGGGCGCATCAAGCGCGGGTTCCATAGGGATAATCGGCGTCAGGGTGTCCGGCTGGCTCAAATGGCTAATGGGCTACTCCGTCTATGCTCTTCCGGCCCTTTTCGGTTACGCGGGCCTTCTCATGCTCATAAGAAAGAGAGGCTACTTCGGTTCCGCAAGGCTTCTTGCGCTGGTCGGGCTTATCGCCTCGTCGTCAGCGCTTGCCGCCATCATCGGAGGGGAGTACGGTACTCTGGGCAAGGCAGGAGGAGCGATGGGAAGCTTCCTTGCGGGGCTTCCGACGGGGCTCATCGGAAACGTCGGTTCGGCGGTGCTTCACTCTGCGGTTGCAGTCATATGCCTTGTGGTGCTTTCGAACGTGCCGGTAAGCGCGGCAGCATCCTTCTTCTTTGTGATGCTCTGGTATGGGCTTACGGCGCTTTGGAGGGCGCTCGTGAAGGCTTATAAGGGCCTTGTGCTGAGAGTCCTGGAACAACCGGCGGAGAAGCCCGCAGCCATAGGATCCGGGGTGCTACCGGGACAGGACGACTTAACGAACAAGAGGACGACTATAGACTTCGAAGATGAGACAGCCTCAACATATGCTGCTGCAGCCCCCGAACCGAAGGCCGAAGGCGCGCCGGTGCCGCAGAGGAGGGAACCAAGGCAAAGGAAGCTGGATGAATGGAGAAAGCCCGAACAGAGGATCCCGTCAGGAGACGGGCATCTTCCTCTCCTGCCGCCTCTTTCCATACTGGGTACGCCTTCTCCGAGGAAGAGGACTCGAAGCGAGGCATATGACGTCGTCGAGATGTCCAGGACTCTTGAGGCGACGCTGGCTTCGTTCGGAGTGTCGGCGAAGGTGGTAAGCGTGAGCCAGGGGCCTACGGTGACCAGGTTCGAGGTGCAGCCGAGCTCCGGCGTCAAGGTCGCAAGGATAGCCAGCCTGTCTGACGACATCGCGCTGGCCTTCGCAGCTCCCGGAATAAGGATTGAAGCGCCGATTCCAGGCAAGGCAGCAGTAGGGGTGGAGATACCTAACAGGGACAAGGGCTTCGTCTACTTCCGCGAGGTGCTCGAGACCGAGGAGTACCAGAAGGCGGAGGGCAAGCTCATAATTGCCCTGGGCAAGGACATCTCCGGAAGCGCGATAGTAGCCGACCTCACCGACATACTCCATCTTCTTGTGGCAGGCGCCACAGGCTCGGGAAAGAGCGTCTGCCTCAACACGATAATCGCAAGCCTCCTGTTCAGGGCAACCCCTGATGACGTGAGGCTTCTTATGATCGATCCGAAGCGAGTGGAGCTATCCGTATATAACGGCATACCTCACCTGATAGCTCCGGTCGTTACCGACGCGAAGAAGGCCGCAGGCTTTCTCAAGTGGGTATGCGAGGAGATGGAGAACCGTTACCGCATATTCCAGGTAGCAGGCGCAAGAAACATCTCCCAGTACAACGAGATGCTGGACAAGGGCATGCTGGAGCAGATAATCGACGGCGATTCAGAGGATTCCGGCCAGGTCGAGGCGCAAAGCTTCAGCCCGAGGAGGCTTCCCTACATAGTCGTCATACTCGACGAGCTGGCAGACCTGATGATGGTGGCGAAGAACGACGTCGAGGACGCGATAGCAAGGCTTGCCTTCATGGCGAGGGCGGCCGGCATACACCTCATCATCGCGACGCAGCGCCCGTCGGTGGACATAGTCACGGGCATAATCAAGGCGAACATACCGTCAAGGATCGCATTCGCGGTGTCATCGCAGGTGGACTCGAGGGTCATACTCGACTCGCAGGGCGCGGAAAGGCTCTTGGGCAAGGGCGACATGCTCTTCCATCCGATAGGCCTTCCCAAGCCCATAAGGATACAGGGGGCCTATATATCCGACTCCGAGGTCATCGCGCTCGTCGACTACCTCAAGGGGCAGGGGGAGCCCGTATATGTGGCGAAGCCAGTAGAAAGCAAAGAGGGCCAGAACGAGGGGGCCGAGGTTACAGATGACCTGTTCGAGGACGCCGCAAGGCTCATAGTCGAATCCGGCGAGGCCTCGATATCCAAGCTGCAGAGGCGATACAGGGTGGGCTACGCAAGGGCGGCGAGGCTCATCGACACGATGGAGCTGATGGGCATCATAGGGCCGCACAACGGCAGCAAGCCGAGGAACATCCTGATGAGCCCGGTCCAGCTTGAGGACTTCATAAGAGGGCTAAGGCAGGGGGATTAAAGCCTGAAGGAGGGATCGACGCATGCAGAAGAGAATCGGCGAGCTCTTAGCCGAGCGAAGGCAGGCCATGGGGGCAAGCCTAGCTGACGTTGAGGGCGCCACTCTCATCAGGTCGGCCTACATCGACGCCATAGAGAAGGGCGAGTACGGCATCATACCGGGGAAGATATACGTAAGGCTCTATGTGAAGAGCTACGCATCGTTTCTGGGAATGGACCCTCAGCAGGCGGCGGAGATGCTCGACGCGGAGTCGGGAGGCTATGACGATAACGGCCATGATGCAGGCCTTGATCCCTCTCAAAGAAGGCAGAGCCAGAAACAGAGGATGGAGAAGCTGAGAAGGCAGGCTGCACGCAGAAGGACGCTCACGACGGCAGCTGCGATAGTACTGCTTACCGCGATTGTCCTCATCGTCTACTTCCTTGCGGGGGGGCGCTGGAACGGTAACCCGGCGCCGGATCCTGCCCAAGGGATTGACGAACCAGCGGCCAGCGGAGAACCTGACGCAGGACCCGCGCAGACGGCAAGCGATGCTGCCATGCCATCCTCATTGCCTGAAGCTGTGGAGCCCAAACCCCACAGACTGGCTATTAGCTTCACTGACGACTGCTGGATAAGGGCATATGCCGACGGCACGAAGGTAAGGGAGGGGATATTCAAGGATGGACAGCTGGTGGAGATTGCAGCGGCTGAAGGCATCTGGGTAAGGCTCGGCAATGCCGGAGGAGCGAGGCTCAGCTACAACGGGGAGGATCTTGGAAACCCCGGTTCGATGCGCAAGGTCATGGACATCTCCTTCCCTTCGGGATATCAGCCTTTCTAACAGGCACTACAGCAGCCAGAATCGGAGGCACGGATGGACAGACTGGTCCACCTTCCCGCCAGTGCGGATGAAATAAGGGCTTTGGGCTGGGACAGGCCCGATGTGGTCATAATAACGGGGGATGCGTACGTCGACCACCCGGCATTCGGAGCTGCCGTCATAGGCAGGGTGCTGGAGGCTGAGGGTTATAAGGTGGCGATTCTGCCGCAGCCCGATTACAGGTCCGACACCGACTTCGAAAAAATGCCGGCGCCCAGGCTCTTCTGCGGTATAACTGCCGGAAACCTCGATTCCATGGTCTCCAACTACTCTCCCATGAAATTCAGGCGCAAGAAGGACAGCTTCTCGCCGGGCGGTCTTCCGGGCAGAAGGCCCGACAGGGCGACAATAGTCTATGCCAACAGGGCGAGGAAGGCCTGGCCGGATGCTCCGATAATCATCGGGGGAATAGAGGCTTCGATGAGGCGCTTCGCCCACTACGACTACTGGGACGAAGCGGTGAGGCGCTCCCTTCTCCTAGATTCCCGGGCGGACCTGCTCGTCTACGGGATGGGGGAGAAGGCGGTGATAGAGGCCGCAGGAAGGCTTGCCTCAGGCAGCAGGGACCTTACGGGGATAACCGGCACAGCCTCCCTTCTGAAGGAGATCCCTGCCGCAGACTTCCTGGTCCTGCCTTCCTATGAGCAGGTGGCTGCCGACAAGCGCACATACGCCGAGTGCTTCGCCCTTCATATGAAGGAGAGCCTAAGGAAAGCGCCAAGGACCATGATACAGGCGCATGCGAACCGCTACGTCGCGATATACCCCCAGAATGTGCTGAGCGAATCAGAACTTGACCTAATAGCTGGCCTCAAGTATACGAGAAGGCAGCATCCGATGTACGATTCCATGGGAGGAGTCCCCGCCCTTGAGGAGGTCCTGTTCTCAGTAACAGCCCACAGGGGCTGCTTCGGCTCCTGCTCCTTCTGCGCCCTCTGGGCTCACCAGGGCAGGGTCATGCAGTCGAGGAGCGAGGTGTCCATCCTGGAGGAAATCAAGGGCTTCACAAGGGACCCGAGGTTCAAGGGCATTGTGCACGACATCGGAGGGCCAACAGCAAACTACTATAAGTCCTACTGCGGAAGCGGCATATCCTGCGACGGAGGCCGCGCATGCGTCTGGCCCGACAAGTGCCGCTTCATGCAGGACGGGCAGGATGCATATGAGAGGCTGCTGAAGGAGGCCGGGAGCATACCCGGCGTAAGGAAGGTGTTCGTCAGGTCAGGGCTTAGGTACGACTACCTCCTGGAATCGGACAAGGGCAGGAGCCTTATGAGGCAGATCGTTTCCGAGAACGTGAGCGGGCAGCTAAAGATAGCCCCTGAGCATATCAGCGAACCAGTCCTAAAGGTTATGAGGAAGGCGACCGGGGCCGACTACGAGAAGTTCAGGCAGGCTTACAATAAATTCAGCGAGGAGTGTGGCAAGGAGCAGTACCTCGTCTCATATTTCATTTCCGGCCACCCCGGCGCTGAGCTGAAGGATGCTCTTGAGCTCGCCCTATACCTTAAGGAGAACTTCGGCTACGTGCCCGAACAGGTGCAGGACTTCACACCGACTCCCGGCACGGAAGCCACCACCATCTATCACACCGGCATCGACCCTGCGACCATGAGGCAGGTGCACGTGGCGAAGGGCAAGGAGAAGCAGATGCAGCGCGCGCTTCTGCAGTGGGCGCTTCCGCAGAACAGGAAGCTGGTAAGGGAGGCTCTGGCAGAGCTTGGAAGGAAAGAGCTCATAGGGTACGGACCGAAGGCGCTGGTTCCCCCGGAGGCCCCGCGCAGGGCGGCTGAGGGCAGGGGGGAAAGGAAACCGCAAGGACGTGGAGGAGCTTAGCCTCTCACAGCTTTCCATATTGCAGGATGCGGAGATTGCGGCGGCCTTCGATGAAAGCTGGAGGGACGTGGAGCAATCGGTGCTCATGCACGGCCCGGCAGGCTACAGAAGGGTCCTGAAGTGGCTCGACATCGAACCTAAGGCGTCTGCGATGGCCTTCGTCGATGGAGAACCGGCGGGCGTCGTGCTGACGGGCATCAGGGAGCCGGGAAGGGCCTACATCGCGTCTCTCGCCGTCAAAGCTGAGCACAGGGGCAAGGGGATAGGAAGGCGGCTACTTAGGTGGGGCATATCGCGCTCCAGGATATTCGGATGCCGCCATGTTGGCCTTCATGTGTTCGAAAGCAACATCAGCGCCATTTCGCTCTACTCCTCCCTCGGGTTCAGGTCGGTGCGAAGGGTGGGCCATTGGGAGGGCATGATCGTGTCCAAGGGGGCGAAGGGAGTGAGCATCAGCTACTCCGGAGCGGATGGAATCTCGGACGGGTTCATCTCCGAAAAGGGAGAGAAGCTCTGGGAGAATGAATCGAAGAGCCTTGTCAACCTGGGCGAGGGGGTCATCTGCGCAAAGGCCGAGAAGTCAGGATCCCCTGTGGGCTATATGGCCTATTCGACGAGGTCCCTCTGCTGGGTCCTTGACATGGGCTTCGTCCGCGGCACTCCCCCGGAAGAGGCGGCGGAGCTTCTGCTATCGATACCTACCGCGAGGTTCCTGCCATGCGTGATGACCACTGTGGTAGAAGGAAGCGAGAACGAGAGGATTGCCAGACAGCTTGGGCTGAAGCTGGAGCGAAGCAGGATGGAGATGGAGCTTCTGCTCTCATCGGAGGCCATGGCATAGAGTGTGCCGCACATGTGAAATCAAGGCAAGGAGAGTTTCATGAAGGTCAGGATGATATCCCTTGGGTGCTCGAAGAACAGGGTGGACAGCGAGTATATGCTAGGAAACCTCGCTCATGCGGGCCTCGATCTGGTGTCAGAGGGCGAGGAGGCGGATGCTGTGATAGTGAACACGTGCAGCTTCCTGGAAAGCGCATGCGATGAGGCAATCGAGGTGATCCTCGAATGCGCAAGGGAGAAGCGGGAGGGCAAAGTAGGGGCGCTTCTGGTGGCCGGCTGCCTTCCCAACAGGTTCGGAGGCGAGATACTGGAGAGCATGCCGGAAATCGACGGCATCATATCCCCGGGGGAGTACGGCAGAATCGCCGAGCTTGTGAGGAAGTCTGGTGAGGGAAAGGCGCAGAGCCTGCTGGGAGAGCGGGGATACCTCGGCAAGGGTGCGGCAAGGGTCCTCACCAATGCGGGGCACTTTGCCTACCTGAAGATATGCGACGGGTGCGACAACAGGTGCTCTTACTGCATGATACCGGACATCAGGGGGAAGCTAGTCAGCAAGCCTTTCGGGGAAGTTGTCGCAGAGGCAGAGGAGCTCGTCGGCAGGGGGGTAAGGGAGCTAGTAATAATCGCCCAGGACACCACGGTCTATGGCCAGGACCTGTACGGAAGGCCTAGGCTTGCGGAGCTTCTAAGCAGGCTCGCCAAGATCAATGGGCTTATGTGGCTGAGGCTAATGTACGCCTATCCCGAGAGGGTGGACGATGAGCTGGTAGGGCTCTTCAGAGATGGCCTTGACGGAAAGCTCGCAGCCTATATCGACCTTCCCATGCAGCATGGATGCGACGGGGTTCTCAAGGCCATGAACAGGCTCGGAAGCGCGGAATCCATGGAGAGGCTGGTACAGAAGCTGAGAGAAGCCAGGCCGGGCATGGTGATAAGGACAACGTTCATGGTTGGGTTCCCCGGCGAGACTGAGGAGGACTTCGGTGAGCTCATGAGCTTCGTCGGCAGGGTAAGGCCCCAGAGGGCGGGCGTCTTCAGGTTCAGCCCGGAGGAGGGCACTCCCGCAGCCATGATGCAAGGCCAGGTGCCAGAGCAGGTGAAGGTCGACAGGGAAGCAAGGCTGATGGGCCTTCTTGCGGGTATAAGCAGGCAGTTCAACCAGTCCAGAATCGGAGAGGAGACCGATGTCATCATCGACGGACCCTCCGAGGAATCCGAGCTTCTGATGGACGCCAGGTCATATGCCGAAGCGCCGGAGGAGGACGGGAAGATCTTCGTGGGGGATTCCAGCCTCAAGGCGGGAAGCGTCTTGAGAGTCAGGATAGAATCGGCCTCGGATTACGACCTAGGCGCGGAGATCATAGGTTGAAGCAGCTTGGATAAGGAAGCCCGGCTTCGCAGCCGGGCTTCAGCTTCTCGGATAAGCTCCACCGATTAAAGGAATATGCCCCTTGCCTGCATCGCATCCACTATGCGCTTGATTGCGAGGCAGTATGCGGCTATGCGCATGGTGACCTTCTTCTCCTTGGCGAAGTCCCAGCAGGAGTTGAATGCCTGGCTCATCTTGACGTCCAGCCTCTCGTTTACTTCCTTCTCCGTCCAGTAGTAGCCGCTGAGGTTCTGGCACCACTCGAAGTAGGAGACGGTGACTCCGCCTGCGTTGGCGAGGATGTCGGGGACAATGATCTTTCCGGCCTTGCTAAGGATATCGTCCGCCTCTGCGGTTATCGGGCCGTTCGCGCCCTCGACTATGTACTTGGCCTTGATCTTGCCGGCGTTATCCGCCGTGATCTGGTTCTCAAGAGCTGCGGGCACCAGGAGGTCGCACTCGACGTATAGCACGCCCTTCGGGTCGTCGAGCTTTACCAGGCCGGGCTCCGCGTAACCTTCAACAAGCTTCTTCGGGTGCTTGCCCGCATATGCGAAAGCAGCAGCCACATCTATGCCGTTGGGGTTGAAGTAGTTGCCGGAGACGTCACTTATGGCTACTACCTTGATGCCGAGGTTATGCAGCATGATGGCGCCGATGCCGCCGACGTTTCCGAAGCCCTGCACTGAGGCGGTGATGGTCTTGGGATCGAGGTTCACCCTCTTTAGAAGCTCGCGCGTCGCAATCGAGACGCCGCGGCCAGTCGCTTCGTTCCTGCCGAGCGAGCCGTTGACCGTAAGAGGCTTGCCTGTTACGACACCGGGCTGGTACTCGCCGGTAATCGCGGAGTAGGTGTCGACTATCCATGCCATGATCTTGCCGCTGGTGTTCACGTCCGGTGCGGGGACGTCCTTCATGGGCCCGATTAGGGGGGCGATCTTCGAAGTATAGCCACGTGTCAGCCTCTCGAGCTCCCCTTCGGACATCTTGTTGACATCCACGGTGATGCCGCCCTTGCCGCCGCCATAAGGGATATCGACGACGCCGCACTTGAATGACATCCATGCCGCAAGCGACTTGACCTCGTCAAGGCAAACGTCGGTATGGTAGCGGATGCCGCCCTTTGCGGGACCTCTTGATGTGTTGTGCTGGACCCTGAAGCCTTTGAATACCTTCACGCTTCCGTCATCCATCTTGACAGGGATGTTCACCTCAAGGGCCCTTTCGGGTTCGCAAAGGATTGCGAAGGTCCCTTCGTCGAGGT
>CAZJHY010000019.1:0-28714 GCA_964545975.1 uncultured Clostridia bacterium | reverse complement strand
GCGCTGCCGTTTACGTTCACTCTGAACTTTCTCAAGGTTATACCCTCCCAAAAAGTGTATTTGCCATTAAAGCCTAAAGCCTGCTTGCCATAATATCCCTGCGCCCTGCAAGAGCCCAGGCGGCTGCATTTCCGCCCAGGCGCCTTACCGCAGTCACGGTGCCCTGCACGCCCTCCGATGTGAGTATCGCCAGCACCGCAGCTATCGCGGCTATCTCCTCGCCCGACCTTTCCGACGAGGCCACTTGCATAGCTGGAGCGGTTGAAGGCTCTGCCGCTGCCGATTCCATGACCTCAGGCTTCTCATGCGGGACGGATGCCGCCGGACTTGCATGTTTGGCAGGTGCGTCCTTCTTTGCTCCCATGCGGTTGACGCCCGCAAGGCCTATCATTATGTACATGAGGAATACTAGGCCCAGGAATACAACCAGCATGCCAAGGCCCGTAGTCGAAATCCCCATAAGGAAGTCTTCCATGTCGTACCTCCTGCGGCCCTATACGGGCAGATTGCCGTGCTTTTTCGCAGGGCGGGTCTCGCGCTTGGATGCGAGCATCTCAAGCGCCTTCGCAACCTTCATACGAGTCTCGGCGGGCTCAATAACATCGTCGATATAGCCCCTGGAGGCAGCTACATAGGGGTTGGCGAAGGTGTCGCGGTACTCGTTGATCTTCTCCTTGCGCTTTGCGTTCTTGTCTTCGGCGGACTCGATCTCCTTGCGGAAGATGATGTTCGCCGCGCCGTCCGGACCCATGACTGCGATTTCCGCGTTGGGCCAAGCTGCGACATAGTCGGCGCCGAGGTCGCGGCTGCACATCGCAAGATACGCCCCGCCGTAGCTCTTCCTCACTATGAGGCTTATCTTCGGCACGGTGGCCTCGGAGTAAGCGTACAGCATCTTCGCCCCGTGCCTGATTATGCCACCCAGCTCCTGGTTGGTTCCGGGAAGGAAGCCGGGGACATCGACTACGTTAAGGACCGGTATGTTGAACGCGTCGCAGAAGCGGATGAAGCGTGCCGCCTTGTCTGAGGCGTTAATGTCGAGGCAGCCTGCAAGGACCTTGGGCTGGTTGGCGATGACGCCGACGCTCTGTCCCTGGACCCTTCCGAAGCCGATGACGATGTTCATTGCGTAAAGGGGCTGCACTTCGAAGAAGTCGCCGCCGTCTACAATACCGCGTATGATGTCCCTTACGTCGTAGCCCTTGTTCGGCTCCGCGGGGACTATGGACTTAAGAGCCTCTACGGGACCGACCTCGCACTGGTCACCCAGCGGGGAGTCCTCGAGATTGTTGGAGGGCAGGAACGAAAGAAGCTTCCTCAGCATCGCAAAGGTGCTGTCCTCGTCCTCGGCCATGAAATGGGCCACTCCGCTGGTCTGATTGTGGGTGAGGGCTCCGCCGAGCTGCTCGGCGCTGACGTCCTCGCCTGTGACCGACTTGATCACCTGGGGTCCCGTTATAAACATGTTCGCGCCTTTGACCATGAAGACGAAATCGGTGAGGGCCGGGGAATAGACCGCGCCGCCTGCGCAGGGCCCCATGATGACGGAAATCTGCGGTATCACACCGGAGGAAATGACGTTGCGGTAGAAGATCTGGCCGTAGCCCGAGAGGGCATCGACGCCTTCCTGGATCCTCGCCCCGCCTGAATCGTTGATGCCGATGCAGGGAGCGCCGGTCTTCAGCGCAAGGTCCATGACCTTGCAGATCTTCTTGGCATGCATCTCTCCGAGCGAACCGCCCATCGTTGTGAAGTCCTGGGCGTAGACGAACACCTGTCTTCCGTCCACAGTCCCGTGGCCAGTAACCACGCCCTCACCCGGCAGGTCCTGCTTGTCCATGCCGAGGTCAGAGCAGCGGTGCCTGACGAACATGTCTAGCTCTTCGAAGCTTCCGGGGTCAAGGAATCTCTCGATTCTCTCGCGGGCTGTGAGCTTTCCGCTCTCGTGCTGCTTTGCGATCCTGTCAGGCCCGCCACCCAGCATGACTTTCTCTCGCATGGCCCCAAGGACGTGCTTGTTCTCCGACACGCGTAATCACCCCTGTATCTTAATCGTAGGTACTCCAAAAGCGACTCTTTCCACAACTAACAAGTATATCAGAGCTATGTCAAGCGGGACAGTGGAATGAGAACCCGTTTTCGCTGTGTGTATCTATTAAGGTGCATCCCTCCGCCCTTTACCACATTGTAGAACCCGGCAGGGGAAATTAGTAGGCGGGGGAAGATAGTGCACTAATTCACATACAATCGCCAAGCGAGAGCGCGCATTACGAAAAGCGCGACAAGCAGGATGTCTGCCGACCGGGTGCATCGCAGGTGCTTAAATGGTGCTATAATCTTATAAGAATACATTCCGGAGGTCGCGCATGGAGAGAAGGTTTCTTGGCAGCACCGGCATAGAGGTTACGAGGATGTGTTTCGGCACCCTCACTTTCAGACAGATGAACACAGCTCCGGAGGTTGCTGCGCGCGTCATCGTGCGCGCGATAGACAAAGGAGTAAACTTCGTGGACACAGCCCAGGGCTACTCCACCTACGAGCACGTAAGGCTCGCATTGAAGCAGAGGCCCGGCTTCGTTGTGAATACGAAGTCGCCCGCCAAGACCTATGACGAGATGAAGGAATCGATCGAGGCCGCAAGGCGAGGCATGGATCTTGAGACCATCGATGGGTTCCTGCTTCACGGCTGCGGAGGGCCTGGCGACGGCATAAGGGAAAGGCAAGGCGCGCTTGATGCACTGCTTGAGGCAAGGGCCGAGGGCAAGGTAAGGGCGATCGGCCTTTCGAGCCACTACGTTGAAGGGATTAGGCAGGCTTCCGAGTGCCCCGACCTTGATATTTGCCACCCGCTCGTCAACATGCTCGGCAAGGGAGTGCCGGACGGGACAGCTTCCGACATGGAGGACGCCTGCACGAAGGCCCATGCCGCCGGCAAGGGCATCTTCAGCATGAAGTCGCTCGCAGGAGGACTGCTAATACCCAGGAGGAAAGATGCGTTCGACTATGTGACGAGCCGCGGCTTCGTGGATGCAGTCGCGGTAGGCATGACCACGGAGGCGGAAGTAGACCACAATGTCGCCTATTTCGAAGGGAAGCCCATTCAAGATGAGGAGCTTTCCGGGCTGAAGCCGGAAGGGCTTAAGCTGTTCATACTTAAATCCTGCGTAGGCTGCGGGGATTGCGTGAAGGTCTGCCCGTCGGGAGCGATGAGTATAGTGGACGGGAAGGCGTGTGCCGACCCTGAGCTGTGCCTGACCTGCGGATACTGCGGCTTTGAGTGCAAGAGGTTCTGCATAAGACTTGTCTGAGACTAAGAAATGAGACGGGCTCGGCCGGAGGTTACCCATGGCTGAAGTAAAGAAGCTCACCACTTTCGAGGCGGCATGCGTGATAGCCGGAAGCGGCATCGGCGGCGGCATCATGGCAGTGCCTTACCTCGCTTCAAAGACGGGGCTGTTATCGCTCGCCCTTACTGCCCTGGTGGCATTCGCTGCAGCGCTCCTGCTGCACCTTATGATACTGGAGGCTGCGCTAAAGGCTCCCGGCATGCAGCTTCTGAGCATACTCGACAAGTTCCTGTTCAAAGGGAGGAAGCCCCTTATATACCTTTTCTTCGCCCTCATAGCCCTTGGCACTGTCTCCAACCTGTCGGCATACCTCTCGGGAAGCGCAGCAGTTATGGAGGGCTGGGGCATGAATGGCGCGCTGGCAGTAACCGTCTTCTATGCCATTTGCGCCGCCATAGTGCTCTTCGGCATCAAGTCCATGGGCATCGGCGAGAAGGCGGGGGTAATCGGCATGCTGGGGATTGCGGCCTATATCGCTGCCGTATCTGCAGCAAGGCCGGCTGTGCCGGCAAGGGCCTCGTCTGACCCTGCAGGATGGCTCGCCCTGTACAGCATGATGATGTTCTGCCTGGGGGCTTACTTCGCGATACCTCAGGTGGTGAAGGGATTAGCCGCTGACGGAAGGAAGTCTGCCATCGCTGTGTTCTGGGGCCTTCTGGCGAACATTGCAATCACGATCATCATCTCATTGTCAATGACCAGGGTATCGGACCCCGTAACCAAGGTCGCCATCGTAGGATGGTCAGAGAGCATCAAAGGGGCATCCGGGGTGTTGGGTTCCGTATTCGTGTGGCTTGCGCTTGCAACCAGCTTCTGGTCGCAGTCATATGCACTGAAGGATATTGTGATGGAGCAGTTCGCGGTTAAAAGGCACACTGCAGCGTGGCTTCTTGCCACGGCTCCGTCAGTGGTGCTTCTTGCCGCAGGTGCCGGCTTCATAGAGATGCTGAAGCTTGCCGGAGGTGCGACCGCCATCATACTCCTGTTCACGCTCCTTCCCGCCTTCGCCAACTCGAGAAAGCAGCCCGGTTCATGGTCGATGGGCGCATGGGGAGGAAGGCTTGCCCTTATATTGGTGCTCATCGCCTACATCGCGATGGCCGCAGGCTCCCTTATACCTGTGAATTAGGCGGAAATCTTCCCGGCGATGCCGGGGTTTCGGAGGTAAGCAATGCTGGATTTCGTTGAGCTGAGGTCGGATACTACAACCCATCCGACCGACGAGATGAGGGAGGCCATGAAGGCAGCCCCGGTCGGAGACGACGTGTTCGGAGAGGACCCGACCGTAAACAGGCTGGAAGAGCTTGGGGCCAGGAAGATGGGGAAGGAAGCTGCAGTTTTCGTGCCGTCCGGCACCATGGGCAACATCCTGGCGCTTCTTACCCACTGCAAACGCGGAGATGAGGTCATCCTGGAGTCCGATTGCCACATCTATTACTACGAGGTCGGGGGCATGTCGGCGCTCGGCGGCATGATACCCAGGCTTGTGCAAGGAAGAAACGGCATAATGGAACCGGAAGACGTGAAGGCGGCCTTAAGGGATGGCAACATACATTATGCGATGCCGGCCCTAATATGCGTGGAAAACACCCATAACAGGGGGGGCGGCACGGTATATGGGCTGGATAAGCTCCAAGGCATAAGGCAGGTGGCAGATTCGCGCGGCATACCCATGCACCTGGATGGGGCCAGGATCTTCAACGCCGCAGTGAAGCTAGGTGTTGAGGCCTCGGAGATCGCAAAATACTTCGACAGCGTGCAGTTCTGCCTGTCCAAGGGCTTGTCTGCCCCTGTGGGCTCGATTCTTGCCGGAGATGCCGGGTTTATCTCAAGGGCGAGGAAGTACAGGAAGATGCTCGGCGGAGGCATGAGGCAGGCCGGGATAATTGCGGCAGCCGGCATAATCGCGCTCGAGAAGATGGTCGGGCGCCTCCAGGAGGACCATGAGAACGCAAGGCTTCTTGCCGAGGGCCTCTCCCGCATACCTGGCTTCTCCGTGGACATGAGCACCGTTGAGACGAACATCGTCGTATTCGACATAGGGGGCCTAGGAATTAGCTCCGCCGCATTCGCGGACGAGATGGCGAAGGAGGGTGTTAAGCTCACAACGAGGCCTCCGCACAAGATGAGGGCGGTCACCAGTCGCATGTTCGGCAGGGAGGACCTCATGCTTGCGCTGGAAAAGTTTACGATAGTTGGGAAAAGGCACATCTAGTTGAAGGATTACGGGAAGATTAGGTGAAAGAATAAGTTTGATAAATAACTAGAAGGAGGAGGACAAATGCGCAAAGTACTGATTCTAATGCTTTCGGTCGTCATGCTTGGCATGATGGCGGGGTCATCATTCGCGGAGGGCGCCACGGCACCTCAGTACCCGATGTACATGACCACAAGCGGGCAGGGGCCGGACGGGATGATGCTGGACATACTCCTGAACAAGTCCATGGGCATACCCGTGAAATTCGACACAGTGCTCAAGGCCGAAAACTGCGTTGACATGAAGACCCTCATCTTCGTGGTCGGATACAGCGGAAAGGGCATGACCGCAGCTAGCATAAACGACGCCGCCGAGGAGGCGAGGGTGAAGGCCCTCTTGGAGCTGGCGACCAAGAACGATGCATACATTATCATCGTGCACATGGGAGGAACCTCCCGCCGCGGGGGAAGCTCCGACAAGTTCACTGCGCTTGCAGCCGCAAATGCCAATAAGCTGATAGTGATTCCCGACAGCAACAAGGACGGCTACTTCAACAAGATGGCCGAGGAGAAGGGCATACCCCTGATCACCGTAGACGTTCCCGAAGGGGGCTCGGTAAGGACTCTTGTGGCACAGGCTCTGAAGGCGGAACTTCCCGCACCGGTGAAGTAGGAGATACGATAACCCGATCGGAGGACTGATCGAAGATGAGAATCCGCAGATTGCTTACTTTAGCGATGCTTGCAGTTTTAGCTGTCAGTCTCGCTTCAGGCGCCGCAAGCTCGCTGCCCGGCCCGCTCATACACGACGAGAGGCCCGGCACCGGGGTCACCTCGATGAGATGGCTGTCGGACTATTTCAAGCCGATCGCCGGCACACCGGTGGACACCAAGGTATACTTCATGGACAGCGGAGTTCCGGGACCAACGGCGATAGTGCTGGGCGGTACCCACGGCAACGAGATAGCCGGAATAATGGCGGCTACAATGATAATCGAGAGGGGAACCGTGACGAAGGGCAGGCTCATCGTCATACCTCATGCGAATAACGCCGCTTCGGCGAACAAGGATACGAGGACAAAGGTGGAGTGGGTCAAGCTCACTACTCCCAGCGGGGAAAGGTCCTTCAGATACGGAGCCAGGGATACTGTCGCAGCGTTCCAGGAACCGGATCCTGAGAAATACACGCACTACCCTACCGGACAGGAACTATCTGGAAACGAAGCAAGGAACCTTAACCGCAACTACCCAGGCAAGGCGGACGGCACGCTTACCCAGCAGCTGGCTTATGCCATCATGAGGCTCATAGAGGCTGAGAAGGCCACTATAGGTATGGACTTCCATGAGGCGGACCCGGGCGGAAGGCTTGAGTGGATGCTAGTCACCAATCCGAAGAACATACAGCTGGGAGCCATGGTGATGGTCTACATGGAGATGAACTCCGGCTTCTCGCTTAAGACGCTGGAGCCCTCCTCGGACGTAAGGGGGCTCACCCACCGGGAGTGGGGGGACTACTTCAAGGAAATGAACCCTTATCTCGTTGAGACGGGCAATCCGGGTATGGGCTCGGGCTCGATGACCGCTGATGTGGTCAACGACCCCTCCAGGCCGCTAAGCCTTAGGGTGGCCGTCGCTCTGCATACCCTGCTTTCGGTTTTCGACGCCGAGAGGGACATACGCGGCGACGCACCGGTGCTCACCGGCATTCCGAGCTTTGCGGAGATAAGGAAGGACGGAGTCGGCAAATTCCTAAGGTAGGAATCGCATATACCATATATCGGAAGGGAGGACTCGTTGGATGAACAGGCAAATCAAGAGGGCTGCGATGATATTGGTCGTTGTGGCCGTGCTGGCGCTCTCGTTCATGTCGGTAAGCGCAGCCACCAAGAATGCCGAGGTAAGAGGCTCGAATGGAATGGTGGCGGCCGCAAGCCCCTATGCGGCTGCGGCGGGCGTTGAGATCCTCAAGAAGGGCGGTAACGCGGTTGATGCCGCGGTCGCCACGGCATTTGCTATCGGTGTAACCGAACCGAACGCATCCGGCCTCGGAGGCGAAGGCTATGTAGTAGTCTACCTAGTAAAGGAGAAGAAGGCGGTAGCCATCGACTACAGGTCGGCGGCCCCCAAGCTCGTTGCGGAGAAGTACACCGGCAAATCGTTCTCGGGCGTCAAGGGATGGGACCTCGTAGCCACCCCCGGATACGTGCTCGGGCTTTGCACTCTGCAGGAGAAGTATGGAAACCTCTCCTTGCCCGAAGTCATGTGGCCTGCTATCAGGCTCGCCGAGAAGGGTTTCGTCATCACCGCATACCTAGCCCAGTCCATCACCGACAGCCTCGCCGTGATATCGGCGAACGCTGACCTTTCCAAGGTATACCTCGATCCTTTGGGCCTGCCCAAGGAGAAGGGGCAGATCTTGACCAATCCCGACCTGGCAAAGTCTCTGAGGCTCATCGCGGTGAAGGGCCCCGACGTGTTCTATCGTGGCGAGCTGGCAGACGCAATCGAAGCGGCGGCCATCGCCCAGGGCGGCCTTCTCAGGAAGTCCGACCTCGAGGCCTATGTAGTGTACGAGAGGGAGCCTATGAGCGGAAGCTACAGGGGCAACCACTTCTACACCGCGCCTCCGCCGGTAGGAGGCATAATCCTGAGCGAGGCGCTCTCCATAATGGAGAACTTCGACCTCGCCGCAAAGCCGCTTCTTGACCCCTACAACATTCACATAATGGCCGAATCGCTGAAGAGGTCGTTTGCGGACCACTATCAGTACTGCGGAGACCCCGCGTTCGTGAAAGTGCCGCTCAAGGAGCTCACCAACAAGGATTACGCCAAGTTCCGCTCCTGGACGATAGATCCCTCGAAGATGACCCCGCTTGAGGGCATCAAGTACGGCGATCCATACGAGTTCTCAGAGGCGGCAGAATTCGCGCTTCTCGAGGCGAATTACGAATCGGCCAGCACCACTCACATATCCGTAATGGACAAGGACCGCAACGCCGTAGCGCTCACTCAGACGCTAAGCAGCTTCTGGGGAGCAGGCGTGACGGTCCCCGGAACGGGCATAATCCTAAACAATGAGAACGCGAACTTCGCGAAAGCCCCGAACATCAACGATATAGCGCCCAACAAGCGCATGAGGACCACGATAGTCCCGACCATCATGGTCGACGAGAACGATATGCCCATACTGACGGTCGGCACCCCCGGCGCAGGGCGCATAGCACCCGCGCTCACCCAGATAATCCACGCGATAGTCGACCAGAAGATGGGCTTGCAGGAAGCCATCGAGGCTCCCAGGTTCTACGTTGTGAACTCGAGCGTGATATTCGAGTACGAGTCCCGCATGCCGCAGGCCACACTGGATGGCCTTAAGGGAAAGGGCTACACTATCGACGCGAAGAACATGAAGGGCGAATATGACCTCTATTTCGGAGGAGCTCAGGGCGTATACTTCGACAAGAAGGCCGGCCAGTTCGTAGGAGCTGCCGACCCGAGGCGTGATGGTGCAGCCATAGGCTTCTAGGCAGCATAAGGCACAGATAAAGAAAAGGCCGCAGCCTTATCGGTTGCGGCCTTCGCCTATCTCCGGCATGTCGCGCAGGGGACTTCCTTAAGCCTAAAGGTCTTTCGCGTACCAGCGGTACACCCTTGACAGCCTTCCTCCGATGCGCTCTATAGCCCTCCTGGACCTTGAATTGGTCTCAAGTATGACTGAAGCCTCCGCCCGGTGAATTCCCATCTTCATGGCGTTTTCCACAACCTTTGCATATAGGGCGGGTATCACGCTTGACCCCTGGTATTCCTTCAGGCAGTACTGCATCATCAGTCTCACCCTGCTGACCTTCTTCTTCGCGCCTATCATGTGGACCCATCCGAACGGCAGCAGCCTTCCCCTCATCAACCTCAAAACCTGGTTCCAGTCCGGTATGGTCACTATGAAGGCTACAAGCCTTAACGTCTTCCTGTCCCTGGCCAGCCACACAAGCTCAGGAAAGGCGAGCTTGGCAAGGGGGCCGGCGAGCTTCCTGAACTCCTCGTATGTGGGCATGTCATTGAACCATTCTCCCTGGAAGGCCTCCGCCATGACCGAGTGGATGTCCTTCAGCTCCTCTTCGAGCCTGGACATATCTATCATGCCCGCCATTACATCAGCCCTCTGGAGCGCTGTCTCGGTCGCCTTCTCGAGGCTTTCCATGGGAAGCCTCGATGTCTCGACCTCATAGCCGACGAAGTCCGACAGCTTCGAGTAGCCCATCGCTTCAAGGCTTTCGGAGTACCACTGCTTGTTGTATGAGTTCAGTATCACAGGAGGGTCGTCGAAGCCCTGGACCATAAGGCCGATGCCGTCCTCGCCGTTCGTCGGGGACCATGGGCCGATAAGGCGCCTGGCCCCCTTCGATGATGCCCAGCGCTCTGCCGCCATGATTACAGCATGCATGGCTTCCTCGTCCTCGCCTTCTAGAAGGCTGAAGGTGGCAATCGTAGTCCCCTGCTTTTCAGACAGCCCCCTGTTTATTGCGACCATGACTCGGCTTACCGGCCTTCCGCTCCTTGCTCCCACGAAGAATGCGTGCTCGGATTCCGATACGAACTTATTGTCCTCTCCCGTAAGGGACTTCCGCTGCTGCGATAACAGAGGCGCCACCCAGTTCGGGTCGCCTCTGTATAGCCTGAACGGGAGACTGATGAATAAGCCCAGCTCATCCCGACCTATCTGCCTAACTTCGGTAGTGCGACCATAAGAAGGCATGAATCTTCCCGCTTTCTCAGGTAAGGTACTTCCTGTACCACCTGTATGTCCTGAAGAGTTTGCCTCCGACATCTTCGACAGGCTTCCTGGACGGCATATTGTCATCTCTCACCGTCCCTGCCTCCCAGTACTCGTAGCCCCCCTCGACGACCTTCTCCCTTAGCTTGTAGTAAAGGATTGGCAGGATGCCCGAGCCGTGGTATTCGGGGATGCAGAACTGCATCAGAACCCGTACGCCCTTGATCTTCTTCTTCGCCCCTATCGCATGGACCCAACCGAAGGGGAACAGCCTGCCCCTGATACGCATCAATATCTCGCTCCAGTTGGGCATCGCTGCCACGAAAGCCACGGGGGTTCCGTCCGCCTTCTTCCTGGCGATGAGAATCAGGTTCTCATCTGCCATCTTGGCAAGCCTTATAGCTTCAGGCAGGAACTGCTCCCATGTAGGCGACGGAAGGTCCGGGTTGTCTCCTACAGCCTTCAGCATAATCTCATGGATGTCCCTGAAGTCCTTCTGCAGGTCCTTTCGGTTTAAGGTTTGTACTTCGGTCCTGGTGCGCTTGAATGCGATGTCCAGCATCCTCATGGCCCTTTCATCGGCCTCTGGATACTTAACGAGGCTGTATGAGAGGAAGTCGACCAGCTTCCCATAGCCCTTTGCCTCGAAGACATCCTTGTACCAGGGCTTATTGTAGCTTCCCATAAGAGATGGGGGCCCTTCGAAGCCGTCGATCAGAAGCCCCTTGTCATCGTCCGTATCGGTCGGAGACCAGGGCCCGATTATGCCTTTGAGCCCTTTTTCCCTGGCCCAGGCCTCGGCGGCGTCGAGCAACTGCCCTAAAGCTTCCGGCGAATCGGCTGCCGGAAGGCTTATGTACGCCATTCCGTCGGCATCCTTCCTCATCCCCGCGTACTTCCCCACGATGATTCTTCCGCATGGCCTTCCAGACCTGTATGCCATCAGGAAAACGTGCTCGGTGCTGGATAGAAAGTGGCTTCCGCCCTTCAGCATCTTCATCTGCCCTCCCGTCAGGGGCGCGACCCAGCCGGGGTCCTTCTCGTATAAGGAGAAGGGAAGATTGACGAAGCTTCTCAGGTCCTTCGATTCAAGCTTGCTTACTTCGATTGTTCCCATTTAAGACACCTGCCCCCGGCCTGAGCCGCCGCGGCCTATCTTGAAACCCAGGGCTACGTAGATTCCGGCGAGCGTAAGCAATGCGGGGACAACGGCGACGAGTATCTTAAGCGCCGCTATGGTGGAAGGCCCTTGGACGGCAGCCGCCGCGTCGTAGCCCGAGATGTCCAGCACTACTCCCAAAAGCAGCAGCGAAAGGGCGGATGCCGTCTTCTGGACGAAAGTCACTATGCCGTTCCACACGCCCTCGGAAGCTGCCACGCCGGAATTGATCCCCGCGTCTATCGCCTCAGGAACGATGGCCACCGGCATTATATGAAGGGAGGATACGCCAATTCCGATTAGGACGGATACGGGGATTAATAGCGGAAGCACGACATCCTTGGGCAGAAGCAGAACCAGTATGAAGACCGTGAAAGATGCCAGCCCGATTATGTATGCGCGCCTTTTATCGAGCTTCTTGGACACATAGTTCCAAAGCGGGAGAGAAAGGGTGGCCACCACCATCATTATGCCCATCACAAGCTCGAACTTCTCCTGGGCGGCGAGGTAGTAGCTGAAGTAATACATCATGGTCGCCATCAGGAACTTTATGGGAAGCCATGCGAATATGTACATGAGCATGGACTGCCTGAAGGGCACGAAGCGGAGAGCCTCCAGGAAGCTTTTGAAGAATGGTTTGTCGTCTACGACGCGAGCCCTCTCCTTGCCGGCAAACGCCACGAAGATCGGGAAGACCATTATCGATAGGCCGATTATCCAGCCCATAGCGGCATAGCCGGCCCGAGGTGTCGGAAGCGCGTCGACGAGTATCTTGGGAAGCACGGTCGCCGGCAGCGATAGCCCGATATTGAAGATCATGCGCCACATGGCAAGCGACGTACGCTCGTCATAATCCCCGGTAAGCTCCATTCCCAGGGTCGTGTAGGGGACCATGAAGGAGGTTATCGCGAAGATGTACAGCATGTAGAAGATTGAGGAATATGCGAAGGTGGCCGCCTGTCCCAGGCCCTGAGGAGAACCCCAGATGAGAGCGAAGCTTACACCGAGGGGGATGGCTGAACCAAGCACCCATACCCTGCGGCGCCCGAAGCGGTTCTCGCTTCTGTCGGAGAGCCACCCGACGAACGGGTCTGTGATTGCGTCCCATAGGTTCCCCATCATCACGACCGCTCCGGCCAATGATGGCCTTAAACCGACGACATTTGTTAGAAAGAACATGAAAAAGAAGCCTATTGTGGTGTTGGCAAGGGTTGCCGAGCTCTCTCCCGCCCCATAAAAGATCCTCTGCAGAACAGTCAGCTGAGAATTTCCCTTCAGCTGAGCCATGGTGCACCTCCATCCGGGCATAGACACCCGTCAGCTTGATTATACCTCTAAAGGCACCGCGGGAGGTAAAATGGGCTTGTTGGGTGTCCGGGAAGGGGAGCGGGATGAAGATGGTAGAGCTGAGGAAGGCGGATGCAGGAAACCGGAGCGAGCTGGCGGCGCTCAATGTGGCAGCCTGCCAGAGGGAATTCGTCGCAGACAACGACTACTACCTCAAGCTCGCTGAAAGCGATGAATGCTGGAGCGCATTTGGCATCTACGAGTCAGACTGCCCGGTCGGCTTCTGCATGTACGGCAGGGACCCCAAGGACGGGCAGCTTTGGATAAGCCAGCTGATGATAGGTTCTGAGCACCAATCGAAAGGTTACGGTAGGAAGGCCCTTCTGCTGATGCTTGAGCTTATCAGAAGCGATGTTGATGCGATGCGCGTCTACCTTAGCTTCGAACCGTGGAACGAATGGGCCATGGCCCTGTATGAAAGCGTCGGTTTCGTCCCTGACGGGAGGATGGAGGAAGAGGACGTCATATACAGGCTTGATGTCCGCTGAGCCACGGATTTCCGGCAGATTGAGCCAAACGGACTCGGATGGTGTAGAATCAAGAAGGAGACCGAGCGCTGAGGGCACCGCCCAATATGGGGTAAGCCCCTTAAGAAGAGGTGATCCCATGAGAGTATCAGCTATAGTAGCTGCCCTTAACGAAGGCCCCAGGGTAGCAGATGTCGTCAAGACCCTGAAAAGGTGCTCAGACATCGATGAGATCCTGGTGGTGGACGACGGCTCCACCGACGACACAGCGGATGCCGCCATGAAGGCGGGGGCGAGGGTCCTTTCCCTTCCGTTCAACATGGGAAAGGGAGGAGCCGTGGCAAGGGGCCTCGAAATGACGAGAGGGGAGATAGTCCTTCTCGTAGACGCAGACCTTATAGGGCTCACGAAGAAGCACCTGACAGATTTGATCAATCCCGTAAGGAGCAAGCAGGCGGACATGACGATAGGAGTCTTCCGCGGAGGAAGGTTCTCCACCTTCTTCTCCAATGCGGTTGCGCAGAGGTTTACCGGGCAGAGGGCATTCAGAAGGGAGCTTGTCGAACCGGCTCAGCTCAAAGCTTCCAGGTATGGGCTTGAAGCCCTCCTCAGCCAGATCTCCAAAAAGAAGGGCACTTCAGTGCTTAAGGTGACGCTGGATGACATAACTCAGGTCACCAAGGAAGAGAAGATGGGCTTCAGCAAGGGAAGCAAGCTGAGGATGACGATGTATGCGGAAGTCATCAGGCAGTATTTCAGGTGGTTCTTCCCGGCGAGAAACTAGGCAAGATACCTGAGGCGATGATGCGCAGGAATGAAAGGAAGAGGCTAGGCGCCCCTTCCTTTTTTACGTGTTCCATGGACAATATCGTGATATCAGGATCCGGGTGTTGATCCCAGTATATGGGATTCCAAAATGGAGCAAAGCTCATGATAAGCCTTCTGGTGAGCTGCCTGTATCTCGGATGTCCTGCCCTTGCCTGCAGAAAGGACAAGGTCGCAAAGGCACTGTAGCGGCGAACCTGCCGCGCCCAACAGCCCAATAACTGACATGCCTGCTGCCTTGGCAGCCACTGCGGCGTTTATAACATTCTCGGACGATCCGGAAGTCGATATGCATAGAAGGACGTCTCCTGCCCTTCCAAGGGCTATCACCTGTTGGGCGAAGACCATGTCCGATCCCATGTCGTTGGAGATGGCGCTCATCACAGCACCGTCTGAGGCAAGGGATATGGCAGGAAGGCCGAAGTGGAGCTTCCCGGCAAGGATGGCGCCCATTTCGGATGAGACCTTTCCTAGCGCTTCGGCCAGTTCAGCCGGGATTGGCCTCTTGTGCTCGTAGGACTTCACCAGTTCCCCGGCTAGATGAGATGAATCGGCCGCGCTGCCGCCGTTTCCGCATATGAGAAGCTTCCCTCCTGATGCAAAGCTTGCCTCAAGCATCCTGGAGGCTTCCATTATCGATGCTGCAGGGACTTCCGGCATAATGCCGCATGCGCCCATGTTCTCCCTCCGGGTCTTCTTTCTTTCCTCTCCGCTATTTGGCGATGGGATGAGCCACCGCTATGGGAAATCCCGCGACAACCGTCTCGCCTACGGAGAAGAGCCCCTTCTCAGCAGGGCTTTCCATGACGGCAAGCACCGTCTCGGAGCCCGATTCCAGGTCATACTCTGCCACAGAGCCCATGTAGACTGCCCTTTTGACCCTTCCGGTGAACGTGACCATGCCATTTGCCTCAGGTATCTCCCGCCACATCTTCACCGTCTCGGGGCGGACGACAAGCTCGATGCCAGATCCTGCCGGAAGGTCTAGCTTGCGCCCCTTAAGCAGATGGATGCTTCCCATTATCTCGACTGCGCTAGCTCCGCCTTCTATGCCTTTTACCTTTGCGGGAAGGAAATTCGCCCTTCCTACGAACTCTGCCACGAACCTGTCCGCCGGCAGGTCATATATCTGCTGGGGAGTCCCCACCTGGGATATCCTTCCCTCGTTCATGATGACTATCCTGTCAGAAAGCGCCATCGCCTCGGACTGGTCGTGAGTGACGTAGATGCTGGTGATGCCGAGGCTCTGCTGTATCCTTCTGATCTCGGATCTCATCTGCTCCCTGAGCTTTGCGTCCAGGTTCGAAAGCGGCTCGTCGAACAGGAGGACCTCGGGCTCGTTGACTATTGCGCGAGCCAGAGCCACCCTCTGCTGCTGGCCTCCGGAAAGCTGGTCAGGAGAGCGCCTGGACATGCCGGACAGGCCGACCAGCTCCAGCATCTTGCCGACCTTGTCGACGACAAGCTTCTCCTCCATGCGCTTTATCCTGAGGCCGAAGGCGACGTTCTCGAAGACGCTGAGGTGGGGGAATATGGCGTAGCTCTGGAAGACCATGGCCGTGTTGCGTTTGTTGGGCGGCCTGTCCGTCACGTCCTTGCCGTTTATTATCACCTTGCCGGCGTCCGGCATCTCGAAGCCCGCCACTATCCTCAGCGTCGTGGTCTTGCCGCAGCCTGAAGGGCCTAGAAGTGTGACCATCTCGCCTTCTTCTATCATGAGGCTGACGTCGTCTACTGCGATGACCGAGCTTATCTCGCCTTCAGGGCTTCTGAATCTCTTCGTTACGTTAACCAGCTGTACGCTCATCACTTACCACCGCCTTGGAACCTAGCCTGGTATCTTATGCCGAACAACTTGTCCACTATGAGCCGTATGAGAATCATGGCCGCGACAATGATGCCTATGAGGACGACGCTGAAAGCCGCCGCTGCGCCAAGCCTTCCTGAGTTCACCTGGTTTAGGATCTGGACCGTCATAAGGTTCCAGTCGGCGGACACGAGGAAGACAGCGGCGCTGATGGCTGTCATGGCCCTGACGAAAGCGAACACAAGGGCCGAGAAGAAGGCCGGCGCGATTAGAGGCAGAGTAACTTTCGTGAAGGTCTTTTCGGTGCCTGCACCAAGGTTGTAGGCCGCCTCCTCTATCGAGGAATCAATCTGCCTTAGCGTGGCTACGCCGTTTTGAATCCCCACAGGGAAGTATCTGAATACAAAGTTCAGGACCAGTATCGCAAGCGTCCCTGTAAGCAGGAACGGCTTGGTGTTGAAAGCAAGTATGTAGCCGATGCCGACCACCGTCCCGGGAAGGGCGAAGCTCAGCATCGATATGAAGTCCATAGCCTTCTTGCCGGGGAAGCTCTTCCTGACCACCAGGAAGGCGATCGCCATGCCGAGAAGCCCTGAGATGGGGGTCGAGATCCCGGCGATGATGAGAGTGTCGATGATTGCCTCCTTTCCGACGCCCCACACGTAATCGAAGTTCCTGAGGGTGAAGGAGGAGTCAATGCCCCAAAGCTTGGCGAAGGCACCGGCGAAAATTATCCCGTAGAAAAGTATGATCACGCCGGCTACGAAGGCGCATAGGGAGAAGAGGACCCATTTAGTTCCCCTGCTCACGCTCTTTATGGCAGTATTCGTCGGTTTTCCCGTCACAGTCACGTATTTCCTCTTCTCGACCCAGTACTTCTGGACAATGAAGGCCGTAATCGACGGGATCAGCAGAATAACGGACAATGCGGCTCCCCCCGGCAGGTCATACATGCCGGTTATCTGGAGGTATGCCTGCACCGATAGGGTCGGGAAGTCGCTTCCCGCCAGCACCAGGGGGTTTCCGAAGTCCGCGAGGGATTCGATGAAGATGACCAGAAGCGCACTTGCAATCCCTGGAAGTGCAAGCGGCAATGTCACCCTGCGGAACACCTGCGGCCTGGAAGATCCCAGGTCAAGGGCTGCATCCTCCAGCGTCGGGCTTATTGATTCCAATACGCCCTTCAGCGTCAGGTATGCGACAGGGAAGAAGGTCACAACCTGCGCGAAAAGAAGGCCCTTGAAGCCATAGATGGGGTAGTTGTAGAGCCCCAGTAGCTTCGAGGTGATAAGCCCGTTGGACCCGAAAAGGAGAAGCACCGAGACCGCCCCCAAGAAGGGAGGTGATACTATCGGCACTATCGCCATGAAGTTGAAGAATCCTTTGAACGGGATGTCGGTCCGCGTCACAGCGAAGGCGAAGAGAAAACCGATCAGAGAGCTTACCAGAGCCGCCGCGGCTCCCATCGACAGGCTGTTGTACAATGACTCCCTTACATATGAGCTGGACAGGAGGTTCGCATAAACCTTGATACCTGGATGGTCCGGTGAGGAAAGGCTCTTTGCCAGCACCATTACGATCGGGTAAAGGATGAAAAGTGCCAGAAGGGCGAAGATTACCAGTATCGAGGCGAAGAGGAACGGGTCCTTCGAAAGCCTTGCGATACGCCTGAAGAACCTGCCAATAGACGACTGATGCTGAATCGGTGCAGCTTCCATGTGCCCTCCGGGTAAAGGACGGGGACCTGCCGCAGGAGGCGGCAGGCCCCCGGAATGGTAACGTCAGCTATTTGCTCTGAAGGACCTCAGCGATCCACTTATTGACCACCCTGGTCTTCTCGGATGCTGCCCACACTGTGTCGACCTCGACGGTGTTGATCTCGTTGAAGGCCGGCATGCCCGCTGCTAGCTTAGCATTCGGATGTATGGGGTAGAAATAGGTCTTTGAGGATGCAATGACGTTCTGGCCCTCAAGCGATACCAGCCAGTCTACCAGGGCCTTCGCGCCTTCGAGGTTCTGCGCGCCCTTCAGTATGGAGACGGCAGGCGCCTCATAGGTCACGCCCTCGGAGGGGAATACCAGGGTGACGGGATAGCCGTCGTCCATGGCCTTAAGAAGCGCGGGGGTGAACTGGATTCCCACGGCAGCTTGCCCCAACGCCAGGTTCTGCGAGGGTGCGGTTCCGGACTGGGTATAGAGCTGTATGTTCGCATGCAGCTTCTTGAGATATGAGAAGGCTGCATCCTCGCCCCACATCTTCACGAAACCGATTACCATGTTGTAGCCGGTTCCGGACGTCTGCGGGCTTGGGTACTGTATCTGGCCCTTGAACTCCGGCTTAAGCAGGTCTTGCCAGGTCTTGGGGGCTGCGATGTTCATCCTCTTCAGGAAGTCGGTGCGCACGCCCACTCCCATGGGGTTCATGTAGAAGCAGGTCCAGAAGCCTGCTGCATCCTTGAACTCCTTCTTGAGATAGGAGGCAGAGGGCGAGACGTAAGCCTGGGTAAGGCCGCGGTCCTTGACGGTGACGTGGTTTTCGGAGGGGGCTCCCATCCATACATCGGCCTGGGGGTTGGCCTTCTCCGCCTCGATTCTCGCTATGGCAGGGCCGGAAGACAAGAACACCATCTTGTAGGGGATGCCGGTAGACTTCGTGAAAGCATCCAGTATTTTCTTGGCGTTCTCCTCGTCGACGCTTGAATAGACCGTAATCGACGCAGGCGCGCTGACCGCGGCCAGAACCATGGTCGAAAGCATAAGCGTAAGCAGGATAACTACGGTGATAAGCCTTTTCAATTCAGTCCCTCCTTGTTTTTATAAGTCTTACCAAATGTTATTCTATGCAGTTCTCGTTATTCCTCCAGATGCGGGCTGCATCCTGCTGCCCTGTCATCTTCCGCAATGCCGCGCACCAGCAGTAGGCGGTATACCCGGGACCTTTGAACATGGGCTTCTAGTAGCCCTCCCAGGTGTTGATAAGAAGCCAGTTGTAAAGGCTGTTCCCCGTTTTGAGCACCCTGACTGACGGCATGCTCGACAGCGATATGCGCAGAAGCGCCTTTCCTCCTGCCCCGTTCAGCTTCGACAAAGTTTGTGACCCTTCTCATCCATAACGGAATAGGGCGCCTCAGCCTCGTTATGAAGTGTCGCTTCGAGCGAAGCGGGTCTGCCAATGCAATCTCCCTTCAGCGAGGAACAGGTTCACAGCTTACACGATGCATTTCAATTCTAACCGAACAAATACCTGGTGCATAGAAGGCTTCAGGCGAGCTTGCAGGTATAACTGGCAGCCGTCGAGAAAAGAGAGGGCATGAAGCATATGCTAATATGAGTTAGTGCCAGATTTTTGGGAAGCACACCAGCTTTGCAGGGGGAGACGGGATAGGATTATTATCGGCGGCACACCTGCCATACCAAGGCGGTTTTAGGAAAGCGAAACAAGTACGGATGAAGCGGATCATAACGGGATGGCAGCTCCCGGACAAGAGGTGAGATGGCTTGAACCTGGCCGTTAGCATCAGGGAAGCTGACAAGGTAATCATCGGGTCCGGCCTGTACGGCCTGTACTCCGCGCTCTTCTGCGGCAGAAGGGGCGATAGCGTTATAGTGCTTGAGTACGACGACGGGCCTTTCACAAGGGCTACGTATATAAACCAGGCGCGCATTCACATGGGCTACCATTACCCAAGGTCTTACGCCACGGCAAAGAAATCCGCGGACTACTTCGAGCGCTTCTGCTCCGAGTTCGGTTTCTGCATCCACTCGGACTTTCGGCAGATATACGCGACTTCGGCTTCATTCTCATGGACAAACGCGGACCAGTTCAGGAAGTTCTGCGATACTGCAGGCATAATGTGCGAGGACCTTGACCCCAAGAAGTACTTCAGGGACGGCATGGTAGACGGCGTCTTCCTTACCAAGGAGTACACCTACGATGCCCAGAGGCTGAAGGATCATTTCCTTGACGAGATTTCGAAGCTTCCCAACGTTAGGATATGCTACGGCGCCCGGATCGCATCGATCGGGAAGCCGGATAACCGCTTCGAGATCGTGCTTTCATCGGGTGAGGCCTTCCTAACCCCGTTTCTTCTAAACGCGACCTATGCATCCATAAACCAGCTGGCTACCAGGCTGGGCTTCGAACCCTTCAGGATAAAGTATGAGCTCTGCGAGATGATAATCTGCGAAGCGGGGGACAAGCTGAAAGGCATGGGGATAACCGTGATGGACGGTCCATTCTTCTCGGTGATGCCCTTCGGCATGACGGGTGAGCATTCCCTGACATCAGTGACGTTCACACCGCACAAGACCAGCTATGATCCCCTTCCCACCTTCGACTGCCAGGCAAGAAGCGGGGGGCTCTGCTCTCCGGGGCAGCTCGGCAACTGCAACACCTGCCCGGGCAAGCCCAATACCGCATGGGTATATATGTCCAGCATGGCGAGGAAGTATCTGAAGGATGAGTACAGTTTCGCATACAAGGGGTCGATGTATTCGATGAAACCTATACTGAAGGCGTCGGAGCTTGACGATTCCAGGCCTACTGTTATCAGGCGCCATTCGGACGGCCCGACTTTCATCAGCGTGCTGTCTGGAAAGATCAACACCGTTTATGATTTGGACGAGGTGCTGACGACATGATTACCAACAAGGAGAAGAATTTCGTCTCTGCCGTCATATATGTGTACAACAACGAGGACCAGGTGAAGGCATTCTTGAAGGCTATAGTGGGACTGCTGAAGGACAACTTCGAGAAGTTCGAGGTCATCTGCGTAAACGACAGCTCGACAGATAAGAGCACGGATCAAGTCAGGCAGATGATTGACGAATACGGCGATACTGTGGTCAGCATCATTAACATGGGCTTCTTCCAGGGCAGGGAGATGTCCATGAGCGCAGGGGTAGACCTCTCCATAGGCGACTTCGTCTTCGAGTTCGATTCTATGGAGCTGGACTTCGACCCGGGGCTGGTCATGGAAGTATACAGGCATTCCATGAAGGGGGGCTTCGACATCGTCTCAGCCGCCCCCGACAGGATCAACAGCAGGGCAACTAGGTTCTATTACGGTTTCTTCAACATATTCTCCAAGTATCACCTCAAGATGAGGCCGGAGACCTTCAGGATACTGTCGAGGCGCTCGATCAACAGGGTGAGGGCCCTAACCGTTACAGTCCCATACAGGAAAGCGGTCTACGCAAACTGCGGCCTTAGGATGGACAGGGTCATCTACTCCCCGATTCCCGTGCACAGGAAGGCCAAGGACAAGGCCGTCAGGTCGTACAGGGGGGCTCTTGCCTTGGACACCCTCATACTGTTCACCGATGTTGCCGCCTGGTTCGTAAACGTGATGATCTTCGCCACCCTGATTTCAACCTTCTCCCTCGCAGGCTACATGGCTTATGTGGCATTCGGACTGAAGGAGCAGGTGGCTTGGTGGATGGTGCTGTCCTTAATGCTTTCGCTAGGCTTCTGCGCGGTGTTCACTTGCATGGCGACCATAGTCAAATACCTGTCAACTATAGAGGGGCTCGTGTTCAAGCGGCAGAAATACGTCATCGAGTCGATAGAGAAGCTGGCAAAGTAGGGACGATACGCTTATATGCCGATGCTTCCCCTGATGCGGTCATATGCAGGCCTTCGGGGGGAGCATCGTCTGTTTAGGGGATTTTCAATTGATGTCGGACAGGGCCATCATCTGCTTGATCGCCAGGCTCCATGCATATGCAGGGTTCGAGTGCCTGCGGAAGCGGATCCTCAGATACTCCTCCCGGGTCTTCACGATGAGCAGGTTGGGCCTGTAGAAAGAGGCGACATACACCATCTCGATGTCGCCGAAGCCTACCCGCCTGACAGAGGAGCCGTCCTCCCCCTCTAGGATGAAGCCTCCGGGAGCGAGTACTACCAAGCGAACGGGAAGGGGCACCCCGGGCTTCCATTCCCTCCTGGCGAAGCCGAGGTTGCCTCCTGCCGAGCTCACCTTGGGCACAGCGATGGACTTGGCCTCCAAATCCCCCTCAGCGATCCTGAAGCTGCCGTCCGCAAAGCCATCGGAGATCCAGTCGGTCCACGCCTTCGACTGCCACTCGTGCCACTGCCAGATATCCTCGAAGCCCTGGGCCTGTCCGGAAAGGCGTAGCCTGGGGGCCACAGCAGCATGACTTCCGCATTTCATGCAGGAGATCAGGTTGCCGATGCCCGACATCTGCCCGAAAGTGCCGCAGTTGGGGCACATGAAAAGGAGCCTCTGAAGCCCTCTTGCAGGAGCTTTGCTGATGAACTTCACCTTTGCGCCGTCCCCGCTACTAAGCCATGCCCTCTCGTCGTGGTCGTAAGCCGCCGACATCCTTGAAAGAAGGGTGGTGTCGTCGTACGACTCATAATCCTTTCTCTCGACCGCAACTTCATACCTTATGTCGATGCGACCCCGCCTTACGCCGTTTGCCCATCTGGGGTAGGTCGTATATGCGCCGTCCTGCCTCATCACGAGAACAGGTACCCCCAGATATCTGGCAAGCTTCGCTATCTCCATTCCGAGAGGCTCGTTTTTGCCCGCCCATATGACATCCCCCTGTGGATAAATCAGGACGCTCCTTCCGGATGAGACCGCCCTCTTCATCTGCCTTATGCACATCGCCTCCGGCACTCCGGACCTTTTGATTATCGTGCCGAAGAGCATGAGAGCCGTACGAAGGTAAGGGTTCCTGACTAGCAGCTCATGCACCACAGCGACGGGGAAGGACTCCACATGCATCATGATGAGGAAGACATCGAAGTCCGTTATATGGGATGAGAGTATAAGGTACGGAGCCTTAAGGCCTTTTGGCGGCGCCTTAACTACCCTATGGTTCACCATGCACTTCAGGATGAGTGCCACGGCGGGCCTCAGTATGGGGAGCAGTACGTCAACGAAGCGCCTTCTTCTCATGTCCTTCCTCCGCAATGCCCTGCAGCATTATTGCAGGAAGACTGTCAGGCAGCAAGCTGCCCCTTTATTGCAAGAAGCCATGCATAGCATGGGTTGCCGCCGCCGATAAGCTGAAGCTTGTAGTATGCCTTGCCGGTCATCACGATAAGCCAGTTAGGGTTATATATCCCCACTATGAAGACCTGCACCGACCTTATCTCCGCCATGGGTATGGAAAGGGAGGGCTTCCCGTCGGAGTCTATCAGCGTTATGCCTGATGCCGTGAGGGAGGCTGACGCCGCATCGAGCCTGACCGGCATCCTCAGCGTCCTGTGGTTGAACTCCCCTCCGCCCTCGGGGGCAGGTTCTATCGAAACTATCTCCGCTATGACAGGAGAACAGGAGAGATTCAGGCTTCCGTCACTGAAAGCATAGCCCGCCTTGGCTTTCCATTCCCCAAGCTGCCAGTCGTGCCATCCCCAGACATCCGAGAAGCCTGAGCGGCTCTCATCGCTCAATCTCATATTGCCATCGACTCTGGCGCTGTAACCGCACTTGGTGCACGAAATCGAGTAATCATCCGATTTCATGCAGGAATCGCAGCCGCACGACGGGCACATGAACAGGAGCCTCTCCAGGCCAAGGGCCGGCTTGCTGCTGGAGTATCCCTGCCCCTTCCCCTCCCCATCCTTGAGCCAGCGCCTTTCGGAATGGATGAAGGCGCTGTTGAGCCTGCCAAGAACCTGTTCGTCGGAAAGGTTAGCGAATTCCTCCGCTTTAACCGCCAGCTGGTACTCAGCATCGACTCGCCCTCTTCTTGCCCTGTGGGCCCACCTCGGAAAGGCCATATATGATCCCTTGGTCCTGAAAACGAGAACGGAGGCGCCTATGAAGCGCGCCACCCTGGCCATGGACATATCAAGCGACAGAGAATCGCCGTCCCAGTTCAAGTCCCCTTCCGGATAGATAAGCACAGAGCGGCCCTTCTTCACGGCCCTCTTCATCTGCCTTATCGTCCTTGCGTCCGGCACTCCCTGCATCCTCCATATGGAGCCAACCATGCTGAGGAGAAGCACGAATACCTTCTCGGTAAGGTGAAGCTCGTGCAGCACTATCACAGGGTTGGGCTTCACGCTCATGAGCAGGTATGGCATCTCGAAGACGCTGACATGTGTGGAAAGGATCAAATAGGGTGGCTTCAGGCCATCGGGGAAGGGTTTCACTGCCTTGCAGTTCACCAGGTACTTGAGCCACAGGCCCATAAAAGGCCTCAGTATCGATATGAACACCTCGCCTAGAACGCGCATAAGGCCATCCATCGAGGCTCCTTCCCGTGTATGCTGCTCGGGCGGCATACCCCTGATTTCATTGGATATTCTAAATATCGCATATATTTCTATGTAAGGGCTCGAAAACCTTCAGGAAGTGACCCGAAAATGCCCGACAAGAATGGTGCGCCCCACCTTACTTGCAGGTAAAAGCCATTCATCGGCATATGTGTTATCATATAATCACTGACGACTGTTTTTCTGATTGGAGCGATCCGAATGACAAAAAAAGGAAAAATAGGTCCTGAACTGGCGGAGGAGCTCTTCCTGGCTAACTACAACTGCGCCCAGTCCACCCTTGCCGGAATACTCAGCGCCAGGGGAAGGCCCTATAAGGAGCGCATCAGAATCGCGGGCGCATTTGGCGCCGGAATAGCGCAGACAGGCGGGATGTGCGGGGCGATTACCGGGGCTCTCATGGCATTCGGCTACCTTATTCCGATGAAGGGCGACATAGGTGCATGGAAGGCGGAAGTCGCCGAAGTGAGCAAGGAGTACATAGCAAGATTCGCATCCGAGTTTTCGGATACAGCCTGCAACGACCTTTCGGGCTGCGACATGACTGTGGCGGCCAACAGGAAGCAGTTTCACGATGAAGGGGGCCGGGACCGCATCTGCACGCCTATGGTGAAGAAAGGCGTTGAGATCGCGCTCGCTATGCTGGGAAGACGCTGATGAAGCTCTCAAGAGGCGCAAGGCAGGAGAAGCTGTCGCAGATAATCGCCGAGGGCCTTGACAGGCTATCGACGATAGATTTCCACGGCCGGGGCATAGTCCTTCCGATATACGAGGCCCTAAGGCGTGCCGGGGGAGGGAAACCCCTAACCTATTGTTTCGCGAAGGGGCTCATAGAGAATTCCTCGCCCGGAAGGACCGCCATAGTCGCGACGGGCTTCATAATAAGAAGGGCAATGCAGCCGGAAACAGACGGGCTGACCGGTTCATCGTATCTTGCCTCGGTCCTGTCTCGCGGGCTGGGTCTTGTTCCCGTGCTCATGTGCGAAGAGGGAGCCGGAAAGGCCGCCTGCGCATCGTTCGAGGCGGTAGGCCTCTCTCGAATTGATTCGGGGTCATATCCTTGCGATGGCGGGGTGCCGGCCGGAAGCTATATCTACAACCCGCTTCCTGCAGGCGATGACAAGCTGCAAGCACCTGGATCGATTAAGGCGGTCGTAGCCCTTGAGAGGCTTGACCCATGCCTTTTCCTGACAGTGGAGAGGGCTGGGAAGAACGAAAAAGGCATCGCCCACACCACATTCGGCATGTCGCTTTCGGACATCGGTGCCCCCATGGACCAAGTGATGGAGAGGCTCGCAGAAAGGGATGTGCCGACCTTTGCGGTGGGAGACATGGGAAACGAGCTGGGAATGGGAAAGGCGAGAGCGGTGGTTCAGGAGATCACTCCTTTCGGCCGGATCTGCAACTGCGATTGCGGAGGAGGCGTGGCCGCTTTCCGGGAAGCCGACTTCACAATGATGGGCTCCATTTCAGATGATGCGTGCTATGCGATAGGCGCATCGCTTGCTGAGCAGCTTGGAAGGACAGAGCTTCTTCCCGACTCGGATGCACTGGAGGCTTCACTGATGGCGGCGGTCTCAAACGGTGCTGTGGATGGCCTTACCGCGAGAAACGAGCTTTCAATAGACATGCTTGCCTGGAGCGAGCATTCGCGCCTGATATCCCTTATCAGGGCTCAAGTCATGGGCGCCTTAGCGCATGATTCGGAAAGGCCGCAGTTCATAGACCATCTCCTTGAGATTCCCTGAATTGGAATGCTGTATGAAATGGGAAGGATTTCCCCATCTGTCCATAGAACTCTCTAACGATAATCATGCTCGTAACCAATAACCGGAAGGAGGACAATTAGGATGAAGAGAATCACGGTTGCACTCGTACTCACGGCAATCCTTATGATCGGGATGATCGCATCGGCAGAACCGGTCGACACCCACACTCCTAAGGATGTCACCGGGAAGAACGGAATGGTCGCCGCAGCACACCCGCTGGCATCGGCCGCAGGTGTTGAAGTTCTCAAAGCCGGAGGCAATGCCATCGACGCCGCTGTTGCCACGGGGCTTGCGCTGAATATGGTCGAGCCCAATGCATCAGGCATCGGCGGCGGAGGCTTCATGGTCATCCGTTTCGCAAAGACAGGAGAGGTGGCGGTCATCGACTACAGGGAGATGGCCCCCGGCGCATCCACTAAGGACATGTATTCGAGCAAGCAATCCGCCGATGAGAAATGGACGATCGAAGGCGGCAAGTCCGTCGGCATACCCGGAACCGTCGCAGGGTACTTCATGGCGCTTGAGAAGTTCGGCACAAAGAGCTTCAAGGAGCTTGCTAAGCCTGCGATAAAGCTTGGCGAAGAGGGCTTCGTGGTCTCCGAGATGCTCGCCGGCATAATCAAGGACAACTACGTCAAGATGTCGAAGTTCAGCGAACCGCAGGAAGTCCCGTACTTCGACGAGCTAGGCCTTCCCTTGGAAGCAGGCTCGACTCTTAAGAACCCCAAGCTGGCCAAAGTATTCAGGGAGCTGGGTGAAAAAGGTCCCAGCGCCTTCTACACCGGTTGGGTAGCAGAGGCGATAGTCAACTCGATAAAGAAGGCCGGAGGCATCATGACCCTTGACGACCTCACAAAGTACGTCGCCAAGATGAGAGAGCCAGTCACCGGCACCTACAGAGGATACGAGATAGTTTCTATGCCCCCGCCGAGCTCTGGCGGCACCCACATAATCCAGATGCTCAACTGCCTTGAAAACTACGATGTCAAGGCGATGGGGCACAACAGCGTCCTGTTCATGCACACTTTCGCCGAGATAATGAAGCTCACGTTCGCAGACAGGTCCGCCTACATGAGAGACTCGGACTTCGGCTACGTGCCTGTCCAGGGACTCATCTCCAAGGATTATGCGAAGACGATGATCAATCAGATTGCACCCAACAAGATAATCACGACGCCTGCCGCAGGAGACCCGAAGAAATTTGAGAGCGGGAACACAACCTCGTTCGTCGTCGTCGACCAAGAGGGGAACATCTGCTGCGTCACACAGACCATCAACTACTTCTTCGGATCCGGCGTGATGGCAGCAGGCGCGGGCTTCATGCTCAACGACGAGATGGACGACTTCTCGACGAACGCGGCGTCGGTGTCGGCGCCCGAACCCTACAAGAGGCCCCTGTCGTCGATGTCGCCTACCATAGTCCTTAAGGACGGCAAGCCCTTCGTGGCCCTCGGAACCCCCGGTGCCACAAGGATATTCCCCAGCATAGTGCAGACCCTTGTCAATATAATCGACCATGGGATGTTCATGGACCAGGCGATCGAGGCGCCCCGCTTCTGGAGCAACGGGCCCGCCACATTCGCATATGAGGACAGGATAGACGCGAATGCAATCGCCGAGATAGAGAAGCTCGGCCACAAGCCGAGGAAATATACATCATACGACGCATATTTCGGAGCAGTGCAGGGGATTCTGTTCGATCAGAAGACCGGCATCATGTACGGCGGAGCCGACTCCAGAAGGTTGGGCGAGGCCATAGGCTTCTAGTAGCGTCACAGGAGGAAGACAATGCGCAGATTATCACTCATCGCTACCGTAATTGCATTGCTGCTTGTTATGGGCTCTTCGCTGAGCGTATCGGCAGCGAACCCGCTGCTTATCACGAGCTCCGGACAGGGGGCCGAAAGCGCGATGGTCAACACTCTCTGCAAGACGCAGAAGGTGACTGCGGTCCTTAAGGACATGATCAAGGCTGAGGAGCTGGCCGACAAGGACGGTAAGGCGCTTTATTCCCACGTTGCGGTAGTTGTAGGCTATAGCGGAAAGGGAATGGGGGCAGCCGGCATCAACCTGGACGAGGAGATCGCCAGGACTACGGCGCTCCTGAAGAAGGCGCAGGCCCTTAAGATTCCCATAATCATAATGCACGTAGGTGGCTATGAGAGAAGGGGCGAGAGCTCAGACAAGATAATCAAGGAGGTCTTCAAGTACGCCAACGCGGCGATATTCGTGAGCACGGGCAACTACTACGATTCGGTCGCCTTCAATAACAAGAAGCCCGACAACCTGCTCACGAACAGCCTTCCCAAGGGCGTGACCCCGAAGATAGTCGAGAAGATCAACTTCGTGATAGCGCCCCTGAAGGAGATAATGGGCCTCTAGCTCTGCAAACGGCATAATAACAGAGGGTCCGGGGCAAGGGAAGCCTTGCCCCGGATTCATAACAAGGGAGGAGGCCGCCAAACCAGATGGCAGAAGGTTTGATTTTTGTCATCATGCTGGCTGTTTTCGTAATTACGGCATTCGCTTTCAAACTACCGGTCGGCGTATGCATGATGCTAGCGTCTATATCCGGCCTGTTGGCAGACGGACAGGGAATCCCGCTCAGGCACATGTTCGAGGGATCATTCGGATACCTTAGCACAATACTTGTCATCGCGTCGGCGATGCTGTTCATGAAATCCATCCAGAAGTCAGGCCTGCTTGAGACAGTCGCCAGGGCAATAATCGACGCCTTCAAGAACATGAAGGTGCTTCTTCTTGCAGGAATTACGCTTC
>CAZJHY010000018.1:9492-33055 GCA_964545975.1 uncultured Clostridia bacterium | reverse complement strand
GCTGGCAGCGCCCAGGTTCTAGTAGGGCTCCTTGGCCAGTCCTTAACAGGGGTTCAGATGGGCGCGAACCTGGGAGCATTTGTGGGCCTTCAGGGGGGCTCTGAATCGGGAGTATCAGCACTAGGCGAGCTGAAGCTCCTTCTCTCCCTGGATGGCCAGTCTATAAGCGTGACTCTTGCTGAGGGGCACCTGCACCAGAACATCAGGCTTGTACGTGAGACCATACTTGGCAGTCAGATCAGAGAGACTCTTCTGGATGCAGAAGCCAGGAGCGTAGTCCTGGGGATACATGACAGGTTGGTGGCCCTGGTGGCCAATGAGAGAATAACGATACTTGAGGTGATTAACATGGCAGACAGGTACATAGAAGGGGCAACCGTTATCCTAGAGGGGCAGTTCAAGAACTGGGCCGGCGAGCTCTACAACCCTACCAGCGTGAAGGTTAAGATCTACAAGGATGGCCGCCAGCTGATAACCACCATCGAGGGCGATGACATCATCAACGACTCCGTGGGCGTCTTCCAGGCGAAGTACACGCTGCCGGTAGGGGTAAGCTCCATCGTCTACGAGTTCTCTGGCATCGACAGTGACGGACAGCCGCAGCTGTCAAGAAAGAGGCTTGAGCCGATTTGGGCGGAATGAGGGGCAGGGAGATTAATAGGTATTGAAGGTAGGGGGAGTAGAGATACTCCCCTTCTTTATCTTGAAACAGGTCCCGGCTGAGAATACCTGCGGGAAAATATTGGCATAGCAACATTGTGTTAACAATACGCGACAAATATAGCATAATGATAACATATGGATACAAGTAGACGTATATATGATAGGGCAAACAACGATAATTAAGGTAGCTGTTATCGATATGCGGCAGCAGCAGACTATGGGGGTCTTTAAAATGAGTGCAAACTCGATAACCAATTTTATAATTCGCATAGATTTTCCTCAACCGCTGAATAATACTGAGCTTTCCGCAGTGGAAACAAGCATTGTACAGACAAATTCCCAATATAGCATAAGGGAAACACATGTGATCCCGGTTAAGGAGATCATAATCAACAGCAATAACAAGGCGCCTGAAATCATTGAAAAGACGTCTGATCAAAGGATTTGGTGGTCTGATAGCAGAGATGTGAAAATTACGTTAATGAATGAAGCAGTTGTATACGAGAACATTGGCATATATAAGGGTTTCAAGGAGGCCAGGATTGCAGTAAAAGGACTCCTCGCTTGTGTAGAAGGTGTAACAAAGATTGGCATCTACAACCGAGTAGGCATCAGATACGTTAATAACTTTGAGTTTAGGGCTCAAAGTATATCGGATATTTTCGATTGGGATAGTTACATTAGCAATGACTTGACGGCTTCCTTATCCTTTTTTGAAGACAAGAGGTTAGCGCTCCGGTCAATACAGATACAAGAACTTATATCCAAGAAGAATAAGGATATTAGGTTTCGAATACAGACTGGCATGCTAAACAAGAATTACCCTGCTCCAATTGTGGATAAGAGCTATTTGCTTGATATTGATGGTTATTCAAACATTAGCATAGATAGGGATAAGCTTGATGAAATTATTGAAGTAATTCACGACGAAGCAAAGGAATTGTTTAAGCATAGTCTAAAATCAGATTTCTATCATTCTATAGTGGAGGATGCCAATGAAGGTAACTAAGGTCGAAGTATCATTAAGAACGTTGGATCTGCTCAGGGAGTCGGCAACTGAAGGAATACCGATACGTCTTGGCAACAGCAACGTAGAACCCCACGACTTCAGACCGAACACCGAATATACCAAGCTAACTGCTGGTATTAGGGTATTTGAAGTATATAAGAAACTTAAGTGAAGCTGCATCTTAGAAAAGATAATGACGGGATTGATCAAGGGGACATTTATCGTGATGTCTTAGTTTCCTATATCCCAGGGCTATTTAAAACTGCTACCAAGGGTAATGAACCTGCCGAAATACAACTCGATTATTTCCTTATTCTTTCACCAACTTGCGACATTCACAGAGTGAATGAGTGCAAAGAGGGTACATCAGTCAAAGATGCAATTCCGATTATGATAATCGGTATCCCTTTGTTTAAGCAAAGTGAATTTATTAAGGGGACCCACTTATCAAAATTCGGCCGCTCTGGAGAAGACTACTCGAAGCAAGAAGATAGAGTGATAGGGTTCTCCAAGGGTGAGCAGTATCGCTTCTACAGAATTGGTTTTACAAGCGATGAGAAAATAGTGCACCAAATAGGCGATGATCTAGTTATGGACTTTCGTCATTTTCTCAGTGTGCCTTTTCAAGCTTTGAAGAAAGAAAACTATATTTGTAGCATGGAGCAGCTATATGTAGCGGACATTACCAATCGTTTCCATTTTTATCTTTCAAGGATTGGGCTACCATAACAATATTGCAAATAGTAATATTAAAGGGCTTAATCCCGTTCCCATGCGCCATCAATTCTTGAAGGCATTCCGGCAAAGCTGGAGAGTAGGGCCGGGATGCCCCTTTTTTATCTCTCTGGAAGTGCAGAGAAAGAGTATAAAAGCGCAAATACGCGTATGTATTGTGCAAAGAATTACACTTATTGCCATGCTGAGGCTCCATCGGTATCCCGTTCTGGGTTCAAGTCCCGCCTCTCGCACCACACAGAAACAAAGAGGCCTGGCATGAAAGCCGGGCCTTGCTGCTTGTATGGGTAGGATTGTTTTGGGCACGTAGTTGGCACGGAAACGAGAATGAAATGCCTTCTAACAGGTTTCACTGGTTTACCCTATTTTTCAACGAAAAGGGGCTTAGAACATCATCATCCCAGCACAGACGCATGTAACAGACATCTTGTCTCCTATATGCTAAAGTTGATATGAACAACAAAATGGCATCAAGGAGGAGCGTGTCATGGACGCAAAGAAGCTAAGGCAGAGAAGCCGTGCAGTCCACGGAGGGAGCAGGCCGGAGCCTTTCTCATCCGCACCTGAGGTAGACCCGATATTCGCCTCTGCTGTGTTCCGCTTCAGGGACTTGGAGCACGTGGATGAAGTATGGACAGGAAAGCAGAGCGGCTACGTCTACTCCAGGATGGCGAATCCGGGCATAGAGGCTCTTGAGCGGTCCATCGACGCTTTGGAGGGAAGCCTGGGCACTGTCGCTTGCGGTTCGGGCATGGCAGCCACCTCGATCGCCTTCGAGGCGCTCCTCAGGATGGGAGGAAGGGCTGCCTCAGCATCTGTCATCTATGGCGCATCTAAAAGCATGCTTCAGGAGGAAAAGCAGAGAAGGGGCATCGACTCCGCCTTCGTGGACATCCTGAACCTCAAGGCGGTGGAGGAAGCGCTTTCCGGAGGCGCTGACATGCTCTTCTGCGAAAGCATATCGAACCCCCTGATGGAAGTGGCCGATATACCGAGGCTTGCTGAGCTGGCCCACAGATACGGCGCCGCTTTCGTAGTCGACAACACCTTCGCCACCCCCATGCTTCTTAGGCCCATCGAGCACGGGGCCGATGTAGTCATACACAGCCTTACGAAGTACATGAACGGCCATGACGACATAATGGGAGGAAGCGTCAGCGTAAGCGGCAGGTTCCGCGACGCGGTCAGGGTGCTGGAGGCCGTAAGGCATGCCAAGACCATGTACGGTGCGGTGCTGTCTCCATTCGAGGCCTGGCTTGCCCTGAGGGGCATGCGCACGCTTGGAATAAGGATGGAAAGGCACAGCGAGAACGCAGCAGCCCTAGCTGATGCACTGAGCAGAAGCGGGAGGGTGGCCAAGGTATGCTACCCCGGGCTTGAGGCGAAGTCGGATGCCAGCAGCCCGGCGGCAAGGCTGCTTCAGGATGGTTTCGGCGGGATGCTCAGCTTCGAGCTTAAAGGCGGAAGGGAGACCGCCTCCAGGTTCATATCCTCGCTAAGCATGGCTGCGTTCGTGCCGAGCCTCGGAAGCTACGCCACTACCATAAGCCATCCGGGATCCACATCCCACAGGGGCCTCACCGGGGAGGAAAGGCTGAGTTCCGGCATCACCGATGGGCTTATAAGGGTTTCGGTAGGCCTTGAGGATATTGAGGACATAGTATCCGACTTCATAAGCGCCCTGGGGGCCGTATGAAAACCTTAAGGCATGTTGACACCATGGTATGCGGCAATACATAATTTATACATAATTCAATAATGTGGGATAGAGGCGCGACAGACATGAGTACCGGTCGCAAGGGCAGGGGAGCCCATCGACCGACCGGGAAAGGGGATGCCGCCGAAGTCGTCAGACACCCGGTCTGTCGGCTGGTCCGGCGCAAAAGATGCTACGGACTGTCACGTGACAACGTGGAGCGCTATCCTTGCGATGGCCGTGCCTGCCGCAGGGATGAATCCTGCGGCAGCGCTTTTAGGCTCTCTTCCCACAAACGAAAGGGGTAGGAATAGATGAGGATGACGAGGACTCAAGTCCTTGCCATGGGCGTGCTGCTGTTGGTGGCGTTCGGCCTGATCATCGGCTTCACGTCAGTGAACTCCGGGCGTATAGAAGACGCCCAATCAGAAGTTGCAGCCCTTGAAGCAGCTGGCGCCGGGGAAGATGAGATCGTAGAAGCCAGAAGGCAGGCAAGCGCCAAATCATACGGAGCGCTTACGCTTCTGCCACCGTTTATTGCAATCGTGCTTTCGTTTCTCACGAAGAACGTGGTGCTGTCGCTGATAATCGGATCCTTCTCAGGCATTTTCATGGGAGAAATCCTTGCAGCCGGTTTCGCATCCGCCATGTTCGCTTCCTTCATGAACCTAGCAAACAGCATGATAAGCCAGGTGGCGGACCCGTGGAACGCCGGAGTCATCATGCAGTGCCTTACAATAGGCGGCTTGATTGCGCTCGTGACGAGGATGGGTGGGATGCATGCAGTCGCCAATGCTCTATCGAAGAGGGCCAAAAATGCCAAGTCCGCACAAGCTTTCTCCTGGCTGGCTGGGCTTCTTGTGTTCTTCGACGATTATGCCAACGCGCTCATCGTAGGCCCTGTAATGAGGCCGATCACCGATAGAATGAAAGTATCGAGGGAGAAGCTCGCCTTCATAGTAGACGCGACGGCAGCTCCGGTTGCCGGGCTCATGTTCGTCTCTACCTGGATTGCCACGGAGGTGTCCGCCATCCAGGAGGGGTTCGCCCAGCTTCCCGGAGGTTACTCGGTGATGGGCGGCGCCAGCTCCGCCTACTCAGTCTTCATCAACAGCATACCCTACAGGTACTACAACATATTCCTCCTGCTGTTCATAATCATAGGCATCTATATGGCCAAGGAGTTCGGGCCCATGCTTCGTGCCGAGGCAAGGGCCAGAAAGCACGGGGTGACCGCCCCTGTTACCGGCCTTGCCAACAAGGAAGAGGATGAATACAAACCGGATCCCCAGAAGGGCTTTAATATCTGGGACGCGATAATCCCCCTTGGGGCGCTTATCGCAGGGGCGATAGGTAACTTCTATTACAACGGCTACCAATCCGCCGTCTCGTCCAACGAGATTCTTCAAAACGCGCCGTTCAGCATGGCCGGGATACGGGAGGCGTTTGCTAGCGCGGACGCTTCCGTGGTTCTCTTCCAAGCAGCGCTCTTCGCCGCCATTGTCGCCTTCATAATGGGCGTGGCAAGGAGGAAGTTCACCGCGATGGAGGGCGTCAACACCTTCATAGCCGGCTGCAAGAGCCTGTTCATCACCGCGATCATCCTGACGCTGGCCTGGACTCTGAACTCCTCCATCAAGGAGCTCGGAACCAGGGTGTTCCTGGTTGGAATAGTGTCCGGCTCGATGCCAGCGTTCGTGCTTCCAAGCGTCATCTTCATAATCGGATGCCTCATATCGTTCTCGACAGGCACTTCTTACGGCACGATGCTCATCCTGACGCCCCTAACAGTGCCGGTGGCATATGCCGTCAAGCCTGAGGCATCCTTCATCACTCTATGCGTGGGTGCAGTATTGGCCGGTGCGATATTCGGGGACCACTGTTCGCCGATCTCGGATACGACGATCCTTTCGTCGATGGGAGCGGACTGCGACCATATGGAGCACACAAAGACGCAGCTAGTCTACGCTGTCGTCGTCGCGGCGGTATCACTTGTCGCAGGATACCTGCTTGCGGGGCTTGGCGTGAACGTCTGGATCACGCTTGCGGCAGGCATCGCCATGAACGTTGGGGTCTTCGCCCTTTTCGGAAGGAATCCTGAGAAGGCCCGGGCGTAACATGAAAGGGGGCCTTCAGGGCCCCCTTCAGCTGGAAACTATGCCTAAATGATCATTTGGAAACGGAGTAATATGCGCAGAAATATCCGCTTTCGAGCCTTTCCAGACCGGTAAGGCTGAGGCGGATATCCCTTTCTATGCCCGGAAATGCCGTCATGGCCGGCATCCTCTCCAGAAGAGGCGCATAGATCATGGCCAGTTCGTCCACCAGTCCGGCATTCAGCAAGGCAGAAGAAAGCCTGCCAACCGCATCCACCCTAAGGTGGGATATTCCGAAGTCTGCGTGGAGCCTGTTCAGCGAATGCTCCAGGTCAACCCCGCCATCGGCCCTGTTGGGGGACAGCACTGTCCGGTAATGATTCCTTTCAAGGTAGCACAGATAATCCTTGGGGGATGATGCACATGCGAGGACGATGCAGTCTCTTATGTACTCCATTTGGCGGTAGTAGCCGAGCTTGCCTGTCATGCGCCCCGCGCTGTCGGTGATGACAAGCCACGGAAGCTCCTCGTCCGCCGCCTTTTCCACAGGGACGGATTCGTCAGGTGGATTGCCGCCGAAACCGGAAAGGCCGGTAAGCATGCTGTCAGCTCCCGCCATCACTGCATCGGCGCCCAGCTTATAGCCCAAGTCATAATATGCGCCTGTGTCAAGAAGCGGGCTGGTGAAGCCCGCATTCTGCGCCACCATCGCCAGTATGCTGACCTTCGGTCTCACGCTTGCCACCCTAATAAGGTACCTTGTCGGATTTCTCGTTCCAGACCCTGAATGCCCTCAATGCCCTGTCCCTGCCGATCTGCACAAGGCTAAGGCCTTCCGGAATCCTGCCGCTTTCCATCTGCTCATAGAAGTTCCTGTCATCGAAACCCGCTTCTGCGGCATCGTTTCTGTCTCCAGCGTAGAAGACCTTCCCGATCCTTGCCCAGTATATGGCGCCCAGGCACATGGGGCAGGGCTCACAGCTAGTGTAAAGCTCGCAGTCCGAAAGGTCGAAGCGTCCGAGCTTCCTTGCTGCAATGCTAATTGCCTGTATCTCGGCATGAAGAGTCGGGTCCGTATCCGCTACGACCCTATTGTGGGCCTTGGAGATGACCAAACCGTCCTTCACAATACAAGCTCCGAAAGGTCCTCCGTGGCCGCATCTTGCCCCCAGCTCGGCCTCGTCTACCGCAATATCCATGAAGTCAGGCATCTCAGCACCTCTGTTCCATCTGTTTGATCACCACTTTGTCCTTGCCGCTCCGTTTGCCCTCGTAAAGGGCCTCATCCGCAAGGTGAAGGGCCTCGCTGGCGGTGTCAGACCTGCCCGGCACCAGGCAGACAGCCCCGACGGTAATGGTCTGTATCTCGAAGTTGTCGTTGTAATCGTGCCTTATGGCCTTCTCGCGCACCTTCGTGCGCATGTTCTCGGCAATGTGATATGCCTGTCCCGCCGTCACGCCCGGAAGCACTGCCACGAACTCGTCGCCTCCGTACCTTCCAATAAGCTTCTCATCCTTGACGGCATCCAATAGGCAGGCGGCGACGTTTCTGATATTCATGTCCCCAGCCGGGTGCCCGTAGAAGTCGTTATATTTCTTGAAGCAGTCCAGGTCGATCAGCATTAGGGTGAAGGGCAAGCCTTCATCCTGGCAGCGCTTCCAGGCGCTGTCGAGCATAAGGTCCATAGACCTGCGGTTTCTTATGCCGGTAAGCGAGTCTATCACAGCCTGCCTCTCAAGCGTCGCGTAAGCCTGCCTGAGCTCGTCTGTAGTCCTTAGAAGCTCCTCGCTGAGCCTTTTAAGCCGCAGCCTCTCAAGGTTCGTTTCATGCTGCTGCATCTGAAGGAAGATGTTCTTGCGCTGCTTATCGTTGTACTCCCTTTGGGCCTTGTCGGCGAACTCGCTGTACTGCATGTAATATTCCAATGCATGCGTCTCGTCCTTCAGCATCATGTATGACCTTGCTAGAAGGTCCGCCATGCGCTTAAGAGTATCGTTCAGCTCAAGGCGGGTGCAGGTGCAGTATCCTTCGTGCAGCACCTTAAGGGCTTCTTCCGCTTTGCCTGCGTCGAGAAGCAGCTTGCCTATCATGAGGCTGAACTCGCACTCGCTGAAGGCATCGCCGTTCTGCCGCAGCATGTCGACGGCGATCCTGTAGTAGTTCACCGCAGTCTCAATGTCCCCGTTAGCTTGCGCAAGCTCGCCTTCGGCAAGCTGTATCCAGGATAGATGGAGCTGGTTTTCGGCTCCTATAAGGCATTCCTTCGCCCGTTCCAGATAGAACCGCGCCTTCTGGAAGTCCTTCTTGATCGCAAAGATCCTTGCCAGGTTGGTTAGAAGTATCTCTGATGTCTCACCCAGCGCCAGGTCCTTCTCGTAGGACCTTTGGAAGTATTCGACCGCTTGGTCATACTCCTCAATGTCATAGAGCAGGGAACCGATATTGTTAAGGACACTTGCGCTGCGGCTTTCCAGCTTGTTGTCCTTCAGAAGCTCCAGCGAATTGAGGTAGCAGTTTACAGCCTTTGGGAAGTCCTTCATGATGGAGTATGTGTTGCCGAGCTGATTGTAAGCTTCGGCCATCTCCTCCGGCATGTTGAGCATCTCAGCGGTGGATATGCACTCCAGCAGCCACTTGATGGCATCTGAGGTATGGCCGGACATGGATGCGCACCGCCCCATCAAGATCAATGACTTCAGCCTCGTTGAATGGTCGTTGGCATCAAGCGAGACCGCATACGCCAGCTTGCATGCTTCGATGGCGTCCTTCATGTTCTTGTGGCTTAAGCTGATGGCCTGCAGGTAAAGCTCCTGCGCTTTGGCAGGGTTCTCCTTCATTGCGACCTCCTCGGGTGTGCTGCTCTAGATTACATATCTACTTCAACGCACTTCCGCGCTTTCCTTCATCCTCCTTAGGTAACTGCTGGTGAAATCAACTATTTCCCTTTGCCTGAGAAGCATTGAATCAGCCTGGCACACTTTGCCCCGGTTCACCCTACCGCCTTCTGCCTCGAATGCGGCACCGATTTCGGGGAACCTGTCTGAATCCATCTCAAGGTCGTCGTACCAGACCCACTTTCTCGCTCCGTCCACCATCACTGACCCGCCCTGCTTCATTGCGGGGGCTACGCCTGAACGGACTTCACCAAGGTGCATTGAGCTGTTCCTCTCATGCCCTATGCCGATTAGGGCAATCTTGGCGTCCAGCTCATAAGCTATCGCAAGGGCCGAGTCATCTCCGAAGGGTTGATAAGCCCTGTGGCAGGAGGTAATCAACTCTGCATGGCTTCCTATAGCCGAGAAGGAGCAGGAGTGATGCGAGGAGCGGTGCGCCCCAGGCCAAGTCCTGAACAGCTCGGCTACTGAACCTATGCCCCGGGTTGGGGTCCTTTGCGGGTCGAAGGCCGGCATCGTCAGCCTTATGCTCTCCCACCATTCCTCGGGGACAGGGGGATTCGCCCACTGCCCGGGGTCGCTGTTGGCACCTGAGTGTGCCGGCATCACCACTGTGCCGGTGTCTCCAACGGCCCTTAAAAGCCCCATAACGACTGCCTGGGCTCCGCCTGCCACCCAGCCGAGCGCGGACATCCTCACGTGTGCCACCAGCACATCCGACTTATTGACGCCCAGCTTTGCGAGCATAGTTGCTACATCCTCATATGACCATGGCCTTTCAGAAATCGAGATCGCCTGCTTCTCACCCATATGGAACACCCCCGTGAAATCTCTGACAGCCTACTGCCGAAAGGTTGGCGACCAAAAAAGCCTGAATCGGTCCGCCCGGAAGGTGAAAGGGCGGCTGTGAAGAATTATAACCTTGGGAAAACCCGGCGGCAAACAGCAATGGAGGAGGAGGTACAATGGGCAGTTTCGCATTCTTCGCTTTCAAGGGTGAGACGATGTGCTTCTCACATGTAATCCTCAACGTGCTGGAGCTTAAGGCAAAGGGCCATGATGCCCTCATAGTCGTTGAGGGCACTGCGACGAAAACGTTGAAGGACATGGACGAGGCAAAGGGAAGCCTGCTTCTCAAGGCAAAGGAAGCCGGCATCATCGACTGCGTCTGCAAGGCATGCGCAAGGGCAACAGGATCCCTTGACTACCTCGAGGCTAACGGCTACAGGCTTAACGGGGATATGAGCGGGCATCCGCCTATGGCCGAATACATCGACAGGGGCTACTCGATAATCACGCTTTAGCAAACCCTGCGCCCGGCAGGAACCGATGGCTATGCCTGCCGGGCATCATTATACGCCTGAGGGGCGGTATGAGCCCCCGAGGAGGTACAGATGAGGTGCATGCATCCCGAAGTCTTCCAGGGAAGGCTGGACGGGAGGAATTACTTCGAAGGATGGTACTTCAAGTTCATCGACCCGGATAGAAGGCATGCGGTAGCCGTCATACCGGGCATCTCCCTTGGGACCGGACGGGAGGATTCCCACTGCTTCATACAGTACATAGATGCGGTTAGCGCAGATGTAAGCTATTTCAGGTTTCCCATTGGAAGCTTCAGGACGGCAGCTGACAGATTCGAGGTAGAAATCGGCCCCAACCGCTTCAACAGGGAAGGAGTAAGCCTTAAGCTCGAGGATGGGCTTAGGAAGGTTTCAGGCGAATTCCGCTTCGGTGACATCATTAGGTTCCCGGAGAGAAGGCCTTTTCCGGGAATAATGGGCCCCTTTACGTTCGTGCCGTGGATGGAGTGCTATCACGGCGTTGTGAACATCAAGCACAGGATCGATGGGCGGATGAACGTGAACGGGGCAGTGACCGACTTCACTGGCGGGGAAGGATATATAGAGAAGGACTGGGGCAGGTCGTTTCCCGACGCATGGATATGGCTTCAGGCGAACCACTTCGAGGAGCCCGCGTCCTTCATGCTCTCCTTCGCAAGCATCCCCTGGATGGGAGGCCACTTCCCGGGGCTCATCTCGTTTCTGATGACTGAGGGCGGCATGAGGCTCTTCGCCACCTACAACCTTGCGAGGATGAGCGAGCTGGAGCTCGGCGAGACTTCCCTTCAAGCAGTCATTAGGAAGGGCAGGGAAACCCTTGAGGTGAACGCGTCGTATGACAAGGCAGGCGAACTGGCAGCTCCAAAGAATGGCCTTATGGTGAGGACGATAAAGGAGAGCATAACGGCAGTGACGAAGGTGAGGCTGACAGGCTCCGGCGGACAAGTGCTGTTCGAAGGGGAAAGCGGCAGCGCAGGGCTGGAGATTTCGGGCGACGTGAGGAAGTACATGAGGGCGCGAAGGTGATCTCCTTCGACGAAAGCCGCATAGAAGCCACGACGGAGAAGCCGGAGGCAAGCGGCACGGTGATCTATTGGATGAGCAGGGACCAAAGGGTAGAGGACAATTGGGCGCTTGCCAGGGCGCAGCAGAAGGCAAAAGAGCATGGAGCCGCACTTGCTGTGGCATTCTGCCTTACAGGCGAGGTCCCGGGCGCAAGCAACGCACATCTCAGGTTCATGCTGGAGGGCTTGAGGAAAGAGGCGAGGGCGCTTCTTCGCTTGGGCATCCGGTTCCATTTCCTTGAGGGAAGCCCCGGCAAGCAGGTGGCCGATCTTGCCGGGCGGCTTGGCGCGGGGCTTGTGGTTGCCGATTATGGCCCTTTAAGGCAGGCAGTATCGTGGAGGAAGGAAGCCGGGAGGCTCTTAAGCTGCAGGATGGAGACGGTCGACGCGCACAATGTCGTGCCCGCACACCTGGCCTCAGGAAAGAGGGAATATGGGGCCTATACCATCCGACCGAAGCTAAGGGCCTTGATGGGCTCGTTCATAGAGCCCGCACCTAAGATCATGCCTATTCTTGATTCCGCAACGCCAGGGCAAGAGGGCCTTAAGCGCCTTGAAGATACGCTGGAGAGGTTAGGCCCCGTTTCATACGGAAGCTTGCCCGAGGCAGGAAGCGCTGCGGCCAACAGGAGGCTTGCGGATTTCCTGGATGCCGGGCTTGAGCGCTATCCCGAATCCAACGACCCCAACCTCGCCCTTCAGTCAGGATTGTCACCGTATATCCACTTCGGGCAGGTCCCTGCCCGGAAAGTGGTCGCTGAGGCGCTGCTAAGAGGCGGCAGGGGGTCAGAGGATTTCGTCGAGCAGGCTTTCATAAGGCGTGAGCTTGCCGAGAACTTCTGCAGGCACTGCACGGATTATGATAAGGCGGCGAGCTTCCCGGATTGGGCAAGAAGGACACTTGAGAAGCACGCTTGTGACCCGAGGGACCATCTATATGGCTACGACGAGCTCGAGGCCGGGGCGACTCACGACAGGCTGTGGAACGCAGCTCAGCGCCAGCTCCAAAGGGAAGGCATTATGCCCGGATATCTGAGGATGTACTGGGCGAAGAAGCTTCTGGAGTGGACTGAGGCGCCGGAGGCGGCCCTGGATTATGCCGTGAGGCTGAACGACGGCCTGAGCCTGGATGGAAGGGATCCAAACGGATATGCCGGCATCTGCTGGTCCATCGGGGGCGTGCACGACAGGCCCTGGAGCGAAAGGGCGGTGTTCGGCATGGTGAGGTACATGTCATATGCGGGCATGAAAAGGAAGTTCGATGTGGAGAGGTACATCAAGTCGCAGGAAGCGCTGTAACAGGGGGATAGGTGGCAGGCATTGCCCGCCAGCTTCGATTTCGGCTATCATGGAGAGGATTTACCGGTTAAGGAGGATGTGCATGAGAATAGTGATTCTGGACGGGTATAACATGAACCCGGGGGATATCTCTTGGGACCCAATTAGAAAGTTCGGGGATGTGGAGATCTTTGACAGGACGAGCGCAGAGCAGATTGTTGAGAGGGCGAAGGATGCGGAGATCATACTGTCCAACAAGGTACCATACTCCAAGGACACGCTCGAGAAGCTTCCCAAGCTGAGATACATCGGCGTGATGGCGACCGGCTATAACCAGGTTGACGTGGAAAGCGCTGCTGCCATGGGCATAACGGTGACCAACATACCCACATACGGGACGAACGCGGTGGCGCAGCACACCTTCGCGCTTCTTCTTGCCCTCACAATACATGCTGAAAGCCACAGCGAGGGCGTGAAGGCCGGCAAGTGGGCGAAGTCGCCTGATTACTCATACTGGGACTACCCGCTGACAGAGCTTGCGGGAAAGACGCTTGGCATCATCGGCTTCGGCAGGATAGGGCAGATGGTGGGAAGAATTGCGCTTGCCTTCGGGATGAAGGTGCTTGCCGTGGACAACTACAGGAACCCGGCTCTGGAGACGGAGGGCCTGAAGTATGCGGACCTTGACGAGCTCTACGCCAAGTCCGATGTCATAACGCTGCACTGCCCGCTCACCGAGACCAACAAGTGGATGATAAACAGGGAATCAATCGCCAAGATGAAGGACGGCGTGAAGATAATCAACACATCCAGAGGTTCGCTTGTGAATGAACAGGACCTTTGCGATGCGCTAAACGGCGGTAAGGTCGGCGCCGCAGGGCTTGATGTCCTTAACCAGGAACCGCCCGCAGCGGACAACCCTCTTTACGGGGCTAAGAACATAATCATCACCCCACATATCGCTTGGGCTCCCAAAGAGTCGAGGCTGAGGCTTCTGGCGATTGCGGAGGAGAATATAGAGAAGTTCCTAGCAGGGACCCCAGTCAATGTGGTCACAAAGAGGTAGCAAGACAGATACTAACAAAGCCCCTCACAGCGAGGGGCTTGTTTGTATCGGATAATATCTTAATTTAGATATATGCGAATAAATAGATATATATCGGCATGGAAATGACCGGGTGTGAGCCCGGTCCGGAGAACTACAGAAGCCTTCTTGAGAGGTTTCCGAGGAAATCGTGGACGTTTGTCGTGATAGAGATGGCGCTTAGAGAACCGCGGTCCTTAAGCTTGTTGGAGACGAACTCGGCAGTGTCCACGATGTAGAAGTACACCGGCCTGATCGAATCTCCCGTTTTCCTGTAGCATGCAGTCATGTTGCCTGTAGCAATCGAGTGAAGCTGAGTGGCCATGCATATGACGGTAGTCGCTTTGTCCGTGATTGCCCGCATCGCGTCCTGAGCCTCATAGACGTTCCTGTAGACCTCAGGAAGCGGCCCGTCATCCCTTATTGACCCCGCAAGCACATATGGGATGCCATGCCTGAGGCAGGCTGCCATCACCCCTTCGGTGATCTTGCGTTGCCTGATGAACTCCTCGATGGAGCCTGCCTCCCTGATCAGGTTTATAGTATCGAGGTGGCAGTAGTGGCCGTGGGGTACCGGCATATTGGTATGTATGTCATTGCCCAGGGCTGTGCCGAACACCGAACCTTCTATGTCGTGTGTCGCAACTGCATTGCCGGCTAGCATTGAGTGCACATATCCCGCCTCGATCAGCCCTGCCATGACCTGCCTTGAGTAGTGGTCAAAAACGACTGCGGGACCAAGGACCCATGTTATATGCCCGAAGTCGCTCTCATAGTCCAGAAGCTCCTCAAGGCAATCGTAGTCCATGGACATCGGAGTCTCCCTTGACCTGCTGCTTCTGAATGAGAACGGGTCGGCATACGACCTTATGGGGGATGAAAAAGGGTCGATGTTTATGAAAATGCCATCTGAAGGGTCGTCATTCCTTCCGATTACGACAGGATCGCCCTTCCTGAGCCTTCTTATCTCTACCGCGAGTAGCTGACCGCCGATCAGGCAGACAGCGCAATCCATGCGGCTAACTTCAGCCAGCTTCCACTGGCCGTTTATCCTGAAGTACTCCGGATATATGGATGTGGCATGATAGCCTTCCGGCGCAATGCCATCGTTGGGCGCTGGAATCAGCTTCGCATCGGGCGAATCAGCGAAGCGAGGACCGCGGAAATCCGGACACTTGTACTCTGGAAGCGAGAAAGGCATAAGATTACCCCCACAAGGCAAACATCATAAAGGAGGTCAGCATAATCCGCCTCCTATCCTAGTTAGCCTAAGAATATTCTATGCCTGCGCCACTTTTATCGCAATGTCCCTCTCCAGCTTCTCGACGTCCAGGTTATTGTCGCTGATTACTGCCTCTGCTATGTTCTTGCAGTGGTCACCGATTCTCTCCATGTTATGGACGACATCAAGGAAGATGACTGCGCTCTTCGGATTGCATAGGCCTTCGTTCAGCCTTTTCAGATGACCTGTCCTCATGATGTTTTCCATGTCGTCCAGGTCGGCTTCCGCCATGATTACTTTGATTGCCCTGTCTATGTCGTTGTTTCTCAAAGACGTGATGCTCAGGTCCACGATGTTGAGTACCTTGCCGAACCCCATTTCCAGGTCCGCCTGGGCCTGTTCGGAGAACTTCAAGCCCTCGTTTGCCACTTCCAGCGCCGCCTCGCCAATATTTGTGCAATGGTCGGCGATGCGCTCAATATCGCTGGTCACATGCATTAGTCCGGCAACCCTCAAGGATTCGTGGTCCGTCAGAGTCTTTCTTGACATCATCGTGGACATGTATTTGATGATCTCCTTATCAAGGAGGTCGACTATGTCTTCGATTTCCAGTATCCGCTTCATGGCCTGGTGGTCCAGGCTCATCAGGGCAGACTTCGCATCCGACGACATTTGCCTTGAGTACTCAGCCATCCTGGCAAGTTCCTTAGTGGCAAGGTCAAGAGCCGCATAAGGTGTAGCGACGACTTTGTAGTCGATGAAAAGGCATGTTTTCTGCTCGCAGATGTCCTTCCCGGGAACTATGAGGTTGGTAACCTTGACAAGAAGCCAGATGAAGGGGAGCAGCAGCAGAGTGTTTGCGATGTTGAAAGCCGAATGCATCGCGGCTATTCCGCTTCTTATCCCTCCGGCCATAGCGACATCTGTGCCCAGCAGACCGGAGAGCACCCTCTCGATCCCAGCTCTTCCGGCTAAGTAGATGAGGGGGATGAATATCAATGCGCCAACCAGGTTGAAGATTGTATGGGTCAGGGCTGCCCTTCTAGCCTCCTTCCTCGAACCTATGGAAGCCAGCAGGGCGGTGATGGTTGTTCCTATGTTTGCTCCCATAAGCAGAGGGAAGGACTGCATAAGATCAATGACTGCAGGAGATGTCGGCGAATCAGCCGCGCTTGCCAGAATCTCAAGGACTCCTATTGAGGCGCTTGAGCTCTGAACGATCATCGTGAATGTGGTTCCGATAAGAAGTCCCAGCACAGGGTGCTTGGCAGAGCTTTCCATCAGGTTCAGGAAGAACTCATTCTTCACGAGAGGCCTGACTGCAGAGCCCATCGTATTAAGACCAACGAACAGCACCCCGAAGGAGAAGACGAACTGGCCTATGTACTTGATCCTAGGTTTCTTCGCGGAAAACATGACGATGAACCCCAATGCTACGAAAAGCCATGCAAGGTTCCCGATGTTTATCGCGACCAGCCAGGCGGTTATGGTTGTGCCGATGTTGGCTCCCATGATCACGCCGACGGATTGCCTGAGGGTCATCAGACCTGCGCTGACAAAGCCTATGACCATGACAGTAGTGGCGCTGGAGCTCTGGATTATCATGGTCACCAGCGCGCCCACAAGCACACCTAGAAGTGGATTGGAGGTCAGCAGCTGCAGTATGCGCCTCATGCTCTCTCCTGCCGCCTTCTGCAGTGCCTCGCCCATCTGCATCATGCCGTATATGAAAACTGCCAGGCCTCCGAACAGCATAAAGTAGTCATTCAGCTGCAAACTATCACCTCCTTGAAATAAAAAAGACTTGCCACCCATTGGATTATAGGCCAAGGGGGGCAAGTGTGTCTCAATTAATGCCAAATCCTTACTGCTTCTTTTTTAGTGCATGTTCCTTCAGCCATTCCACGGTGTCCTTAATCGAGGAGCAGATGGGCCTTGGGTGATATCCGAGCTCATTAGTGGCTTTCAGATGAGTAGTCTGGGAATTAGACGATAAGGTGGACACAGAATAGGCAGTGAATAGGGGCTGCTGTCTTCTTATCTTGTAGTAAACCTCTGCGAAAACCCCTGTAGCCTTGGCGAACCATGAGGGGATGACTCTGCTGGGGGCCTTTTGCCCGGTCTCGGCGGCAATGAAGTCTATCATCCTCCGGACGGTTATCTGCTCTCCTGAAAGTATGTAGTTCTCGCCCTTCCTGCCAAACCTGGCAGCCAGCACTATTCCCTTCGCTACGTCCCTTACGTCTACGAAGTCGTAGGCGCCCTCTATGATAGCCAGAAGCCTGTTTCGCATGAAGTCGACGAAAAGCTGACCCATGTTCGACAACTTGAATTCGTATGGGCCGATGACCCCGGTAGGATGTACGATCACTGCATCAAGCCCTTCAGCAACCTTGCCGAGGACCAGCCTCGTAGCCTCGGCCTTGGACTTTGCGTAGTTGCCGTCCACAGCCTTGGGATCGAAGTCCTTGGTTTCCAGGATGGGGGTTCCCATAGGAGGCTCCTTGAATGCGTGGATGGAGCTGACATATATCAACCTGGGGATTGCTAGGTCCATGCATGCATTGCAAACATTTACAGTGCCTTTTATGTTCACCTCCCTGAGAAGGCGCCTCTTTCCGCTACCTATCGAGACTATGCCGGCAAGGTGATAAACTGCTTCAGCTTCCTTGAAAGCCCTGATGAGGGAGCGGTAATCCCTTACGTCGCCAATGCAGTACTCTATGCCGAGCCCGTCTATCGACTTCGTCGGTTCTCCCTCCTGCACAAGGGCCCTTACTTGTATTCCAGCCGATGTGAGCTCCCTGACCAGCGCATTTCCTATGTGCCCGGTGGCGCCTGTGACGACTACCATGCGAACGCCTCCTAATGGGTAACGAAAGGGGATACTACAAGACTAAACGTCTTTCTCAGCTATTTGTTTCAGAAGCTGCATGTCCTTGATCCTGAAGTCCTTTGCTGAGAAGTCTATCGCCCCCAGGTCCCGCAATGTGCATAGCTCATGGCTTAGCGCGGGCCGTGTCACATAGAAGTAGTCAGCCATCTGCGACCTGTTCATATCCATGCTGAAGGAAGTGGAGCCCTCCTTCTCGCTTCGGTCGATGAGCATTATCGCAAGCTTCCTTCTTATGCCCTTGATGCCTATATAGTCCAGGGCTTTATGCAGGTTAAGGGACTTTTCGGATATAAGCTTGAGTAGATTGGTGATTAGCGTCCAATGGCCGAAGCACCTCTTCTCGCAGCCAATCCCTATGCGCTCAAGCGGTATTGCCATCAACTTGCCGGAGCTTTCTGCCATTACTGTTACCGGCCACACCTTGACTCCCGAGAAGGCGTTCATCTCACCGAAGGAGCCTCCCGGGCTTACTACCGACAGAAGCATCCTCTGACCCTGTGCATTCTCTTTCGCCAATGAGACCTTCCCTTCGATAACCAGACCAATGAACTTCTGCGGTTGCCCTGCGTAGGCAATCACAGACCCTTTTGCGAAGTCTACGGTGCGAACTGCCAGGCAAGATATCAGTGCCTCGATCTCCTGTGCAGAGAGCCCATGGAAGAGCCCAGATTGGATTAGTGCAGAATCAAGACCCATTTTGCACCTCGTAAGAATTATTACCGATTGCGCATTTCGATTCTACTAAACTGGAAGCATAAATCCAATGGAGGTAAGGGAAATGATTGAGAAGATATATAACTACACGATAACGAACTCCAAGACGATCGAGAGGATTGTTGACGACGAGCACTCAGCAATAAACCATATGGTCCTAAATAAAGCGGAGGCCCTTCCTATCCATGACTCCAATTCCCATGTATACCTGGTAATCGTAAGGGGCAAGATGTCCATAACACTGGCTGAGCAGGAAACGCATGTGTATGAAGTGGGGAACATCGTCAACGTGCCCTACGGGGTAAGGATGTTCATAAGAAACGAAGCGGAGCCCGTGCTGGAGTTCTTCGTGCTGAAAGCACCGAATCCGAGCCATTTTCTGGGCAAGTAGGCAGGCTGAGGAGGCCGTAGTATCGGCCTCCTTTTCGTTCTAGGTCAGAGATGACAGAACTGCCGCCTTGGTCACTATTCCGACGAAGTCGCCCTTGCTGTCGATTATGGCTATGGGGAACCTCGCTTCAGCTGCTATTGGCATAAGCTCGCTTATCGAGGCATCCGGGCCGGCTTGAGGGATCTGCTTCTCTATGACGGTTTCCAGCGGCAGGTTGGCCGCCCTTGCCCTCATGGCGCCATCCAGGCTCACTATGCCCACAAGCTTCATATCCTCATCCACGACGAAGACGCTAGATATGCTGTTTCTTCTCATTTCCTGAAGGGCAACGTTCGGTCCGTCTCCCTGTTTGATCAGGGAGGCCGGCGTTATCATAACGTTTCTTGCCGAAAGGACCTTAGATTTATCTATGTCCTTGACGAACTCGCTTACATAGGCGTCCTTCGGATCTGACAGTATGCCCTCGGGGGTGCCAAGCCGCACGACCTTCGCATCCTTCATTATTGCGACCTTGTCACCCAGCTTAAACGCCTCGTTGATGTCATGGGTGATGAAAACGATGGTCTTCTTCAGCTTCTTCTGAATGCCCAGCAGCTCAAACTGCATATCTCGACGGACGATGGGGTCGAGCGCCGAAAAAGGCTCATCCATCAGAAGCACGTCGGGATCGTTTGCAAGTGCACGCGCAAGGCCGACGCGCTGCTTCATGCCGCCGCTCAGCGCCGCTATCGGGTGCTTCTCCCAGCCTGCAAGCCCGACAAGCTCTATCATCTCCATGGCCCTGTCCAGCCTGTCCTTCTTAGCCATGCCCCTTACCTCAAGGCCATAGGCGACATTTCCTATCACGTCCCTGTGGCTCATAAGGCCAAAGCCTTGGAAAACCATTGCGACTTTGTGTCTTCTGTAGTCGATAAGCTGCCTTCCCTTGTAGCCGGAGATGTTGCTCCCTTCATAAAGCATCGAACCGGCAGTAGGCTTAAGCAGCAGATTAATGAGCCTTACCAGGGTCGATTTGCCGCTTCCCGAAAGGCCGATGACCACGAAGGTTTTACCCTTCTCGATTTCAAGGCTGACATCATACACGCCGACTGTCGCACCGGTCTTCTTGAGCACTTCAGCCTTGTCAGCGCCGTCATGCATCATCTTCATGGCAGCCGAGTGATTGCTTCCGAACACCTTAGAAAGGTGCTCAAGCTTAATCAAAGGCATGCTACTCGACCCCCTCTCCGGCACGGCCGTCCTTCCTGAACCAACCCTGCGTGAGCCTGTCCATGAGCACGGCTATTATGACTATCGCGATTCCCGCCTTAAGCCCGCGTCCTATCTCCAGCCTGTTGATGCCTATGATTACCTCCATGCCCAGGCCCTTGGCTCCGATCATCGCGCAAGTGACGACCATGGCCATCGCCATCATCATCGTCTGGTTGATGCCGGTCATTATTGTAGGCAGCGCCTGTGGTATCTGGACCTTGAACAGCAGCTGCCACCTCGTGGAGCCGAAAGCCCTGGCGGCTTCGACCACATCCCTGTCCACCTGCCTGATTGCGTGGCTTGTGAGCCTTATGACAGGAGGGGCGGCATATATTGTAGTGGCGATGAGCGCCGGGACCTTGCCCATGCCGAAGAACATCACGGCAGGAATGAGGTAGACGAATGTAGGCATCGTCTGCATGGCATCCAACAAGGGCTTCATGTAGCCTTCAGCCTTATCGTAGCTTGCGATAAGCACCCCCACTGGAAGCCCGATAAGAAGCGAGATGATCACTGATGAGATGACAAGGCCCAAAGTCATGTACATAAGCTCCCAAAGGCCAAGGATGCCCACTAAAACTAGCAGTGAAGCATAGACTGCGCCCTGACCGGCCTTTCTCTTCAGCTTCCAGCCCAGCAGGAAGACCCCTGCCACAAGGACCCACCAGGGTATGATGTCTACAAATGCCTGCACCCAGTTTATGAACGTAAGCAAGCCCCTGCTGATGGCATCGAATGCGGAGGAGTACTGCCTGCTGAGCCGCGCTACCGCCTCATCGATGCCTTTCCCCGACGAGATTACGAGGGAAGAGGGGAAGCGCATCAGCCAATCACCCATATTCAAATAATCCACCTCCGGCTAGAGCGTAGCCTTGACTGCTTTTATTTCCTTCTCATCCAGCCAAGCGGTCCAGACTTCCTCATACTCCCTTAGGAACCACTTTGCGGCATCCATGTAGAAGGCGTTATTCTCCTCGATATAGGCCAGCGCTGCCGATGTCATTGCGCTTGAAGTGCGGTATTTCTCCAGGAACCTCACGACCTCGGGGGCCTTCTCCTCCATCTGCGCGCTCACGCAGATAGCGACCGGCACCGCCGGGAACTCGCATTCACCTGACCTGTACACCGAAGCGTCGTACGGCTCATCCTTTAGTAGAACAAGGTCGTATTTTCCAGTCAGCCATGTAGGCTCCCAGTAGTAACCGACTATAGGCTGGCCCTTCTCGTAGGCCGCTGCGAAAGCTGCGGCCAATGCCGCGTCAGAGCCCGCCCTGAAGTACACGAAGTTATCCTCAAGCCCATAGTGCTGGTACTTTGCGAAAACTATGTTGTCAACCTCCCAGCCTGGAATGGCCCCGTACATCCTGCCTTTGCCTGGGGTTTCATCGTCCTTGAACACATGATTGTATTTCCCAAGGTCTGCGACGTGCTCCAAATCGGGAGCCATCGGTTCTATGCCTCTTTCAGGATCGCCTTCGATAACGAACCTTGGCACATAAAGCCCCTGCGCGTTGTCATCGAAATTGATGCCGACTTCCTTAATCTTTCCAGAAGATACGTCGTCTTTGTACGTGGCGAGGTTGTCGGTCCATATCTCCATGTAGACATCGATATCGCCCTTAAGTAGCGCAGAGTAGGTAATTGCGGTTGCGCCGCTTACTTCCTCTGTCTTGTATCCGAAAGCGTTCTGGATTATATACATCGCGACTGCATCATGGAACTTGATGCTATCCCACCCTGCCTCTCCGAAGACGATCGTGATATCCTTCTGCTTTGCAGCTTTCTCCCCGCAACCAGCAAGGGCTACCGCGGCGATTAGAACAGCGATTATTGCGAGCATCCTTTGACGCTTCATTCGCATCCCTCCTTCATCCAACAACTTATATAACAACATAAAGTTGTCAGTAATAAGTCTAAAATGATGAGGAAGGGATGTCAATGATAAATCTTGGATAATGACATCCCAAAAGGCAGTATAACTGGAGTTAACCTTCTGTAATGAGCTTGATCACGCGGGCGGGGGCATCCTTGTCTCCGATGATGAGCACAACGTCCTGGGGATTGAAAGCAGCATAGGGGCCGGGTGATATTATTATCTTGCCCTGCCTTTTAATACCGACAATTGTGGCTCCGGTCCTTTGCCAGAAGCGCAGGTCTTCCACTGACATGCCGATTATCGGAGAACCCTCGGGTACTTCTATCTCTACCGCATGTACTGGGCTTATATTCCTCAGCCTCTCACTTAGGTCGTAAACTTTGTCGATGAGGGATACAAGCTTCTGGTCAAGGGCGTTCCTATCCTTAAGAAGGGAGGCTATCTCGTTTCTGTGCGAGCGCATGTCGTTTCCGACATTGTAGTGCTCAATGAAACCTGCTGCAGCAGCCCTGGAGGCAATCTCGACACCGCTTCCGGGGAAGACCTTCACGATTGCCATGTCCTCAAGGATTCTAAGCGAGCGCCTTATCGTCTCGGGTGAGACTTTGTATTCGCTGGCAAGCACCGACCTTCCGCTCAGGCGCGTGCCCTCCTTGATCTCGCCCTTGGATATCCTGAAGGCGATATCGAGTGCAATCTGGGAATATATCGGGGATTCGACCTTCTCTTTCATCTTCACGCTCCAAGCCATATTAACAGGATTATACATCATACGCGGGGTATAGGGCATGATGGAAGCGAACTTAGACAACCCCTGGTTCCGTAATAGAGAAGCTCATGGCTTCAGCATCCACTCTTCCCGCCACCCCTACGGGAATGGTTATCATCGGAGAGGTGTGCCCGAATGGAAGCCCCGTGAGAATCGGCATGTCCTTGCGGCCTGCCTCCTGGGCGAGGAGCCTTATCAGTATCTCATGGTATTCAACTGCATAAGTGTTTCCATAGGGTATTGCGAAGACGAGAGCAGAGGCGCCTACGAGCGCACCCTTCTCCATTAGGCCCCTGACATACTTCTCGAACAAAGTCGGAGGAGGGGTGACCTCGGACGTCTCCAGAAACACCAGTGCCCCATCCCAATCCTGCATCCTCGGGAATAGGGAAGTATCCCTGATTCTATGAAGCACAGAAAGGCAGCCACCGAGAAGGGGACCTTCAGCAATGCCTTGGCCTGATATCAGCCTGAAACGTCCCGACCTGTTCATATTCCTTGGCCGGGAATTCAGCTGCATGTCGTTCCAGTCAAGAAACTCGCTGGTCCAATACCCTGCGGGGGTGACTTCGCCGATCGGCTCC
>CAZJHY010000018.1:0-9482 GCA_964545975.1 uncultured Clostridia bacterium | reverse complement strand
TTTCGAAGTACTCCGAGGTATAAGAGAACATACCGGAATTCTCGGCGAAATCAGTCAGCACTGCAGGCCCGTAGAAGGATGTCAATCCCGCCTTCCTCAGCATCATGTGAACGGTAGTGGCATCAGAGAAGCCGGAGAGCACCTTAGGATTGTCCCTTATGACTGACAGGTCGAGGTAGGGGAGCATCCTTATGCTGTCCTCTCCTCCGATGTTGCAGATGATGCCATTGACGGACTTGTCGGAGAAGGCCTGAGCTAGATCATCAGCCCTTGCCTCGGGGTGCTTGTCGTTGAACTCGATTCCCTTAAGCGAGTTAGGCATGGAAACTACCTGGAAACCAAAAACATCCATAAGCCTTCTTGCGCCTAGCTCATACCTCCAGATAATTGACGGTTCTCCCGCTATTCCGCTGGAAGGGCTGAGGGTTGCGATCTTGTCGCCTCTCTTAAGAGCTAAAGGTTTTATCATCTTGAACCTCCGGAGCTTCTAGCTGATGCAGCTATGCTTTACGATACCATAATGGCCTTGAAGCCCTGAAGCTGTCAAAGTCGGACAGTACCATCCTGGCGCGGTCTCTCATCCCTTCTACCTCGGCTTCACCGAATGGCAATGCCCATACCAGGGAATACAGTATAACATCGGCCAGGTAGAGCTTCAGCACCTTCCAGAACCCATCCGGAGGATCTCCTTCGAAGTACTCATGTATCTGTCCGTTCACGAAATCGACGCTAAGCTGCCTTGAGAACATCTCCGCCTTGTAGAATTCGTCGAACGGGTCACCGAAGTCGCACCGGTCGAAGTCGATTATGCCAAGCTTGCCATCTTCGGCAATAATCATGTTGCCCGGGTGGTAATCACCGTGCCTTAAGCAAACTGGCCTGCTCCTGAGGAGGCAGACGGTATCTCTGATTACTCCTGAAGCATCCTTCTCCCAGGTCTCCGAGAAGCCTGAGCGGAGATATCCCTCGACATGCCTTTCAATCCTTCTTGCCGCCTTGATGTATGCGAAGTCGGTAGGAGGCGATTTGCTGGCCTCATGAAGCGACCGAAGGGAGCGCCCGGCAAGCCTGCCTAGGCTGTAGTTATCATATGGGGAGGAGCTGGGGAGGATGGCCTCGAGCTCAACTCCGTCCAACCATGTCTGGAGGATGAAGCTGCCACCCTCCTCAAGCTCCCCGAACTTGACCGGAAGCGTGGACAGCAGACCCGAGGATGATGCCTTAAGCATGGCTTCTGCCTGGCAGGTCCTTCTTTGCCGGGGCACCTCCCTTGAGTATCTTAGCAGGTATCTTGCCCCATCAGAGCCCATGAGCTTCAGCTTATAATCGGAAGACCAGCCTTCTTTGATACTGCAGACTAGCTCCAGCCCCGGAAGCTCCCTTGCCAGCCAATTGACGAGCTGTGAGATGGGGAACGCCTTCTTGACTTCGCAGCAGAGGGCTTCATCTGCCATCTTTTGCCTCTTTGAGGGCGGCTTCGACGGCTTTGAGTATTGCGCGGCTGCTCCATGTGGCGCCGCTAACCTCATCCACTTCGAGCGACTGGGCGGCGATGACGGAATCGATTATTCCCTCGGCCTTCTGACCTTGCCCTGTCCTATGCTCCCTGATAGCGACCTCGGCGATTATGCCCGACGAGATCGTTACTTCGACTACAGCCTTGACTGGGCCAAAGGTGAAGGCACCCATGTATGCTCCGTCATCTATCGCGGAGATGTCGATGCTTTCGTAGCTCACCTTCGGTGGTTTGATGCTCATCAGCACCACTACGGCTGCAATCAGCAGGATTACGACGGACAACAGCACTTTCTTCGCTGGGGTAAGCTTCATGGCGTTCTCCTCCATTGCGGTCTGACAATGAGAGCTGGTTCACAATTCGACAAGACCGATTATATTACCGAAGTCCCAGCCAATCAAACGGTGATTCGGATTATGGACAGCAAGATGGCAGTGAAACGGAAAAATGGTCTGAATGCTGTGCAGAAGCTTCTCTGCTCCAATACTGCCAGCGTAGCGACTAATCCGGAGTTAACGCGCACTTTGTGAAATGAATAATTATAATATTGTCAGGATAAAGTATTGAAATATCTGCGGGTAAGGTATAGCCTCAGCATTAAGAATAGGGGGTGGATGCATTGAAGAGGTTGTTTGCAGCTTTCCTGGTTTGCTCGCTGCTCGTTCTGTCTATCTCAGCTGTGGTTTTCGCCGGGGGCGACAAAGTCAGGGGAGATAATGGTCAAGGCGAGGTCAACCAGCATCAGGAGCAGGATCCTCCGCCGTTCAACTGATCGTGTTTCGATAATCATGACGCCCTCCGCAGAAAACGTTTTTTATCTTGCGGGGGGCGTCTTTTCAGTGTCAAGCCGCTATGCAATACTTCAAAGCCTACTTAAGCCTTTCATTGTGCGAAATCAAATCCAGCGCCTTCTGAGCCCTAGAGGCCTTTGTTCCTGCTTCACCGCTTCATCTACCCAGCTTGCATAATCCTTCCGGGCAGAATGCGGCATAGCTTGGCAATTGCTCAGAGCAGCAGGATTGGAGCTTAAGAGAGAGTAAAGCTCCGCCCGCAACTCTACTGCCCGCGCTGCCTCGTCCTTCTCCAAAGTCACATGGACAGCATCCCCGAAATTTTTGCCGATTTCACGCCTGATCTCCTGAGTGACGCCAGGAATGAATACCCCGCCCATCCTTATGATGGATCCTCTGTACTGGCGCCCATAAAATGTGGCGTGCACTTTGACCCTCCTGGCCCCGAATGCTCTCTCCACATCGAATGGAGGCTCGATATATGAGGCGTTTAGTCCTTCATGCTGCTTCAAGGGGGCGTCGAACTCGATTCTGACATCTGATTTGCTTCCATCAGCGACAGGGCTACCTTAGGATTACTGCGGCGACAATGCAAGCTGCTGCTATCACCCCGAGCAGCACTTTGTACGGTCCAAGTCCTATCTTGGATATTATGAACTTTGTTTTCGGGTTCCTCTCATAGAAGAAGGGGAAGTTGAATATCAGCCCTGCTGCGTAAAATGCACCCAGAAGAAACAACACTAGCGATATTGTCGACATCTTGATCCTCCTTTAGAAAGCATTCCTTCTCTTAAACATCGAGTATGCCATCACTGCGAAAAGCGCGTTATAAGCGAAGCCGATCAAGAGGTATGCGTAGAAGCCCAGGTTCATCTTCGCAAGGCCGGCATTTATCGCCGGCTCCAGCAGAAGGTGCTGCACCGCCTTGGCCGCCCAATGGCCGGGGGCTATCGCGAAGAGCCACTCCTTCGAGTCCAGGAAGAAGAAGCCGGAGACAGGGAAGACCAGCAGGAACCCCGAACCCTTCATCGCCACGAAGCCTTCCACCTTATTCTTCGCGAATGCGTTTATCAGAAAGGCGAGAAAAGGGACCTGCATGGCCGAAAGTGCCGATATAAGGACGTTCTGAAGCAGGCTCATGCTCAATGCGCCGGAGATCCAGATTATCATCATGCCACCGATCACGGCCAGCGCATAGACGAAGGTGATCTTCAGCCAGATATACTTCCATACTGGAACAGGCGAGATCTGAATGGAGTGCAGGACAAGGTCGTCTCTGTCATCCAGCAGGGACATGCCAGCGATAGCCCCGAAGGAGAAGCCAGTGATCAGGCAGAGCAGCACGGCGCTGATGTTTAAAGCCTGGCCTGCTATAATGCCTTCGGCTGCCAAATATCTCAGGGCGAAGCCGATGATGACGGGGTATGCGGCAAGAAAGACCGTCATCCTGTCCCTGAGCAGATTCTTCATCTCATGCCTTGCCATAGTTGCGAACATCGCCTACACCCCCATTTCCCGCATCATGTACTCTGCGAAGCGCGGTTTGACTGCGAACCTGTAGAACGCCCAGGAGAGGACGATAAGGTAACCGTAACCGAAAGCCAGCTTCCAGGGCTCCACCGGCGAGAAACCGGCTTCAAGCAGGTTCAGAGAGGACTCAAGCGGAAGGATTATCATGAATTTCGATACACCCTCGCTAATCACACCTGTCTGAGCCAGTATGCTGGGCAGCATGAACACCAGCATATAGGACATGAAGCTTATAAGCATCGAGGCGAAGTTCTTCGCTGTGTAGGCAATCCTTACCCCGATCCAGGTGTGAAGAAGGGTTATGAGGATAGTGGACGCCACTATGTGCAGATAACCGTAGGTCAGATCCTTCATAAGGTATACGGCGATTGAGACGAATGTCACGGTGAACAGGGAATTGCCGATGTTCACGGCAGCTTTGGCGAAGAGGTACTCGTCATAGGTCGCCGGGGTCACCATTATGGAGTTGATCGTATGCTCCTTCTTCTCATAGAAGAGGGTAGCGCCGACCAGGACTATGGTCATCATGGTGCTGTCCGTGATGAAGATCAAAGGCAGGAAGCCCATTAGCTGCTCGGCGCTCAGAAGGTATGCCATGACGACGTACATGGACGATGCCACGAAGCTCGCCGTGAAGAGGTTATATTTGCTTAGCCTATCGAACTCGCCTTTGATGAGGACCGAGAGCCTACTCATGAAGAGCCACCCCCGTAACCTTGATGAAGATCTCCTCCAGCGTCGTCTCGCCGCTGTGGATGGTCTCAATCTCCTTCGTCCTTAGCAGCTCGTGGAAGGAGTCGTCCTTGATCTGCTGCATGGTGAAATCGACGATCTTCAGTTCGCCGCTTTCCCTGTATTCCACCCTTACCGTCTTCTTGCCGTACTTGAGCTTGAGGTTTCTGGGCGTGTCCTCCTCGGTGAGCTTGCCGTTTATTATGAAGCCCACCCTGTCGCATAACTGCTCTACATCGCTCATTATGTGGCTTGTTAGGAACACGGTGCCGCCGGCCTGCCTGAATTCAAGGATCATGTCCTTCATGATCCTTGCGTTCACCGGGTCTAGGCCATTGGTCGGTTCATCCAGAAACAGCATCTTGGGTGAATTCAGAAGGGCTCTGACGAAATTCAGCCTGATTTTCATGCCCTTGGAATACTCCCCGGCCTTCTTGTCCCTGTCCTCCCAGAGCCCGACCCTCTTCATGAGGGGCTCGACGTCCGCCGTCTTCTTATAAAGCCTTCTGAAGAAGTCCAGGTTCTCCATGGCCGTAAGCTTTGAGAAAGAGATGGGCATCTCGAAGCTCACCCCGATGTCCTCATAGAACTCGCTTCCATAGGAATCAAGCGGCTTTCCGGCATAGGAGATGCTGCCCTCATAGCCCTTCAGGAGCTTGATGAGCACCTTCTGCGTCGTGCTCTTTCCGGCACCGCTAGGCCCCAGAAGCCCGTATATCTCGCCCGGCCTTACTTCGAAGCTGAGGCCATCCACTGCCCATGACTTGCTCTTAGGATAGCTGTACCTGAGGTTATCTGCCTTGAACAATCGTGATACCCCCCTTGATGATGCGGATGGTCTTCTTGACCCTCTCCATGAGCTCGGCTTCGTTCCCCTTCTCGAAAAGCTCCTGAACGTCCTGGGAGATGCTGTTGTACAGAAGGTTCACTACAAGCCTGGAATCTATATCAGGTGCGATAAGGCCTCTTGCCTTGTCCCTGTCGATCAGGGCCTCCAGTTGTTTTAAGCCATCGTCTGTGACCGCTTTGAGCTTTGCGATGAAGCCGCTGTCGTCGAGCTTCATCAGAAGGCCTATCCTGCTGTACTTCGGATGCTTCTCAGCCCACTTTATGCCCACCTTGAACATGTGCTCGTAGACTTCGAAGAAATCAGCCTCGGGTTCCAGCCTGCCGACCTCCATCACTACCTTCATCTTCTCCTTGCCGATCTCCCCGAGGGTGTACAGGTACAGGTCCTCCTTGTCGGAGAAGTATTGATAGAAGCTGCCCCTTGGTATGCCGGCAGCCTTTATGATGCTATTAATGGAAGCATCGCTGAACCTTTTCTCGGCTAACTCGTCAACAGCGGCCTCGAATATCCGCTGCCTCTTATCCTCCGGAAGGTTCATGAAAGTATCCTTGGGCATATTGAAGTCCTCCCCGGCGCGATTATCTCACAGAGGAGGCGATATGACAAGTGTGTCATATGACAATATTGTCATATCATCTGCAGAATGACGGAAGACCAGCTTAAAAGTCGAATTTAATCTGCAAATACCTTGAATCGCTTCTCCAGGGGAAGGTAGTCCTTCTCGCCGGCAGGGCCGGTCGGCTTCCCGAATGGCATCTGGGCGATGAGCTGCCAGCTGACAGGGATGTGCCACTCAGCGTGCACCTTCTCGTCTATGATGGGGTTATAGTGCTGAAGGCTTGCGCCAAGACCCTCTGATTCCAATGCAGTCCAGACAACATACTGCAGCATGCCCTGCGAATGGTGTGCCCATACGGGGAAAGTCTCCGCATACTTGGGAAACCGATCTGATAGCTCACTCACGGCATCGATGTCGCTGAAAAACAGCACAGTCGCATATCCTGCCCTGAAGGAGTTGACCTTCGCCTCAGTCCTGCCGAACTTCTCAGGGGGGACCCTTAGCCTGAGGGTATCCATGACGATATCCCAGAGCCTGAGATGATGAGTTCCTGCCAGAAGTACGATCCTTCCATGCTGGATGTTGTAGGGTGAGGGAGTATGAAGAAGGGCGGATTCCAGTATGGTCCTAACCCTTCCGACATCGATGGTGCTCTCGTCGCTTATTGAGTATATGCTGCGGCGTTTTGCCACAGCCTCCATGAATTCCATCGCCTTCACTCCGTTCGATTCATCATTTGCTCACATATACCAGCCTGTTGTCCATGACCTGGCGCTCGAGCCTGCCCTCGCTTACCAGGTAGGTAAGATAGGACCTGACGGTGCTTCCCGCAAGAGCGTACTGCGCGACATCGAGGCTCATCCCGTAGTTGTCATACAACCGCTTTAGCACGTCGTCCGGGCCTGATGGCTCGGCGCAGTAGAGCGCAACCAAATCCGCGATCTCGTTCACCTTAGCGGTATTCTTCGCGGCAAGCGGCCTGATATCGGCAACCGGTTCGGCGTGGGACGGCACAAACAGGTCGCAGTCGATGGAAGGCAGCATCTGCAGGGTTTTAAGGTATGAGGCGACGTCGTAAAGAAACGAGATGTGGTATTTCTCCAGAACCTGCTCCGAAAACAGGCTGTCTGCTGCGAAGAACACGCGGTCGTCGGTTAGATAGCCGCACATGCCTAGATAATGGCCCGGAAGCCCTACGGAAGACAATCCCTCCGGAAGCTGGGTAAGGCCGTCCGGAAGCGGGGAAGAGGGCTGCGCCATGAAGAACTTGCTCTTAAGCTCCTCGGGCGGGTTACCCCCGTAAAGAAGCGACGGTTCAAGAATGGGGTGCATCATCACAGCCGCCTCGATTTCAGGGCAGATCACCCTGCAACCGGTCCTGTCCTGTAAGAAGCGGTTTCCGCCGCAGTGGTCGGCGTTGGAATGAGTGTTAATCACGGCAGCAAGGCCAAGATCGAGGGAGTTCAAGGCAGTTAGAAGGCGCCTGCCTGCCTCCTTGTCGTTGCCGCTGTCTATCAGGTAAGCATCCTTCCCGCATGCGTACAGGCCTATGTTGGTCCCGCCGGGGAAGTATCCTGTCTTCTCGGTCAACTTCTTCAGCTCAAGCGCCATGCCCATCCTCCTTCTTGCGGACCTCCGTCCAACCCCTTCGCTCATATAGGGCCGCACCTCTATCAAGGGCGTCGCGCACATCTGCCTCGAGGCTTGCGTCAAGGCCCCTTATGTGGAAGCACGACTTCCCCTTGAGAAGCTTGAGAAGGCCAGGGGAGAAGAGCGCCTTAACTTCCTCATCAACATAGACGGGCATGAAATAGAAGCCCACATAGCTGCTTTGAATTATAGATGCTGCGAAGTATACCTCCTTGCGCTTCCTGCCCTCGATGACAAGGTCCTTCACGGCATACAGCTCGTATCTGCCCTCGATGTCCGTCTTAGGGGTGAAGCGGTCCTCATACTTCCTCATAAGCTTCCTGAGCTTCCTGAAATCATCGATCCTAGTATCTTTCATGGCCTACCCCCTGACTCTGAATGCCATCTCCAGCCTGACTTCGCCCCTTTCGAGGTCCAAGTCCGTATAGCACGAGAGGTCGATACCGACCACTTTGAAACCCTGGCTCAGATAGAAGCCTATGGCGGGAACGTTGCAGCTCTGGGTCTCGAGCACGATCTCCCTGTAGCCCTCCTGCCCGGCAAGGAATTTCACCCTGTCCAGCAGGGCTTTGCCGATGCCTTGGCCCCTATATGGCTCAAGCACCAGAAGCTCCGCCACCCTAATCCTGTTATGCCAGTCTTCCCTGTCGACCTCTATGTAACCCATATCGATCCCGTCTCCGGCGGCGAAGGCTGCAGGAGACGTCAGCCAGTCCTCGAAGAGCGCGCTTACGAAGGCCTTCCTTGTTGGCCTTGGCATGGGCTTCTCGACGAGCTTTACGGAGAATACCGAACCTGGCTCGGAGACGACATCGTAGTATGAGCAGGTCCGGTACTCATATCTCAGCTTCCTGCCCTTGTAATTCTCCTTGTCCAACTGACGAACAATAATCCTGCTGCAATCAGTGACTAATGGCTGTCCGTTTTCCTGGTTTTCTTGCCGCAAGCTTCTCCGACTTCCAGTCCATTCCTCGTCAAGAAGACCGTAGATGACATCGTCATACCAGCTCCCGCGCATGCGGTAGCTCCTCTTCAGGTGGGCCTCCCGCCTGAAGCCGAGCCTTTCCATAAGCCTTATCGAAGGCAGGTTGTTTGGATCCACAGAGCCATATGCCCTGTGAATCCCCCTTTGTTCGAAAAGGTGCCCGAGGATTGCTTCGACGGCTTCCGTCCCGAAACCCTGCCCCTGGTAAGAAGGCGCAAGAGTGAAGCCGAGCTCAGCTTGTAAGCCGCCCTCACTGATTAGTATCCCCATATCTCCTATCAGAAGGCCGTCTTCCTGCCTTACTATGGCAAGCTGCGTGTACTCCCCCGGCTGGAAGGAGGGGCGGGAGCAGTTCAGCCTGGCGAAAGAGGCGCACGCCTCCTCGCTTTCGGGCCATCCTGCCTGATATACCTCCACTTCGGGCTGGCTTCTATAGCGGAAGACCTCAGGGGCATCCTTCTCCTCCATGAGCCTTATGACGAGCCTTTTGGTCTTAATCGGAGCGAATAGCACAACGATGCCTCCTAAAGCTCAGTACCTTGATGATTCCGGGATCTTCTCGAGCCAGATCCTCTCCAGAAGCTTCACATCCTCACCGAACTGCTTCATAGTCTCATCCTCGGTCTTTTCCAGCGTCTCCAGCACCTCGTAGTCGAACGCCGCCTGCCCGAGCCTTGCCCAATCCTTCTCCAGCCTGGGGTATATGCATAAGCCTGATGACTTGGCGAACATGAACCGATTCCTCTTGGCATCTATGTCGACCGCAGATTCGATAAGCAGCCTGCCGTCAACGGCGTTTCTTATTGCGCCGACTCCGCCTACTACTTTGCGCTGCTTATAAGCCTGCTTGAGGCTACCTTTGTCCGGCA
>CAZJHY010000017.1:0-38501 GCA_964545975.1 uncultured Clostridia bacterium | reverse complement strand
CTTTTCCGTTTTCACATGGATTAGATTCTATCACACGCTTGCCTGCCCTTCAATAAAAGTGCTAAAGGTTGTAGTCTATGCCGGATGTCGCCTCGAAGTCCTCCATAAGCTGCCTGTAGACCTCGATGAGCCCCTTCATCCTGGCCCTTACCGCAGCCTCCTGGGCAGAGAGGTCCTGAAGCCGCCTTTCGGCTGCCCTCAGCTTCGAATCCGCCTCTGCGGCTACAGCTGCCGCCTTCCGCTGGGCATCCGCCATGACCGACTGAGCCTCGGCGGAAGCCGCCCTCCTTGCGTCCTCGGCTGCCTGCCTTGCCATCTCCAGTATCTCCATGACCGCCCTGTCATGCGGCTTGCTTTCCGCCAAGGGGGCCGCCTCAGGGGATTCGTCCGATCCCTTGCCCTGAAGCTGGTTTCTCTCATTGTCCGATGCCTTCTGATTGGAAGGCCTCGCTGCAGGATTGCTAACTTCGAAGGCCTCCTGCTTCTCGTGGGCGGCATCCGCCTCCGCCTCGGAATTCTTCCTGAAGAACCTGTACAAAGCCTCATAGTCCTTGATGACCACCGACAGGAAGTCATCGACTTCCGCCTTGTTGTAGCCCATTAGCTTGGTTGAGAACTCCTTGTTCTTCAGCTCCAATGGTGAAACCATGTCATGAACCTCCTAAAGGACAGAGTATTTGGACAATCTGACCGGGATTCTTCCCTTCGCCGTCTTCTGCCCCAGCTCGTCGACGGTGAGCCTTCCCCTGCCGCGTATGACTATCGAGTCTTCCGGCTTCACCTTGGCTGAGGTGTCCGTGCATACCTTCCCGTTCAGCTTGACCCTCCCGATCTCGATCTCCTGGGAGAGCCTCGTCCTGCTGGCAGGAAAGCCGGCCGCTGTTATGGCATCAAGCCTAAGGGAGCTGACCGTGGCCCTGATGGACCTTGCCTGCTGGCCGGGAAGCGCAATCTCCGACGGATCGCAGACCGATACCGTAGCCGGCACGCCCCTTACGTCTGCGCCCTTCTGGGAGAGCCTTGCAGAAGCTTCGGAAGTGGCGGCGCCGCAGGTGGAGCCCCCTGATTCGAAGACATCGCCGATTTCGGACGCCTGCACGCCCGACGCCTTCAGGTAAAGGAGCATCTCCTCTCCGGGGACCGATTGGCCCTCCACGCAGAAGAACGATATGCCGGGCTCGAAGCCGTCCCACCCGAAAGCTGCCGGCGCTACCGCAAACCTAACCCGCGAGGCTCCCCTATACCCCCCATAGACCCTGTAGCTCAGGGCTCCGTCTTCCTGCAGGGCCTGCCTCAGGAAGTCGGCAGCCTCGGCTCCAATGAATCCCGTCAGCTTCGCCTTGCCTTCGGAAAGACAGGAAGCTATAGTCCTCTCCACAGAATCGGCCTCAACCCGTCCGATGATTTCGGCAAATCCATCATACGGCTTCATGAAGCTCACCTCTCCCCGAATATCGCCCGCCCGATTCTTACCATCGTCGAGCCGCACTCTATAGCCCGCTCGAAGTCCTGTGACATTCCCATTGAGAGTATTTCGAAGCCCGTATCGTTACCCAGCCTGTCGCAGGCGGCTTCGAACAGCCTCCTTGCCTCAGGGAAGAATGCCTCTGAGCCCTCGACCGGGGGTATCACCATCATCCCCCTCAGGCTCAGGCTTGCCAGGCCTGCCACTTTATCCGCCAATGAGAACAGGCCATCGGCCTCCACACCCGACTTGCCCTGCTCCATGCCCAGGTTCACTTCAAGGAGGACCTCCATCCTTCTTCCTGCCTCCGCCGCAGCCCTGTCTAGCGCCTCGGCGATTTCATGCGAATCCACGCTCTGAACCATATCGAACAGGGCTGCCGCCTTCCTGGCCTTGTTCCTCTGAAGGTTTCCTACCAGGTGCAGCCTCGCCCCATCCGGAATGGATCCGGCCTTCTGAAGGGCCTCCTGGACATAGTTCTCGCCGAACTCGCGAATGCCTGCCTCCCAAGCCGCCACAATCGCTTCGGCGGGCTTCTTCTTGCTCACTGCGATTAGCCTTACGCTGCCCCTGGCTCGCCCTGACGCCATCTCGGCGGCCTCTACCCTCGAGATGATCCGCCTTGTCCTGTCCCTGACCGCCTCAAGCTCACCCATCGAATTTCACCTTGTCGCCTGGCTTAAGCGCATCGGATGCCACGGCAGCCTCCCCAGCCACGATTCCCAGCACATCGACATATGCCTTGACTAAGCGGTCCTGCCTCATGACAAAGACATAGGGCTTCCCAGAGTCGTAGCCGATCGCCCTTGCGGGGACAATGAGGCCGGTGTAGCTTGCAATAAGAAGTTCCGCCTCCACGGTCCTCAGGCTCGTCATCGAGTTGACATAGCGATCCAATGAGAAGTAGGCGGTAACCGATCCTCCGTCCTTCTCCTTCGAGGATTTCAGCACAGCGGCAACCTTCTCGGACGAAAGCCTGGGGAAACGAACCCTGTAAGCCCTCCCTGCCTTCAGGCTCTCAGGATCGACGCCCCTTACGAAAAGCAGCAGGTCAGTGCTTAGGCTGCCTATCTCCCTGAAGACGATGTCCCCCTCATTGAGCTCGTCTCCCAGAACCCTTGCGCCCGACCCGGCGCTTCCTGCGATTGAGTAGTCAGTGTCGAGCAGGTCAGGATTCGCCGGGTTCAGCTTGTTTTCGAGTCCGTCCCACTTGAAGCTCGCTATCGCCTGCCTTGATGTCCTGACCTTGATTCCACCAGGGTCCTTATGCGACTGCGCCGCGGACGACGCCTGCGCCGCCTTAAGGCTCAGCTCGTATGCTATCTGTGCGTCCTGCTTGGCCTTAACCAGGGTGTCCACCCGAAGCTTGGCTTCGGAGACCTCTGCTTCCAGCCTTGAAGCGCTCTTCGTGTCCAGGCGGTTCAGGTAGATGGCAAGCTCCATCTCCTTCGAGGATAGGTATAGCCTGGCGTCGTTCAGCTCCCCATCGGCCCTTTCCAGAAGAAGAAAGGCGTTGGCAGCCTCACCCTCTTGGCCCGCCTGGGCTGCATCCTCCTTAGGATCCTCGCTTCCTCCTATGCGGGCTGCTACTCCCCCTTTTGCGAGCCTCTCTCCCTCTTCAGCCACCGGATGGAAGATGCCCGGCGCAGCGGCCCTTACAAGCTTCTCGTCGCGAACGATTATCGCCTGGCACTGGGCATAGCTGTCCAGCGTGCCCTCCTTGACGGTGATCGTGGGCGTAACCCTCCCTACCAGAGCGTCATAGACCATGGAGTAAGCGACTACGAGGAAGATCAGGGCAAGGGCAACCAGGACCCAGAGCCCGAACCTCCTCATGTATGTGTCCCTGCCGTCCTCCTGCCCGTCCTCGCGGGCCGGATTGTCCCTCTGATCCTCCATTGCTACCTCACGCACGCCGCGATTGCGGCAATTCGCCCGGTCCTTCCCTTGTCCCTTCTATGCGAGAAGAAGTCCTCTCGCTCGCAGGACGTGCATCCGGCATATCTGAAGATGCGCCCCCTTGAAACCCCCAGGCTTATCAGCTGCAGCTCGTTTGCCAGCCCCAGGTCGCAGAAGAGCTTCCCGTCCCTTTCAAGTACGCATGCACTGCCGGACCTGTCCCGGACGGCTCCTGCGACCTCGCTGCCGACCTCATAGCAGCAGGGCCCGATAGATGGTCCGATGGCCGCCATGAACCCTCCCGCGTTGGCCCCGTCCAGCCCCATCCTTGAGGCAAGCTCGATCGAAGCACCAGCTGCAGTACCCCTCCAGCCGGCATGGACAAGGCCGATTCTGCCGCTTCTCGTATCTGCAAGGATTATCGGGACGCAGTCTGCGAACATGCCCAGAAGCGCCGTGCCAGCCTTCGACGTGAACATGCCGTCGGTCCTCTCGAAGCCGCCTGATGTCATGTTGCCGCGCAGCCCTTCACCATGGGCGCCCGCTTCCGCAACATTTATCCCGTGCACCTGCCTCATTGAATAGGCAGAGTCCGGATCAAGCCCCAGGATGCCCAGCGCGCACTCCCGGTTGGCCGCCACGTTCGCCGGATCGTCAGGGACTCCGTAGCCCATGTTTGCCCCGTCAAAAGGAGGAGGGCTCCAACCGCCCTTCCTAGTAGTGAAAGCCGCGATGAAGCCCTCTTGGTCGAATTTCGCGGACCTCAGGATTTCCATCCCCCCGCGGCCATGTATCCTGATGAAGTCGCCCTCCATGCCTACTTTGACGTGTAGGCGACTATGCCGTCGGCGATTATGTCGCCCGTTGCGGTGCTTATATGATAGAGCCTGAGCCCCGCTGCAGGCTTCTTCTTCTTGTCCATCACGCCCTGATGCCTCACTATGACCTGCTTGGCGGGGTCGGTGTGCCCGTTTCTCAGCATCATGTAATCATGCATGATCACCGTGTCACCGGCGGACAGATGCTCCACGTCGCAGGCGGTCTGCTTGCCGCCCCTTATTATCGGAAGCACGGTGCCGCAGGCGAAGCTGGCCTTGCCCTTGCGCACGGAGACGGTTACGGTCGATTCGTGCTCCCAGAACGTCCTTCTCGCCAGCTCCCCAACGTCTGTCCAGCCCGTCGAGCAAAGGACCTTGACGTCCAGCGCCGGGCATCCTTCAGGGCAGCCCTCCGCGTCAAGGTAGGCGTCGAACCAGCTCACGTCCGTCTTGAGAATTTCCTTCCCCGCCTTCAGGAGGACTACCTCGGCGCCCTCCGGCAGCCCGCCCCCGAAGTTCGGGTCGGCCTGGCTTATCCTGCTTTCTGGCATCTTCAGCTCCTTCTGTCCCTTAAAAAGACTGGGATGTCTTCATCATCTTCCACGGCCGGCGGTGCCGCGGGCTTTCTGATTCCCCTGTCGTCGTCCTGCTGGGTCTGGGTCGTGCGCGTCGGCAGCGGCCTTCTTGTGCTCCTGGAGGATTGGTCGGAGAAGCCGGCGGCGATGACCGTGATCTTCACCTTGCCCTCCATGCTCGGGTCAACCACCGAACCGAATATGACCATGGCTTCCGGGTCGACGCTGCCGTGTATATGCCCCGCCGCCTGATATACCTCGCTTAGGGTCAGGTCGTCCCCGCCCGTCACGTTGAAGAGCACGCCCTTGGCCCCCTGTATGGATGCTTCGAGAAGCGGGCTGGAGATCGCTTCCTTTGCCGCGACCAGCGCCCTGTCCTCGCCGCTTGCTATTCCTATTCCCATGAGGGCCGAGCCTGCGTTGGTCATTATCGTCTTCACGTCGGCGAAGTCGACGTTCACCTCGCCGGCCTTCACTATCACGTCCGTGATGCCCTGGATGCCCTGCCTTAGCACATCGTCAGCCACCCTGAAGGCCTCTGAGAGCCTGGTGTTCTTCTCGACTACGGTAAGCAGCCTCTCGTTGGGGATTATTATGAGGGTGTCGACCTTGCCCCTTAGCTCCTCTATCCCCTTTTGCGCGAAGTCCGCCCGCCTTGCCCCCTCGAAATTGAAGGGCTTCGTGACTACGCCTACCGTAAGCGCGCCAGATGCGCGCGCGATCTCTGCTATGAGGGGGCTTGCTCCTGTTCCGGTTCCGCCTCCCATGCCGGCGGTCACGAACACCATGTCGGCTCCGGAGAGCGCATCCGATATGCCGTCCTTGCTCTCCTCTGCGGCCTGCTTCCCGACCTCGGGGTTGGCCCCTGCGCCCAGGCCCTTCGTGAGATTCGCGCCCAGCTGGACCTTCTTAGGCGCAAGGCTTCTTGAAAGAGCCTGCGCATCGGTGTTCATGCTTATGAACTCGACGCCGTCTATGCCGGCGTCGACCATCCTGTTTACCGCATTGCATCCGGCGCCGCCCACGCCAACGACTTTTATCTTCGCCGATCCCAGGCCATCCGCTTCAACTACGAACATCTATAATCCCCCTCATGTCAGTTAAGCTCAATCTATCAGTCCCCTGAGAAGGTCCTTTACTCCCCTGCCCTGCGACTTCTCCTTCTTGCCTGGCTTTATGTCCGCCATGGGCATCGCCATCTCGGCGCACACCTTGACAAGGCCTGCCGCCGCTGCCATCTGAGGATATTGCATCTTCTCGGAGAGGCCGAACTCGCGTCCGGGCTTTGCCACCTTAGCCGGCACCTTCAGGTTCTCCAGCACATACTCGCAGAGATACGGCATGAGGCTTCCTCCGCCGGTAAGGACTATGCCGGAGGGGAGCCTTCCGAGAAGGCCCTCTGCCTCAAGCACTGAGGCGACGCTCTCGAGCATCTCGTAAAGCCTTGCGTCGATTATCCTGTGGAGCTCCCCCCAGGAGACGGCTGATCCGACGGACGCATCCGCCCCTACTGCCATAGTCACCGGGTCGATGACCTCGTCTGAGCCCTTTAGCGCCGGCCTTGACGCGCCGAACTTCATCTTCAGCGCGTCTGCCTGCTTGAAAGGTATCTGAAGCGTCTCGGCGATGTCTTTGGAGATGTTTGAGCTTCCGACCGGAAGCACCTCCATCCTAAGAAGGCTCCTGTCGGAGTAAAGGGCGACTCCTGTCGTGGCGGAGCCGATGTCCACGACAGCTGCGCCCCATTCCTTCTCCTCCCTGCTTAGGACCGCCTCTGCAGCGCAGACAGGGTTTGCAAACTTGCCTGTGACGGGAACGCCGATTCTAGCCACCGCGGCATCGCACATATCCATCTGTGCCGTAGCCGCAGACATGACAGTGGACCTGACGTCCAACCTGAGGGCGCTCATTCCGACGGGCCTGTCAACGCCCCTTTGCCCGTCGACTATGATGTCTCTTGTGATGAGACCCAGGAAGGATGAGCCCTCGGGGAACCTCATTATCCCGGAGTAGCCGGTCACCCTCTCCAGGTCCTCCTCAGTGATCTTCCTAGGTCCCTTGTCCAAAGGTATCATGCCCGTGGACTTATGCGAGGCAAGGTGCCTGCCTCCCATGCCCACCACTGCCTGGCTCGTTATCATCCCGCCGCTTGCGCGCTCAGCCTCGTCGACTGCGGACACTATGGCGTTCGACAGTGCGTCGGCGTCTGTTATCATGCCCTTCTTCACCCCGTCGGATGGCACTACCGCATGGCCTTCGATTAGGACCCCGCGCGCCTCCGGCGAGAATAAAAGCACCGCTACCTTGCTGGTGCCGATGTCTATCGCCGCTATGACTTTCCTGTCTTTGTTTGCCATCAACTCACGGCCGAAAGCTACTTGGTCCCCAGGACCGGCCTTTCGGCTACCCTCACATCGATGTATTTGAACGCCTGCTTCCTCGCCCTCGCCCCTGATAGTATGTCGAGGGCCATTGCGAGCCTGACTGAGATTCCGTCAGATGCGCCCAGCATTATCCTTGAACCATCATTAGTAATTATAACAATATCCTGCATGTCTTTCACGTTAACTTCGGATATGCCCGGGACCTTGCCTTTGGTCAGCTCCGAGCCCAGCATCGAGGCCAGCTGAGCTTGAGCGGAAGGTTCGACGAAGCCTCCCAACAGCACGAAGGTGGGCTCCATCCCTGTTATAATCGGCACGTTCGGGTCGGTTATCGCCTCGGAGACGCCGATTGCACGGGCATTCTCGTCCAGGTCAATGAAGAAGCCTCCGTAAGGAAGGTACGCAACAGTGGTGCGCTCCACCACTGTTATCTCCATCCGGGAGGGGTATTTCTTCCTTATCTCTGCCGACTCCATCCTCGGGGCCTTGAGTATCCTCTCGATTATGCCCTCGGACCTTATGAGAAGCATGTTCCTGGACATGGGCACCCTGGCGAGCTCTACGACTTCCTGCGCGGAGAAATAGGCGTTTCCCCTCACCGCCACCTCGCGCACGTCGAAGGCTGGCGAATAAAGGAACGTCACTATGCCCAGAAGGGCGAAAACGACGAGAATGGGCAGGGCTTGCGGCCTCGGCCGCCTTGCCTGCCTGCCGGCCCTTCTCGCCCGGGCTATCTCCTGCATGCTAATGTTCAAGCTTTCGTCAGGCATCCCATTCCCCCACAAGCCTTATCTCAGGTTCCAGCCTCTCCCCGAACTTCTCGAACACCCTCTGCCTTACCTCGTCCATAAGGGCCCTTACATCAGTTGCCCTTGCCCCGGATGCGTTCACTATGAAGTTTGCGTGCTTCATGGAGACCATAGCCCCGCCAAGCGTCCTGCCCTTGAGGCCGCAGGCATCGATTAGCCTTCCGGCGCCAGAGCCCTGGGGGTTTTTAAAGGCGCACCCGGCGTTTGGTACATCAAGGGGCTGTTTGGCAGCCCTTTCGGTAAGAAGCGCCCTGGCCTTCTCCTTCAGCTCGCCGCTGTCTGCGACCTTCAGTTCGGCCTCCATGCTTAGCGCGATATAGCCTTCTGTCATAAGGGCGCTGGACTTGAGCCCGAAGCGCATGCCCTCCCGGTCCAGCTGGAAAGTCTCCCCGTCGGGTCCTGCGCAGAGCACCCTTCTTGTCACGTGGGATATGTTCCAGCCATATGCCCCGGCGTTCATGTGAAGCGCTCCTCCGAGCGAGCCGGGTATGCCGCAAGCTTCCGTGAAGCCGGCCATGCCCCAATCTGAAAGGGCTGCGGAAAGCGCCGGAAGGAAAACGCCCGCCTCGGCCTTCAGCACATTGCCCTGCATGTGCCAGGCCTTAAGGCCGGTGGTCTTGATGATCAAGCCCCTTATCCCGCTGTCTGCGACAAGCAGGTTGCTTCCTGCGCCTATGACAATGTGAGCTACGCTGTTTGCATTCGCCCACCTGATAGTGGCGGCAAGCTCCCTTGTGCCGGCGGGGCTTACCATGAGGTCCGCGGGCCCTCCCAGCCTGATGGTCGTATGAAGCGACATGGGCTCGTCAAAGGTCACGCGGGCTCCTGCCGCTTTTTCCAGCTCAGTGACGGATGCGGGGCTTAACTTTAGCTTACCTGCCATCTCTTCTTGCCAGCCCTTCCGCCACCATGCGAGATGCCTTCCATATATCTCCCGCCCCCATGGTGACAACGGTATCCCCGGGGGCAGCTTGCCCTAGCGCCCATTCAGCGGCCTGGTCAGGCTCTGCAGCCGTGGCTACATGCCTTCCCCTGATGTTGGCGACCGCCTTGGCAAGAGCCGCCCCCGAAACGCCTTCTATCGGGCTTTCGCCCGTCCCTTTCGAGTAGATCTCGGTCACAAGGAGCTCGTCTGCGTCCATGAATGCCGATGCGAACCTGTCCATGAGAAGCTTGGTCCTGGTGAACCTCTGCGGCTGGAAGACTGCGATGAGCCTGCCGGATGTAATCTGCCTCAGTGCGGCGAGCGTGGCCTTCACTTCCTCAGGGTGGTGCGCATAGTCGTCTATCACAAGAACTCCCGCATCAAAAGCCACTTTCTGGCATCTTCTGTCGGCTCCTCGGTAGGCAGATGCCCCGCGCTGCACGACGGAAGCCGGAATGCCAAGCTCAAGGGCCAGGGCTGCGGCGCCGACCGCGTTCAGGGCATTGTGGCTTCCCGGCACATTAAGGTGCATCTCTGCGACGTCTCTGCCTGCTTTGGTGAGCACGAATGATACGCCAAGGCCCGACGGTTCTATGTCCCTTGCGGAGTAGCCCTGCTTTTCGTTCAGCCCGTATCTGGCCACCCTGGCAGAGGCCGCCATTGATGCGCCTTCGGCGTCCGGGGAGTCTGTGCATACTGCGATCACCCCTTCGCTTCTTACCTGCGAGGAGAACCTGGCAAACGCCTCCTTGATGGCATCGTATGTGCCGTAATGGTCCCTGTGGTCATCGTCAACGTTCGTGATGATGGCGGCGAACGGCTTCAGCCTGAGGAAGGTGCCGTAGGCCTCGTCCGCCTCAACTACCATGTAGCCGCCCTTTCCGAGGCGCCCTCCGGTCGGCATGTCATAGAGCCCGGAGCCAACAAGCGCCATCGGATCCAAGCCCGCCTCGATGAACATATAGGTCAGAAGCGCCGTCGTGGTGGTCTTCCCGTGAGTGCCGGTTACGCCTATGCCCTTTGTCCCGTTGAAGAGCTCGGCAAGAAGCTCGGCCCTTTGCAATACTTCCTTTCCAAGGCGCCTTGCCTCGCAAAGTTCAGGGTCGTCCTGAGGTACCGCATTCGAGTAGACCACGCAGGACGCCATGGCGATCTTTGTTGCGTCATGCCCGATCCAGATATCCGCCCCCATGGATTGAAGCTCCCTTATGCCCTCGCTATCCTTGATGTCGGAGCCGGATACAGGCCTGCCCATGCTGATAAGTATTGCGGCAAGCGGCCTCATGCCGTATCCGCCGGCGCCTATGAAGTGGACCCTTCCTTCCCTCACCTTGCGCCACCTCCCAGCATGTGCCTTTCGGCAAGGTCTGCAACCTGGCCTGCGGCGTCAGGCATGGCCATCCTCTTTGCCGCAGCTGCCATGTCCTTAAGCCTCCCCGTGTCGGCAATCAGGGCCGATACCTCGGCAAAGAGCCTCTTTCCGTCCAGCTCCGAATCCTCAATGACCACTGAGGAGCCGGCCTTCTGCATGGCGTACGCATTCCTGCGCTGCACGTCGTCCGGCACGTAAGGGTGCGGAATCAGCACAGATGCTATGCCGCGGGCAGTGATCTCAGCAAGGGTAAGCGCCCCGGAACGGCTTACGACAAGGTCCGATGCTGCAAGGGCGGAAGCCATGTCATGAAGGTAGTCCAGAACGAAGAAGCGCCCATCTCCCCTGAGCTCCTCAGAGAAGGCGATGCCTATTGATGCCGCCTGCTGCTTTGCCTTCTGCCAGTTGGCCTTGCCTGTGGCGAGGATGACCCTCACTCCGTCATTTCCCATAATCCTCATCATGCCCAGCGCAGCTTCATTAATCTTTGCCGCGCCCTGGCTTCCTCCGAATACGAGAACAGTGACCCTATCGGGGGTAAGCCCCAGCTTACTTAATGCCTCCTCCCGGGTAGCGGACACTATGGCCTGCCTTATCGGGTTTCCCGTATGGACGAGCTCGGCTCTCCCGCCGAAGCCCTTCTTCGATTCCTCCCAGCTTATTGCGATGCCCTTGGCGAACCTGCCGAGCATCCTGTTGGAAAGCCCGGGGTAGACGTTCTGCTCATGCAGGATGAGCGGCACACGGGACAGCACGGCCGCAGCCCCTACTGGAAACGAGGCGTAGCCGCCCGTTCCTATGACCGCATCCGGCCTGAACTGCCTGATTATCCCCATAGCCTGGCACACCGAGCCTGCCGCCTTCCAAGCTGAGACCAGGGCCCCCAAGCTGATCTTCCTTTCCATCCCCCTGATGTCGAGGGCGCGGAATTCATAACCCTCCCTGGGGACGAGATCCTTCTCAAGCCCCTTCCGCGCGCCGACGTAGAGGATCTCACCTTCAGAGTGCCTTCCCCTTAGCACGCCGGCCACCGCAAGGGCCGGATAAATGTGGCCGCCGGTGCCGCCGCCGGTCACTATGAAGCGAGGATGCCGCATCGTTTCCTCCTGTCTCATGCGCCTCTTGAGACGTTCAAAAGGAGCCCTATCGCCGCCATGGTCGGAATGAGGGACGATCCTCCCGCCGATACCAGCGGCAGCGTCATGCCGGTAACGGGAAGCAGGTTCGCGACCACGCCCATGTTGATGAAGGCCTGGACCGCAAGCCATATCGAAAGGCCGTAGGCAAGGTTCGACCTGAAGACGTCGTTCGACAGGTTGGCAATCCTTAAGCCCCTAATCGCTATTATGAGATACATCATGGCGAAACCGCCGGTGCCGATTAGGCCCAGCTCCTCCCCCACGACTGCGAATATGAAGTCGGTGTGCTGCTCCGGGATGTAATACATCTTCTGCCTCGAAAGGCCGAGGCCAAGCCCCTTGAAGCCACCTGAGCCCAGGGCATACAGCGTCTGGATTATCTGGTAGCCCTTGTTGCTGGGATCCTGCCATGGGTTTAGGAAGCCCAGTATCCTGTCGCGCCTGTATTCCTCCTTCAACGCCCAGATGAGGCCCGTGAGCACCAAAGGAGCGCCGGCAATGGCGAACACCGCCTTATATGCCGTGTTCACGAACACCATTGAAAGGCCGATGACGATATAAAGCCCCATCGTGCTGAAGTCAGGCTCTATCAGGATGAGAAGCGCCCCGACTGCGACAAGCCCGGCCGGAAGCAGCACAGACATAAGAAAGCCCCTGCTTTCCGACTTCTCGAGCATGTCGTAGTACCAGGCCAGGAAGAACACCAGGGCGGGCTTCGCAAACTCCGACGGCTGAAGCGTCCCAAGCCCTACGTCGAACCAGCGCTTCGCGCCTCCTACCGTCTTTCCGACTATCAGAACCGCCACCAGGCTCAACAGCACCCCAGCGTAGACGTAAGGGGCAAGCTTCTTCGCGTTGTCGAGGTTCAGCCTCATCATGAGCATCATCGTGCCGATTCCGAGCACTACCCAGATGAGCTGCCTTTTTATGTAGTGGAACATGTCGCCGTAGTCTGCCAGGGCCTGCATCTGCGAAGCGCTGAAGACCATGACAAGGCCGGCGCCGATGAGAAGCGCCGAAGGCACGAATATCCACATGTCATATTCCCTGCGCCTTATGTCCCTCATATCATCCTCTCAGGTAGATGACGAGGCTCAACGCCCCGCAAATCGCCGAGAATATCCAGAAGCCCGCCGCCACGTGGGCTTCCGGGTAGCCGAGAAGCTCGAAGTGGTGGTGTATCGGCGCCATCCTGAAAAGGCGCCTGTTGAGCTTCCTGATGTAGTAGACCTGTATCACCGAGGACAGTATCTCTATGACGTACAGAAGCCCCACAAGGGCCAGCAGGACCTCGTTTCTGGTAAGCACGGCAAGAGAGCCGATGGCACCTCCCAGCCCTAAAGAGCCTGTATCCCCCATGAACACGTTTGCCGGGTGCGAGTTGAAGAGAAGGAAGGCAAGGCAAGCCCCCACGAGCGCCGCCGCAAAGGAGGCCAGGCCCATCTGACCCTGCAGATATGCCATCACTGCATATGTGGCGATGGACATCGCGGCCGCCCCCGATGCAAGGCCATCCACCCCGTCGGCGAAGTTCACCCCATTGGCTGCCCCAATGACTATGAACATGGCGAACGGGATGTAGAGCAATCCCAGATCTAATGGCTGCGCTACGAACGGTATGCTGAGGCTGCCCCCTCCCGTCAAGTAAGCGTATATGGCAAGCACAGCAGAGAATGCGACCTGCCCCAGGAACTTGAACCTGCCCTTGAGCCCCAGTGAGGCCCTGTGCCTCACCTTCAGGTAATCGTCAAGGAAGCCTATCAGCGTGAAGCCTCCAGCTGTCAGCGCCAGGATATTGACATCGGCCTCAAGCGGCACGAACAGGAGCATTGCGACTCCTGCGGCAAATGCCATGATAAGGCCGCCCATGCTTGGGGTGCCCTGCTTGACGAGATGCGTGCTTGGCCCGTCGTCCCTTACGAATTGCCCCAGCTTTAGCTTCCTAAGAAGCTTAATCGCATAAGGGGCCGCAAGGACGGCCGCAAGGCAAGAAGCTGTAAATGAAAGGAAAATGCTGTCCATCTAACACCTCTTCAGTGCGATTCCTTGTGCCCGGTCAGCAGCGCTACAAGGTTGTCCAGGCCGACCGCCCTGCTGCCCTTCACCATAACTAGGGAGCCCGGCGTCGCCATCTCCACTATCCTGTCCCTCGCCTCTTCGTATGTCGTGGTATGGACGAGGTTCTTGAAGCCGCCCATCTGAAGCCCCTCATAGGTGCCGTGGCCGAGCGTGCCCATTGTGACTATGCCGGCAATAGGCAGTTTTGCAAGCTTCATACCAAGCTCATGATGCATGTCGATGGAGCGGGGACCAAGCTCTACCATGCCGCCCAACACCATGAAAAGCTTCCTGCCCGCCGCCATGGCGAACGCTGATTCTGTGGCTGCCGGTACGGATTCCGGGTTCGCGTTGTACGAATCATCCAGCACCTCGAAGCTGTGGAGCGATTTCTTCAGCGTCATCCTCATGGCGGAAGGCACGAAGTTCGCTATCGCCTCTCTGGCCGATTCAGGGCTGACTCCCTCGGAGAGCCCCGCGCAAACCGCAGCAAGCGCGTTTCTCACCTGGTGGGCTCCGGCAAATGGCACCCTCATGCCCTTTATAAGGCCCTCTTTCTGATGCAGCAGTGACTTAGCCTTCTCGGATAGCACTATTCCGAAGGATGTGCCGGAGGGGTCTGTGGTTAGATCCACGCCGCGGATGTCCGCATCGGGGTCGAGCCCGTATGTAAGGCAGGGGCATGCGGCATAAGACCGCATGTCGTAGACCCTGTGGTCGTCCCTGTTGAGAATCGCAAGGCCGTCCTCCGGAAGCGCTTCGACCAGCTCGCGCTTGGCCCTGGCTATGCCATCCTGGGACCCGAGGAACTCCATATGCATGCTGCCGACTATGGTCACTATCCCCTTCTTGGGCCTGGCAAGCTCAGTGAGGTACTTTATCTCGCCGAAGTTCAGCATCGCCATCTCTATTACTGCCGCCTCATGCCTGGCCTCCATCCTCAGAAGCGTAAGCGGGCATCCTATCTCCGTGTTCAGGTTTCCCATGGTCTTCAATACGTCGAATTTCCTCGACAGCACCGCCGCTGTCATATCCTTCGTAGTGGTCTTGCCTGCTGAACCTGTCACGCCGAAGACCAGCGGGCTGAACTTGGCCCTATGGAGCCTGGCAAGCCTGCCCAGGGCCAGTATGACGTCGTCGACGAGAATAAGGCTCAGCCCCTCGGGGACGTCTGCCGGGATCCTCGACACTATCGCGGCCTTTGCGCCGTGGTCGAACGCGGAAGCCAGAAAGTCGTGCCCGTCCAGCTTCTCGCCCTTTATCGCCGCAAACACCCAGCCCTGCGCCTTATGCCTGCTGTCTGAGGCAAAGCCGCAGAACGTGCCCTCATCAGGGCCGCCGGCGAGCCTTCCCTCCGACGCCTTCAATATCCAGTCCAGCGTGAATGCCATCTATACCCTCTCCTTTATGGCCAAGGCAGCTTCCTCCCTGTCGTCGAAGTGAATTGCCAGCTGCCCCGTCTTCTGATAAGTTTCGGCCCCCTTGCCGGCTATAAGCACTGTGTCTCCCTTTCTTGCTGCGCCTATTGCCTTTCTTATGGCGATTCCCCTGTCCGGCTCTATCTCATACGGCGTCGCCAGTGTAAGCCCTTCCTTAATGTCGGAGATAATCCTCTCCGGTTCCTCGTCCAGAGGATTGTCGTGTGTGACGATGACGCTGTCGGCCAGCTCCTGTGCAATCCTTGCCATCCAGGGCCTGTTGGTCCTGTCCCTGTCCCCGCAGCATCCGAACACCACCGTAAGCCTTCCGTCGGTCAGCTCCCTTGCTGTCTGGAGGGCGCTTTGGAGGCTCTCGGGATTGTGGGCGAAGTCGACAATCACGTTGAAGTCCTGGCCTTGCTCCACCCTCTCGAACCTTCCGGGAACGCCGGTGAACCCTGCTATCGCCTTGGCCGAATCCCCGAGGCTTATTCCCATGGCAAGGCAGACCCCCATCGCAGCCAGGCAGTTATAGATGCTGAAGACGCCGGCGAGCTTGGTTTCCACGCGGGCGCTCTCCCCTTCCATGGTGGAGACGGTGAAGCAGGTATGCCCTGCGCTGCAGGCAATCCCCGTTGCCCTGAGGAAGGAGGCCTCCCCAAGGCCATAGCCGATGCTTCTTGCTCCGGCATCGCGCGCGCGCCTCTGCATGTAATCAGAGTATTCATCGTCGGAGTTTATGACTGCGGCCCTCTTGCCCTTAAGCTCTTGAGGCCCGTCAGGGCACTCGCGGGAAAGCATGCTGAAGAGCTTCGCCTTGGCCATAAGATAGCCCTCGTATGTCAGGTGAAAGTCCATGTGGTCGTGCCCCATGTTGGTCAGCACGCCGATGTCAAAGCATACATCCTCCACCCTTCCCAGCTGCAGCGCATGGGACGAGGCCTCCATCACGCAGGCCTTGCATCCGGCCTGAACCATCTCAGCCATATAGCAGGCCACATCCAGCGATTCCGGGGTCGTGTTCACAGCTTTTATGCGCCTTGCCCCAGTCTTGTGCTCCAGCGAGCCCATGAGGCCGCACCTGATGCCCATGCTTTCGAGTATGTGCTCCACAAGGTAGGCGGTGGATGTCTTGCCCTTGGTGCCCGTGATGCCGATTACCCTGAGCTTTCCCGATGGGTGTCCGTAGAACCTGTCGGCAATCTTCGAAAGGGCTGCCCTTGTGTCATCCACCTTTGCACCCGCCACGCCCTGCGGAAGCTCCATATCCCTGCTGTGGACCACCGCAGCCGCGCCTTGTGCCACTGCCTGCGGGATGAAGTCGTGCCCATCTGCCTTGGAGCCGATTAGGGCGACGTACATGTCCCCCGGAACGACCTTCCTGGAATCGTAGCTGACTCCACTGACCTCTGCATCCTGCTGCGGTTCCGGCGCTATTCCCCTGACAAGCTCTGAAAGCCTCATCGTACACCTCGCACCGAGATTACTGCTGTTTCAGCCAGACCGTTATCTGCGAGCCCTTGAGCTGCCTTGTGCCCGGAGCCGGCTCCTGTCTGTAGACTATGCCGCTTCCCTGCGGTATCAGAGAGAAGCCCGAGATGCCTGCCGAGATAGCAGCGTTTTTTAGAGCCTTCCCCCTCAGGTCGGGTACTGCCGCCTCCAGCTTGCTGCCCGTCTCCCCCGAGCTTTCATCCTCAAAATATACTACGACCGCGCTTCCCTCCGAGGCGCTCATGCCGGCCCTGGGGACCATCTCCGTAGCCCTATCGCCGGTTCCCTCGGCCGCCATAACGAGGCCGGCCTTTCTGATCGTGGACGATGCCTGCGTCTTAGTCATGCCTATCACGTTGGGCACCTGCTTCAATGCCGATGACCCGGACTTCTTCTCCTCGTCCTTCGGCGCTATACCCATATATCTCATAACGTCTGCGGCGACCGCTTTGAACACCGGAGCCGATATCGTGCCTCCGTACCTGTTGGAGGACTGCGGTTCGTCCACGGAGATGAGCACCACTATCTTAGGATCGTCAGCGGGGATGTAGCCTATGAAAGAAGCTATGTACTCTGAGCCGTATCCTCCCGTGCCCGATGGCTTCTGGGCGGTGCCGGTCTTCCCAGCGATGTCGTATCCCACGGGTATCGCCTTGCTTCCGATGAGGAGAGTCACCTCGTGCATCATGTACTGCATCTCTTTGATGGTCTGCTCAGACAGGACCTGCCTGATCTTGGTGGGCTTGAAGCTCTTCACTACCTTGCCTTCCGAGTCTCTGAGCTCCTTGACCAGGTATGGCTTCATGAGCGAGCCTCCGTTCGCTATCGAGCTCATCGCAGCAACCAGCTGGATGCCGGTGACCGATATGCCTTGGCCGAAGGCCGACGTCGCCTGTTCCACAAGCCGGAAATTCTCGGGCTTGTGCATAATGCCGGCGGTTTCACCCGGGAAGTCTATGCCCGTCTTCTTCCCGAAACCGAAGTCCTCGAAGTAGTGCGTAAGCCTTGCCGTCCCAAGATCGAGGGCTATTGAAGAGAACACGGGGTTGCAGGAGTTGGCCATAGCCTCCACCATGGTCTGCGCACCGTGGCCTGGAAGCTTCCAGCACTTTATCCTCGCATCCGCAACCTGTATGAAGCCCGGATCGTAGAACTTCTCGTCGAGCTCGACTATGCCGTCTTCGAGCGCCGATGCCGCTATGAAGGTCTTCATGGTGGAGCCAGGCTCGTATTGGTCGGTGATCGGAAACACCCTTCTCTCCCTGCTTGAGGTCTTAAGAGGTTCGTTCGGGTTCATGAAGGGGTATTGGGCGATGGCAAGTATCTCTCCGGTGAAGGGCTCCATGGCGATTGCAAAGCCGCTCTTCCCGCCGAACTCCTTCACCGCGCTTTCAAGATGCTTCTCGCAGCTGTACTGTATGTTCTCGTCAATGGTGAGCACGACGTCGAGGCCGTCTACGGGAGGAGTGAATATCTCCTGCGCGCCGGCTATCACATTGCCCTTTGCGTCCTTCTCCACCTGTATCATGCCGGGAGTCCCGGACAACAAATCATTGTAGTAAGCCTCTATGCCCTCAAGGCCCTGGTTATCCGTGCCGGTGAAGCCGAGCACCTGGCCTGCCAGGCTCCCCTTCGGGTAGAAGCGCTGGCCCTGCTGAAGCACTGAAAGCCCCGTTATCCTCTGTGATGCTATGGTCTGAAGCATCTCGACGGTGACCTTCCTTGCTATGATGCTGGGCCTCTGGCCTTCCGCCAGCTGCTGTGTCAGCTTCGCCTTGTCGAGGCCGAGGATGGGGGCAAGCTTCGCTGCGGTAGCGGTGTTGTCGGCTAAGTCCTGCGGCCTGACATATATCGAGTTCGAGGTTATGCTGTAGGCGAGCTCAGCTCCGTTCCTGTCGAGTATCCTGCCCCTCACCGGGTCTATCGATGCCGGCCTCGCCCTCTGGGCCATGGCTTCCTTCGAATACTCGGCCGCCTTGAAGACCTGGATGTAGGAAAGGCGGATGAAGAGCACCGCATAAAGCAATATAACCAGGATCAGAGACATCCAAATGCCCTTGATCCTGGTCGTGCTTGAAGAATTCCTTCTGTCTCCCCTTGGATTAGGCCCGCCTGACGGGTTCACAGCAGATCAACCCCAAATATCACTGCAGGACATCCGGTAGGCTGCTTGCTGAGTTCGCATGCCAAGTGGATATCATGCTGGAAGTAGCGCTTATGGCAGTGCTTTTCAGCCATGACCCGAATGCCGCGAGCATAGTCGGCACCTCCAGCTTGAGCCTCGCGACCTGCCCCTCGTTCGGCTTAGGGGCGGCGGCTGTCTGGACAGGTTCCGGTTCACCGGCTACAAGCAGCACGGCTACTTTCCTTGCATCGACCATTCCCAGCTTCTGCCTTGCGAGCGTCTCCACTTTGGCTATCGAGGTCATCTCTGCAAGCTCCACGCTTCTTTCGTTGCAAAGCTGCTTGAGCTCCGAGATCTGATCATGGATGGCCTCCATATGCGAATAGGCGATGACAAGCGCCGACCGCTGTGCGAGATAGCCCATGGTGATAACGACCGCAACGAATATTATAGCAGAAACATACAGCATCATCGCATTGGAATTGGCGGCCCTGGCGCGCCTTGCGGCCCTGGGATCAGCCTTCCTTGAGAGATTGGGCCTTCTTTTTGCCATGACGGGGGCAGAACCTGTATATATCCTCATCGCAGCACCACTCCTGCTATCTGATTTTCTCGACCGCCCTTAGCTTCGCGCTCCTTGACCTGGGGTTCGCCTCTGTCTCGTCGTCCTTCGGAAGGACCGGTTTTCTGGTCAGCACCCTAACTACGGGTTCAAGCCCGCAGACGCAGACGGGAAAGTCCGGGGGGCACGTGCACGGGTGCTCGTGCTTTCTGAAGAGCTCCTTCACTATCCTGTCCTCAAGCGAGTGGAAGCTGATTACCGCAAGCCTTCCTCCCGGCTTAAGGGCGTCTATCGCCTTGGGTATCGCCGTCGATACGTTGTCAAGCTCCGTGTTGACCGCTATCCTCAGGGCCTGGAAGGTCCTTCTGGCCGGATGGATCCCCTTCTGCCTGGCGCCCTTTGGCACGGCCGCTTCGATTATCCCTATGAGCTCACCCGTAGTCGTTATCGGCTTCCGGCCCCTTGCCTCGGTTATGAACCTGGCGATTCTCACCGCCCAGCGTTCCTCCCCGAAGTCGCCGATTATCCTAATGAGCGCCCTCTCATCGGCGCTGTTAATAAGCTTCTCCGCGGTCAGGCTTCCGGATTTGTCCATCCTCATGTCCAGAGGCGCGTCTTCCCTGTAGGAGAAGCCCCTTTCGGGCTCGTCCAGCTGGTAGGAGCTTACCCCGAGGTCGAACAGGATGGCGTCCACAGCCTCTATGCCGATTTCCGAAAGCACCCTGTCGAGCTCCACATATGAGGATTTAACAACGAACACCTCGCACTGGGAGGAGGAGAGCCTGTTGCCGGCAGATTCTATCGCATCTTCGTCTATGTCCAGCCCGACTACTGTGCCCCCCTCGCCCACAAGCCCGCATGCGATGGATGCGTGCCCGGCACCTCCGAGGGTGCAGTCCAGGTAGATGCTTCCCGGTCTGAGATCTAGGATTTCAAAGACTTCCCGGGTCATCACCGGTTCATGCGAGAAGGAGCTCATTTCTGGCTTCCCATGCAGGCCAGGCCCTCCGCCAGCTGCTCATACTGCGGCAGCGTCTCCTCCTCGTAGCTGTCGAACACGGAGGCGGACCATATCTCGAAGCGGTTGTTGGCGCCCACCACTACGATCTCCTTGTCGATTCCCGCAGCGTTTCTGAGGCTCTGGGGGAGCACAACCCTTCCCTGCTTGTCTATCTCGCATTCGATCGCATTTGACGATATTATCCTTATGTACTTCCTTGCCTCCTTGTGCTCGATGGGCATGGCTGCAAGGCCGTTCATGTACTTCTCGAATTCCTCTGTGGGATAGCATGCTAGGCAGCCGTCCAGCCCCCTTGTCGCGATGAACCTGCCCTGAAGGATAGAGCGGAATCTTGAAGGGACGATTATTCGGTTCTTCTCATCGAGGGTGTGCCTGTATGCCCCTATGAACACCGTCCCACCTCCATTCCTTGTCCTCCATTTTACTCCACTTTACTCCACTTGACTATCATTTTCTATGCTTGCCCGCGAAATCCTCCTAAGAAAAACGAAAAAGCGCCGAAAACTTCGACGCCTCAAGAAATACCTGATAATGGGGGGGGGTACTAAAGTATCATGTTTATCCTGTCGATGGAGCGGGCCCTTCCCGTGGAGTGGTCTATCTCGATGATGACTCCATTGACCATGGGAGAGCCGTTGCCCACTTCGAATTTGGTCGGCATTCCGTTCAGGAACCTCGGTATCACCGTGTCGCTTGCCATGCCTATAACAGAATCAAGGGGGCCGCACATCCCTACGTCGGTGATATACGCCGTGCCGTTGGGAAGCACCCTCTCGTCTGCGGTCTGTATATGGGTATGGGTTCCCAGCACTGCTCCCACCCTGCCATCCAGATACATGCCGAGGGCCACCTTCTCTGATGTCGCTTCGGCGTGGAAGTCCACAAGTATCGCATCCGCCTCCGATGATATTGAGCCGATTATCTCGTCTGCCTTTCTGAATGGGCAGTCGTTGCCACCCATGAAGACCCGCCCCTGGAGGTTGACTACTGCAAGGGAGTATGAATTCGACCTCACGAGTGCATAGCCCCTTCCCGGCACCCCGGGAGGGTAGTTGGCCGGTCTGATGATCCCATCCAGGTCTGAGATCTTCTCCGCCATTTCCCTTTTGTTCCAGACGTGGTTACCGGTGGTTATCACGTGCACCCCGAGGTCTTTAATCTGCTTTGCGGTCTCAGGGGTAATGCCGATGCCCCCTGCCGCGTTCTCCCCGTTGACTATGATGAAATCGGCGCCCTCGGCCCGCACCTTTCCGATGCCTGCCTCCAGCGCCGTCCTGCCAATCTTCCCTACCACATCGCCGAAGAAGGCCACCTTCATTTAGCGGCGGCCCCTTTGGTTGCCATGAGCGGTTTGTCGAAAACCACTATCCTGCCCTCATCCCTGTACCCGATTATGTTCTTCTCGCCTGTCGAGGTCTTGACGTCTATGATCATGTTATTGATAGCCTCGTCGCTTGGAAGCCCGTCATAGTCGTCGTCCTGATTATCTCTAAGGAGCCCCGTCTCAAAGAACTCCTCCATTATCCCGACTATGAGGGCGATTTCCTCGCTCGAGAGGCTGGAGATGTCCCTAACAACCGTGAGCCTGGTGTATTCCCCAAGCTCCTCTACCTGAAGCTCATGCTTTGTGCCGTTGGGCATCCTAAGGATATCCCAGATGGCCTCTATGCTGTGAACAAGCCTGTTTCTTAGCGCCGACAGCTCGTCTGATCCGATCTTCCTGCAGACAAGATAAGCCATGCCAAGAGAGGCGTCTTCAGGGGTGTATGTCGCCGAACATATCTCGTTGTGCCTGGTCAACAGGGAGAAAAGGAGGCCAATGCCGCTATTTGCCGGTTCGTAGTCCTGTCTTGCCATGTCCTTCATGATCTCCCCTCCCCTTCTAGACTAATCTGGCCGGACGGTTTCCCGCCCGGCCGACACGCTACTTCGCGAAGTCGACGGCCCTGGTCTCGCGTATTATCGTCACCTTGATCTGACCTGGGTATTCCAGTTCGCCTTCGATCTTCTTCGCAATATCCTTTGCCAGCGTAAGGGTAGTATAGTCGTCCACTTTCTCGGGCTTCACCATGATTCTTATCTCTCTGCCTGCCTGGATTGCGAACGCCTTGTCCACGCCCTCGTATGAGTCGGCGATCTCCTCGAGCTTCTCAAGCCTCTTGATGTATGTCTCGAGCGTCTCGCGCCTCGCGCCGGGTCTTGCGGCTGAGATCGCGTCTGCGGCCTGAACCAGTATCGACTCTACGCACACAGGCTCGACGTCCCCATGATGCGATTCGATGCCGTTTATCACAAGTGCTGACTCCCTGTACTTCTTTGCGAGGTCGGCGCCAATCGTGACATGGGGGCCTTCCACCTCATGGTCAATCGCCTTGCCGATGTCATGCAACAACCCTGCCCTCTTCGCAAGCGTCACGTCGGCTCCAAGCTCGGAGGCCATCGTGCCTGCAAGCCTAGCCACCTCAATGGAATGATTGAGGACATTCTGCCCGTAGCTCGTCCTGAACCTGAGCCTGCCGAGCAGCTTCTGCATCTCCGGATGAAGCCCGATGACCCCGGTTTCGAGTATGGCCCTTTCTCCTTCGTCCCTTATGACCATCTCTACTTCCTTCTGGGCCCTTTCGACCATCTCCTCTATTCTCGCCGGCTGTATCCTGCCGTCTTGTATCAGCCTTTCGAGTGCAATCCTGGCCACTTCGCGCCTTACAGGGTCGAAGCTTGAGAGTATGACCGCCTCCGGTGTGTCGTCGATTATCAGGTCGACCCCCGTCAGGGTCTCAAGGGCCCTTATGTTCCTGCCCTCCCTGCCGATTATCCTTCCCTTCATCTCATCGCTGGGGAGGGGCACTACCGACACTGTGGTCTCTGTCACATGCTCTGCGGCGCAGCGCTGGATCGCCTGGGTGATGATGTCCCTGGCCTTCCTGTCGGCGTCGTCCTTGGCCTGGGCTTCTATGTCCTTGATCATGATTGCCGCATCATGCCTGATTTCGGTCTCAATTTCGCTGAGCAGCTCCTTTTTGGCCTGTTCGCTGGTCAGCCCGCTGATTCTCTCAAGTTCCAGCCTATGCTTCTCGTATACGGCCGCTATGCCGTCTTCCAGCCTCTTGACTTCCTTGTCGCGCCTTTCCAGGTCGCTTTCCTTCTTCTCGATGCTTTCGGTCTTCCTATCGATGGCCTCCTCTCGCTGAATCAGCCTTCTTTCAACCCTCTGCATCTCAAGGCGTCTTTCCTTGTTCTCCCTATCGGCCTCGGCCCTCATCTTGACGGCCTCTTCCTTAGCATTTATGAGAAGCTCGCGCCTTTCAGCTTCCCCAGCCCTCTGCGCTTCCGCAACGATCTCCTTGGCCCTTTCTTCGGCAAGGCCCGTCTTGGCCTCGGCGAACTGCTTCCTAAGAAGATACCCACCTGCGAAACCTATCGCGCCCGTGGCTATCGCTATGCCGATTACAATCAATGTATCCAGCAAATCCACCTCCAGTTTTCAAAGATCAGAAGAACGGCACGGGTGCTTCAGCCCGGCCATGGGTTTCACTAAGTCCGCATTATGCGGATTATTACAAATTTAACAATACAACGGCTGGCCCTGATAGTCAAACCTGACGAGAACCGCCTCAAGCCTTATCGGAAAGGCGCCTGAGGCATTTTGCTATGTCCTCAGGCGAGAAGCCTTTTGCTGCAAGAAGCCTCGCTGCCTTCGTCATTCGTTCCATGGGGACCTCATCGCTTCCCTGCAAAGCCTCATCGACGATGCGGCAGGCAATGGCAGCATCGTCCCTCTCTCTCCAAGCCTCATCTACAGCACTCGCCGCTAGTGCCTGCGGCAAGCCCCTCTGCATCAGTCTCCTCAGCGCTTTGATAGGGCCTATCCTATCGTCTTCTGCAAGCTGCCTGGCCCATCTAGAAGCCACAGCCGCATCGCCCAGGATCCCCTCATCTAAGAGCCTTGCTGCCGCATCATCGATCTCAGCTGCGTCATAACCCTTCTTCGCGAGGTGATTCCTCACCTCGGATTCGGTCCTAGTACGTGAGGAGAGGTATCTGACTGCATCCTTTATGGCGGAAGAATCAGGCATTCTCTTGCTGGGCAGCGGGCTCCTCCCTGGTTATGCCCGTCCCCCCCCATGCAAGGTTGAGCTTCTCCTTGATCTTAGCCTCGATCTCGTCAGCAAGTTGTTTGCTGGCCTTCAGTATCTGCCTTGTGTTCTCCCTGCCCTGGGCAAGCCTTGTTTCCCCGTAGGAGAACCAGGTGCCGCTCTTTGTAAGTATCCCATTTGCCTCACCTATGTCGATCAGCGAGCCTTCCCTTGATATGCCGTCGCCGTAGATGATGTCGAACTCCGCCTCCCTGAAGGGTGGTGCTACCTTATTCTTTACCACCTTCACCTTCGTCCTGTTGCCGTATATCTCAGAGCCCTGCTTGAGCGATTCCACCCTTCTTACCTCGATGCGAACCGAGGAGTAGAACTTCAACGCCCTGCCGCCGGGGGTAGTCTCGGGGTTACCGAACATGACCCCTACCTTCTCCCTTATCTGATTGATGAATATCACGCAGCAGTTCGATTTTGATATGCAGCCAGTCAGCTTCCTAAGCGCCTGCGACATCAGCCGGGCCTGCAGGCCGACATACGAGTCGCCCATCTCGCCTTCGATTTCCGACCTGGGAACCAAAGCCGCGACTGAGTCTATGACTACTATGTCGACCGCTCCGCTTCTTACCAGCGCCTCGGTTATCTCCAAAGCCTGCTCTCCGGTATCGGGCTGGGATACCAGGAGGTTGTCGATATCGACCCCGAGCCTCTTTGCGTACTTCGCGTCCAAGGCGTGCTCGGCGTCTATGAAGGCGGCTATTCCGCCTGCAGCCTGGGCCTGCGCTATCGCATGCAACGCTACCGTGGTCTTTCCGGAGGATTCCGGTCCGAAGACTTCAATCACCCTGCCTCTGGGAAAACCGCCGACTCCCAGTGCAATGTCTATTGCAATGGAACCACTTGGTATAACATCAACGGCCTTGACGTCGGCCTCCCCGAGCCTCATTATCGTGCCTTTCCCGAACTCCTTGTCCAGCTGAGCAAGCGCAGCGTTTAAGGCCTTATTCCTGTCAGACAAATCCAACTCCCCTTTCTGTTAGGGCTATGAGAAGATTATAGCACATATGTTCGGTCCGCTACCTCTTTTCGAAGCGGAAGGATGCCTCTTTGGTATAAATCGACCCTCCGGGCGAGAGGACGCTGCTGTAAAGGAAGAAGCTCTCGTGGACGACCTCGGTGCCCTCCCAGCCTATGAGCTTCCTTATCTCCTCCCATGGTGGAAGGGACAATGGGTCTCTCACCCTTCCGAGCGTGATGTGGGGGTTGAACTTCCTGGCTTCCCTGGGAAACCCGCATGCGACTGCCGCCTCCTCGGCCGAATCTGCTAGCATCTGCAGCCTTCCGCTGAGGTCCCTTACCCCGACCCATACTACCGACATGGTCTGTCCCCTGCCGAAGCTTCCCACTCCCTCATAGGATATCCTCATCGGTCCGAATCCGGAGGCCATTGACTTCATTTCCATCTTCATCCGTTCTTCCTGCAACCGGTCCGTATCTCCGAGAAACCTCAGCGTAAGGTGCAGCCCTTCAGGTCTGACCCATCCTATCCCCCTGATTTTCTCCCTTGCTGCCGAGATTGAACCCATCATGCGCGACCTTATTTCCTCTGGCAGCTCCAAAGCGACGAACATCCTTTTCACGTCGCACCTCAATGACATAGTCCGACAAGTTTGATAGTATGACTATGACCATTCTACATCAGCCTCAAGGGTTGATAGCGGAGGAAAAATGAAACCTTTTCTCGGAGCAATCATCACGACACTCGGCAAGGCATTGCTGCCAATCTATTTCGCAGTTTTCGGCAAGACAAGGAGGGGTTCGGTGGACCTTTCGGGTATCAAGCCCCCGTTTCTGCTTGTATCCAATCATCAAGCCACTATGGACCCATTCTTCATAGGCGTGATGCTTCCCGGAGTCACGAGCTTCGTTGCGACCGACATGCTCTTCAGGCTTCCGATTATGAACTATCTGATGTCTGCCATAGGGTCGATTCCAAAAAGCAAGTTCGTAAGCGACGCGACTTCAGTAAGGATGATGCTAAACAAGATCCGCAAAGGGCAATCTGTCGGCATATTCCCCGAAGGCCAGAGGTGCGTGGCCGGTTTCACCGACCGGGTCATCCCGGGCATAGGAAAGCTGGCAAGGATATTGGACGTACCCGTTGTCTTGGCGAGGCTGGAGGGAGGATTCCTTGCAGACCCGAGATGGGCGATTAAGAAGAGGAAAGGGCCTTCAACCATAAACATAAGACTTCTTCTCACGCGCGAGCAGCTTCGCGGCATGGATCCGACGGATATTGAGAATCTGATAACCCAGGGAATAAACCACAGCGATTACGAGTGGATCAAGTCACAGCCTTATTTGAAGTACAAGGGCAAGCAGAGGGCGTTGGGCCTTCATAACGTCATGTTCAAATGCCCTGAGTGCGGAGCTACCGACTGTTTCCTGACGGAAGGAGACATCGCTTCGTGCAAGGACTGCGGCTACTCGGTGAGCTGGGGCGACAGGGGCGAGTTCTCCCTTGTAAGGGGCGCACAACTCCACTTCACGAACCTTCAGCAGCATGAGATGTGGCAGAGGGGTCAGATGGACGCCCTCGTCTCCGAGCACCTCGCATCAAAGCCCAAGGGCAGCCTCGTGTTCGGTCCGTTCGAGGTGACCATAAGAAGGAGCAGGAAGACAAAGCCGCTGCTTCCGATAGGGACCGGCGAGATGTGCCTCTTTGACGATAGAATCGAACTGAAGACAGATGCCGATTGCCCTTCGGCCTTCAGCTTCGAGGAGATAGAAGGCTTCACAGTGTCGGCAATAAAAGGAAAGCATCACAGAATCGTGGAGTTCGTGCACAATAGGATCGCTTTGTACAACATGGTGTTCCATGACCCGATGGAAAGCACCTATAAGTGGAACATTTGCGTCGACCGGCTGAAGGCCGCAGCGAAGGCGCAGTCCTCTTAATGAAGCGACTTGAGCCCCGCCCCACACATAGGCACGACGCTCGTGCCATCGAAGCCGGTCTCATCAATCCATGATACAAGCCCAGCAAGAGTGGCAGCCGATGTCGGCTCAACGAAGATGCCCGAGCCGGCAAGCTGCCTTCCGTATGACGCAATGGCATCCTCCGACGCTGTAACTACGGTTCCGCCAAGCTCCCTAATCGCAGCAAGCATCCTTGATCCTCTCATCGGAGCGGCGATTGCTATGCCCTCCGCTGCGGTCCCTCTGTTGATGACCGGCTCAGTCAAAGCCTTGCCGCCCGAGAATGCCTCGTATAGAGGCGCGCACCTTTCAGCCTGCACTGCAATCACTTTCGGCACTCTTGCGATCGCGCCCCCTCTTAACAGTGACACAAGGCCGTAGTATGCACCAAGAAGGAGCGTACCGTTTCCCACCGGAAGCGCAATCGCATCGGGAAGCTTGCCTCCCGTCTGCTCCCACAGCTCATATACATAAGTCTTGGTCCCCTGGTAGAAAAGCGGATTATAGACATGGCTCGCATAATACCTGCCGGACCTGGCCTGGCTTAGGGCCTCAGCCGCGGTATCCTCCCTCGTTCCAGGAACAAGGGTCACCTTCGCTCCATAGGCCCTGATCTGTGAGACTTTATTGGGTGAAGTGGACTGGGGCACTAATATCTCGCAGCCGATGTCCAGCCTTGCGGCATACGCGGCCACCGAATTGCCTGCATTGCCGCTTGAATCCTGTATGACGCTGCTCACGCCGAAGCCTTTGACCGAGGCCATCAGGACTGCCGCTCCTCTGTCCTTGAAGCTTAACGTAGGCATGGCGTAATCCATCTTCGCAGATATGCTTCTGCCTTCGTCTATCTCCACTAGGCCTGTCAAGCCCTCTCCCATGGTCGCCTTCCTCCAGAAAGCGTCCACCGACGAGGGCATCATACGGCGATAACGGAATATGCCGTGAACCTGCTTGTCGATTGCATCCGGGTCGAACGCGTCATCAAGCCCTGCGACATCAAGAAGGCCCCCGCAGGAGCACTCGAAGCCACTTCCACGCATATCCAGCTCAATGCCGCAATCCGCGCATCTGAAGAAAGCTTCCCTGACCGCTCCCATCTATGCCCTCCGCTCGGCCACGAAGTCCATCTCGACGTCCAGGCCGTAGTGCAGCTTGCCCCCCAGGGGAAGTATGGTCCTGGCAGGCTTGTGGCTGCCGAAGAAGGCGGAGTAGGCTGCGTTGAACTCGTCCCACATGGCTATGCTGGAGATGTATGCGCCAACCCTTACGACATCCTCTTTTTTGCAGCCGGAAGATGCCAGAAGGCCGCTGATATTCTCGAAGAGCTTATCAAGCTGCTCTGCGAAGCTACCATGGACAGCTGAGCCTGTCTTGTAGTCAATAGGCAGTATGCCCGACGCAAACACCAGCCCCCCTGATTCAACTGCAGGGGTGTAATGTCCTCTGGGCTCAGGATTTCCCGTTACTAATATCTTCTTCATGCCCTGCCCCCTATCCGATGTTCCTGAGCATAAGCTCAAGGGCTGCAGACACAGCAGCCTCCCTTATTTCCTTCCTGTCTCCTCTGAAGCTGTGCTTCTCCACCTCTGTCTCGTAGCCTTCCATGCTGCAGGCTATGTAAACGAGCCCTTCGGGATTTCCGAGGCTGTCGCTGCCCGGGCCGGCTACTCCGGTAACAGAACAGGCGATCTGGGCTCCCGAAAGCTGGCGCGCCGATTCCGCCATCATAATCGCGGTCAGTTCGCTTACGGGGCCCTTCGCCTCTATGAGTTCGACAGGTATTCCGAGCATTTCGGACTTCGCTTGAATCGAGTATGCGACAAAGCCCCTGTCGAAGCATAGCGAAGAGCCCGGCACTGAAGTTATCAAACCTGCAAGAAGCCCGCCGGTGCAGGATTCCGCCACCGAAAGCCTCATCCGCCTTTCGGTGAGAAGCCTAACAAGCTCCGATGCTTCATCCATCATCTCATCCTCTGAGCGAGGAAATCGCTTCACGCCTTGATGCCGCAGAGAAGATGCATGTCCCTGCAACTATGACGTCAGCTCCTGCCCGCCTTGCCTTCTCCGCCGTCTGCGCGTTCATCCCGCCGTCCACTTCCACCTCAATGGGCCTGCCCGAGGAGGCGACAAGCTCCCTTATCTCAGAGATCTTCGCAGTCTGGGCCTCTATGAAGGCCTGACCTCCGAATCCGGGGTTGACCGTCATGACAAGGATCAGGTCTGCCAGGTCCAAAACGTTCTCCACCAGGATTGCGGGGTCGGCCGGATTAAGCGCGACTCCCGCCCTGGCTCCGAGGCTCTTTATTAGCCCCAGCTGCCTGTGAAGGTGGCTCGTCGCATCCGGATGTACCGTGAGTATCGATGCCCCAGCCGATATGAAGGACTCTATGTGCCTTTCCGGCTCGTTTATCATGAGGTGGACATCGAGAGGAAGGTCGGTAAGCTTAGAGAGGGCTTGCACCATGGACTGCCCGAATGTGATGTTGGGTACGTATACGCCGTCCATTACATCTACATGCAGATAATCTGCAGAGGATACATCCGCTATCTCGCCAGCCAGCCTGGAAAGGTCGGCTGAGAGCATCGAAGCTGCAACCTTGATCATTCGCACTCCCCCGTTTCCTAATCGTACTTGCGCCTTTCAGCCTCAAGGCATTCACCAAGGAAAGCAAGATAATGCTCATAGCGAAGCCTGCTGAACCTGCCGACCGATACCGCCTCTTTCAGCCCACAGCCAGGCTCTGCGTTGTGCCTGCATCCGCTGAACCTGCATCCGCCCTCATGCTCTGCGACGTCCGGCATCAGTCCCCTGAGCTCATCAGGGTCGATGCCCTCAAGCTCAAGCGACGAGAAGCCAGGGCTGTCCGCGACATATGAGCCCTCCCCCAGCGGGATGAGCCTGACCTGCCTGGTGGTGTGCTTGCCGCGGCCGATCCTTTCGCTGACCTCTGCTGTTCTCAGCTCAAGGCCGGGCAGCATTGCGTTTATCAGTGTGGACTTGCCCGCCCCCGACTGGCCGGCGAAAATGCTGACCCTTCCTTTGAGGAATTCCCTCAGCCTCTGCACCCCCTCGCCTTTCGGTGCAGACAGGCTCACCACCTCATAGCCCGAGCCTTCGTAATGGCTGGAAATGAAGCTCAGTTTTCCCTCTTCTCCGATGTCGGCCTTCGTTGCGCATATGATGATGGAAAGGCCTTGTTTCTCTGCCAGTATGCAAAGCCTGTCTGTAAGCATCAGGTCTGCGTCCGGGGTCCTTAGGGGGGTGAATATGGCGACGCAGTCCACGTTGGCCACAGGTGGCCTGACTAACCTGCTCCTTCTGGGAAGCACCTCTGAAAGAAGATGCTCTCCTGCGGAAACGTCCACTTTGACATAGTCCCCGGCTAGAAGCTCGTCTTCCATTAGCCGCAGCTTGCCTCTTATCTTGCAGCGTACGGCTCCTTCATCAAGCCCGACATCGGCAAAGCCTCCCTTAATGCCTACGATTACCCCTTCAATAAGGTTAGACATCGTATGCCTTGTAAAGGATGCCGTCTACCCAGACTTCTATCCTTCCTGAGCCGAAGACCTCCACGGTCTCCCTGACCTGCTGGCCTGACTTGAAGGAGCTGGGGCCGAACACCGTCCTTGTGCCGTAAGTATCGGCTACCTTGATTATTATCTCCTGTATCCATGTCTCCTGGGGAACAGAGTAGGTGACTTCGAACCTCTTGCTGTCGGGACCTGACGATATTGGCGCCTTCATAGACACCTTGAGGTCGACAGAGCTGTTGAGGTCGACTTCAGAGCCGGACGGCGGCGTCTGGTCTATCACCGTGCCCTCAGGATATGCGGTTGAAGCAGTCTCGATGGTCATGCCGAGCGATAGCCCGCTTGCTTTTAGGAGCTGTTCCGCTTCCGCAAGCGCCAAGCCCTTAACATCCGGGACTACGACTGTAGGCGGCAGCCCGTCCGAGATGAAGACGATTATCGCCTCGCCCTTGTCCCTCTGGCTTCCGGAGACAGGGTCCTGTTTGATGATCTTGCCCTTCTCCACAGTCATACTGAACTCGGTCTTGTTCTCCCCAATAACGAAGCCTGCAGCCTCGGCGATGATGCCTGCCTCCCTTAAGTCCTTCCCGGCAAGCTCCGGGATGAGCCCCAAGTCGGGCCCGAGGCTTACTACCAGCTTAATCTGGGAGTTGACCTTGCGCTTGGTGCCGGGGCCGGGATCCTGGCTTATGATGCCGTCCACAGGAACCTTCTTGTCATAGACGGAGTTCGACACCTCGGCGACGAGGGACCTCTCATCAAGAAGCGCCCTGGCATCGGCCAGGCTGAGCCCCGAAACGTCCGGCACCTGCACCTCATCGACCTGCATCCACCTGTTCCAAGCCTCATATATGCCGAAGGCAGCGGCGGCGGCAATCAGGATGAAGGCCCCTATCAGGATGACAAGCTTCCTCAAGCCCTTCTTGGGGTCGTATCCTGATCCTTTCGCATCGGACATAGGCATGCTTCCTCCTTCGACCTTCACAAAAGGTTTCGTCTGGCACATCTGGGCATCCTGTGGGCTGTCAGCAAGGCCGCTTTCGCGGTAAGTGTCCTCCACCCTCATAAGCTGGGCCTTGAACTCCTCGGCACCGGAATACCTCTTGCCCGGGTCCTTCTCCATTGCCTTATATATGACCCTCTCCAGCATGGGACTGATCGCCGGGTTCAGCTTCCTGGGCGCGAGCGGTTTCTCCGAGATGTGCTTTATCGCAACTGCGACCTCTCCTTCACCGGTGAAGGGAAGTGTTCCTGTCAGCATCTGGTAGAGGATCACCCCTGCCGAATAGAGGTCGGACTTATCGGTCGCAGTTTCCCCCTTGGCCTGCTCCGGGGATGTGTAGTTCACCGTCCCCACTACCATACCCGTCTGGGTCAGCTCCGCCTCGCTTGTCGCCCTTGCGATGCCGAAATCGGCGATTTTCACCCTGCCGTCCTCGGAAATCAGGATGTTGTGCGGCTTGATGTCCCTATGAACTATCCCGTGCGAATGCGCATGCCAAAGCCCGTCCAGCACCTGGTCGATTATCCTTATGGACTTGCCTATGGGCATGGGCCCCCTGTAGCTTTTTATCTCCTTGTCGAGCGATGTGCCCGATACGAACTCCATGACTATGTAGTTGTCGTCTCCGTCGGAACCCGCGTCGAATACGCTTACGATGTTCGGGTGGGAGAGCTTGGCGACCGAAAGCGCTTCCTTCTTGAACCTCTGCTTGGACAGGGCATGCGATGAGAACTGGTCTCGGAGGACCTTTATTGCGACTTCCCTGGCAAGGACGCTGTCATACGCCCTGTAGACCGTCGACATTCCTCCCTCGCCGACCAGCTCATCTATCCTGTACCTTCCCGAAAGGACACTTCCTATCTCCATCAATCGACTACCTCACATCGCTTTCTTCCAGAAGGGCGGCTACTACGGTGATGTTGTCTCCGCCTCCTCGTATGTTCGCAAGCCTTGTCATATCCTCGCATACTGTCATCATATCCGTAGTCTGCGAGAAGCGCTCGGCTATCTCAAGGTCATTTATCTGGTCCCAGAAACCGTCCGTGCACAGAACCAGCACGTCATCGGGCATAAGTGCCACCTCAACAAGCTCAGGTTCCAGCTTGTCGCATGCGCCCAGGCACTTTATCACTGCATGTCTTCCCGGGTGTCCTGAGACGTCCTCCGCCTTGAGGACCCCGCTGCTAAGAAGCTGCCCCGCCAGGGAATGGTCAGAAGTGAGCCTTCTTGCCTCGCCTTCTCTTACAAGATACGCCCTTGAATCTCCCACATGGCCGATTAGCGCCTTCCCTTCCCTGATGAACGCCACCGTCATAGTGGTTCCCATGCCCGCAAGCTCCGGCACCTCGCCGGCGACTTCGATGATCTTCCTGTTGGCCTCCTCAAGCATGGATCCAAGGCTTTGTAGCTCGACCTTCTGGTCCGACGCGCTCGCCAAAAGGCTTGAGACTGCAATATTCGATGCCTCGGCGCCGCCGCTGTGACCGCCAAGTCCGTCGGCGACCGCCAGAAGCCGGTCCTCTGCCGAAGCATACCCTGCGTCCTGGTTACTGGCCCTGCTCTTGCCCTTATCCGTTGCGAAGCCTATCAGCATAGGCACCTCCGTCGGATGCTAGAATCAGATTTGATCCGGTTTGCCCTCCCTTATGCGCCTTAAGCGGAGCTGGCCGCATGCGGCCTCTATCTCGGAACCCATTTCCTTTCGCACCGTGACCGATATGCCTGCCCCGTCCAGCACCTTCCTGAATGTCTCTATCTGTGCGTCCGTGGACCTTTCAAGCCCGCTTTCAGGCACGGCGTTAAGTGGGATGAGGTTCACGTGCGCAAGGCTTCCTTTTAGGAGCTTCACCAGCTTCTCTGCCTGCCTTGCCGAATCATTGACCTCTTTTATCATCACATATTCGTACGTAATCCTGCGCCCTGTCGTTTCAGCATACCTCTTTGCGGCGGCTACGACCTTGCCCAGCCCGTACATCCTGTTCACCGGCATTATCCTGTCTCTTACGGCGTCGTCGCCCGCATGAAGCGAGATCGACAGGTTTATCTGAAGGTCCTCCCCTGCCAGCTTCTCGATGCCGGGTATTATGCCGCAGGTGGACAGTGTTATGTGCCTTGCTCCCAGGTTGATCCCGTTCGCCCAGTTCAGTATCCTTATGAACTTCATCGTCTCTTCATAGTTCATCAGAGGCTCTCCCATGCCCATTATGACGACGGAGGATATGCGCCTTCCGGAGGCGCTCTTCGCAGCAGCAAAGTACTGGTCGCACATCTCCCCTGCCGTAAGGTCCCTGCCGAAGCCCGCTATTGCCGAAGCGCAGAAAGTGCATCCCATCTTGCAGCCCGCCTGCGTGGATACGCAGAGCGATAAGCCGTAGTCATGGTCCATCAGGACCGCCTCGGCGCTCTGACCGTCGGGGTAACCGATTAGAAGCTTCACGCTGTTGTCAGAAGCCCTTTTGACGCCAAGCACCTCGGCTTGGGTCAAAGGAGCAATCTGCTCCAATTTCGCCCTAAGCTCGGTCGGAACGTTTGTCATCTGGTCATATGAGTCCGCCGCCTTGGCGTAGGCCCACTCAAGGACCTGCTTAGCTCTGAACTTGGGTTGCCCTATGCTAAGCATTATCGGCTCCAGGTCCTGCGGGAGCATACCCCTTAGGCTTGCCTTGGTGTTGCCTTCCTTCGCCATCCTATACCTCTTTCCCTGCGCAAAAGCCCGGGATAGCCATCCCGGGCTTGCCCTATTGATTACGCTTCTATACCGAGCCCCTTCTTCTGTAGGGTATGCCGCTTGCCGCAGGGGGCGTCTGCCTGCCTACGAAACCGGCCAGTGCCAGCATTGTGAGAACATACGGCAGCATCAGGAGGAAATCGGTGGGGATTGCAGTCATTCCCCATGACTGTGCAATGAACTTGAAGCCCGTCGCCAGGCCGAAGAACAAGGAAGCAAGGAATGCGCCCACCGGTGACCACTTGCCGAATATCATTGCTGCGATTGCTATGAAGCCCCTGCCGTCTGTCATAGCCTCTTTAAAAAGGGAGAGCTGCCCGAGCGAAAGGGTCACTCCTCCGAGGCCTGCAAGCGCTCCTGACAGGATGACGCAGAAGTATCTTGTCGCTGTAACGTTGATGCCGACCGTGTCGGCGGCCTCAGGATGCTCGCCGCATGCCCTGATTCTAAGCCCGAGGGGCGTGTGGAACAGAACGATCTGAGCCGTTATCACCAGCAGAAGCGCGATATACACCGGAGGGGTGTTGCTTCCGAATATCTGCCCTAGTATCGGGATATCCCTGAGGAAGTCCGGCAGCATCCAGTTTGCAAGCTTTGCCACCCTGTCGGTCTGACCCGCCCTTTGGAAGACCGCCTTCAGCAAGAAGCCCGTAAGCGCTAGGGCGAAGATGTTAATTGCCACGCCGCTTACCGTCTGGTTTGCGTGATGGCTTATGCACACATAGGCATGAATCGCCGCAGTAAGCGCGCCTGCAGCCATGCCGCCGAGCACCCCCAGCCAGGCGTTTTTCGTGAAATGCGATACCATGACCCCGAAGAATGCACCTATAAGCATCATTCCCTCTAGGCCTATGTTCACCACGCCGGACCTCTCAGAGAAGACCGCGCCGATGCTTGCCAATATCAAGGGGGTCGCCATGAAAATGCCTGTGGAGAAGAAGTCTATCACCAGATAGCCGAACATCTCACCGCCCATTGAGCGCAATCTGCTGACCGAGAAGGCCGCAAGAAGTATGAGCAGCACTACACCCAGCCAGAACGGCCTGGACTTCATCAGTTCCTTCCAGTTGCCTTTCCTTCCGTTCCCCTTCATGCCTTATCAGCCCCCTTGCCTTGTACCTTCCTTCTCGTCTCGCCCAGAAGCGCCCGGACGGGAAGCCAGCCTTTGACTACGCCCTCCGCGGCTACGATTAGGATTATCGCACCCTGCATTATGCCTACAGTCTCCTTAGGTACTCCCGCCAGCATCTGCATCGTCTGTGAGCCCCTCTGGAGTATGCCGAACAGCAGAGCCGCGGGAAGGACACCAAGCGGATGGCTCTTTCCGACCAGCGCGATGGCTATCCCGTCGAAGCCGTAGCCCTGGAAGGCAAAAAGGTCCAAGAACTTGAACTGTATCCCCATAACCTGGACCGCGCCGGCAAGGCCTGCAAGCGCGCCTGATATGAACATGGCAGCCACGACGTTGGTCTGTACGCTTATGCCGCCGTACCTGGAAGCCTCAGGGTTATACCCAACAGCTCTTATCTGGTAGCCTATCGTCGTCTTAAACAGCAGGTAATAGACAATGAAGGCGGCGGCTATCGCGATTAGTATGCCCGTGTTCACCCTTATCGGGCTGCCCTCCCCGAAGAACCTCCACAGCTTTGCCGTGGAAAGTATCTCCCTGCTGTACGGACTAGTGATGGTAGGGTCCTTAATGGGACCGTTCACCAAATAATGGGATAGGTACAGGGCGATGTAGTTCATCATTATGCTGTTTACGACCTCGTGTATGCCGAACCTCGCCTTGAGAAAGCCGGGCACGGATGCCCAGATGGCTCCGCACGCCATGCCCGAAAGAATGGTAAGCGGCAGGTGGATTATCTTGGGAAGGCCCAGGTCCAGGGCCCCTATGACCGCGGCTCCAACCAAGCCTGCTATGTACTGCCCTTCGACTCCAATGTTGAAAAGGCCGCATCTGAAGCCAACAGCCACGGCAAGCCCCGTGAAGATGAGAGGCGTCGTATAGACTATGGTCTCGCTGACGTACTCCAGCCTTCCGAAGCATCCCATGATGAGCGCCTTATAGCCTTCGAACGGATTGACCCCGGTAAGCGCCATGAGAACACCGCCGAGAATTATTCCCAGCAAGACGGCGGTCATGGGTACTATCAGCTCCTTGAGGGTAGAGCTTCTCCTCACCGCTGGCATTACCTCACCCCCCCTGATGCTTCCGGCATGGAGCCGGCCATCATGAGGCCGAGCATCTCCTCGGTAGCATCCTTGATGTCGAGCGTCCCCATGATCCTACCCTCGTACAGAACCGCTATCCTGTCCGAAAGGGCCATAATCTCGTCAAGCTCCAAGGAGACGAGAAGCACCGCCTTGCCGGCCGACCTCTCCTCCACCAACCTTCTGTGGATGTACTCTATCGCCCCGACGTCCAGGCCCCTGGTGGGCTGCGCCACGACCACGAGCTCAGGAGTCCTGGAAAGCTCCCTTGCGAGGATGGCCTTCTGCTGGTTTCCGCCCGAAAGCGATCCTGCCGGGGTATCCTCGTCAGGCGTCCTTACGTCGAACTCGGCGATGAGCTTCCTTGCATAAGACCGGATCGTGTCCCAGTTCAGGTTGATTCCCTTGCTGAAGGGCTTCTTGTTGTACGTCTGCAGGATCATGTTCTCTGCGACGGAGAAATCAAGCACTAGGCCGTGCTTCTGCCTGTCTTCCGGCACATGAACGATTCCTGCCTCGAAGCACTTCTTGGGTGGCAGGTTCGTTATGTCCTTGCCGTTTAGGCTGACTTTGCCGGAACTGAGCTTCCTCATTCCGGTGATGCACTGCACGAGCTCGGTCTGGCCGTTGCCGTCGACGCCGGCGATGCCAAGTATCTCCCCTTCCCTGACTTTGAAGCTTATCCCCTTGAGCGCGGGAAGCCCCCGGTCGTTCGCGGCAGTGAGCCCCTCGGCGACGAACGCGTCCTTGCCGAACTTCGCGTCCGGCTTCTGCACGACAAGCTCGACATCCCTTCCGACCATCATGTTGGCCAGCTGGCTTGGCGAGGTCTCCTCCTTGCGCACCGACCCGATGATCCTACCGTGGTTGATCACCGTGATCCTGTCGGAGATCTCCATGACCTCCTTAAGCTTATGCGATATGAATATGATGGACTTCCCGTCATGCACCAGCTTGTGCATGATCACGAAGAGCTCTTTCGTCTCCTGAGGGGTCAGAACCGCCGTAGGTTCGTCCAGGATTAGGACTTCAGCCCCCCTGTGCAGCGCCTTCAGTATCTCGACCCTCTGCTGCATGCCTACGGATATGTCCATGATCTTGGCGTCCGGGTCTATTTCCAGGCCGAACGTCGTGGATATTGCCTTCAGTTCCTCCCTGGCCTTCTTCTTGTCAATGAGAAAACCCGACTTCACCGGCTCGTTGCCCAGCACCAGGTTCTCCGCCACTGTGAGCGGCTTTATAAGCATGAAGTGCTGATGCACCATGCCGATGCCCTGTCTCAGCGTATCCGCCGGCCCGTTCACGACAAGGGGCTTGCCCTTGTACTGTATTGACCCGCTGTCCTGCTTGTAGAGGCCGTACAGGATCTTCATCAGGGTTGACTTGCCTGCACCGTTCTCGCCGAGCAGGCAATGGATCTCGCCTCTTCTGAGGTCGAAGTCGACCTCTGAGTTGGCCACAATTCCTGGGAACGCCTTGGTGATTCCCCTCATCTGGAGGATGATCTCGCCGCCTGCATCCTTCATCTTGCTTTCTGCCATGTTCTTCCTCCGTATGGAAAACCGGGCGCCTGGCCCAAAGCCCGGCACCCGGTCCCTGATACAGCAGAGCTCAGTAAAACATGCGCTGCCTAGTGCACCAGGTCATTACTTGGAAATCAGGTCGGTGGTCTTCGATCCGTCGGGTACTACGGTCTGGCCCGTCTTGATCATGCTTGCCCAGGCGTTCGCCTTGGTGATAGCGCCGACCGCCGCGTTCTTGGAGGTGGTCGGGGCCATGCCTACGCCTTCCTCCTTGAGCCCGAGGGTTATGACGCCGGCCTTGTACTTGCCGTCTGCGAGCATCTTGCTGCCCATGAACACGCCGTTGTCGACGCGCTTGATCATGGAGGAGA
>CAZJHY010000016.1:0-39693 GCA_964545975.1 uncultured Clostridia bacterium | reverse complement strand
TTTCTCTGCCTCTACTTCTTCTCTCTTCCTTATTCCCGGTTTTCAAAGAGCCGCCACACGCTACTGCTAGCAGTGTGGCTTTATTAATATACCGCGGGGCTGTGCCTAAGTCAAGCATCGAACTTGCGCTCATCCTGTTCTTGAATAGCCCTTATACCCGATGAAGGCAGGGCGTAGGATGCCCTCCGCCCTGCCTTCCGTCTGAGCTATCCGAAAGGAGCGTTGCCGGCCTATGGTCTTTGCGCGCAAGGCTCCTCTTGCTTACTGGCCGAACAGCGTAGGTTCAACCGAGCTTGCCTCACAAGCCTCCTCGGGCTCTTCCTCATACTTGATCACCGTGGTGGAGACCACCAGGTCCTCATCCCTGAGGTCGATGAGCTTCACTCCCTGGGTTGACCGGCCCATGACCGAGATGTCTGCTATATTTATCTTTATCCCCTGTCCGGCCGCTGTCATTATGAGCATCTCGTCCTTCTCCGAGACGAACCTCACGCTGACTATGTCGCCGGTCTTCTTCGTAAGCTGCATGGCCTTCACGCCTGAGCCGCCCCTGGTCTGTATCCTGTAGAGCTTAAGTTCGGTGCGCTTGCCGTATCCGCGCTCGGTGATGACCAGCACCTCATTGCCCTCTTCGGCTATGTCTGCGCCTACCACCCTGTCGCCCGATCTTAGCCTGATGCCCCTTACGCCTGCGGCTCCGCGTCCCATCGAGCGCACGTCCGATTCGCTGAACCTGATCGACATTCCCTTCTGTGTGACCATGATTATCTCCTGGCCGGGGCTTATCTGCCTTACAGTGATCAACTCGTCGTCGTCTCCTAAACCTATCGCGATGAGCCCGACCTTCCTGATGTTGGAGTATTGGTCAAGGGTCGTCTTCTTCACTGTGCCCTTGGAGGTCACGAAGAAGAGGTGCGAATCCTCAGTGAAGTCCTTCACGGCCAGCATCGCCGATATCTTCTCGCCTCCGTCTAGCTGCAGCAGGTTAACTATTGCCGTACCCCTCGCCTGCCTGGACGCTTCGGGGATATTGTAGCCTTTGAGGCTGTACACCTTTCCCTTGTTGCTGAAGAAGAGGATATTCTGCTTCTTCGTCGTGCAGATGACCCTTTCCATGACCTCTTCGTCCTTGATGTTGTTGGAGACGGACTTGCCCTTGCCTCCGCGCCTCTGTGTCACATAAGTGTCTCCCGACATGCTCTTTATATAACCCCAGGCGCTCATCGTGACGAAGATGTCCTTATCTTCGATGAGATCCTCGTCGACTATCTCCCCTTCGTCCGGCATAAGCTCGGTGCGCCTTGTGTCTGCGAATCTCTCCTTTATCTCGAGAAGCTCGCTCTTGATCAGGCCCATAAGGAGCGCTTCGTCGGCCAGTATGGCTCTAAGCCTTTCGATTGTCAGCTTGACTTCCCTGTATTCGTCCTCGATCTTGCCGCGCTCAAGGCCCGTCAGGCGCTTAAGCCTCATATCGAGTATCGCCTGTGCCTGCCTCTCGGAGAGGCCGAATGCCTCCATAAGGGCCTGCCTTGCCGAATCGTCATCCTTGGACGCCCTGATAAGGTTTATGACCTCGTCTATATGGTCCAAGGCTATGAGCAGCCCTTCGAGAATGTGGGCCCTTTCCTCGGCCTTGCCCAGGTCGAACCTGGTGCGCCTTGTTACGACGTCCTTCTGATGCTTAACATATTCGGTAAGTACCTCGGCGAGGTTCAGAACCCTCGGTATGTTGTTGACAAGAGTCAGCATTATCACGCCGAAGTTCGCCTCAAGCTGCGTATGCTTGTAGAGCTGGTTTAATATGACGTTCTGGTTCACGTCTTTTCTAAGCTCTATGGCTATGCGCATCCCGTTCCTGTCGGATTCGTCTCTCAGGTCGGTTATGCCCGTTACCTTCTTCTCCTTATGAAGCTCGGCGATCTTCTTGATCAGATCCGCCTTGTTGACCATGTAAGGCAGCTCGTCGACCACTATCCTGGTCTTCCCGCCGCTCATCTGCTCGAAATGAACCTTCGCCCGGACTTTAATGCTTCCTCTTCCGGTGTTGTAAGCATCCCTTATTCCCTGTGTGCCTATTATGTAGGAACCGGTAGGGAAGTCTGGTCCCAGTATGTACTTGTTGAGCTCGTCAGGTGTCATATAAGGGTTGTCTATCAGTGCGACCGTGCCGTCGATCACCTCTCCCAGGTTATGCGGAGGGATGTTGGTCGCCATGCCTACGGCGATTCCGGATGAGCCGTTCACAAGAAGCTGAGGGAACCTCGACGGAAGCACCGTGGGCTCCTTCAAAGACTCGTCGAAGTTCGGTATGAAGTCGACAGTATCCTTGTCGATGTCCGCGAGCATATGGGAGGTGAGCTTCGCCATCCTCACCTCAGTGTACCTCTGGGCTGCAGGCGGGTCGCCGTCGACTGAGCCGAAGTTGCCGTGGCCGTCCACCAGCATGCTCCTGAAGGTGAAGTCCTGCGCCATCCTGACCATGGCGTCGTAAACCGCCACCTCTCCGTGCGGATGGTATTTGCCTATGACTTCTCCGACCACTGTGGCGGACTTCCTGTAAGGCTTCTCGCCTGTAAGGCCCAGCGTGTTCATCGCGTAGAGGATCCTTCTGTGGATGGGCTTCAACCCGTCGCGCACGTCAGGAAGCGCCCTGCCTACGATGACGCTCATAGAATACTGCAGGTAGGACCATCTGAGCTCATGCTCGATGTCCCTGTCTAGGACATTGGATCTCTGGATCAGTTCCATATCTTCAGCCATTTGCACACCCCTTGGCCATACTTTGACTATATGTCTATGTTCTTCGCGTATATCGCGTGCGTCTCGATGAACTTCTTCCTGGGCTCCACCGCATCTCCCATGAGTATCGAGAAAAGCTCATCGGCCTTCCTGGCGTCATCCATGGTCACCCTGAGCATTATCCTGGTCTCAGGATTCATCGTCGTCTCCCAAAGCTGTTCCGCGTTCATCTCGCCCAGGCCTTTGTACCTCTGTATGTTGTAATTGTCGCGACCGAGCTCGTCGAGCACCTTCTGAAGCTCCTCGTCTGAGTAGGCATACTTCTCAGTCTTTCCCGCCTTAACCTTATATAGCGGCGGTTGAGCGATGTAGATGTGCCCTCCGTGTATCAGCGCCGGCATGTATCTGTAGAAGAATGTAAGAAGCAGGGTCCTGATGTGCGCGCCGTCGATGTCGGCGTCGGCCATGATGACCACCTTATGGTATCTGAGCTCGTCTATGTTGAAGGTCTTCCCCCTCGAGCCGTTCTCCTCGTCGTCCACGGCGTTGGGGCCGCGCTCGTCGAATCCTGCAGCAAGGGCTGTGATGATCGACCTTATCTCGTTGTTTTCGAGCACGCGCTTGATGTCTGCCTTATATACGTTTATGACCTTGCCCCTCAGCGGCATTATCGCCTGGAAGCGGCGGTCCCTGCCCGACTTCGCGCTGCCGCCGGCAGAATCGCCCTCGACCAAGAACAGCTCGCACTTCGCGGGGTCCTTGTCTGAGCAGTCGGCAAGCTTTCCGGGAAGCTCGGATATCTCAAGCTCGCTCTTTCTTCTAACCAGGTCCTTGGCCTTCTGGGCCGCCTTCCTTGCGTTTGCGGTCTGCAGGCACTTCTGGATGATAAGCTTCGCGCTCTTGGGGTTCTCCTCCAGGTAATCTCCAAGAAGCTCAGAGATTACCCCTTCGACCAGGCCCTTGACCTCGCTGTTTCCGAGCTTGGCCTTCGTCTGCCCCTCGAACTGCGGGTCGGGGAGCTTCACTGAGATGACTGCAGTGAGCCCCTCCCTGACGTCGTCTCCCATGAAGTTCTCGTCGAACTCCTTGAACTGGTCCTTCCGGCTCCTGGCATAGTCGTTAATGGTCTTCGTCAAACCTGATTTGAAACCAGAAAGGTGCGTGCCGCCATCACCGGTGTTCACGTTGTTGGCGAACGAATACACGCTCTCGCTATAGTTGTCCGTGTACTGAAGCGCCACTTCGACCTGGAGCTTATCGGGAAGCTCCTTCCTGAAGTAGACGATGTCCGAATGTATCTTCTCGCGGGCTATGTTCATCTGCTCTACCATCTGCCTGATGCCGCCCTCGAAGTGATAAGATTCGCTGCGGCCCTCGCGCTCGTCTGTGAGCTCGATTCTTAGCCCTGCGGTGAGGTATGCGATCTCCTCGAACCTGTAGCTCAGCGTCTCGAAGGAGAAGTCCTGCGTCTCCTTGAAGATGGTCGCATCCGGCTTGAACTTGGTGGTCGTGCCTGTGGTCTTCGCCGATCCTATCACTTTGATGGGGGCTACTGCGAAGCCCTTCGCGAACTTCTGGTAGTACTCGTTGCCGTCCTTCTTGACCCACACTTCCATGTAGTCTGAAAGGGCGTTAACAACGGATGCGCCCACCCCGTGCAGTCCGGTGGATATGGCATAGCTGCTGTGACGGAACTTGCCTCCTGCATGCAGCATGGTGAGCACAGTCTCAAGCGCGGATTTTCCCGTCTTGGGGTGGATGTCTACCGGGATGCCCCTTCCGTTGTCCTGGACGGTGATGGACCCATCCTTGCCGATATTCACCCTTATCAGGTCACAGATGCCGGCCAGCGCCTCGTCGACGCTGTTGTCCACTATCTCGTACACGAGATGGTGAAGCCCCCTGGTATCCGTGCTGCCTATATACATTGCCGGCCTTGCACGTACTCCTTCAAGACCGACGAGTACATCTATGTCGCCTGAGGTATACTCCCTGGCAACCTGCGTGCTATTGAGCTCTTTCTCCAAGATTATTTCCTCCTGGGGGTCATTTTACTGGTTTGTCTCGATTATTATATCACAGACAGGCGAAAATGTGGCACTTCTAAGCCAAAATAACCCCGTTTTGACAAAAAAATCACGCCTTCGTTTTTGAAGGCGTGTGATGCCGTTCCTGAGGCTCTGGAGGCTAATTTATTCTAGGGTCACTGCCGTGCCCGAGGCGGTCACCATCAGCATGTTCCCGGACTGCCCGAGCACCTCATAGTCCACATCAACCCCCACGACAGCGTCCGCTCCCATCATACGGGCCCTTTCGGACATCTCAGCGAGGGCCTGTTCCCTCGCCTCTATGAGCTCTCCCTCATAGGAGCCTGACCGACCTCCCAGGATATTGGTAAGGCCCGCCGCGAAATCCTTGATGAAGTTCACTCCGGAGACCACCTCGCCGAACACCAGTCCCCTATAGCCGGTGATCCTCCTGCCTTCTACCTGAGGCGTTGTAGTAACTATCATATTACCCCTCCTTGCTTGCGTTTTCAACATCAGTAAAGGGCGATATCCCCATATCCAGGAGAAGCATCGAAGGGAGAAGGCTACTGAGCCCTGCCTTCTCTGCCTCCTCGGGCCGCATGCCTGAATATGCGCATGCGCTCGCCACAAGAAGCGGCATTGCTGCGCGCCTTCCGGCGGAGCTGCCGCTCGCACTGTGATACTTCCTCAAGGCCTCATCGGCAAGCCTAGTTCCCGCGATGCGCCTCGCCTCCTTAAGGATGCCATACGTGTCATCCACCTCGCCGAGCCCGCATACCTCAACTATCGAGGCATCATCCGCCACGGGACACTCCATCAGGTAAGCTACGGCATCTCTTAGCTTCGCCGGATTGGGCTTGATCGCGCAAACGGGGCAGTAGCTTACCTTCCCCGCAGTCGGCAGGGAGCATACTGCGCACCTTCTCAGGGATCCTTCCCTGGCTAGCTCCCCGTTTTGGAGATTGGATTTCAGCATCCGCCTTGCGCCGGCGGGGAGCTTTAATCCCAGCCTTGCGAGGATGGCTCCCGAGGCAGGAGACAGCTCCCTTCCGCCGTCATCCTGCGATTCCGCATTGGTCCAGGAGGACCCCTCTATCGGGGATCCCATCTCGGTGCTTCCGAACGCGCCGAATCTGATATCCTTCACTCCATCAAGGTCGCACTGCCCTCTGAAGCTCTCCAATATGTGGCGCTTCATCATGCTCATCTGCTGCGCCCACGCCGGCTCCTCGACAGCTATGTACAAGATCCCGTCTTTCATCGAATGCACTGCGCTGTTGACGGCGAAATGCCCCTTCATATGCTTGTCCCAGGACACCGCCACCTCAGCAAGCGCGATGGATTTGGAGAAGCCTGTCCTTCTGTCCTTCTCGCGGCTCAGCACCGCACCGAGGCTTGTTACCCCCCTCCTCACGCCGGCACCGCCCTTCCGGCCGAAACCCTGTAGGCAAGGCAGCCCGGCATCGAGAAGGCGACGTCGGAATCAGTTGCGGTAACCACGGTCTGGCATCTTCCTATGAAGCGCGATATGAGCCGAGCTTTGCGCCCTTCATCCAGCTCAGAAAGCACATCGTCCAAAAGGACAACGGGAGCTTCGCCTCTTGAGGTCGCGATGATCTCGGCCTCCGCAAGCTTTAGGGATACGACCACCGTCCTCTGCTGACCTTGGGAACCGTACATGGACGCGGGCCTTCCTGACACCTCAAGGGCAAGATCGTCCCTCTGCGGACCGGCGAGGCACGCTCCTCTTGCTATCTCCGCCGCCCACAAAGCCCGGAGCTTGTCCCTGAATCTGGACGCAACGCACGTTGCGTCCGCCAAGTCGGCTGCATCCACGGAAGGCATGTAGACGACGCTGAGCTCCTCGTTAGAACCGGCAATGAAGGAATATGTCTCTGCAGCAAAGGGAGTCATCCTCAGTATCGCATCCGCCCTTGCTTCAATAATTCTGGTTCCCACTGAAACCATCTCGTCGTTGAATACATCAAGTAGCCTTGCCGCCCCTTCCATCTCGTGGTAGGCCTTCAAAAGCGCGTTCTTCTGTGCCACCACCTTGGAATAGGTGATAAGATCCTCCCTGTATCTAGGGCTGGTCTGGGATATCTGCAGGTCGAGGAACTTCCTTCTGTCGGAAGGAGATCCCTTGACCAGGTTCAGGTCGTCGGGTATGAACGCTACCACGTTCAATCTGTCTGAGAGCGATGACGACCTCATCCTCTCGACGTCGTTAAGCCTGGCTATCTTCCTGCCCGAGGCTGATACGGATAATGTCATGGTGAAGTCCGAGTGTGGCCCAGAGATATGCCCTTTGATCCAGGCAGCCTCCCCTCCCCACCTCACCATCTCGGAATCCTTGGAAGTCCTGAAGCTCGTCCCTGCGGAAAGGGCATAAAGCCCTTCCAGAAGGTTCGTCTTGCCCTGCGCATTGCTTCCCGAAAGCAGGGTTACGTCCGGCGAAAGCTCGATGTCGCATTCGTCGTAGTTTCTGAACTCCTTAAGCTGAAGCCTTCCGATCTTCAAATCAGGCCCCGGTCCCTCCCTCGATTATTATCTCCGCGCCGCCGAAGCTCACTTTGTCTCCTACTCTAAGCTTCCTTCCTCTCCTGGTCTCGGGTTCGCCGTTCACAAAGACCTTACCTTCGAGGATGATTCCCCTTGCTTCTCCCCCAGTCATAACAAGACCAGCCCACTTGAGGAGCTGGTCGAGTGCTATGTAAGGGGTGGTTATGGCTACCGTCCTGGCGCCCATGCGCCTTCCCCCTTCCGGTATCTTCTACCCGTTTATGGGCATCACGAGGTAAAGGTAATTCTCGCTGCTGGTCTCCTTCACGCACATGGCGGACCTTGTGCTGTTGTAGCCGATCTCCACGTCGTCAGATTCCAGGACCTGCAACACTTCCCTCATGTACTTAGCCCTTATGGAGACTGCCATCTCGGCGTTGCCCTGCAGCGACACTGGAATGTCCTCGACGGCCTCTCCAAGCTCTGGTGTGACCGCCTTGATCGTCAGGAACCCGGGGCTGTCGAGCTCTCCTCCGCTATAGGATAGCTTGATAGCCGAAAGCTCGTCCTTGCACATCACCGAAACCCTGTCGATGGCCGCAAGGAAGCTGTTCGTATCGGTCGTTATCCTGGTCGCCAGGTTCTCAGGGAAGATCTTCCTATAGTCGGGGAACTGCCCCTCAAGAAGCCTTGTGATGTATCTGGTGTTTGCGAACTTGACGAAGGAATGCCTGTCTGTTATGCATATCTCCACTTCCTTGGTACCGTCCGCAGAGAGGTTCCTCTCCACTTCCCTGAGCATCCTTGCAGGGACTATGGATACGATCTTTCCGTTAAGTCCGGTGCTCGCCTCGATGCTCTTGTATGCAAGCCTGAATGAGTCGGTTGCCACCATGGTTATGCTCTTCTCGTCCGCCTCGACGGAGACTCCCATAAGGTAAGTCCTGTTGGTGTCGCTCGAAGTGGCGATTGCGGTCTTCCTAATCATCTTCCTCAAGTCCGCCTCGGGCATAGACCAGGTCTTTCCTGCCACAAGCTCGGGAAGTTCGGGGAAGTTCTTCGCAGGCATCGTCTTTATCGAGAAATGGGTCCTGTCGGATACAACCTCAACCGTTCCTGTGCTCTCCTGATAGTCAAGCACGACTTCGGAATGGGGGAGCTTTCCGGTGATCTCCGCGAACTGCTTGGCGGGGAATACGAAGGACCCTTCCCTTTCGACCTGGACGGGAATGAAAGTCTCTATGCCCAAATCGAGGTCATATGCCACGAGGCGCAGGCCGTCGGCCGTCGTCTCGACCAGGATGCCGGACAGAATCAGATTCGTGGCCTTCTGCGAGATGGCCTTGTATACCGTCCTTACCCCGGTTACGAGGGCAGTCTTGCTGCAGGATACCTTCACTGTGAACAACCTCCCCGACGATAGATTCTTCTATATAAGATAATAATATAAGAAGTGCTAGTAGTATGCACTGTTGATTCTGTTGGTAACCATCCCGAGCTAAGCATATGGGCCTAATCCGTATGTGCATATCCGTGTTAGCCATTGCGGGTGAAACTGATTCTTGTCCACAGCAGCCAACAGTTGCGAAGCCCTTCGGAGATTTCAACAGCTTTTCAACATGAGAGCTGTTGATGAAATCCGCGTTTCTATACCTTGAGGTCGTCCATGATCTCCTTATAGGAGGTTTTGGCGGTCATGCCTTTGTCGATGGACTCCCTTACTTTCTTGCAGGCATGAAGCACGGTGGCGTGATCCCTTCCGCCGAATTCCCTGCCTATTGACTCCAGGGGCATCTTCAGCGACTCGCGGCAGATGAACATTGCAAACTGCCTTGCCTCTGATACAGGCTTCACCCTTGAAGAGCCGTTAAGCTCCTCGGCGTTGACCTTGAAGTAGCGGGCCACCACATTTTGTATCCTGGAGACGGTCATCGTCTTCTTCCTTGTCCCGGGGGCGAAGTCATCCAGATATGAGTCCACAGTCTCCGGGTCAATGTTCTGCCAGCCGTACATGTTCGCCCTCGAGGTAACGTTCACGAAAGCCCCCTCTAGGTCCCGGATGCTTTCGGTTATCCTCGATGCGACCTTGTCGAAGACGTATGACGGAAGCCTAAGCTTCCTGTAGTCTGCCCACTTCTGCTGTATGGCGTACCTGTCCTCATAGGTGGTCGCCCTGATTTCGGCGACCCTGGTGTTCTTCATCCTGGATCTGAGCCTCTCCTGGATTTCAAGGAACCCCGGATGCCTGTCCGAGGAGAGTATCAGGAGCTTCCCTTCCTCAAGTATCGTATTGTATGTGAAGAAGAGCTCGTCTTGGGTTGCCTTTTTATTCTCAAGGAACTGAATGTCGTCTATTAGAAGAATGTCAAGCTGGCGGAAGGTGTCCCTGAAAGAGGACATGGTCTTTTCCGATAGATTAGACATGAGCATGTTGATGAAATCCTCGCTTGAGATGTATGCGATTTTCGCATTCGGGCGAAGCTGCTTCATCCGGTGGGCGGCGGCCTGCAGGAGATGGGTCTTCCCCATCCCGACGGAGCTGAAAATAAGGACCGGGTGCTTGTCCGTCCCTTCAAGCATATCGTCGATGTACTTGTATGCGAGCTCGTTGTAGGATCCTACATGATACCTGTCGAAGACGAGGTCTTCCCTCAAAGGTCTTCCCTCGAAAGATCTCTTTCCGTCATGAGGCGCTCTTCCGGATGTGGCGTGCGGACCGTCTTCCTCGCGGGTGCGTGCTTTGCGGTCCTTCTGATGCTCCTTGTGTTCGGCATGATCCTCTGCAGGGGGCACATCTCCCACTGTGAACTCTATCCTGCAGTAGCTTCCCACCAGGTTTCTTAACGCATCCTCCAGCTTCTCCATGTACCTTGTCGCCAGCCAGTCCTTGGAGAAATCGTTCTGGACCCTGACCATGGCCCTGTTCCCCTCAAGGGATTCCAGCGTGCTGTTTTTAAGGATGTTGTCGAACGAGAGCTTCTTGACGTCAGGCTGGATGATTTTCAGCGCCAGCTCCCAAAGCTCCGTAAGATCCCTTTCCTGAGTGGACATGGCGGCAGACCCCCAATTTCTATGAAGAAGGACGGTTCCTCGTTATATGTGTTGCGTATGAAGTTCCTCTTGCTGTTATTGTCCTCTTTCCGTCGGAGGAGGAGATCAGGCCCAGGGCCTCCAGGGCTTCCAGGTCCCTGTAAGCTGTGGCTGCGCTTATGTGCATCTCCTTTGCGACTACCGAGGGGCCTGCCGTCTCGTTTTCAGCTATGAGCATGAGGACCTTCTTCTGCCTTGCCGAGAGGTTCTCGTCGATGTCCTTGTCGCTCATCCCGTTGATGATTTCATCGACCTTTTCATCTTTTTCAGACAGAGCTCCATTTGAAGGCTCATCTTGTGGTGATGCTGGTGTTATTAGAGCTTTGCCATCCAGCTTCCCCTTGAGGGTTATCACCAGCCCCGAGGAGAGGTTATCTTCAAGAATAACACAACCTCCCATCAACTCCAAAGACTCCTTGACTATCGGAAGACCTGAACCTACCCCTTTGATGAATTTCTTAAGGTCGCTAGTCGCAGTCGTGAAACCTGGCGTGAAGGCCCTCTGCTTGTCCGCTATGCCGGGACCATGGTCGGAGATCCTTATCACATTGCCATCTGGCTCCACGCTTATGACAACATCCTTGAATCCGGCATGGACGAGGTTTTCCACCACTTCCCTTATCACTATGTAGGGGATTCTTCCGCCTCTTTCCCTGCCGAGGTTATAGGCCTTTGCGGATATCTCGTCTACGATTCTCAGGAAATCATCCGAACCTATGTCCACGATGAAAGGGCTTGCCGTGAATGAGTCGTATACGGCAATTCTTGCAGAATAGCTTATTTCTGCGTTATGCTGCGGGATCTCCTCTTTCAGTGGAGGTGCGGGCCTATGTGCGGGCTGTTCCTCCGCATGACCCTGAGAACCCGACAATATCCTTGATAGGAGCCCTTTTCTCGCCATGGCAGGCCACATACCCTTTCGCTTCCGTCTTTTACAGAATGCATACCGTTTCCAAATACTTATGCAAATGCCGGTCTATCAGAAAAGGTTTCATACCTTCCGCTGAGCACCAAATGGCTGTTGAAAGACGAATCACAGCAAATTCGCTATTGCAGAATCCCGAAGCACTAATCAACTCAATTCGAATCCCACTAGAAAGGGCTAATGGCTTACTGCTGCGAAATCAACCGCTCGATCGGCCCTTATCAACAGTATTGTCAACAATCTGTTGAAAAGCTATCATCCGTACCTTTCGGACTTTTCGCCTGAACCTGTCCCGATATAACCAGTTGCGTCCGAAAAACCGCTGAATCATGGCCTCCATAATCGCATGCTCCACGCCGACCACCTGAAAAGGCCAGCTAAAACAGGAGTTAAAAATAAGGGGCTTTGAAACGCTCCCCGACTTGATTTTATCAGTCGCCTCTCCGAGTTATCAACAGCATTATTAACATGATGTGAATAAGGGCTATTTTGCTGGGGTGCGAAGTGCGTGCGAGCAATATCGGAAAGTACAAAGAACATGCGTTTGTACTGTGCATTCCGGCCACAGCCATAGTCTGCATTGACAATGTGCTCCTATAGTAAGTAAAATCTAATTTGCTATTGAACAAAGGCGCATCAGTTCAAACGACGGAGGAATGGCCATGAAGAGGACATACCAGCCCAATACAAGGAAGAAGGCACGCACCCACGGCTTTCTCGTAAGGATGAGCACCCCCGGAGGACGCAATGTCCTTAAGAGGAGGCGCGCAAAGGGCCGCGCACGCATTTCCCTCTAAACCGGGCTAGTATCCGCCACGGGCCGTCGAAGCGACGGCTTCATTTATTATAAGGTGTGGCGATGAGATGGATGTCAGGATACGAGAGGCTGAGGCGAAGCGCGGACTTCGATAGAATACGGAATGAAGGCCGGTTGCTTAAGGGATCCTTGATGTTGATCCGCATAGCGCCCGGCCTTGAAGGTATTACCAGGGTAGGATGCATAGTAAGCAAGAAGAACGGAAACTCTGTAAGAAGGAACAGGATAAAGAGGATGTTCAGGGCGGCAGCGGGGGCATCAGTGCTTCCCGAAAGCTGCGACATCGTGCTTATACCCAGGTCCAGGATGGCGTCGGAAGAGACGAAGTCGACCGAAGTCGCAGAGGAGCTCGCAAGGCTGCTTGCGTGAAGGGATGGACGGGGTAATGAAGTCGGCAATGCTTGCGATGATCAAAATCTACAGGAAGTTTCTTTCCCCGATGAAGCGTTACCCGACATGCCGGTTCAGGCCGACCTGCTCCGAGTACGCATACGAGGCTGTAAGCCGTTACGGCGCCCTAAAAGGCGGGATAATGGCGGCAAAGAGGATCCTAAGATGTCATCCATGGGGCAAGAGCGGCTACGACCCGGTCCCATGACTGGCCAAGAAAGGACGACAACCTTTACATGACAGGCATAGTTCAGACGATATTGAGGTATTTCGCCGAGCTTACGGGAAACTACGCATGGGCGATCATAATTTTCACGGTGCTTCTCAAGCTCGCCCTCTTCCCCATCTCAATAAGCCAGATGCGCACGATGGAGAAGCAGAAGGTCATACAACCCCTTGTTGACGAGATCCAGAAGAAGTACAAGGGACAGCCGGAGGAGATCAACAGGCGCGTCATGGAGGTCTACAAGCAGAACAACTTCAATATCCTTGGAGGATGCCTGCCGTCGCTACTAACGCTGCCAATAATGCTCGTATTCTATAACGGGATGCGCGACGTCAACTTCATGCAGACGCTTGTGGGCGAAGGAATCAGCATGCAGTTCCTGTGGATAAAGGACATCATGCTGCATCCTGCGGTTGCCCTTCCGGTCAATGTCGCGGACATCGGCGCGTGGCTTGTGCTCCTCAGGGAGCTCATCATGCCGGTTCTTACGGCCGTTACGACGTATCTCACATTCGCGCAGACCAGCCAGCCCTCCAGCTCGTCGAGCAATAACTCGATGGCGATGTTCAAGTGGATGATGCCGCTCATGTTCGGCTATTTCGCAATAATATCGCCCCTGAGCCTGGTCATATACTGGGTGGCGTTCAACATAATCAACATGATAGTGCAGTGGTTCATCATGAGGTTCATGGTGAAGCCCAGATAGCACTTCCAACGTGTCTTAAGGGAGGCAACCATGAAATATTCCGGCAAAACTGTCGAAGAAGCAGTCGAAAGGGCGCTTAAACAGCTGAATTGCACGAGAGAAGAGGTGGATGTGGAGATAGTCCAGGACACTCCCCACCGCACCATAAAGCTCCTCGGCGAGAACAAGGTTGTAGTAAGCGTAACCCCCAAGGCGAGGCCCGAGGAGGAGTTCGATGCATCGGCCGATCAGGATACTTCAGATTCCGAAGGAGGAGCCGAGGCGGTAAACCCGAAGGATTTCGTGGAGACTCTTCTTTCGAAGATGGGCCTGGAGGCTCAAGTCAGCGAGTCTTCATCGGATGACGGCATCAAGCTGGACGTCAAGGGGCCTGAGCTTGCTGCGCTTATCGGAAGGCACGGCGAGACCCTGGAGGCATTGCAGTACCTCGTCAATATAATCGCCATGCGATACGAAAGGCAGAACGGGCTCAAGAGGAACCGCTACGTGGTGGACATAGAAAGCTACCGCAAGAGGCGCGAAGACCAGCTCAAGGCCTTGGCGATAAAGGTTGCCGACAAGGCTGTGCGTGAACAGAAGGAGATGGTCCTTCAGCCGATGCCTGCGTCGGAACGCAGGATAATCCATATGGTGATATTGGGCCTCGAGGGAGTGACGAGCTACAGCGAAGGTGCGGAACCGAACAGGAAAGTAGTAGTCTCCCCCGAATGACGAAGGCAAGGGGATAATGTAGAATCCAATATGGCAAGCAAGGCGTGCCGGACGGCACGCCTTTTTAAACCGCAGGAGGCCGGAAATGGAAAGGGCTGACACTATAGCGGCGATATCGACGCCGCCCGGCGCGGGCGCTGTCGCCGTGATAAGGATATCGGGGCCAGACTCAAGGCGCATCCTTGAAGAGCGCTTTACCCCCGCGCGCAAGAGTTTCCCCGCCTCCTCCAGGGATATGTCCTACGGAAAGGTCTTCGGATGCGATGGAAGCTTCATAGATGAGGCGATCGGCCTTTTCATGAAGGGTCCGGACAGTTTCACAGGCGAGGATGTGGCAGAGATACAGTGCCATGGAGGCCCTGCGGTTTCCAAGGCGGTCCTTCGCGCAATCATAGGCTCGGGTGCCCGAAGCGCAAGGCCCGGGGAGTTTTCCAGGCGCGCCTTCATGAACGGCAAGATGTCGCTTATGAAGGCGGAATCCGTTCTTGCCCTGATTGAAGCTTCGACTGAGAGTGGGCGAGCCATGGCGTCAGGCCTTCTTGACGGCAGCATATCCTCCGGAGCTATTGAGGCGATGTCTGCGGTGCGGGACCTTCTGGCAAGGATAGAGGCTGTGCTCGATTGGCCGGATGAGATGGCCTTCGAGGGGGCAGAGGCCGGAGTCGCCGACATAGAAAGGGCGATGGGGATAGTCCGGAACCTAATAGGCGAGGCCAACAAAGGCAGGCTTCTCATCGAGGGAATAAAAGTCGCGATAATCGGAAGGCCCAACATGGGCAAGTCCAGCATATTGAACAGGCTACTCGGACATGACAGGGCCATAGTGTCGGATATTCCCGGCACCACCAGGGACACTGTGGAGGAGACTGCCAATGTGGGCGGCATACCGATAAGCTTCGCAGACACAGCGGGAATCGGACCATCTGGCGATGCCCTTGTAGAGGAGGGCATAAGAAGGGCAAGGAAGGCTGCCGGATCCTCCTCGGTTATAGTCTACGTGGCCGCCCTGCCCGATGGGCTTAACGAGCAGGATATAAGGGAGATATCGAGGCTTGGGTGCAAACCCGTGATAGTGGCCCTAAACAAGGCCGATTTGGCTGAGGGTGCGGTAGCTGCCGAAAGGTCAAATCCTGCCGGGACCGTATGCGTTGCAGTATCGGCGAAGACAGGCTTCGGCATCGACAGGCTGAAGTCGGCCATCGCCGGTCAAGCAGAGCTGGCACTGGATGCGGAAGCGGGAGGGAGCGTCTGTTCAAGGTGGCTTCATTGTCTTGAAGGTTGTCAGGCAAGGCTTGCCGGAGCAAGGGATGCCCTGCAGCATGGGGTTCACCTTGAGGCTGTCTGCCTTGATATCAGGGATGCCCTGTTCGCACTCGGCGAGCTGTCGGGCGACACGGCTGCAGAGGACATAATAAGCATGGTATTCGACAAGTTCTGCATAGGCAAGTGAGGTAGGCATCTTGGCTTCGGACTATGACATTGTCGTTATCGGATTGGGACATGGGGGCTGCGAAGCAGCGCTTGCGGGTTCTAGGCTGGGAGTAAGGGTTCTGGCGACCACACTTGACATGGACGCCATAGCAAGGATGTCGTGCAACCCTTCCATAGGAGGGCCCGGCAAATCCCAGCTCGTAAGGGAGATCGATGCCTTAGGCGGCGAAATGGGATCAGCTGCCGACGACACCTTCATACACATCAGGATGCTGAACTCGGCCAAGGGTCCTGCCGTAAGGGCGATAAGGGCCCAGATAGACAGGGCCAGCTACTCGGAGAGGATGAGGTCGGCCCTTCTTTCACAGGCGGGGTTGGATGTTGTTGAGAAGCCGGTCGAATCCATACTCATTGAGCAGGGTAAAGTCATCGGAGTGGTTGCCGGCGGAACAAAGATCGCCTGTTCTGCATGCATCATAGCTACGGGAACATACCTTGAGGGCAAGACCTTCATAGGCGAGGATGCCTCACAGGGAGGCCCTGAGGGGATGCCTGCCTCTTCCCTATCTCCCAGCCTGGACGAGATGGGGATAAGGACCATGAGGTTCAAGACGGGGACTTCTCCCAGAGTCCTCGCATCAAGCCTCGATTATACAATGATGCAGATACAAAGGGGAGAAGATCTTCTTTACGGCTTCTCGAACATAAAACAGCCGACACATCGTGAACAAGAGGATTGTTGGATAACCTACACAAATGCCGAGACGCACGGCATCATAGGCTCAAGCATAGACAGGGCCCCCATCTTCTCTGGACTCATAAAGGGAGTCGGGCCCAGATACTGCCCTTCAATCGAGGCAAAGGTGGTGCGTTTTGCAGGAAAACCCAGGCACCAGCTCTTCATCGAACCGATAGTAAAAGGCGGCAGAGAGATGTATGTAGCAGGCCTTGCCACCAGCCTCCCGAGGGATGTCCAGGAGGCGATGCTGAGGACGATACCCGGGCTTGAGGGGGCGAAGATAACCAAGTACGGATATGCCATCGAGTATGATTGCGTAGACCCTTCTCAGCTTGACCACAAGCTGGAATTCAGGCACATAAAGGGCCTATACTCCGCAGGGCAATCCAATGGATCCTCCGGATACGAGGAGGCGGCCGCCCAAGGCCTCATCGCGGGCGCGAACGCCGCGCTTCAGATAAAGGGTGATGAACCTCTGAAGCTCGGCAGGGATGACGCATATATAGGCGTACTAATAGACGACCTGGTGATGAAGGGAACGGACGAGCCGTATAGGATGATGACCGCAAGGGCTGAGTACAGGCTATCCCTGAGGCAGGACAATGCGGACTTCAGGCTCACTCCGAAGGCGATTAAGGCGGGCCTTGCAAGCTCCGAGCGGAAAAGAGCCTTTGAGCTGAAGCTCGGGTTTAAACTCCGGGCAGGCGGACGATTACCGGTTAAGGACGAAGGAAACCGGACGCAGGAGGAAGAGTGGCTTCTAAGGTGCGTCGAGGAGAATTTGGAACTTGACGGGGCTTATGCAGGCTATATTGAAAAGGAGAGGCGGATTGCGGCAGCATTCAGACGGATGGAGGACAAGGCCATACCAGAAGCGGTTGATTACTCTGTAATGCACAGGCTTTCGGCTGAGGCAAGGGAGAAGCTGACCGAGAGAAGGCCGGGAAGTGTTGGAGAGGCCTCCCGCATATCTGGCATCTCCCCCGCGGACATAGCGGCAATGATAATCCACCTCAGGGAGGATGGGTCAATTGGGTGAGCATTTTATAAGCATTCTGGAAGAGGGAGCGGCACTTGCAGGGATTGATCTGACAGAAGGCCAAATCGACAAGATGGATGAGCTCAGGGCCTATTTGATTGAGGAGAACGAGAAGTTCAATCTTACGGGAATCAAAGACGACCTGGGCATAGCCATAAAGCATATGGTGGACTCCCTCACCCTTCTGAAAGTCGATGGCGTCTCCGATTGCGGCAGCTTCATAGACATAGGCACCGGGGCTGGTTTTCCTGGGCTGGTGCTCTCCATCATGCTTCCGGAGGCCAAGGCGGTTCTTGTCGATTCGGTAGGAAAGAAGGTGGCCTTCGTCAGGGCGGCGGCGGAGATGCTGGGGCTGAAGTGTGTGACTTCACTCACGGGAAGAGCCGAGGAGCTGGCGAAGGAACCTGAGCATAGGGAGAAGTTCGGGTTTGCAGTTTCAAGGGGCGTGTCCTCTGTCTCCACTTCCGCAGAGTACTGCATACCGTTTCTTAGGAAGGGCGGTATATTCGTGGCAATGAAGGGACCCGGAGCCGAAGGAGAGATGGACGACGGCAAGGCTGCTTTCTTCACCCTGGGGGCAAAGCTAAGGGAGAGCAGGAGGATCACCCTTCCTTTCGAGCAGGGGGAAAGGGTGCTCATAGTGGCTGACAAGCTCTCACCCACTCCTAACCGGTTTCCCAGGAAAACGGGTGAACCTCAGAGGCATCCGATTACAAGGAATCAGGATATGGGGTAGAATGTAATTTATCGGAAACGATTGCACTTATTGATTGGAGAGTGGCTCATTGGCGACCGTACTGGCTTTTGCCAACCAGAAGGGCGGCACGGGAAAGACTACGACCGCGGTGAACGTCGCGGCTTATGCTGCCAACTACAATAAATCGGTTCTGCTTGTGGACATGGACCCACAGGGCAACGCCACAAGCGGTCTGGGGGTAGCCAAGCAAGGGCTCAAGGGCAGCGTATACGATGTGCTGATGGGATCTGCGGATCTTATGGAGGTCATTTCCAAGACCAAGGTCGCAGGCTTGGACATCCTCCCCTCCAACATGTCTCTGGTGGGAGCGGAGCTCGAGCTGGTTAACGAGATGGCCAGGGAGCAGAGGCTGAAAGACGGGCTCAAGAAGGCAGCGGACCTATATGATTACATTTTCATTGACTGCCCCCCTTCGCTCGGACTGCTGACCGTCAACTCGTTCGCCGCATCTGACGGCATCATTGTTCCCATGCAATGCGAGTATTATGCGCTGGAGGGGCTAAGTCAGCTGATTAACTCGATAAACCTGGTGAAGAAGCATATCAACCCCTCCCTATCGGTGCTAGGGGTGATACTTACGATGTACGACCCAAGGCTTAACCTGACACAGCAGGTCGAGGCAGAGGTGAGGACATACTTCGGGGACAAGGTCTTCGAAACGGTCATCCCAAGAAACGTAAGGTTGAGCGAAGCACCGAGCTTTGGAGTTCCGGTATGCCTATACGACGGGCGCTCGAAGGGGGCGGAAGCCTATATGGCCCTAACAAGGGAGATAATCAAGAGAGGTGATGTAAGATGACCGCCGCGGCACTTAAGCGCGGGTTGGGAAAGGGGCTTGAGGCCCTCTTGAGCGACAACCAGGTTGACGGGGGCGGAGTAGACAGCATCGACCTCTCCCTCATCGACTCAAATCCGTATCAGCCCCGGGTCGACTTCAATGAGGAGAGCATGGCGGAGTTGGCTGCCTCAATCAAGGAGCATGGGGTTCTGCAGCCCATAATCGTGAGGCGAAACGGTGCAAGGTATCACATCATCGCCGGCGAGAGGCGGGCAAGGGCATCTAGGATGGCCGGGATTTCCGAGATTCCCGCCATTGTGAGGGAAGCTAACGATTCCCAGATGATGCAGCTGGCTGTGATAGAGAACGTCCAAAGGCAGGATCTGAACCCGGTGGAGGAAGCCTCTGCATACAAGAGGCTTATCGACGAGTTTGCGCTCACACAGGAGGACGTGTCAGAACTGGTGGGCAAAAGCAGGTCGGCGGTCGCCAACACGCTCAGACTGAACAAGCTGCCTGCGGATGTGCTCTCACTTGTTTCACGTGAAACAATCAGCGAAGGGCATGCACGCGCGCTTTTGGGGCTGAAGTCGCCGGAAGCCCAGTCGAAACTTGCAAAGGAAGCTGTCAGGCGGAAGCTCTCCGTAAGGCAGCTGGAAGAAGCGATAAGCAGGTTAAGCAGCATCAGGAGAAGAGCTAAGAGGGATTCTCTGAGAGATCCTGACATAGTGGCCGCAGAGGATATGCTCCGCCGCGGATTTGGGACAAAGGTGAAAATCGCCGGAAACGCATCATCAGGAAAGATTGAGGTCTTCTACTATAGTCAGGACGACCTTGACAGGATCATTGAGAAGGCATCAGGTTCAGGGCAGTGATTGAAAGGCGGTAAGTTTGAGCATGTTTTCAGATTCCAGCGCACTCACTATAGTCATCGCAACCGGTATTGCAGTAGTTGTCCTTGCCGGGATCCTTCTCAGCCTGCTGATAAGCGTGAGAAAGCTGAAAGACAGATATACTTCGCTGATTGATGGAGTGGGAGCCAAAAACGTCGAAGATGCCCTGCTTGCTTACCTTGAAGCATCAAGAAAGATGGAGAGCAGGACAATCGCCTTGGAAACCGGGCTCAAGGATATGGAAAAGGAAGTTTCAACGCATTTTCAGAATTTCGGAATAGTAAGATATAACGCATTTGAAGGAGTGGGAGGAGAGCAGAGCTTCTCACTGGCGTTGCTTGATGATTCGGCAAACGGTCTGGTCCTGACAGGCATCTTCGGTCATTCAGAGACGCGGGTATACGCAAAGCCCATAGAGGCAGGCAGCTCCAAGTACCTAATCAGCCCCGAAGAAGCCAGAGCGATCGACGCGGCGAGAAAGAAGAACGGAAAGTAATACATGCAAAAATGGAGGATATGGTCCATTGCCGATAGAAGATGTAATTGATAGGGCAGAAATGCTCCTTTTGTCCGGTAAGCCCGAAGAGGCGCTGTTGCACCTCAGGGAAACTGGTGAAGAGGGCCTGAAGGATGCGGTCGTGAGGAACAAGATCGGCGTCTGCTACGTTTCACTCGGGAGGATGATCGAAGCGGAAGCTGAGTTCAAGGCGGCACTGGCGATAGATAAGGAGTATGCCCCGGCTTATACCAACCTAGGCAGCATCAATAAGGAGAAAGGCGACATATTCAAGGCAATCGAGCTGTACGAAAGGGCCATACAGGCAGATCCGACCTATCCCAACGCATATCATAACCTGGGCGTGCTGTATAACGGCGAGAAGAGGTACGATAAGGGGATTCCCCTCATAAAAACTGCCAAGCATCTAGAGATGGGAAAGGGTGATGTCAGAAGGGGCAGGAGGAAGCAGCTGCTCTGGAGGTACTCCTGGGTGGCGATCGCATTCGTGCTCGGAGCGGTAATCATATTGTTGACAAGGGCGAAGTAAACTGAAGGAGGTCTTCTCGATGTCAAGTCCTGTGGCCTATCTAAGGGGCGAATTCGTCCCCCTGGAGGATGCGAAAATCAGCATTATGACGCATGCCTTCCTTTACGGAACGGCATGCTTCGAAGGAATTAGAGCCTACTGGAACTCCGACAAGGAACAGCTTTACGTCTTCAGGCTTCTCGATCACTACAAAAGGCTTAAGAACTCCACCAAAATCACAAGAATATTCCTAGACCAGACCGCAGAGGAGCTTTCGGAGATAACTCTCGAGCTTCTCAGAAAAAGCGGCTTCTGGGGCAATGACGTCTACATCAGGCCAGTAGCATACAAGAGCGGCTTGGGAATCGGCGTCAAGCTTACAGGCGTAGCAAACGATTTTTGCTGCTTTGCCACAGCATACGGCAAATATATAGATACATCGAAGGGGCTTAACGTAAGGGTAAGCTCCTGGGCACATGTAGAGGACAACTGCATTCCGATGAGGGCCAAGATAAACGGCGCCTACATAAACGCATCCCTTGCTAAAAGCGAGGCGCAGGACGACGGATACGATGAGGCCATATTCATGAACAGAGACGGCCATGTGTCGGAAGGAAGCGCCGAGAACTTATTCCTGATTAGGGATGGGAAGCTCATAACCCCCAGCGTAAGCTCCCATATACTTGAGGGCATAACCCGTGCCACCTTAATAGAGCTTGCCGCCAAGGAATTAGGAATTGAGTGCGTCGAAAGGACGCTCGACAGGTCCGAGCTCTACATCTGCGAAGAGGCATTCATATGCGGGACCGGAGCTGAGCTGGCTCCAATTGTTACAGTGGACAGGGTCCCCATAGGCAGCGGCAAGGTGGGACCGATAGCAAGCGCCCTACAGAACCTCTATTATGAGGCCGTCAGGGGAAAATCGGACAAGTACCTGCACTGGTGCACTCCGGTCCTTAGTAAATAGAACCATCAACAAGATAGGGTTCATAAAAAAAGCCCCGCCACACGGCGGGGCAATAATCACAACAAGAGGTGCCAAGGTGTCAACAGAGGATAAGGCGGGGAAGCCGGTACCTTCCCTTAAGGAGATATTCTCCCTTTTCTTCAGGATAGGGATGTTCACCATCGGCGGAGGTTACGTCATGGTGCCCGTTATGCAGAAGGAGATAACGGAGAAGAAGGGATGGATGAGCAAGGAGGAGTTCTCGGACATGCTTGGGATAACCCAGGCAGCTCCAGGGCCAATTGCCATCAATACCGCCACTTATGTGGGGTACACAATAAGAAGGAAGAGCGGGGCTGCTGCTGCGGTGCTTGGATGCGCGCTACCCTCGCTTCTGATAATCACCGTAATTGCGGCGGCATTTCCCGCCTTCATGAGATACGAAGGGGTGCAGAGCGCCTTTCGAGCCGTACGTCCCGCCGTAGTGGCGCTAATAGCTGCAGCGGTGATAAACCTCTCCAAAACTTGCATCAGGAAGCCGTTTCATTTAGTGATCGCCGTTTCCGCATTCATACTCAACTATTTCCTCAAGCTGAGCCCATTCCCGATAATCATGGGATGTGCAGTACTTGCGCTAATCCTTCCCGAGGAGGTGCTCTAGAATGCAGATCCTGTGGGATGTATTCACCAGCTTTGCCAGGGTAGGACTCTTCACTTTCGGCGGAGGGTATGCTGCACTGAGGCTCATACAGACGGAGATAATCCTCAACAAGGCTTGGCTTACGATGGAGCAGTTCCTTGATGTCGTCGCCGTAGCAGAGGTTACTCCGGGCCCCATTGCGCTAAATGCCGCAACTTTCATAGGATACAAGCTTGCCGGAATACCGGGTTCTCTTGCAGGAACTGCGGGAGTGATCCTCTTTCCTGTGGCAATAGTTCTCGTCCTTACATACTTCGTGAACAAGCTGAAGGACAACAAGAAAATGAAGGCGATAAAGACCATTCTGAAGGCCGCAGTCATGGGCCTTATCGCATCTGCGGCTGTATCGATGGGTGCTGCCGCGCTTGGCAGTGCTGTGAGCATAGGCATTTTCGCCACCGCATTCGCCGCAGTCATGCTGATAAGGAAGGCTGACCCCATCACCGTTCTGTTGGTGACCGGAATAATGGGGGCGATTGCAGGATTATGATGTTTCACGTGAAACAATTCATCCGGGGGTGGACATTATGAGCATAAGGGACAGGATCGCGGAGTGGATCTCCGGTGCCCTCAACATATCGATGGAGAATATCTCCCCCGTAGTTGCCGGAGGGGCCAAAGTAGTCTCTGTAATAATCCTCTTCATCGTAGCCTCCATTGTAAGCAAGCTCGTTTCGATGGGAATCAAGTGGTTCACCGGAAAGAGGCTGCGCTTCGAGGGACAGAGGATGGGGGATCCAAGGAGGATACAGACGACCTCAACGATAATCATCAGCGTCAGCAAGTACCTTATCTATTTCATAGCTGCGCTTATGGCTCTGGATCTGCTGGGCATAAATACCACCAGCATTCTGGCCGGCGCCGGATTTGCTGGCCTTGCTCTTGGCTTTGGCGCACAAGCCCTGATAAAGGACATAATATCGGGCTTCTTCCTGCTATTCGAGGACCAGTACGCCGTCGGCGACTTCGTCAAGATAGAAGGCTGCGAGGGCATAGTCGAAGAGATACAGATGAGAGTGACAAAGGTCAGAGATTTCGGCGGCGAGCTCCACATCATCCCCAACGGGAACATAAGCAAGGTGACGAATTACAGAAGTGACGGACTGAGAATCTGGATTGCGGTCACCATAGATATCAAGGAGGACATCGACAGGGCAATCGGAGTATTCCACGATGCCATGCAGGAGGCAGTTCCTGACCTGGATGGCATAATAGATGGGCCGAAGGTTCTGGGCGTGGAGGAGATAAACGAACTGGGGGCGAAGATAAGGATATGGGCAAAGGGTGTCCCGCTCAAGCACTGGGCAATAGCAAGGGACCTCAACAGGATACTTAAGAAGGCGTGCGACGACAACTCCATTAAGCTTGCCAGCCCTCACAGAACCATATCCGTGGAGACCGGCTCTCTGAACCCGGGCAGAGAGGTGGCCGATGAGTAACGAAGAGAAATCGTACTTCCCGTACAATCCTGGGGATACTGTAAGGATGAGGAAGAAGCACCCCTGCGGAAGCTTCGACTGGACTGTCATAAGGACGGGCTCTGACTACAGGATCAAGTGCACAGGCTGCGGCAGGCAGATAGTAATGGCGAGAGGGGACTTCGAAAAGCAGGTCAAATCAGTAGTAGCTAGGGCGGAGTAAGGAGGGGCGGACATGCTGCGAGTTGGCATCGTAGGCCTTCCCAATGCCGGGAAGAGCACCCTTTTCAACGCACTGACCAAAGCGGGCGCCCTTGTGGGCAGCTATCCATTCACCACCGTCGAACCTAACGTCGGGATTGTCGAAATTCCCGACAGGAGGCTTCCTGTCGTAGCCGAGCTTGCCAAGGCAGATAAGATCACTTACGCCACAGTCGAGTACTTTGACATCGCAGGGCTGGTGAAGGGCGCATGGAAGGGAGAGGGACTGGGCAACAAGTTTCTGGGCCACATCAGGGAGTGCGATGCGATAGCACATGTAGTGCGCTGCTTTGATAACAAGGATGTAGTGCATGTGGAAGGGGACATAGATCCCGCCCGGGACCTTGACATAGTCAACACGGAGCTGCTTCTCGCGGACATGCAGACAGTCGACAAAGCCATACAGAAGGCCGAACCGATGCTCAAGACGGGCGAGAAGAAGTACAAAGATGAAATAGAGGCCCTCAAAAGGGTAAAGGACTACCTTTCTAGGGGCAAGCTTCTTAGAAACGTTGATCTTCCGGAAGAGGAGAAGACCATAGTAGACAGGCTTTTCCTTCTGACTGAGAAACCAGCTGTCATAGTCCTTAACATAGGAGAATCACAGATAGCCGAGCTTCCTGAGGTGATGCCCGGGCTGTTCGACGAGCAGATGCCCCAAGTAAATGGAATAATCGCCGATGCGGTTTCCAGGATAAAGAAGCTGGACATGGTCAGCCCCGTCACAGCAATTTGTGCCGAGCTGGACAATCAGCTTTCCGAGCTTGGTGAGGACGACGCGCGCGAATATCTTTCGCAGTACGGGCTGGACAGGCCTCTTTCAGCTCATATGGTTGAGAAATGCTACGAATCCCTTAACCTGATCACGTTTTTCACCATGAAGGGAACAGAGACAAGGGCATGGTCTGTCGAGAAGGGGACTCATGCAGTGAAAGCCGCCGGCAAGATACATACTGATATGGAAAGGGGCTTCATCAAGGCTGATGTGATAGGCTTCTCCGATCTCGAACGGATAGGATCATATCATGACGCTAAGGAGCAGGGCAAGGTGCGCTCGGAGGGCAAGGATTACATGATTAGGGACGGAGACGTCGTCCTAATAAAATTCAACGTCTGAGCATTAAATAGTGGCCCGGCATTAACTTGGCGGCAGTATAATTATTGATGCATTGCTAGCTGCAAAATACAGAGCAGATTTAAGTATAATGATATCGGTAAATTTTTCACAAAGCTAATCTCTGGGCATAACGAACCTGCGCATTTGCATGATAGCAATCATGGCGGAAAGGGGTGTTATGGGCCGGGATTTGGCACATTTGCCATCTACCCGCCGAATCCAGCAAGGTTGTCATCAGTTCCCGTCTGGGAGAGCGAATCGTCTAAGGAAATCAATATTGCCAGGAGGTGTGATCTTGAAGAAAACATTCAAGGCCAGGTATTTCCTAGTAGCGGTCCTCGTTGTGGCAGCCCTAATGGCGACAGTCATCGTAGGAGCGGCGGCAGACAAGACGATAAAAATTGGCTGCTTCTATCCTTTGACAGGTTCTAACGCAGCCAAGGGACAGCTTAACAAGAATGGTACCGACCTTGCCGTCAAGGATATTAACGCGGCAGGCGGTGTGCTCGGCATGATGATCGAGCTTGTATACGAGGACACCCAGTCCAACAAGGTCAACGTCCCCAACGTGGTTAGAAAGCTCATCGAGCAGGACAAGGTCGTAGCTCTCCTAGGAGAGATAGCAAGCTCCAACTCGATAGCGGCAGGGCCCGTCCTTATGGAGCTCAAGAGGCCCGCGATAGCCCCTACGAGCACCAACCCCAACGTAGTTATGGACCCCAATGACACCACTAAACTTAACCCCTGGTATTTCCGCGCATGCTTCATTGACTCCGTACAGGGCGCGGTCATGGCGAATTTCGTATACAACAACCTGAAGAAGACGAAGGCAGCTCTCATCTACAACATCGGCCAGGACTACAGCAAGGGTCTGGCAGGCTTCTTCAGAGCCCAATTCGAGAAGCTCGGCGGAACGATAGTGGCCGAGGAGACCTATCCTGACGCGACCCAGGACTTCAAGCCTCAGCTCACCAAGATAAAGAACATCAAGCCGGACGTGCTTGTAGGCCCCAACACTTACGCAGACAATGGGCTCATCTTGCGTCAGGCCATGGAACTTGGCATCAACCTGCCATTTATGGGCGGTGACTCTACCCATGCACCGAAGCTCATAGAGATAGCAGGCTCGGATGCCCTAAGGAACACCTACCTTACCACCCTGTACGTCGACGACGATCCGGATCCGAAGGCTCTGGCGTTCGCCAAGAAGTACAGAGACGAGTTCAAGTCCGAACCCAACTCCAATGCCTGCTTCTCCTATGAAGCCATGATAGTGCTCGCGGAAGCAATCAAGAAGGCCGGCTCGGCCGACCCCGCGGCGATTAGGACCGCCTTGGAGAACATAAAGGACATATCAGTACCTTCCGGAACCTTCTCGATGGACCCCAAGACCCACAACCCGCTGGACAAGCCAGTCCTGGTTGTTAAGGTCAAGGGAGACGGCTTCACGTTCGTCGACAAGGTAAAGCCGTAAGAGAAGGCCAAAGGAAACCATAAGCCGTGCCCTGCGGTCGGCCTTACGGCCGCAGGGCACAATAATATGTGACAGGATATGGCAAGACCAGGGACACCAGAGGCGGCAGCATCAGGCGGAGTCCAATAAACCAGCCCGGCAGGCCGTCGACCCTGGAAGGAGAGTTTTAATGGGAGAGTTTTTACAGCAGCTGTGGAACGGGCTTTCCATTGGCAGCGTGTATGCACTCGTAGCCGTGGGGTATACCCTGGTGTTCGGGGTTCTGAAGTTCATCAACTTCGCCCACGGGTCGATATTGACCCTGGGTGCATACATAGCACTTGTGATCTCACTTCAGAAGATTGTACCGTTTCCTGTGGCCATGGGAGTCAGCATGGTGCTGTCAGGTGCATTCTCAATGCTCACCGAACAGCGGATATACAGGACATTAAGGTTAAAAAACGCCCCAAGGCTCAATATGCTTATAACGTCTATAGGGATAGCGCTTCTGGTGGAGAACGCCATAATCGTTTTCTTCTCGGCCGACTTTCATGTCTATCCGAGGATACTATCAGGATGGCCGATTGTGCTCGGTGAAGTACTCATCCCCCCTGTGGATATTTTCCTTGTGGTTGGAGCGGTGGTATTGATGCTGGCGCTCTGGTTCTTCGTCAACAGGACGCTGACGGGCCTTTCGATCAAGGCTGTATCGATGGACAGGGATGCCGCATCATTGATGGGCATCAACGTCAACAGGGCGATATCCGTTACATTCTTCATAGCGGGCATCATGGCAAGCACTGCAGGGCTTCTAATTGGAATGAAATTCAGCATAAATCCTGCACTAGGCGGCCTTTTCGGCCTAAAATCCTTCTCCGCGGCAGTCCTTGGCGGCATAGGAAGCATTCAGGGCGCATATGTGGGAGGCTATCTCATAGGCCTACTTGAGACCTTCGGCGCCGGCTACATCTCCTCGAACTTCAAGGACGCCATCGCATTCATACTGCTGGTGCTCGTGTTGCTGTTCAAGCCTTCGGGGCTTTTCGGCAAGGGCACGAAAGAGAAGGTGTGATGCAATGAGCACAGGCTTTTTGAAAAGGCTGGGAGCGCTTGCAGCTCAGATAATCGTAGTCGGCGGCATTGCCGCAATAATGAGGAATTACCTGCCCGCATACCCAGTGGGAATCCTCACGGTCTTCTGCATAAATGCGATCTTGGCTCTCAGCTGGAACTTGGTGGCAGGGTTCACAGGTCAGTTCAGCATGGGGCACGCAGGCTTCATGGCGATAGGTGCCTACACATCGGCCATCCTGATGATGAAGGCCGGATGGCCATTTGTGCCCTCCCTTCTGGCTGCGGGCACGCTCTCCGGCATCGCAGGTTTTCTCATAGGGTTCCCTTCGTTAAGGCTGGTCGGGGACTATCTTTCGGTAGTCACGCTCGGCTTCCAGTACATAATCACCGCAATTCTAAACAATACCACCAAGCTTACCGGAGGAGGACTCGGTTTGGCCGGCGTTCCTTTCAGGGCAACACTTCCGGTGGTGGCGATAGTGCTTGTGATAATCCTATGGGTCATAACCAACCTTGTGCACTCCAAGCACGGCCGATCCTTCATATCGGTGAAGGAGGACGAGATAGCCGCCCGCTCGGTCGGCATAGACACGACGACTTTCAAAGTCCTTGCGTTCGTAATCTCCTCGTTCTTCGCGGGAATAGGAGGCGCGCTCACCGGCCATTACATGATGTACCTGCACCCTGAGATATTCAATTACGCAAAGACGGTTGAGGTCATCTCCATGGTCATCCTAGGAGGAATCGGTAGCCTTACCGGATCCATCGCGGGAGCTTTGGGGATCACGCTGCTGCCTGAGGCATTCAGGAACCTGGCCACGGTGTTCGGATCGTGGGGCCTCGTCGAGGCAGGGCAGTTCCTAAGGCGCGGGTGGACCGTGTTCTATGCGGCCATGTTCCTGGTGATCATGCTCACTAGGCCGCAAGGTCTCATCGGCCGCAAGGAGATAACTTGGGCGGGAATTAAAAACAGCAGGCTGTTCCGCAAACCGGCCAAGAAGGGGGTATGAGCATGTCGTTCTTCAACGTTGAGAACCTAACGATAAAGTTCGGGGGACTGACGGCGGTCGACAGCGTCAACCTCCATGTGGACGAAGGCGAGATCGTAGGCCTCATAGGCCCCAACGGCGCAGGCAAGACGACGGTGTTCAACCTAATCACAGGGGTCTATATGCCTGATACCGGAGTGGTCACCTTCAAAGATAAAGACTTGGTGAAGATGAAGCCTAATCAGATTGCTGAGCTGGGCATAGTAAGGACATTCCAGAACATAAGGCTCTTCAAGGGCTTAAGCGTCTATGACAACATCAGGACGGCAAGCCACCTAAGGATACCGTACAGCATCATGGACTCCTTCCTTCATACCGGCAAGTACGAGAAAATGGAGGAGAGATGCCATGAGGAGTCGCTGAGGCTACTGGACATGGTGGGTCTCCTCGAACGCAAGGACGAGTTGTCATCAAGCCTTCCATATGGAATGCAGAGGCGTGTGGAGATAGCAAGGGCGCTAGCGCTGAAGCCATCGCTCCTGCTGCTTGACGAGCCGGCCGCCGGGATGAATCCCCAGGAGTGCATAGAGCTCATCGAGTTCATAAGGAAGGTCAAGAAGGAATTCTCCACCACCGTGCTCATAATCGAGCATCACATGGATGTCATCATGAACATCTGCGAGAGGATGTACGTTCTGAACTTCGGCAAGCTCCTGACCGAGGGGACGCCTTCCGAAATCCAGAATGACCCTAAAGTCATAGAGGCTTACCTCGGAGAGGAGCAAAAAGATGCTGAAGATTGAGAACCTCCATGTCTACTACGGAGGCATCCATGCCCTTGACGCGGTCTCTATAGATGTACAGGAAGGCGAGATAGTGACGATAATCGGCGCAAACGGCGCCGGTAAATCCACCCTCCTTAGGTGCATATCCGGAATCGTGAAGGCCCAGTCAGGCAAGATCGAGTTCAACGGGCAGAACATCCTGAAGATGCCCCCGCACAGCATTGTGGCGGCAGGGATAGGGCATGCCCCCGAAGGAAGGAAGATATTCCCCGAATTGTCTGTCGACCAAAACCTTCGCCTGGGCGCCTTCCTTAGGAAGGACTACAAGGGCATAGAAACCGACAGGGACAGGGTCTTCCATATATTCCCCAGGCTCTTGGAAAGGCGCGAGCAGATGGCGGGGACCCTTTCCGGCGGCGAGCAGCAGATGCTGTGCATAGGAAGGGCCATGATGTCGAAGCCCAAGCTCCTTCTAATGGACGAACCCTCCATGGGCCTTGCCCCGGTACTGGTCCAGGAGATCTACAGGGAGATTTCCGAAATCGCCAAGGACGCCACGATACTTCTTGTAGAGCAGAATGCCTATCAGGCCCTTAAAACGGCTCACAGGGGCTACGTCCTGGAAACTGGAAGGATAGTCATGGAGGCTAAGTGCTGCATCCTTGGGAAGGATCCGATGGTCAAGAAGGCATATCTGGGCAGGTAAGGACTCAATTAGCCCATGAGAAAGGGAGGCTCCAGATTGGAAGCCTCCCTTTGCCTTGTCTCAGGGGGTTTGTTTACGGCTCCATCGGAAGAGTGGGAATGTTGACGAAGTCCTGCGACGATCCGTCATATGTCGCCACGTTCTTATAGCCGAGCATCTCGATGAGGACGAATGTCCAGGCGTTGCAGGTGCGACCGCTCACGCAGTGGGTGATTATGGGCTTTGCAAGGTCGGTGCCGATCTTGGGGACTGAATAGAGCGCGAGCTCCTGAGCGGGCTTTATGGTGCCGTCATCGTTGAAGACGAACGAGGAGGGAACGCTGACCGCGCCCTTAACGTGCTTGGTGTCGTAAGTGGCGGTGTCCCTAACGTCGACGATGATGGCCTTCCCTGTCACAGCCGCCGCGAGGAACTCCTCCTTGGTGGCCATGATGGCTTCATTTGCCTTTATCTGGAAGTTGCCGGCTTTCACGGCAGTTGTATCTGTTGTCGTGGCCTTCTTCTCGAGGACCCACTTGTCCAGGCCGCCGTCGAGCACTCCGACGTTTGCGACACCGGCGTACTTGAGTGTGAAGTAGATGCGAAGGGAGTCATAAATGCCGAGGAACGAATCTGCCTTGGAATACTTGCCACTGTAGATTACTACTGTCGAATCCTGGTTCACACCGGCTTCCTGCAGCATATCCTGCAGGTCCAGAAGGTCGGGTATCTCGTTGGCCAGGGCGCCCTTCTTCACAGAAAGAGCACCATAGATTACGTTGACTGCGCCGGGAATGTGCCCAGCCTTGTAGTCCGCAACGGCGCGGATGTCGAGAATAACCACACCCGGTGTGCTTAAGTTAGCCGAAAGCCAAGATGTCGAGACGAGCGCGTTGAAAGGTGCGGCGGATGATATTCCGCCGAACATTGCCACCATGAGGGCGGCGAGGGCGATGATAAGGACCTTCTTCATTAGATACCCCTCCGTTGTTCAGATTTTGTATCTCTACCGATGCTAGTGTAGAACTCCTTCGTTTGCCTTGGATCCGCCCTCCGGGAACATGTCCTCGGTGATGTAGTAAGTCCCCTGTGAATGACATACTGCGCAGTCTCTAGTGCGATCCGTGCGCTTCTTCGTCATGTGGGGGACGGTATCCCACCAGTTCGGCAGGGTATCGAAGTTCTTCTGCTCGATGCCGGCCTTCTCGAAGGTGGTCCTTACCGTGGGTATGAGCCTCAGGGTGGTGACCTGCTCGGGGTTTCTTGGGTTCTTTCCAAGCACGAGGGCCGGGAAAGAGGTTGCTCCTTCGCCCACGTGGCAGCCCTGGCAATTCCTGTACTCGCCTGAAGTATGGCAGGCGGTGCAGGAGAGGTTGGACTGGTGGTATTCGTGAGCCTCGGCGGAATTGGCGCTGCTTGCGGAGGTAGGATGGCAATTGATGCACTGCGGCCGTGTTGCCACATCCCTCCTGCCTTCATACTCAGTGCCGTCTCCGTGCATTTCGTCAGCGGTGTGGCAGTCTGCGCAGAGCATGCCCTTCTGATAGTGCACATCCGGCGTTCCGCTGTAATCACCAACGAATTCCGAGTACACCCTGCCGCCGTGGCAGAGTGCGCAGGTCTTGGTTTCATCCTTCTTTACGAAGTCATGGCCGTTAATGAGTCCAAGGTTGACTCCTGATACGATTGGCGTCTTAACGTGGCAGTCTCCGCACGCCGCATGGCAGCTGCGGCAACTCTGCTCGAAGACCTTCTCATCGAACTTGGCAAGGTCCTCCTCGCTAAACCTGTCCATGACGCCGTTTCTGAAGCCTGCTGTAGTGTAATGGAGCGAGGTCTCATAGTGGCTGGCCTCGTCAGGATGGCAGCCGGCGCAGATTTCAATCGAGTCTGAGGGTCTCTTGTTGAAACCTGCATGCGCGTCCGCCTTGGACTTCGCTTCGGGGTTGCCGCCATGACAATCCGAGCAAGCGAGCATCATCATATGCACGTCTTCTTCCAACGCAGCCTTGCTGACTACGAAGCCCTTGTAGTAATCTTCCGCCCTGACAGGGGGAGGAGGGCCCGCTCAGCCTTCGCCTTCGCCGCCACCGAGTTCCGGCACCTTGACGAGCTTCTTCATTACATCCTCGCTCGTATGGCAGGTGACGCAGCTCTCTGTCTCGTCGGCGCCTGTATGCAGGGCGAGCATGCCCAAAGCGAACACCGCGGCCAGCACGAGGACGGCGACTAAAACCTTCCTGGAAACCATGGATTCCTCTCCTTTCTTTGTGTAGAATTCAACAAACTAATATTAATTCATCATTTCACAAATGTAAATGCGATGGGAAGCTCATATAAATACCACGCTGGACAAATGCAATTGTATCAATATGTCTTCATGTAGGGTTCGGTCAATTCTGCAAAGATGTCCGCCTCTCTTGTCTCGTGTATATGCCAAATATATATTTAGCATCTAGATATTGACAAGTGTCTATGCCTGCAATAACATAGATGCGTATCAATGTCCGCTAATAGAAGGTGTAAACAGATGAGATATGACTTTCCGGAATATGCGCTGCTGATGAAGGCCCTTTCAGATGAGACCAGGCTTAGGATACTGCATATGCTCACCGACGGTGAGCTCTGCGCATGCAGGATACTCGAAGAATTCAAGATCACGCAGCCTACGCTCTCCCATCACATGAAGACGCTGAAGGCAAGAGGGCTTGTCAGAAGCCGCAAGGACGGCACCTGGACGAAGTACACCTTGAACGAGGTCAGGATGGAAGAAGTAAGAGAGTTCTTCAAGGATCTCAGGGTCAAGGAGGATGCAGCACAGCAGGAAGATAGTGTCGGCTGCAAGGCAAGGCAATGATCATATTCTCCTTTCTCAACGACCAGCTCCTGAAGATGAAGTGGCTCGACAGGCTTGCAACCCTGTTTGTCGAACGCGGCCTTGGCCTGGACCCGGAAGGAAGGATAGGGGACAGCATCCGATTCTTCCTCTATGACACTGCCAAGATATTCATACTCTTATCCGTACTCATATACCTAATATCGTATATACAGAGCTACTTCCCGCCTGAAAGGACTAAGAAGATCCTAAGCGGCTTCAGGGGCATATGGGGCAACATATTCGGCGCCCTTCTGGGCACTGTTACACCTTTCTGCTCGTGCTCGTCGATACCTCTTTTCATTGGATTTACCAGAGCAGGACTTCCTATAGGGGTGACCTTCTCCTTTCTGATCTCATCGCCTCTGGTAGACTTGGCCTCAGTGATAATGCTGGCCAGCATATTCAACTGGAGGATAGCGGGCGCATATGTGGCAGTAGGAGTTATACTTGCCGTTATCGCGGGGACGATAATAAGCAAGCTCGGCATGGAGAAGCATGTGGAGCCGTTTGTTGCCTCTGGAGGGGCTTCCGTCGAATGCTCGTGCGAGATGAGCCGCAAGGACAGGTCCGCCTTCGCAGCCGGCCAGGTTAGGGCGATAGTAGGCAGGGTATGGATATATGTCTTGGCAGGCGTAGCCATAGGCGCCGCGATACACAACTGGATACCGCAGGAGATAATAAACGCGCTGCTTGGGCACGATAAATGGTACTCCGTCCCTTTAGCAACCCTTGTAGGAGTTCCGATGTACTCTGATATTTTCGGTACGCTTCCCATAGCGGAGGCGCTGGTGTCGAACGGAGTCGGCCTCGGTACCGCGCTCTCTTTCATGATGGGTGTCACGGCCCTTTCGCTTCCATCCATGATTATGCTGAGAAAGGTCGTTAAGCCAAAGCTTCTTGCGCTGTTCATTGGAGTCGTAGTGGCGGGCATAATCATAGTCGGGTTCCTGTTTAACGCCACTGCGGAGCTTCTTGTTTAATCGAAAAGTGTATTAGGAGGGTCTTCGATGTCAACCACATGGTATCCGGTCATTGACTATTCGCTCTGCACAGAATGCGGGACATGCATGAACATGTGCTGCCACGGCGTTTACGATTTGAGGAAAGCTCCTGCGCCCGTTGTCGTCAATCCGCATGGTTGCGTGCAAGGCTGCAGAGGATGCGGCAGCAAGTGCCCTGCCGGAGCCATATCATATGTGGGCGATATAGGAGCCGGCGAGGCGAAGCCCTGTTCATGCGGATGTTCAGACGGGAAGACGGGCTGCTGTTAGAAAACATTCCGGTGAATGAAGGAGGATCGAAATGAATATCAAGGTGCTTGGCTCGGGTTGCAAGAACTGCTCAATGTTGTCGGATAATGCCGCTCAGGCGGCCAGGGAGTTGGGGATAAACGCGCAGGTGGAGAAGGTCACCGACCTTGAGGCAATAGTGTCATACGGCGTTCTGCGCACGCCCGCCCTTGTAATAGATGAGAAGGTCGTCTCTTTCGGCAGGGTGCTCAGCCCTGCGGAGATTGTAAAACTGATAGGGAGGGTCTCAGGATGACGACTGCCCCTTGAAATTCTGGGTTGGGGGTGCAATGGTATGGGAAAGCCTGCTAATCAGGGTGGGATAGGATTCTTCGAGAGATATCTAACGGTATGGGTGATCCTGTGCATGGGGGCGGGCGTCGCCATCGGGGTTTATCTGCCGGCAGTGCCAGATTATCTAAGCAGATTCGAGTATGCAAGGGTGTCGATTCCAGTAGCCGTTCTCATATGGCTTATGATCTATCCGATGATGCTGAAGGTGGATTTCCACAGCATACTGCGAGTCAGGGACAATCCCAGAGGTTTGATAATCACATGGGTCACCAACTGGCTCATCAAGCCTTTCACCATGTATGGCATCGCGCTGTTCTTCTTCACTGTCGTATTCAAAGGAGCGATAAGCCCTGAGGCCGCCAAGGAGTATCTGGCAGGGGCGGTCCTGCTGGGTGCTGCGCCCTGCACAGCCATGGTCTTCGTCTGGAGCCACCTTACCAAGGGAAATCCCGCTTACACTCTGGTGCAGGTAGCTACGAACGACCTGATAATCCTCGCAGCCTTCGTCCCCATAGTCGGGCTGCTTCTTGGGATCAGCGACATCGCAATACCTTGGGACACGCTGTTTCTTTCGGTTGTGCTGTTCGTCGTAATCCCATTGTCTGCAGGCTGGCTTTCGAGGACGATGATAACGGCAAGAAAGGGTGTAGCCTACTTTGAGGGCAAGTTCATACCGAAGTTCGCAAATGTCACCGTAGCCGGGCTTCTTCTTACACTAGTCATCATCTTCTCCTTCCAGGGGAAGATGATAGTGGAGAACCCACTGAACATCGTGCTGATAGCGGTACCGCTGATACTTCAAACGTTCCTGATATTCTTCATAGCATATCTCTGGGCCAAGGCGTGGAAGCTGCCTCACGACATAGCCGCCCCTGCCGGTATGATAGGGGCATCTAACTTCTTCGAGCTTTCGGTCGCTGTGGCCATATCCCTTTTCGGACTCAGATCCGGAGCTGCAATTGCGACGGTGGTGGGGGTGCTTGTGGAAGTGCCCGTAATGCTGACCCTCGTCAGGATCGCCAACGCGACTAGGGGCTGGTTTCCGGAGATTAGCGCCGGCAACCAGAAGAAGGTCAGGTGAGCAGCTGTATGAACGATACGGTAAGAATGAAGGTTCTGTTCCTCTGCACGGGCAACTCCTGCAGGAGCCAGATGGCGGAAGGCTGGGCCAGGAAGCTGAAGGGCGACATCATGGAGGTATGGTCTGCGGGAATTGAGAAGCACGGACTCAATCAAAGGGCTGTCCAGGTGATGATGGAATCCGGTATCGACATATCCTCGCACTACTCTAAGACGGTTTCTGATCTGCCAGGCCTTGAGTTCGACTATGTGGTGACGGTCTGCGGTCATGCAAATGAGAACTGCCCTTTCTTTCCGGGCAAAGCGAAGATCGTGCACCATGGATTCGAAGACCCTCCGAAGCTTGCTGCCGGTGCCAAGGACATCGAGGAGGAAATGATGCACTACAGAAGGGTAAGGGACGAAATCAGGAGCTTCATAGAGGGCATGCCGGAGAACCTTAGCAGGGCATAGGATGCTTCATGTAGGAAAGGGCCCGCATGTCGGGCATAGATGATGGATTTTCAGGATGTTCTGCTTTATTCGGCAGCTGCGGGGCTTACGCTGGCATCCTTCCTTAAGGACCGCAAGAGAACCAGTAAGGCTCTTCTGAAAGCATGGAGGTCCTTCGAGGGGATACTCCCTCAATTCGTCGGCATCATCATGCTTATCGGAATCGTGCTCGGGATATTGAACCCTCAGACAATAAGCCGACTGATAGGAGGCTCCTCCGGGTGGCTGGGCGTACTTCTTTCGTCCCTGGTGGGTGCCATAACGCTGATACCGGGGTTCATCGCTTTCCCCACCGTGGCGATGCTCCTTAAGGGCGGCGCCGGCTACATGCAGATGGGGGCGTTCGTATCTTCCCTCATGATGGTCGGAATCGTGACCCTTCCGCTTGAGATCAAGCATTTCGGGCGGAAGGCTGCTTTCGCAAGAAACGCCCTCGCCTTCATATTCTCCTTCGCGGTGGCCATTGTCATAGGAAGGGTGATGGATTCGAGATGAAGGCGATGAAGAAGTACCTCTTTCCTGCCGCGATGGCTGCATTGACTGCAGCCCTGTGGCTAATCGACGCGGAGACGGGCAGGAAGGCCACTGGCACGATGCTCTTATCCTTCAGGGAGATGCTTAAGATATTGCCCCCTGTATTCGTGTTGCTGGGGCTTCTTGACGTATGGGTGCCCAGAGAGACGATGATGAAGCTGATGGGGGAGAAGTCGGGCATCATCGGTGTGGCATTATCCCTGATATTGGGCTCTGCCGCTGCCGGGCCTCTATATGCAGCGTTCCCCATCGCCGCCGTCTTCATGAGGAAGGGAGTCAAGTTCTCGAATATTATGCTCTTCATAGGGGCTTGGTCCACTACGAAGATACCGATGCTGATGTTCGAGCTTGCCTCTATGGGGCCGAAGTTTACACTGACACGCCTTGCCATGAGCATTATCGGCATCTTCGGAATAGCGTTCGCCCTGGGGAGGATGATGGATAGGCTGGAGATCGAAAAGCTCTACATGGCTGCAGAGAAGCTCTAAATTCGCCCTTGTCGCGATAACCGATAAGACAGGCTCTCATCGGGATGCATGGTATAATTCAATCACTAAGGACAATCAATGCAGGACACCCGCAACAACGGATGCCAAGCATTGCATATTCCCTGCACAAGAAGGAGAAAGCATTGGGAGAGCTGCGTCATAAGCTGAAAGAGGTGCTGGTCTCTGTGCTGCCGATAGTCGCGGTGGTGCTGATTTCCGGCATTTTTGTGATGCCGCTTGATTCCATGAGCCTGGCGAGGTTTCTCATAGGCACCCTTTTCATCTCCATGGGCCTTGTAGTATTCCTTTTCGGAGTGGATACTGGCATCAGCCCGATCGGTGCTTTGATAGGATCAAGGATCACTTACTCCAACAGCATCTCTGAAGTGCTTCTTTCTGGCCTTGTGCTTGGCTTTTTCATATCGGTGGCGGAGCCGGACCTTCATGTTCTGGCAGGCCAGGTTGGTGCGGTCACCGGAAATGTCCTGTCCAAGGTCGCGCTTGTCTCCTTCGTATCCATAGGGGTTTCGGTCCTGCTGTCATCTGGGCTATTCAGGATAATCAAGGGGATAGCATTGAACAGGATGCTTACGGTCCTTTACGGCCTGATATTCATCCTCTGCATATTCGTCCCCGGCGAATTTCTGGCGATTGCCTTCGACGCATCGGGAGCTACGACCGGGGCGATGACCGTCCCCTTCATACTGGCCCTGGCAAGAGGCATATCCGCCATGAAGAAGGACAGCCTGGCATCTGAGGAGGATAGCTTCGGGCTGGTTGCGATAGCGTCCACTGGCGCCATACTGGCAGTGCTCTTCACTGGGTTATTCTTCGGGGAGCTGGACAGCGCCTCCGCAATCAATTCCGTTAAGGCCCAGTCGTCCATCCTTGGCCCGTTTATCGGCAATATGCCCGCGATAGCACTTGAGGTCCTGGTGGCCATGCTTCCGATAATGACCCTTTTTTTAATACTAAGAAGGCAGGCGAGCACTATATCCGGCAAATCCGCATCCAGGATGCTCAGGGGCCTAGGCTTCACCCTGGTAGGGCTGGTCCTCTTCCTTACAGGTGTGAACGCCGGCTTCATGGATGCTGGCATATCCATAGGAAGGGGCGTCGCCCTGTCCGGCAACTCGGCGGCAGCCATCGTCATGGGATTCATACTCGGGTTTGTGACTGTAATGGCCGAACCGGCGGTCTATGCTCTTACCCATCAGATCCAGGAAGTCACTAGCGGATACGTGAAGAGGGCTACTGTGCTGGGTGCGCTGGCCTTGGGCGTCGGAACTGCGGTTGCTCTGTCCATTGTAAGGATCCTGGTGCCCGGCATTCAGATCTGGCATTACCTTCTGCCAGGTTACCTTCTGAGCATAGGGCTGTCCTTCATCGTTCCCAAGCTTTTCGTAGGAATGGCGTTTGACGCTGGAGGCGTCGCATCGGGTCCCATGTCTGTCACATTCATCCTTGCCTTCACCAACGGCGTGGCGGACGGAGTGGAGCAGGCGAGCGTTCTCATAGACGGATTCGGCATGATCGCGATGATTGCCCTTATGCCCATCCTTGCAATTGAGCTGCTTGGACTGGCGTACCGGCTCAGCACCGGAAGGAGGCGTTAACAATGGAAGGCGTCCGCGGCGGGGATATCGGCCTCATCACCGTCATAGTAGACGAGGGGCTCGGAAGCAGGGTGCTTCGCATAGCCCGGGAGGCTGGCGTGCCTTACGGGACGGTGCTTCTTGGCAGGGGCACTGCAAGGCGGGGCTGGCTTGACGCTATGGGCCTAGGCGATACGAGAAGGGAAGTAATCATGCTTGCTGCGGGCATGGACAAGGCAAAGGAGCTGCTTGAGGTTCTATACGGCACATGCAGGTTCAGGAAGCCGGGAGGCGGCATAGCGTACTTGAAGAGGCTTTCGACTCCCGGAAGCTCAAAGCTCGCGGAATACAGGACGGAAGAAGGGTCGGGGTGCGGCATGGGAAGCCAGTACAAGCTCATTACGACTATAGTTGACAAGGGGCTCGGGGAAGATGTGATGGATGCAGCCGCAGCGGCGGGAGCCAAGGGCGGCACTATCATCAATGCCAGGGGAACGGGGCTTAACGCCGTCGGCGTGCTGTTCAACACCATGGAGATAGAACCTGAGAAGGAAATGGTGATCATCCTGGTAAAGGATGAGATAGCGCCTGGGGTCGCCGGATCTATTAGAACCAGGATGGAGATAGACTCCCCGGGCAAGGGAATCATCCTCATGCAGGATGTCGAAGGCGCTTACGGCATCGTAGAATGAGCTTGCGTCAGGGCTTCTGCACCCGGGAAACCGGGCAGGGGAGGGGCACATATCCAATTGCACCCGGCACCCCGAAATGTTAAACTATACCTTGCCCTGCTCCGCACTTGATGCGGGGCCATTTG
>CAZJHY010000015.1:0-40586 GCA_964545975.1 uncultured Clostridia bacterium | reverse complement strand
CACTGATGATCAAACGTGAAAAGGGAGGCCGCAAGGCCCGCAGGCGCGTATGTACTTTCTGCGTGGACAAGGCCACCGATATAGACTACAAGGACCTGGGGAAGCTGCGCAGGTACATAAATGAGCGCGGCAAGATAACCCCCAGGAGGATCAATGGGTGCTGCGCGAAGCATCAGCGCCTCGTTACCGAGGCCATCAAGAGGGCAAGGCACATAGCCCTTCTGCCTTTTACGGCCGAGTAGGGCGAGAACAACCTCCGATGTCGGGACTCTCCGGGCTTCCGGGGGGTCCCAAAAGTTTAATTGGGGGATAAGACACGCGATGGGCGATGCCCGCATTTCGCCTGCAACCCCCATAAGAGGTGCTGAATGGGCGAGAAGCATAGGACTATGAGCACCAGGGCAGTTGTCGAAGGGGCGGTCTTCGCCGCGGTAGCGGTTGTCATGTACATCCTTGGCCCTGCGACCCAGATGGTGCTCACGATAGCATATCCTGTTCCGGCGGCCCTGATCACTCAGAGGCACGGAATAAGAGCCGGCATAATGGCCTCGATAGTGGCCGCACTTGGCATAGGCATGATAATGGGGCCGCTCGACGGCCTGATCTGCCTTACGATAGTCGGCCTTCCCGGCATAGTGCTGGGCATAACCATGAAGAAGGGCCTCGGATGGGCGGCTTCCACACTCATCACCGGAGTCGTGATAGCGGCCACCACAGCCGCCGATTTCGTGCTGGGAGCCTTGGCAATCGGCATATCCCCCCGCCAGGCGTGGGAGCAGATGCATACTGCAATGGCCGATTCCGTGGAGATGTCGCGCGGGCTGTACGAGAGGTTCGGCGCGACCCCGGAGATGCTAAGCCAGCTTCAGACCACCATGGAGAGGACGTCACAGGTGCTGAGGGAGCTTCTGCCTTCCTTCCTGCTGCTGTCCGGCCTTCTTTTCGCCCTTGCGGCATATGCGATAGTAAGGGCTGTGCTTCTAAGGATGAAGACCAGCGTGCAGCCAATAGATCCATTCGCAAGATGGAGCATGCCCACGTGGCTCATCTGGGTGCCGATTGCGGGCCTTGCCCTGCCCCTTCTGGGCAACTACCTTAAGATTGACCTTATTACGGTTTTCGGCAACAACATCTTCACCGGCTCCATGATGCTCTACATGGTGCATGCGCTGTCGATGCTGTGGTTCTACATGGCCAAGGGGAACGTACCCAAGCTAATGCGGTTCATAGTCTGCGCTTTCGTGTACATGACGCCGCTGTTTTCCGGCCTTCTGCCATACGCAGGCGTGTTGGACAGCTTCTACGATTTCAGGAAGCTTAAGTCCTGACATAAAGGAGAAAGGGCCGGGTCCGGGGAAATGATTATGGAATAGAAGAAAAGGAGGTGAGCCGCGGATAAAACCCCAAGGGCAGGCCGCGGCGGGCTCTGATGAAAGTAGTGCTTCTAACTGACGTAAAGGCCATAGGAAAGAAGGACCAGGTGCTCGAGGTGGCAGACGGCTACGCGAGGAACTTCCTCATACCCAGGAAGCTTGCCATCGAGGCCACCCCCGCAGAGCTAAGGAAGATCGAGGATATCAGGAAGGCTGCCCAGAACAGGCATGAGCGCGACGAGCAGAATGCGCGCCAGCTTGCAAGGACGCTTAAGGAGAACGGCATAACGCTCAAGGTCAAGTGCGGGGAGAGCGGAAGGCTCTACGGCACTGTGACCGGAGCGGATGTCGCAAAGGCCCTTAAAGAGGTCCTCGGCCTTGAGATAGACAAGAAGAAGATCGAAGTCCCTGAGCATATAAAGTCGGTGGGCGAATACGAGGCGGAAATCTGGCTCATGCCCGGCATAGCCTCGAAGCTGAAGCTCACCATAGTGCCGATGGAGCAGTAGGATGGGCCTTTTCACCAGAAACGAGGAGAAAAAGGCGGCAGAGCTTCTTTGGTGGGAGCATCCTGGCGCAATCGAGGAGATGTCCAGAAGGATAACCTCCATGCTCGCCATGCTCTCGGAGCTTCTGGGGGCGGATAGGCTCATACTTAAAGCGGGAAAGCTCGAATCCCTTACGCTTATGAGGTCGGAGGACTTGGCTGAAAGGGTTCTCGCGCTTCAAAGGATAGTCTTCCAGGACCCGACGATAACCGTCACCCCCAACTTCGACGAGCTTCCAGCCGCCATGGACGACCTTGAGGACGAGCTTGCGGAGCTCATCGCCAGAAAGAGGCTAGACGAGAGCATCGAGCGCAAGGTGAGCGACAAGCTTCAGCAGAAGCATGAGGAGTACGTTAAGGACGTGAAGAAGCAGCTTCTCAGCGAGGAATCAGGGCCGGAGACGGCCGAGACACAGAAGAAGCTGGAGAACCTCCAGGCACTGGAGGCAAGGAAGCTCATCACATCCGCCATGGAGGCCGTAAGGCCCACGGACCTTGCTCAGATAATCGGCCAGGACAGGGCGATAAGGGCACTGATGGCCAAGATATCAAGCCCATTTCCTCAGCATGTCATACTCTACGGGCCTCCCGGGGTGGGCAAGACCTCAGCGGCGAGGCTTGTCCTAGAGGAGGCCAAGAAGGCGAGATATACACCGTTCGGTTCTGACGCGAAGTTCGTCGAGGTGGACGGGACAACCCTCAGGTGGGATCCGCGCGACATAGTGAATCCGCTCATGGGAAGCGTGCATGACCCCATCTACCAGGGAGCCAAGCGTGACTTGGCCGAAGGTGGGGTGCCCGAGCCCAAGATTGGCCTTGTCACCGAGGCGCACGGAGGGGTCCTCTTCATCGACGAGATAGGCGAGATGGACCCCGTGCTGCTGAATAAGCTTCTCAAGGTCATGGAGGACAAGAGGGTATCCTTTGAATCCTCATACTACGACCCTGAGGACAAGAGCGTGCCGAAGTACGTAAGGGAGCTTTTCGAGAAGGGAGCTCCGGCGGACTTCATGCTAATCGGCGCCACCACCAGAGACCCCGAGAGCCTGTCGCCTGCGCTTAGAAGCCGCTGCGCGGAGGTGTTCTTCGAGCCTCTCACCCAGCACGATGTCGCGAAGATCGCATCGAACGCAGCGATGAGGCTTGTTGTCAGCGTGGAAGACGGCGTGCCGGAGATGATATCCGACTACACGATAGAGGGAAGGAAAGCTACAAGCCTTCTTATTGACGCCTATTCATTCGCCCTGTATGAGACCGGCGGGGGCAAGGATGTGCTTATTCGCAGAGGGCATCTTGAGGAGGCTATCAGGGCCGGAAGGATGGCACCGTACGTGCACATCAAGGCCACCGACACTACGACGGTAGGCAAGGTGTTCGGGCTGGGAGTGGCGGGGTTTCTGGGCTCGGTGCTCGAAATCGAGGCCGTCGCCTTCGCAAGGAAGGACGACAAGGGAGCGATACGCTTCAACGAGACGGCAGGATCGATGGCCAAGGACTCCGTGTTCAACGCAGGTGCGGTGTTCCGCGCCGTAACGGGCGAGGAGCTCTCGAAATATGACGTGCACGTAAACGTCGTGGGCGGAGGCAACATCGAGGGTCCTTCAGCGGGTGCTGCGATACTCCTCGCCATGCTGAGTGCCGCAAGGGGCATAAGCATAAGGCAGGACGTGGCCGTGACCGGGGAGATATCCATACAGGGCAAGGTCAAGGAAGTAGGCGGCATATTCGAGAAGATCTATGGGGCCAAGCAGGCCGGCATCAAAAAGGTGATAATACCGAAGGGTAATATCGGCGATGTGCCCTCGGACATGACGGGCATAGAAGTAATTGCCGCGGATGACATCAGAGACTGCTTTGAGCACGCCTATTCAGGCTACAGGATGGGCGAAAACGGCATAGAGGCAGATGACGGGAGGTAATTTCCTTGCCGCGCGAAGAACAGAACCTCATGGACAGGGTACCCCCGCAGAACATACAGGCCGAGCAGTCGGCGCTCGGCTCGATGCTCCTGGACAGGGAGGCCATCGACAGGGTAGTGGACAAGCTTGAGGCTGGCGATTTCTACCACGAGAACCATCGCTACCTATTCACCGCCATTAAGGACCTGTTCGACAAGGGAGAGCCCGTCGACCTGGTCACAGTCACCGAGCTTCTGAGGAACAACGGCAAGCTCGAGTCCATCGGCGGTGCATCATACATCTCCCACCTTGCGAATACTGTGCCAACCCCTGCCAACGCGGCGCATTACGCAAACATCGTGAAGGCCAAGTCTGTCATGCGATCGCTGGTGAAGACGGGCATGGAGATCACGGGCATCGGCTACCAGGAGGCCCTCGCAGTCGAAGAATCCCTGGATAGGGCCGAGCAGATGGTTCTCAGCCTCTCCAGGAAGCAGCGGGTCGGCGACATAAAGCCCATGCGCGAGGTCGTGGACGCCACCTTCCAGCACATAGAGAAGGTATATGAGGAGAAGGCTTATGTCACGGGGCTTGCCACGGGCTATACAAGGATGGACGACTACCTGTCGGGCCTTCAGAACTCAGAGCTTATAATCATCGCGGCAAGACCCTCCGTCGGAAAGACGGCGCTTGCCTTGAATATCGCGGAGAACGTAGCAGTAGAGGGCAAGAAGCCCGTATTCATATGTTCGCTTGAAATGGCCGCAGAGCAGCTCGCGCAAAGGATGATAAGCTCCAGGGCTAAGGTGGATGGCCAGAGGCTCAGAAGAGGGCTCCTTGCCAACACGGACTGGTACAACATAACGGTGGCAATGGGGGCCCTCTCAAACGCCCCGATCTATATCGACGATACGTCAAACATGACCACGCTTGATATCAGGGCGAGGGCAAGAAGGTTAAAAGCAGAGAACAACCTATCCCTCATCATCATCGACTACCTGCAGCTTATCACCGGAAAGGGCAGGACCGAGAACAGGCAGCAGGAAGTGGCTGAGATCACAAGGGACCTCAAATCCATCGCAAGGGAGATGGAAGTGCCCGTGCTTTGCCTGGCGCAGCTGTCAAGGTCGGTAGAGACAAGCGCGGACAAATATCCGAGGCTGTCGCATCTTAAGGAATCGGGCGAAATCGAGCAGACCGCGGACGTAGTCATGTTCATACATAGGGAGCAGGACGAGGCGAAGCTCAAGAAGGACGAGAATTTGAGGAACCTCGTTAAGATAATCGTGGCCAAGCAGAGGAACGGACCGGTAGGAGACTTCGACCTCTACTGGAACAAGGAGTACACCAGGTACGAAAACCTAGCAAACGAGCCTGAAGGGGACTGAGAGCCTTCTGAGGAGACGACTTCGGCCGTCTTACTGCATTCTCATCGAGGGGAGACTTTCAATGGCAAACGCCGAGACATTCCTTGAAGCCTATAACAAGCTCGACCATTACCTGGAATACCTTCTGGACGGTGAGAAGGCGAGCTTCATAGACAAGAAGAACAGGCTTAGGTACAATCGGCGTGTCAAGTACACGATAGAGCGCTACGACCAGGACCTCGAGGCCATAAACAGGCTGAGAAACGTCGTCGCCCACGAGAAGTTCCTTGAAGGGCGTCCCATGGCAGATCCCAGGGAAGACGTGATAGACAAGCTCAGTGAGATATTCGAGGCACTGGCAAGGCCCATGACCGTATTCGAAAGGCGGAGCCCGGTGCCTCCGATAGTCTTCAGGGCGAACGAGCCGCTGGGCCGCGTCCTTAAGTACATGCTAAAGAACGACTTCTCCCAGGTCGTGGTTGAGAAGTCGGGGGCATACACCTTCCTAAGGCGCGAAGATACGGCCCGCTGGCTTGAGAAGAACGCGGAAGGTCCTGTCCCCGATCCGGACGAGACCAGGGTGGATCAGGTGATACCGGCCGGCATAAGGCACAAGTGCCACATAGCCAAGGATGCCACGGTGTACGAGGCGCTCGCCTACTTCCAGGAGAACGACGAGGGCTATCCGGCCCTGATAATCACGGAGAACGGGAGCGAAAGGGAAATGCCCCTTGGCGTAATCACGCCGATGGATATAATCGATTATGTAAGTATTGCCGGACCATCGGAGTTTTAGTGGATTTCGATGTGAAGCAAGTCTTTTTGGAGCAGTGAAAGCCCCTGTGCGCTGGCGACAGGGGCTTTCACTGCTTCCGAAGCCTAATGTATGCTGTCTTTTACTCCATATGCGGCGATTACCTGATGCACGAAGTCGTGAGCTGCCGAATACTTCCCCTCGACTTCCAGAAGGGCAGCTGCCGCCTGTGATCTGCGCTGCTCATCGCCCGTTTTCACTGCCACGGCAAAGTCCGCCGCCATTATCCTTATCATGTCGGTAAGATCCTGTATGCCGTCTACAGTCATGGATGCCCCGGTTTCAAGGGCCGGAATCTTTCTCTTGGCGATGTCCACGTACTCAGCCGCCACGTCAGCCCTACCGTTAAGAAGGCCCCACTCCGCAATCTGCAGGTCATGGACCACTGATGCTCCTGCATGCTTCGCAGCCAGCTTGTAATCATCAAGCCACGGGCTGTCCAGGGAGATGGCCCTTCTGATGGCGCCCCGGATCTCGTAAGCTGAGGGGTCATATCTCGCAAGGCTCGTGGCCCGATTCGCGTAATCTAGAGCCGCCTCAAGGCTGCGGCCGGGCGTGCCTCTCATGGCAAGCACGGCCTCCGTATCCGCCATGTCTATCAGGAGCTGGGAATCAAGCGGCATCAGCACAATCGCCTTCCCGAGTTCGCCCGCCGCCTCTTCGTATTCCCCATGAGCCCTATGGTGCTCGGCCTCCTCTTTCAAGGGCTCGTATTTTATCGCGACGATGCCAATTAGGACGGATGCGGCGGCGACCAGGGCAATCACAGTGAAAGGCAGTGCCCTGCGCCTCCCGGCTAGGCCGAAGGATGCCGGATCTGAAGCCGATGCGAAGCCGCCCAGGATGAACAGCATGAGGGCGATAAGAGGCGCCCCGTGCGTCCCTCCTACGAACAGCACGAGTATAAGGGCCATGAAGGGCGCCAGCGCCATCAGTGCATCAGCATCGCCTTCCCTAGAGCTTCTTATGAGGGACACGACTCCTGTCGCGGCAAAGCCAAGAAACGCGATTACGCCCGGCAGGCCAAGCTCGGCGAAAAGCTGCAGGACGAAGCTCTGGGCATCTACTCCCGGCTTGAAGCCGGCCGGCGTGAACACCAGTGAGACGGCATCCTTGAACGAGCCCGGCCCGAAGCCCCATAACGGGGCCTTGATACCGAGCTTCAGCGCTGAAATCCAATGGTAGGAGAGGAAGCCCAGCTCGTCGGCGAGCCCCCTTGCATCTTCCGCGAAAGCTGGGAGGAATGCGACCGCGGCGCCCTTCATCGGCAGCGTCAGAAGCCAGGAAGTTAAAAGGCCAAGCCCCAGCACGGCGGCTATGACCGCGGCGGATGCCCCAAGCCTACGCCTTATCCTGGTCAAGATGACGATAAGGACTGCGGCCGCACCGATAAGAAGATAAGCCTGGGACGCCGACAGAAGAAGCGCGCATGAGGCAATCACTCCTGCCAGAATCGAAATAAACGCCACTGCCGCCCTAGTCTGAGCGGCCGCCCTTTGGCTGATGGCTGCTCCGTCGACTACTACCGTAAGAAGCACCCCGAGGGACACTGACAGCAGGACCACGGCGAATGCCATGAACGATCCGCTTCCCTGAAAAGGAAGGAACGGGTTCAGGTCCTCAGGGTTCGCCGCCGTCGCGTAATTGATCAAAAACCAGCCCAAAATGAAGGCGGAAAGGGTAAGGAAGATGAAGAACACCGAGCGCCTTGCCTTCGGCACCGCCCTTGACGCAACCCAGAAGGCAAGAAGATAGATGAAGAGCTCAGCCAGCTTCAGCGCCGTCTGCCCCTTGTCTGCGCTCCAAAGCAGGCTCATGGCCGAAAATGCGGCAAGGAAGATGAGAGGTGCCGAGAAGCGGGGGAAAGAGTACTTCAGCCCGGCGCGGTCTGCGATATGCCCGGCTTCGGCGATGGCAGCCGCAGCGGCCATGGCGATCAACGCGTAATATTGATAAGGAGAGGCCGCCCCGCCTTCGAAAAGCAGGAGCATGACAGGGGATACTGCCAGGCCCAGCAGAGACAGGAGCCTGTCTATCCTCAAGAATCCTTCATTGTCCATATGATTACCCCCGTAAGAAGATGTCAGGGATGCTTACTCTTCATACTATACAGCCCCAAGGGCGTGAAGTATCCATCCTGCAGAGGCTCCGGCCAGAATAAGGACTGCGGAGTTCACTTTGTACCTGTACATGACCCCGAAGGATATCAAAAAGGCGGCTATGGTGAAAACACCATCGATGGATGCCTGCGAAAGCTTGATGGTCACAGCCCCCATAAGACCCAGTGAGGCCGCATTCACGCCGTCCAGCATGCCGGAAACCCATGGGGAGCTTCTAAGCTTGGGTATGATGGGGTTCAGTATAAGAACGAGCAGGAAAGCGGGCAGGAAGATACCGATAGTCGATGCGATCGCCCCCGGGGTTCCATCGATAAGGTAGCCGATGAAGGTTGCCGTGGTGAATACAGGCCCCGGTGTGAACTGCCCGACCGCTACTGCGTCCAGAAGCTGCTTCTGGGTGAGCACCCCGAGCTTCTCCACGAACTCGGATTCGAGGAAGGCAAGGAGCACATAGCCGCTTCCGTAAAGGACCGACCCGATTTTGAGGAATATCAGGAACAGAGATCCATAGCCTAGGCCTGTATGAACCCCGGCTGCGGCGGAGACGGGAAGCGCCGATATGACAAGAGGATTCAAGGATAAGGCCTTCTTCCCGATGGAGGCCCTATTCTGCCAGAGAGCGTAGAGGACGCTTGAGGCAAGCAGCATCGGTATCTCGGGAGCCCCAAGGAGGCTTGCGGCAGCCACCGCGATTACGACTGCGACAGCCAGGCAGGTCTTCGCCGCTGTCTTCCATAACCTGATGAGAGCAAGCGCCACTATCGCGATTATTACGGGCTTCACGCCCGCAAGAAGGGCATCTACCTGCGGAAGCACTCCATATCTCCCGTATGCGTACGCGACCGCCAGCACAAAAAGCATCGCAGGGAGGATGAAGCATGCCCCTGCGATGAAGAGCCCAGTAACGCCTCCCCTTTCGAACCCGAGATGAATGGCAAGCTCGGTCGAGTTCGGCCCCGGGATGAGGTTGGTGGCCCCTATCAAGTCCACGAAGTGCTCTCGGCTCAGCCACTTCCTCTTCTTCACTATCTCGTCGTCCATCATCGCGATATGGGCGGCGGGGCCGCCGAAGGCAAGGGCGCCGAGCTTAAAAAACACGGCTGCTATCTCAATGAGCTTCGCTCTTCGCTCGGATTTTCCATTATCCATGCCTCACCTCCGAAAGCAGTAATGAAATCAGTTATTCTGCGGCGGCGGCGCGTTCCCCTACTTAGGTAAAATCGCTCTCGGGTAGAGGAGAAGATGCATGGCGGGTAGAATTATGCCTGGAATTCCTAGTGACAGGGACCTTCAAGAGGAGCTTATGTGACCAGGTTTCGCTTGATTCCCTGCTTAGCCCTCATCATATGCTAGCCACGTATGGAGGTCGGGATCCTTAGGTTCTCAGCGAGAGCTTCGGCGAGGAGGGAATTCGCAGCATCTGACGCAGGCATGAGCCCGGGGCAGAACTCGTTCGGCGATAGTGAACACCGCGCAGGCTGCGAGGGGCATTGGCCGTTTGTTCAGCAAGCTTTCTCCCCCATTCTAGGATTTCGGAGGTGCACCATGATAAGAAAGGTAATGTTTCTGACCGCATTGATCATCCTCATTTCTGCTGTTGCGGCCAATGCCGCCCCGAACGGGCTTCTGTACGCTTGGGAGCTTAATCCCTCATACGTCCAGTCGAACACGCTTAAGGCTCTGGCAGGACTGGACGGTACTATCAATGGCAGCATCGCCTACAAGGACGGCACATTCGGAAGGGCGATGTCATTCGACGGAGCCACAAACCGAGTGCAGGTATACAAAGGAGCCCCTGCCGGGATTCCGCTGCCGAAGAAGGAGATGACCCTGGAAGCTTGGGTCAAGATCGAAAGCCGCGGCTCATGGAGGACCGTAATTAGCTACGTCCAGGACAACGGCAGCTATGAGAGGGGGTTCTTCCTTGGGATTCTGGATGGGAAGATAACAGGCAGCATAGCAACTGTAAGAGACGGCAGCAGCCCCAGGCTCGACTGGATATCCTGGAGCGCCGACTACGACCTCAATAAGTGGTATCATGTGGCTTTCACATACGACGGAGCGAAGATGGCCCTGTTCATCGACGGCGAGCTGGTTAGAGAATCCACGCAAGCCTTCGGCGACATAGCATACCCGGAGCAGTCGACCCTGTCGCTCGGCTGCTATATCGACGACAACGAGACCAACTATTTCCAGGGCGCCATCAGGGAGGTCAGGATTTATAACAGAGCGCTCACGCAAGCCGAGGTAAAGGCATCCGCCCCTGGACAGGCCGCTTCCGGGGCGATGCCGACCGGCGCTCCGCCATCCCTGGCGCCGGGCACGGCGAAAGTGATCGTCCTCATGCCGGACGGAACTACAATTTCGGGTATCCTTGTGGCTGTGGAAGCGGATGCGATCACCATCAAGCTTGCCGACGGCACGCAGAAGAAGCTGGCCGTATCATCAATCGCGGCGCTTATCCCCGCGCAGAAGCAGTAGGTCCCGGCTTATCCCTTGCCTGCTTCTGCATATTGAAGAATCTCGCCATTTGGCTTACAATCCTTGTGTAGCCGTTTCAAATAACGGGGCACGGAGATGCCCGGTTTGAGGAGGAGACAGAAGGAAATGCTAAGGGCCTTCGAGCTGGCAGGTAAGGGAGTATGCGCGATGCTTGCATTGCCGCACGCAAGGAGCGCCCGAACGACATAGTGTTATTGCGCCGCAGATCCTCAAAGGAAGGGTATGCGGCGCAAAACATATAACGCAGGCCTGTCGCGGAAAATGAATATGACGAAAGTGCGCCTAGGGTTCCGCCGCCATCAAGCGGGCCTGGACCGAGCGGCGCAGGCCCCCTCCCAAAAGGAGGCAAGGCTACACCTAAGGGATAAAAGCCCCGGCGGGCAGGTTTCGTAACCCTGTTCGCGGGGCTTTGCACATTTTTAAGGAGGAGATTTTCGTGGCCAACAAACCCCTGGTAGGAATAGTCATGGGAAGCAAGTCCGACCTCGAGGTTATGAAGACGGCATATGAGATGCTGTCGAAGTTCGGCATTTCCGCCGAGATGAGGGTGCTTTCAGCGCACCGCACGCCCGATGCCGCAGCGGCCTTTTCCAAAGAAGCCCAGTCCCGCGGCATGAAGGTCATCATAGCGGGAGCAGGGGCAGCGGCCCATCTTGCGGGCGCAATGGCATCAAACACCACCCTTCCGGTAATAGGCGTCCCGCTTGCCTCAGGAGCACTTAACGGGCTGGATGCGCTATATGCCACAGTTCAGATGCCGGCCGGAATCCCCGTGGCCACCATGGCCATAAACGGATCGGCCAACGCCGCGATACTTGCAGCGCAGATCCTCGCAGCCTCGGACAAGAAGCTTCAGGCGAAACTCTCTGAATACAAGCAGAGCCTAGCCGCCAAGGCCGCCGAGGCAGACGAAGAAGTAAGGAATCTCAACTCCTAAGCTGCTCAGCGCCACCGCTTAACTGACACAGGCGCAAGACTAACAAGAATATGACCGTATGGAGGTACTTGATATGGAAGCCAAGCTGCTTTACGAAGGAAAGGCCAAGCGCGTATACGAAACCTCAAACCCCGACGAAGTCCTCATAAGCTACAAGGACAGCGCCACAGCGTTCGACGGCCTCAAGAAGGGCACGATATCGGGCAAGGGCAGGGTCAACAACCTCATGTCCGCCGCCATGTTCGGCTATTTGGAACAGCGCGGCATACCCACCCATTTCGTAAGGCTCGTCTCCGACACCGAGATGATAGTGAAGCACGTGAAGATCGTCCCCCTCGAAGTAGTCATGAGAAACGTGGTCGCAGGAAGCCTATCCAAGCGCCTTGGCATCCCCGAGGGCACAGACATCAAGGAGGCGGTCCGCGAGATCTACTACAAGGACGACGAGCTTCATGACCCGCTCATAAACGACGACCATGTGAAGCTTCTGGGCATTGCCGACCAGAAGACGGTGGATACCGTGCGCGACATGGCGACTAAGGTGAATGACCTTCTTAAGCCCTTCATGCTGGAGCGCGGCCTTATTCTCGTCGACTTCAAGCTAGAGTTCGGCCTATACAAGGGCCAGATAATACTCGCCGACGAGATATCCCCCGACACCTGCCGCTTCTGGGACAGCGAGACCAGGGAGAAGCTCGACAAGGACCGCTTCCGCCGCGACCTGGGCGGAGTGGAGGAGGCATATGAGGAAGTCCTGAGGAGAATCTCCGGAGGTGCACTCAAGTGAGAAGCTACAGCGCGAAGGTGGTAGTCACCCTCAAGCAGTCGATACTGGACCCCCAGGGCGTGGCCGTTCGCACCGGCCTTCACAGCATGGGCTACTCTGGGATTGAGGACGTCCGCCTGGGCAAGTTCATCGAAGTCAGGCTCAAGGCTGAGGATGAGCAGAAGGCCAGGGAGACGGTGGACGAGATATCCAGGAAGCTTCTCGCCAACCTGGTCATGGAGAGATATGAGTTCACCGTGGCCGAGGAGAAGGAAAGATGAAGATAGGCATAGTCCTTTTCCCCGGGTCCAACTGCGACCGCGACGTCCAGAGGGCGGCTGAGGTCGTAGGGGCTGATTCCGGTTTCATATGGCACAAGGAGACGAGGCTTGGAGACTATGACGCGATAGTGCTCCCCGGCGGTTTCGCCCACGGAGACTACCTGCGCTGCGGGGCAATAGCCCGCTTCTCCCCGGTCATGGATTCCGTAATCGAGTTCGCCAAGGACGGCGGGCCGGTCCTTGGAATCTGCAATGGCTTCCAGGTGCTTCTGGAATCCGGCCTACTTCCCGGCGTGACTTTGAGAAACAGGAGCCTCAAGTTCATCTGCAGGCCGCAGAAGCTTAAGGTAGAGAACAACATTACGCCGTTTACGAGCCTCTATTCCAAAGGCGAGGTCGTAGACTTTCCCATAGCCCACGCAGAGGGCAACTACTACGCCGACCCCGATGTCATAAGGATGCTGGAGGATACGGGCAGGGTCGCCTTCCGCTACAGCTCGCAAGACGGTATCGTGACCGACGCGGCTAATCCCAACGGCAGCATGAACAACATCGCAGGCATCACGAATGAGGCCGGAAACGTGGTAGGGCTCATGCCCCACCCGGAGCGCGCTATGGAGGATGTCCTTGGAGGCTCAGACGGCATAAGGGTCTTCAAGTCAGTCATGGAATGGGCCGGGAAGGGAGGCTACCGCAGGTGAGCGACGAGAATAGGGGCATTTATGAGGGCATACCCGGAGAGATGACGGTGAGGCCCGAAGACTGGAGGGCCATGGGACTCACCGACGAGGAGTACATTCTGATCTGCAAGAAGATCGGAAGGCACCCCAACTTCCTGGAGATGTCCATGTTCTCCGTCATGTGGAGCGAGCACTGCAGCTACAAGAACTCCAGGAAAGTTCTGAAGCTTCTTCCCACGAAGGGAGAGGCGGTGCTTCAGGGCCCGGGCGAGAATGCCGGCATAGTCGACATCGGAGACGGCCTCGCCGTCGCCTTCAAGATCGAAAGCCACAACCACCCAAGCGCGGTAGAGCCGTACCAGGGCGCGGCGACAGGCGCGGGCGGCATCATACGCGACATATTCACCATGGGGGCAAGGCCCATCGCCATGCTTGACCCCCTGTTCTTCGGCCCGGCGGACGATGCCAGGAACCGCCACATCATAGACGGCGTGGTGGCGGGCATCGCCGGCTACGGAAACGCCGTGGGCATACCGACAGTGGGCGGCATGAGCTGGTTCGGAGACTGCTATTCGGTCAATCCTCTCGTCAACGTCATGTGCGTGGGCTACATGAGGCATGAGGACATAAGGCGCGGCAAGGCGACCGGCGCCGGAAACAAAGTCATGCTGATAGGCTCCACCACAGGGCGCGACGGCATACATGGCGCGACCTTCGCTTCGGCCGACCTGACCGAAGAGGCCCAGGAGAGGAAGTCCGCTGTCCAGGTAGGAGACCCCTTCCGCGAGAAGCTGCTTCTGGAGGCGTGCCTTGAGCTGGTGGAAAAGGAGCTTGTGCTCGGCATCCAGGACCTCGGGGCGGCGGGGCTCACCTGCGCCACATCCGAGATGGCAAGCCGCGGCGGCTCAGGCATGAACGTCGAGCTGGACCTCGTGCCCAAGCGCGAGACCGGCATGAGCCCCTATGAGATAATGCTCTCGGAATCCCAGGAGAGGATGCTCATGGTCCCCGTTCCCGGCAAGGAGGGCGAGGTCGCCGACATCCTGAGGAAGTGGGACCTGGACGCCGCAGTCATCGGAGAGGTGACGGACGGCGGCATGCTGACCCTGACCATGGGCGGAGAGCCTGTGGCGAGCATACCGGCGGCAGAGCTTGCGGAGGATGCGCCTGCCTATGACAGGGAATACGTGAAACCCTCTTATATAGCCGAACTGGGCGCCTTCGACCCGGACACGCTGGAGGCTCCTAAGGACGGCGAGCTCTCCGGAATTCTTATCAGGATGATGGGCTCTCCTCAGCTATGCTCAAAGCGCTGGATCTACTCGCAGTACGACCACCAGGTCGGCTGCGGGACCGCGATAAAGCCGGGCGGTGACGCAGCGGTGGTTAGAATCCCCGGCACTGACAAGGCGGTCGCCCTTACCACGGACGTGAATCCCAGGTACTGCTACCTATATCCCAGGGAGGGGGCGAAGCTCGCAGTCGCCGAATGCGCAAGGAAGATTGCATGCACGGGCGCGAAGCCCCTTGCCGTCACCAACTGCCAGAACCACGGAAACCCGATGAAGCCCGAGGTGTACTGGAGCTTCAGGGAATCGGTGCTGGGCCTGGCAGAGGCGTGCGAGGCGTTCGGCACCCCCGTCACCGGGGGAAACGTGAGCTTCTACAACGAGGACGGAGAGACGGCCATCTATCCAACGCCTACCATAGGCATGGTGGGCTCGATGGACGATGTGAGCAAGGCGGTAGGCGCAGGCTTCAAGGAGGCGGGAAACTCCATAGCCCTTCTTGGGGACACCTTCGACGAGCTGGGAGGCTCGGAGTATCTAGCGACGATAAGGGGAATCGAGGCGGGCAGGCCGCCCAGGTTCAACGCCGATGCCGAGAAACGGCTCATCAAGTTCCTGATCGAAGCCGCAAACCAGGGCCTAATGGTCTCTGCGCACGACCTCTCCGAAGGAGGGCTCGGTGCGGCAATCTGCGAGTGTGCGCTCATAAACGGCGTGGGAGCCGAGATAGACCTCACTGACGCCAACAATGCGGTGCTTCCTCTCTGGAAGATGCTCTTCTCGGAGACTCCGGCAAGGGTCATCGTCGAAGTGAAGCCGGAGCACGCGGCAGAGCTGCAGAACCTGGCAAGAAGAGACGGCGTCGCCTCCTCCTTCATAGGAAAGACCGACGGCAAGAGGCTCATCATCAGGCAGGACGCGGTTGAAGTCGAGCTCGGTGTGGAAGAGCTCGGCAAGTCATACGGACAGGCGCTTGAGCGCGCTGTGTCCGGAAGGTGAGGTAGACTGGATTGGAAGCTAACTACGAGGCTTTCCTCGAAGATGACAGGGTGAAGGACGAATGCGGCGTGTTCGGGGCGGCGCTTAAAGGGCCCGTCGCCGACATGGTCTTCATGGGCTTGGTCGCCCTCCAGCACAGGGGACAGGAGAGCGCGGGCATCGCCACCTTCGAGGGAAACGAGATAAAGGTAATAAAGGACATGGGGCTTGTGACGGAGGTCTTCGCTAGAAGGCCTGCGTCTGGCCTTAAGGGCAATACGGGCATCGGCCATGTGCGCTATTCGACGACAGGAAGCTCCGACATCATGAACGCGCAGCCTATGACCTTCAGGTACATCGACGGGATGATGGCGCTGGCCCACAACGGCAACATCACCAATGCCGCGGTCCTTAGAAGGAGGTTAGGCAAGACCGGCGCCGTGTTCCAGACCACATCCGATTCGGAGATAATCGGCTGCACGATTGCCCGCCACTACGACCTAGGGATGCTTGGGGCGATCAGGAAGGCCATGGAGACCTTGGACGGGGCGTACTCGTTCGCGGTTCTTCAGGGCGAGACCGTATACGCGGCGAGGGACCCGCACGGCTTCAGGCCGCTGATGGTAGGAGAGGCAGGAGACGGATCAGGCTTCTTCGTGGCGTCGGAATCATGCGCGCTTGATACCGTCAACGCAGTGAAGATAAGGGACGTGGAACCGGGCGAGATAATCTACATGAACAAGGATGGTCTGCATTCGGCCGGAAAGCTTAACGGCGTCAAGCACGCCTCCTGCATATTCGAGCATGTGTACTTGGCAAGGCCTGACTCCTGCATAGACGACATAGGGGTGGCTGAGGCGCGATTCGAGCTCGGAAGGCAGCTTGCCAGGGAGGGCACCGATATAGTGGCGGACATCGTAGTCCCGGTCCCGGAATCGGGCATCGGCGCCGCGCAGGGCTACGCCCAGGAGAGCGGCCTTCCGTATGTCATGGGCATGATCAAGAACAGGTACATGGGAAGGACCTTCATACAGCCCTCCCAGAATGTAAGGGAGCTCGGAGTAAGGCTGAAGCTCAATGCTGTGGCATCGCTTGTGCGCGGAAAGCGCGTGGTGCTCGTCGACGACTCCATCGTCCGCGGCACGACGAGCCGCAAGCTGGTGGACCTCATGAAAAGGGCGGGCGCCACCGAGGTGCACGTGGTGGTTTCGTCGCCCCCCGTGAAGTTCGGCTGCCACTACGGCATAGACACGACCGGGCGCGGCGAGCTCATCGCGAACGTGAAGAGCCTTGAGGAGATAAAGGAGATGATCGGGGCGGAGTCCCTCCACTACCTCTCCCTTGATGGAATGGTCATGGCGATAGAGCGGGCAAGGAGGTCCTCCGGCTCGGGAAGCCGCGGTTTCTGCAAGGCGTGCTTCGACGGGAAGTACCCCACTGCGATAGACGCAGAGGTGGACAAACAGGTATTCGAGACGGTTAGGAAGGGCGAAGAGGGCATCACTTACCGGAAGGCGGGCGTGAACATCGACGCAGGCAACTACTCGGTGGAGCTAATAAAGCCCCATGTCGCTAAGACCACCACGAAGGCAGTCATGGGAGGTTTAGGCGGCTTCGGGGCGCTCTATGACCTCGGCTCGCTGGGAATGAAGAACCCCGTTCTCGTATCCGGGACAGACGGGGTTGGCACGAAGCTAAGAGTCGCAATGGGCATGGACAGAAACGATACCATAGGCATAGACTGCGTGGCCATGTGCGTGAACGATTGCCTGGTGTCAGGCGCAAAACCGATATTCTTCCTCGACTACATCGCCCTCGGGAAGCTCGTTCCGGAGCTAGTGGCGGACATAGTCAAGGGCATAGCAGACGGATGCGTTATGGCAGACTGCGCATTAGTCGGCGGCGAGACGGCGGAGATGCCTGGCTTCTACCCGTACGGGGAATATGATGTGGCGGGATTTGCAGTAGGTGCGGTAGAGAAGGATGAGATAATCGACGGATCGAAGATAAGACCGGGCGACGCTGTTATCGGCCTTGCCTCAAATGGCCTGCATTCGAACGGCTTCTCCCTTGCCAGAAGGGTGCTTCTCGCTGATGGAGGGCTCTACTTCCACGAGCATTTCGATGAGATCGGCTGCACACTGGGCGAAGAGCTTCTAAAGCCCACTAGGATATATGTGAGGCCGGTTGTGAAGCTCATGCGGGAGGTGGAAGTCCTCGGCATGGCCCACATAACGGGCGGCGGCCTGGTTGAAAACCCGGTCAGGTGCCTGCCAGACGGGTGCGGCATGGAGCTGGACCTCGGAAGCTGGAGCGTGCCGCCCATATTCGGCATGATAGCAAGGCTGGGCAAAGTGGAGACCATGGAGATGCTAAGGGTGTTCAACATGGGCCTGGGCTTCATCGCGATAGTGAGGGCCGAGCAGGCTGAGAAGGCCCTGGGAATCCTGAACGCGGCGGGCGAGAAGGCCATGGTCGTGGGAAGGATAACCGCCGGCGAGAGGACCGTTTCCTTTAACAGACAGTAGAAGACGGGTATATGGGAGAAGGAAGAGATGGGGGGTGGACGCGATGAGGCTGGTCGTGATGGCATCGGGCAGGGGCTCTAACTTCGAGGCGATACATGAGGCCATTGAAAGAGGGGACCTGTTGGCCGAAATCGTCGCGTTAGTGTCCGATAAGGCGGAGGCGCCGGCTGTGGCGAAGGCGGCAACGCTTGGGATTGCAAACGTAGCCGTCCTGGAAAGGAAGGGCTTCCCCTCAAGGGCGGCATACGACGAGGCGCTTACCGAGCTAGTCAACGGCTTCTCCCCCGATACAATCGCCCTTGCCGGCTTCATGAGGATACTTGGGCCCTGCTTCATAAGGGCGTTTACGGGCCGGATAGTGAACATACACCCTGCGCTTCTTCCTAGCTTTCCCGGCTTAGAGGCCCAGAATCAGGCTCTTCAATACGGCTCGAAGGTCACCGGCTGCACGGTGCATTTCGTGGACGAGGGGACCGACACCGGCCCGGTCATAATGCAAAAGGCGGTACCGGTGCTGGAGAAAGACGATGTGGAAAGCCTCTCGGCGAGAATACTCGCCGAGGAGCACTCGTTATATGTACAGGCGCTGAAGCTCATCTCGGAGGGAAGGGTCACGGTAGAGGGAAGAAGGGTCAGGATATCGGACGAAGGTGAGGCCCGATGAGGGCATTCCTGTTGCACTTACTGCAGAACTACAAGGCATGGAAGACTTTCCTCGTGGCCAAGGCTGGGCAGCTCATAAGGCAGAGGAACGCGAAGAAGGCCCGCAAGGGTGGGTAGAGGGCGAGCAAGGAGTTGTTTTGCCCGACGGGACGTGAAAGGTAGGAAGAGGGATGGCAAAGATAGCTTTGATAAGCCTTTCGGACAAGACTGGGGCGCCTGAGTTTGCAAAGGGCCTCTCGTCACTGGGGTTCGACATCGTATCGACCGGAGGGACGGCGTCCGCCCTAAGAGACGCCGGACTTGAGGTCATGGATATATCGCAGCTTACGAACTTCCCGGAATGCCTGGACGGAAGGGTGAAGACGCTTCATCCGATGGTTCACGCCGGGATTCTGGCAAGGCCTATAGACGATCACCTGAGGCAGGTGGCAAAGCTCGGCTGCAAGCTCATTGACGTAGTGTGCGTGAACCTCTACCCCTTCCAGGCGACAGTCGACAGGGGAGCCGATTTCGAGACGATAGTCGAGAACATCGACATCGGAGGCCCGTCGATGCTCCGCTCGGCCGCCAAGAACTTCGAGAGGGTGACAGTCGTGACGGATCCGGCCGACTACGACAGGGTGCTGAAGGAACTGAGGACGAGCGGCAAGGTGAGCAAGGCGCTTAGGCTCGAGCTTTCGGCCAAAGCCTTCTCCCACACTGCAGCCTACGACGCAGCCATCTCGCAACATCTGAATGCAAGGGCCGGCAGGGGCACGATGGACCTAGCCGGAGCAAGCCTTGCGCTTGGCCTCGCCCCCGAGCTTGAGCTCAGATACGGGGAGAACCCGCACCAGAAGGCGGGGCTCTATAAGAGGTCCGGCCTTAAGCCGGAGGGCATGCTGGCTATGAGGAAGCTCTCGGGGAAAGAGCTTAGCTACAACAACCTGGGCGACATGGAGACTGCGCTTGCCGTGCTGAGGGAGTTCGGGGCCGAGAGGCCGTGCGTATGCATAGTGAAGCACGCGACACCGTGCGGCGTGGCCGTGGCAGAGACGATAGAGGAGGCCTACAAGCTGGCCTACGAGGCGGATCCTGTGTCGGCATTCGGCGGTATAGTTGCCGCCAACAGGCAGCTCGGGACCTCAGTCATTAAGAAGATGGCGGAAATCTTCCTCGAAGTGGTGGTTGCCCCCAGCTTCAGCGGCGAGGCGATCAGCATGTTCAGCAAGAAACCCGCGGTGAGGTTCGTCGAGCTTCCGATCGATGAGATCATGAAGGACAAGGAGGCCGAGCTGAAGGCCCTTCCCGGCGGGTTCCTGCTTCAGGAGCCGGACACAATGAAGGTCACCGCGGACGATTTGAAGATTGCGACCAAGAGGCGGCCGACGGACGATGAGGTAAGGCAGCTTCTTGATGCCTGGAAGGTGGTCAAGCACGTCAAATCGAACGCCATCCTCCTGTGGAAGGGCGGCTCGACGGTAGGAGTGGGCGGAGGGCAGACCAACAGGGTAGGCGCCGCGAAGATCGCAGCCGAAGCAGCCGGAAACAAGGCCAAGGGGTCCGTGATGGCATCTGACGCGTTCTTCCCGTTCAAGGATACGGTAGAGCTTGCAGCGTCCATAGGAGTGAAGGCGATCATACAGCCCGGCGGCAGCATAAGGGACAAGGAGAGCATCGAGGAGTGCGACAGGCACAGCATTGCGATGGTATTCACCGGAGTGAGGCACTTCAAGCACTGATATCCGCAGAGGACATGTTCGTTGGCGCATTAACTTCTTTGGGAGGGGCGCATGAGTTATTCCGGCATGTATGGCAGCACGGTAAAGGATGAAGGGATGAGCGTCCTCATCATCGGTTCGGGAGGCAGGGAGCACGCCCTTGCATGGAAAATTGCGCAAAGCGGGCTTGTCAGCAGGCTCTACGCTGCACCGGGAAACCCGGGCATGGCGAAGATCGCGAAATGCTTCGATGTCAAGGTGACCGATGTGGACGCGATGGCGGATCTGGCAGACAAAGTCGACGCTGACCTTGTAGTCATCGGTCCCGAGGTCCCTCTCTCACTGGGCCTTGCCGACAAGGTAATGGAGCGCGGCAGGTTGGTCTTTGGTCCTGTCAAGGCCTGCGCAAGGCTGGAATCGTCCAAAGCCTTCTCGAAAGCCGTGATGCTGGAGGCGGGCGTCCCCACTGCCTGGGCGAAGGTGTTCGACACGGCAGAGCAGGCCGACAGGGAGCTGTCGCACATGGACGGTCCGGTAGTAGTCAAGCTGGACGGGCTTGCGGCAGGAAAGGGAGTCGTCGTCTGCGAGACGAGGGCGGAGGCTAAGCTTGCGGTCTCCAGGCTCACCAGGATGCTTCCCGGCGGCAAGATCCTGCTTGAGGAGAAGCTGGAGGGCTTCGAGACCTCACTTCTTTGCATATGCGACGGAGAGAGGGCGCTTCCTCTGATGCCCGCCAAGGACTACAAGAGGGCATTGGACGGAGATCTGGGACCGAATACAGGAGGCATGGGCGCGGTGGCGCCGTCGCCTTTTCTCGGCATGGACGATTCCTTCGAGCTTGTGAAGACTACGGTGCTTCCGGTGCTCAAGGCGATGTCGAAGATGGGGACTCCTTATAAGGGCGTTCTGTACGTGGGTTTGATGCTCACCAAGGAAGGGGCCAAGGTCCTGGAATACAACTGCAGGTTCGGAGACCCGGAGACGCAGGCCGTCATGCCGCTCATGGAAGACGACCTGGTGGAGGTTATGATAGAGGCCGCGGAGGGCAAGCTTAAAAGGGAAAGGCTCCGTTTCTCTGACAGTACGTGCGTGAGCATAGTCCTTGCGAGCAAAGGCTATCCGGAGCTGTTCGACAAGGGCTTCGCGATTGAGCTTCCGGAATCGGTGGAGGAGGGTGCAGTCATCTTCCATGCGGGCACTATGACGGATCATATGTGCAAGCTGGTCACTGACGGCGGAAGGGTGCTCAACGTAAGCGCCGTTGCGACTGCGGCGAAGGATGCGACGGACAAGGCCTACAGGGTGGCAAGCACGGTCAAATGCGCGAATCTCACCATGAGGAAGGATATTGGCACAGGAAGGAAATAAGTTAAGTAGCTTAGGATAAGGGGGAGGGCTTGAGGGCTCTCCCCCTTTTTACCTATTATAAAAATTCTTTGAACAACTACTTGACAATACATAGTAGAGTGTTAATATCGAATCAACTACTATGCGATACATAGGAGATGACGGGATGAACAACGACACCCAGATGATGAAGGGCATATTGGAGGGGTGCATCCTGAAGGTGATGCAGGAAAAGGACATGTACGGCTACAAGGCGGTGGAGACGCTGAACTCCCTGGGCTTCGAAGTGAATGAGGCCACCGTATACCCGATCCTCTTAAGGCTTCAGGGAAAGGGGCTTCTGGTTGCTGAGAGAAGGCCGTCGCCTTTGGGGCCTGACAGGAAGTACTACATGCTGACAGAGGGGGGAGAGGATGCGCTTCGCGAGTTCTCCTCAAGCTGGAATGAGCTGAATGTATTGGTGAATAAGGTTTTGGAGGGAAGAAGCGATGACTAGCAGGAGCAGGTTCATATTGTCTGTGGCGGTGCTTCTTGCCGTCATGGTAATAGCAAGCTCGGTTTTCCTTGCCATATCGGGAAGCAGGGGAACGGAGGGGGCCGCAAGCATGTCGGCTACGATAGCGATAGGCATTGTTGCCGTTTTCTCCGTGGTGGTTGTCTATATGGGGAAGGTAAGAAAGAGCAAGGCTGAGTCGATGCTCGGCAAAGAATATTTCCTTGGTTACGAGCAGATCAAGGATGCAATCTACTCATCGGACCTTCCCAAGGCGAGGATGAAGGAGATAAGCGATGAGGTCCTGGATATGCTGCTTTCAGCTCAGAAGGCCGGAAGGAAGCCAGGGGATGTAATCGGGGATCCCCGGGTCTTTATAAAAATGGTGATGGAGTCATCAACTAAACCGAGTAGGCTGCTTACATCGGGGCTCATTAATGGCGTCGGCACATTCATCCTCTTCATATTGGGCATAACCCTGGTGCTTTGGATGGAGGAGCCTGATGCGGGATACTTCGGGACTGCGATAGACATGAGCATGGTTGTGCTTGCGGCGCTTATATCCTTCGTCGTGATGCCGCTCACCAAAGTACTTATCAGGAGGTCAATGCTTGCATTCGGCATACCCGTTGCCTTCGGGGTGCTGTTTGTTCTTGGGATGGAGGTGCTCAGGGCAAGCGGAGGAAGCGCTGCCATGGCATTTCTAGACGGAGGCGTCCGTATGGTGCCGTCATACCTGGCGCTGGCGGGATATGTACTAGTGCTTTCACTTCTCAGATACCTGGCGTCACAGGTGAGATAGGACCTGCTAACTGAGATTGCCTATAGTGGCGAAAATCACAGATCTCAAAATGTAAGCAGCCAGTCAGAATTACTGCAGTCATAGAGGCTGCAGTAATTCTCATATGATTGTTGACTAAAGATAGTGAAAAATATAACATAAAGTTAGTGTGTTAACGTGTAAACTCAAGAAACTGCAGGAGAGTAGCAATGGTAGACAAGAACAACGTACTTCCGCTGTATTACCAGTTGAAAGAGGACCTAAGGGCAATGATCCAAAACGGTGACTGGGTTCCCAATATGAAGATCCCCTCTGTCAGGGAGATATGCGAGCAGAATGAAATAAGTACGACAACAGCCAAGCAAGCCATTGCTGAGCTTGTTCATGAGGGGTTGCTATATAGCGTGCAGGGGAAGGGCACTTTCGTCTCCATGCCGCTCTTCTCACAAACCAAGTGGGAGAACACGCTAATCTCTGACGAGATGAGGTTGGCTACAAGGATAAGATCCATGGGCAAGGAATTCGAGGCGGTCCCTGTTTCGCTTGACACTGTGAATTGCCCGGCAACTATCGCAGAACTGCTTCAGGTAGAAGCGGGCTCGGGCGTCTACAGGATCAGAAGGCTGAAAGTCATAGACAGGACGCCAATGCTTATCGAAACCACTTACGTAAATGAAGCGCTTTGCAAAGGCCTAATGGGCAAAGACTTGTCAAGGTCTCTGTTCAGAACCTTGAATGAGGAATATGGGATCATACTTAAGAGAAGCAAGGAAACCCTTACTCCTGCGTTTCTGAACAGCGCGAATGCAGCACTCTTAGAGGACCAACCGGGTTCGCTGGCATTGGTTAACGAAAGAATATCCTATTCATCAGGCCCCGCGCCTGTCCTTTACGCACGTTCGATCATCAGGGGCGATATGTGTAAGCTGTATGTTGACCTTACGAACCTTAGGTCTATAAAAGACCTCGCGCGTGATTCGATTTCCGACTAACATGCTTTCCAGGAGAAAGGAGCTGTACAAATGGCAAAGATCGTCGCACTGATCGATGGCGAGCACTACCCTGCTGTCACGCGAAGCGGCCTTGATGAGCTTGGAAAGGTTCATGAGGTCATCGCAGCGGCCTTCATCGGGGGCACCGAGAAGATCGGTTCAGATAAGGACCTAGCGGTACTAGGCGTGCCCATCGTCAGAGACCCGGATTACCTGAAATGCATTGAGATGGCTATTGACCAGTTCAGCCCCGACGAGCTTATCGACCTAAGCGACGAGCCTGTTCTAGGTTACCATGAGCGGTTCGCAATAGCCAGCCTTGCTATGGCCAAAGGAGTTGCTTACAGCGGGTCTGACTTCAGGTTCAGCTCCCCTGCTATGGCGCCGCCTCTGAAGAAGCCAAGCATCTCGGTTGTGGGAACAGGCAAAAGGATAGGGAAGACTGCAATAGGAGGCTACACTGCAAGGGTCTTGAACAGGCAGTTCACACCTATTATGGTCACTCAGGGCAGGGGAGGACCGGCGGAGCCGGAGCTCATTGCCGGGACTAAGATGGAGATCACCCCGGAGTACCTATTATCGGTAAGCAAGCAGGGGAAGCATGCTTCTTCCGACCATTATGAGGATGCACTGACCAGCAGAGTGACGACCATAGGTTCAAGACGCTGCGGCGGTGGCATGTCCGGGCAGACCTATTTCTCCAATGTCGATAAAGCCGGAGCCCTTGCCGATCAGCTGGAAGGGGATATCGTGATCTTCGAGGGCAGCGGCTGCACGATACCTTCGGTGCCAACGGAAGGCAGCATACTGGTAATTGGCGCACACCAGCCAGTAGACTATATCAGCTCCTACCTTGGACCTTACAGGGTGCGTCGCTCAGACATCATCGTGCTAACCATGAGTGAGCCTCCGATGGCAGACGAGGCAAAGGTACAGGAGATGGTGTCGGTTATCAAAGCGCTAAATCCGCATGCTAAGGTTTTCAGGACGATATTCCGACCTAGGCCTTTGGGGGATCTGAAGGGAAAAAGGGTGGCTGTCTGCCTGACCGCCCCCAAAAAGACAGCGGGTATCATAACACAGTACCTGGAGGAGAACTTCGGCTGCACTGTCACAGGCGTTTCGTGCAACCTATCGAAGCGCCCCATACTCAGGGAGGAAATAGAAGGCTTCATAGAAGCATCCCCTGACATCATCCTTACCGAACTCAAGGCCGCTGCAGTGGATGTCGTGACTGCTTGGGCATTGGGTAAGAACCTGCAAGTAGTGTACATGGACAACGAGCCCATCACCATGGAGGAAGGGCAAGGCCTTGATGAGGCAATCATCGAGCTGGCCAAGAAGTGCATAAGGAAGAAAGCTGATCACTAAATAGAAGGAGGCGTCAATTTTGAGAAGGTTGTTAATGATTCTGATCGCATCCGTGCTATTAATCGGCGTAGTCTTCGCAGCCTCTGCAGCAGAAACTATAGTCCTCTATACCTCTGTACCCATAGAGCTGGCAACCAAGTTCGCAGACGAGTTCATGAAGGAATACAAGGATATTAAGCTAGAGGTCTTCAGGGCCGGCAGCACTGACGTAATAAACAAGATCTGGGCTGAGAACGAAGCCGGCGGAGTCAAGGGCGATGTGCTTTGGCTAGCAGATGCAGCAGCGTACTATACATTCAGGGATAAGGGTCTTCTTCTTGCCTATAAGTCGCCTGAGGCGGTGAACGTCCCTGCCGAGCTTAAGGATCCCAACGGATACTTCACCGGAGCAAGGATCATCAACATGATCATCGGCATCAACACCAGCCTCATTAAGGATAAGTCCAAGGTGAAGGTCTGGGCAGACCTGCTCGGCTACGGCAAGAAGGCCGCAATGGCTAACCCGCTGTACTCCGGATCCAATTTCATGGTTACGGCCACTTTCGTCAAGAGCTCCGGAGGATGGGCATGGTTCGAGGAGGCCAGGAAGAGGGAGATGCAGGTGCTGAGGGGCAACGCTGACGTTGCCAGAGGCCTTGCCTCCGGCGAGTTTGCCGTGGCGATGGTCCTTGACTACATGGTCAACGACTATAAGAAGCAGGGAGCGCCTGTGGATATCATCTGGCCCGAGGACGGTACGATATCGATACCCAGCCCGGTTGCCATAATGGCTGCCACAAAGAAGGTTGCCGCATCCAAGGCTTTCATTGACTTCGTTCTTTCCCGCAAGGGGCAGGAGCTGATGGTTAAGGACGGAGTTCTTCCCGTAAGAGGCGACGTTGCGCCTCCGCAGGGCATGCCCACCCTCGATAAGATCAAGCTCATGCCCATACCCTTCGAGTGGGCTGCAGAGAACACGACGATGCTTCGCGAGACTTTCGAGAAGAAGGTAATGTACTAGGCTTTCTTAGGGAGGGGGTTCTAGAGTGGGCTCATCATCTGGAAGGCTGGCACAAAGGGGCTCGAGCACACTGGACATGAGGCATGCATTCCTTGCTTTGACGGGGGCATTGTTCATAGGGATAATCATATATCCCCTCTACCATGTGTTAGCAAGGAGCTTCACCAGCAGCGAGGGACTCTCGCTGGCTAATTACATAAAAGTGTTCTCAAACCCCACGAACTTCAAGGCTCTCTGGAACTCCATCTGGATGTCTGCCACCACCAGCGTGATTGCTATGGTGGCAGGCACCGCCCTCGCCCTTTTCGTAGTGCGGACTGATATCCCTTGCAAGGGCTTTCTAAGGATCATGCTTCTGATGCCCTATGCAATACCGCCTTTCATCGGTGCAATAGCCTGGACGCAGCTGTTCGGCCCTGCCGGATACATATCTAAGGCATACATGAACCTCTTCGGCGTATTCGATGCCCCCTGGAACATCTACAGCGCAGGCGGCATAGTCCTTGTGATGGCCATCTATCAGTTCCCTGTCGTGTTCATTACGGTAAGCGGGGCGCTTGGCAGGCTTGACCCAAGCTTTGAAGAAGCTTCGAGGATGAGCGGAGCCGGTGCATTCAAGACGATGAGAGACGTGACTATACCGCTGGTCATGCCTTCAATAATGGCAGGGACGCTATTGGCATTCGTAGGAGCCATATCCAACTTCGGAATCCCGGCATTGCTGGGCTTCAGGGCAAGGTTCTACGTCCTAACCACAAGGATTTATTCGGCGCTTGCCATCCCAGATATGCCGCTTGCCACAGCCATGGCAGTCCTGCTTGCCGTAACGGCAGGAAGCGCCCTTTTCATTCAGATGCGGTTCGAGAAAGGACAGAGCCGCTATACTGTGATTTCAGGCAAGAGCGTAAGGCCTCAGACGATATCGCTTGGGAGATGGCGGACACCGATTTTCCTTCTAGTGATACTGGCTTCTTTTTTCGCAAGTGTAGTCCCCATGGCATCCATGCTTCTCACTTCTGTTCTTAAGTACTGGGGAGCTCCAATAAAGCTGGCTAACCTTACACTTAGGCACTTCTCCTATGTCTTCAATCTCGAGATGGCAAGAAGAGCCCTGCAGAATTCCTTCATATTAGCCGTACTTGCTGCAACAATTACGATGACCTTGGGCGCGATAGTGTCTTACATGTCCGTGAAGGCGAAGATGAAAACAGCGGCTGCCTTAGATGTAGTGGGCACTTTCCCATATGCCGTCCCATGCACGGTCATCGCAATCGCCATGATCCTCGCATGGTCGAGGCCCCCGGTGATGCTTTATGGCACGTTGTGGATTATGCTTGCGGCTTACCTTGTCAGATACATGCCCTTCTCCATAAGGACCACAAGGGCCACTCTGCAGCAGATACACAGTTCCCTTGAAGAAGCGGCGCGGATGTCCGGCGCCGGATGGCTGCAAACGATGCGCCACATAGTTGTGCCGCTCATCAAGCCCGGTCTGATAGCCGGCTGGATACTGGTCTTCATGCCAGCCTTCAGGGAGCTTACGATGTCAGTGCTCCTTTGGTCTCAGGGAAATGAGACGATCGGCGTTGTCATATACAATATGCAGGATGCCGGCAACACACAGATTGCAGCGGCGATCTCTTCGATAGTCCTTGTCCTTATCCTGGCGGGAAACATCTTGGTAAGGAAAGTCTCAAAAGGCCAGGTCGGCTTATAAAACGCTGGGAGGTTGCGAAATGGGTGTAGGCATAGAAGTTGTCGGGCTCTTCAAGTACTTCGGCAGTGTAGCTGCCGTGAACGATATCAGCTTCTCCGTCAAGGAAAGAGAGTTCTATTCCCTTCTCGGTCCCAGCGGATGCGGCAAAACGACCACTCTTAGATGCATTGCGGGCCTAGAGCAGCTCAGCAAAGGCAGCATCAAGATAGGCGAGAGGATCATGAGCTCCGCCGGTGACGGAGTCTACGTGCCGCCGGAAAAACGCGGAATAGGGATGGTCTTCCAGAACTACGCAGTCTGGCCGCATATGAACGTGGAACAGAACATATCCTATCCCCTTCGCATCGCCAAAGTGCAATCAGAGAAAGTCAGAGACCGGGTAAATGAGGTCATGGACATGCTGAAGCTTACCGGGCTCGGGAAGAGGTATCCGTCGGAGCTTTCGGGAGGCCAGCAGCAAAGAGTCGCTTTGGGAAGGGCCCTGTCAATAAAGCCATCAGTGATGTTGCTGGATGAGCCCCTCTCTAACCTCGATGCGAAGCTGAGGGAACAGATGAGGTTTGAGCTTAAAGACCTTCAGAGGAGCACGGGCATAGCGATTCTTTATGTCACGCATGACCAGGTGGAAGCCATGGCGATGTCAGATAGGGTGGCAGTGATGAAAGATGGCGTGATCATTCAGGAAGGCAAGCCGTTGGACATCTACAAGAACCCCAACGGGAAATTCGTCGCGGATTTCATCGGCACCACCAATTTCCTGGAATGCGAAGTGCTTAGTTCAAGCGGGGGGCGCACGGACCTTAGGACCAAATCCGGTCTGGTCATTACCGTTCCAGAGAGTACTGATATCAGGGGAGAATGCACCCTGGCATTGAGGCCGGAGGACATTGAGCTTCTGCCGGAAAATGCTGAAGGCTTGGAGGGCGAGGTCGAAGTCGGCATATTCCTGGGCAATGTAATCGACTACAGGGTCAGGATAGGAAGCGCTAAGCTTAGGGTCCAAAGCACAGTTGCAACGATGTTCAAGCCTGGCGACAAGGTGAAAGTGAATGTGAGCAGAGCCGTTCTGTTCAACTGATTGCCGGAGGAAGATGATGATATTAACTCATGGTATTGAGAAGATACTACGGGAAGGATATGCCGCAGGGGAGCAGGACTACCACCTTAAGCCCCTTGTTAGATGGAGTGGCGAAGGACCGGCAGGCAGAATCAAGGACGGGGACTGCGTCATTTTCTGCTGCCGCAGGGGAGACAGGGAAGTCCAGATAACAGAGGCATTCAGCGAGAAGGGTTTTAAGGGTTTCGAGAGGAAGGACTTCGAAAGCCTCGACTTCATACCCATGACGCTCTACCAGGAGAAGTTCTCGCACCTGAACGTCCTGTTTCCAGTTATCCGACCTGAGGAAAGCCTCGGAAAGGTAATCAGTAATGCAGGCCTGAAACAGCTGAGGGTGGCCGAATCGGAGAAGTTTGCGCACGTGACTTTCTTTTTCAACGGCAGGCGCGTCGAAGCTTTCGAGAATGAAGAAAGGCTCTTCATCGAGAGCCCTCCCAACTCAGCGCTTCTTGACAACCCAGGCACAAGTACTGCACAGGTTGCTGATGCAGTTGTTAAAGGGATATGCTCGGGAAACTATGATTTCATACTGACGAATCTCGCTTCCGGCGATATGGTTGGGCATCTGGAGAATTATGAGGCGAAGGTAGACTGCGCATCATCGGTGGACGAGTCTCTTGGCAGGATTGTGGAAGCTGCAAGAGAGCATGCATACTCGGTTGTTATTACGGCAGATCATGGGCTGCTTGAGACTGGCTTCACACCTGACGGCAAGCCAAATGTGAGCCATACAACAGCTTTGGTGCCCTTTGCGATAATCAGCGATGACGATGTAGAAAAGGCAGATGACGGAAGCTGCGGCACGCTGTCTGATATCGCTCCGACAGTGCTCTCGCTCATGGGGCTGGGAATCCCGAAGGAGATGAGCGGAAAAACAAAGGTCACTAATAAAGGTGACGGTAAAAGGGTGGTTCTTGTGGTAGTGGACGGATGGGGCATCGGCAATGATGATCCTGCCTTTAATCCGATAGCTGCTGCTAAGATTCCGAATCTCAAGAAAGCTATGAATGAAGGAATATCTTTTGAGATAGAAGCATCAGGAGCTGCAGTGGGGCTTCCAAAAGGAAGGTACGGCAACTCTGAAGTAGGGCACCTTGCAATAGGCAGCGGAAGGATGATTCCAAGCGACGAACTTAGGATATCAAGGGCGATTTCTGACGGGAGCTTGGCAGTCAACCGGGACCTTGCTGCACCGCTAGAGAGGCTTAAGTCGAGGAATGGCGCACTGCACCTGATAATGATCCTCTCTGAAAGAAGCTCTCACGGAAACATCAAGGAATGCATGGCAATTGCTGATGCTGCAGGCAAGAATGGCGTGAAGCAAGCTTTCCTGCATATCATCCTTGATGGAAGGTCCACGCCTCCACAAGGCGCCGCAGACCTCATTCCTATTCTCGAAAGGGACGGCGCTGAAGTCGCGGCAGACTTGGAATTGGTTACAGTGATGGGCAGGGAGTATGGGCTGGACCGGGGCGGCAACTATGAGAAGAAGACCAGGGTTGCGTTTGAAGCGCTTGTTCATGGATCCGGCAAGAAGTACTAGTGTGGATATGCTCGAGCCTCTCAGCTATTAGGCGATAAGCATCACTATCCAATAAGGAAGTCGTGCCGGGCAGCAATGCCCGGCATTTGACTTCGCTCACGGATTTGCTGTATATGCCAGGGCATTTGATGGTTCATTTTGGCAGAGTTACTTACAGTGAAGAAGCTGGGGGCATGTAAGGGGAGCGGGGACTGCGGAATATTATATCCAATATATCAAGACAATCGGGGGATATCATTCCGAAATAAGCTGCTTCTGAGAGTGAGATCCATCATCCTGTAATCAGACAAATCAATGCAGGTAGTATGAGATTAAAATGATCTGCCAAATTGAAACATATCATACGTGCTTCGATCAGATTGCGCCTCGGGGCAACAAACAAAAAGTTCCGATATGTTTCAGCAGTTGGACAGTAAGGTGTACAAAGATATACAGTAATAGTAGGAAGCAGATGATGCTTATCGAAGGACCCGGAATGTAACGGAAGTCCAGGTGCAATCGAGAATGGTGGTGCATAGTATGGATACAGAGAAGCTTCTGATCGACATAGTTGACAGGTATGAGAAGTCGCTCAAGGATAACCTTGTAGGCCTCTATCTCCATGGCTCTCTCTCCATGGGGTGCTTCACTCCTAAGGCCGACATCGACCTTATAGCAGTGGTGAGAAGGCCTATGGAGTTTTCGGAGAAACGCGACTTGATAGACAAGTTGTCCTGCCTGGGTCCTCTTCCGGAGAAGGGCCTCGAGATGAGCGTGGTGCTCGAGGAGCATGTCGGCAAAGTGGTTCATCCCATGCCGTTCGAGCTTCATTACTCCTACGTTCACAAGAGGAAATACGAGACCGACCAGGACTACATAGTCGGAGGAACGACAGACCGCGACCTGGCCGCACACCTAACGGTTGTGAAGCATCGCGGCGTCAGGCTCTACGGCAAGCCGATAGATGAGGTTGTCGGCGATATTCCCAAGGAGTACTTCATCGATGCTGTTTTATATGACATCGGAGATGCAGTTGAGACTATAGTCGAAGACCCCGTGACTGTCTCCCTGAACCTTTGCAGGACGCTCTACTACCTCTTGAAGGGAGTGGTTGGCTCCAAGCTGGAAGGCGGTTACTGGTGTACAGGACATGCAAAGCCTGAATTCAAGGATCTGATTGCTGAGGCTGTTCGCGTATACGTAGGAATACAGGACAAGATGCAGAGGCCTCCGGAGGAGCTTAAGGCATTCGCGACATATATGCTGGGAGAGATACTTCCCCACTGCAACGTCAGCGGAAGGGATGACCTCTGCAAGGTATAAGGTTGATCGTGCAGGCTGCATGAGCCGCCTGACTACAATACCGGTTCACACTGAAGATGCTTGGGCGATTACTGCCTGAGCATCTTCCTTATCATATCGAACGCCCTGTTGGCCGCAAGCGTATTCACATATTCCTGATCCCTGCCGGGCGGGTAGTTATAACTTTCCGTATCGTCCTTCTCACCGAAGGATACGGAGTAAAAGATAGTCCCGCTGTTCTTTAATATCCCGACTCCCAGATCCGCCCCGGAGAACGATGCGACAGCCCTGGCCAGCGCCGTCGCCTTCTGCCCTAGGGTATCGGAAGCGTGATTCGCCGCATCCTCGCCCTCAAGCATCTTCTCCATGCCGTCTATGCTGCAGGACGACATGCTTAGCTTAAGCGTCCCCGGCCTCACGGTTGCCTCGAACAGCCTCTCCGCGGCGATGCCGCCGGTGCAGATCTCAGCAAACGCGATCGTTTTATCCTTCTCCTCCAGAAGCTGTGCAATATGCTGCTCGAGGGAATCTATGTCCACCCCGTATACATGCTCCCCCAACCTTCGCCTGATCTCCTCTATGACGGGCGCCATCAGCTCCTTCGCCTCGTGCTCATCTCGCGCCTTTGCGGTGACCCTTAGGATGCACTCCCCCGACTTCGCATAGGGGGCGACCGTAGGGTTCGTCATGGACTCCATTATATCCAGGACCCTCATTTCCATCGCTGACTCCCCGATGCCTATCACCCTCAGCACGCTCGAAAACAGTGCGTACTCGGAGTACTTCCTAAGATACGGGGCGACCAGGTTGTCGAACATGGGCTTCATCTCGCGGGGAGGACCCGGCATCATTATTGCCACCTTGCCGTCGTCTCCTTCGATTATGCAGCCTGGGGCTGTGCCCTGCGGATTGTCGAGGATTACCGCACCTTCCGGCATCATGGCCTGCTTCTTGTTGTTCTCGGTCATCTCCCGACCGAGCCTTGTGAAGAAGGATGTGAGCTCAAGCAGGCACTTCTCGTCCATGACGAGCTTCCTGCCGAAGCTTCTTGCCACCGTCTCCTTGGTCAGATCATCATATGTGGGGCCGAGCCCGCCCGTCGTTATGATTATGTCGGCGCGGCCCTTGGCTATCTGAAGCGCGCTTTCAAGCCTTGCGGGATTATCGCCAACGACCGTCTGGTAATAGACGTCTATGCCTAACCTGGCAAGCCCCTTTGCTATGTACTGCGCATTGGTGTTCACTATGTCCCCAAGCAGGATCTCGGTTCCCACGCACAGTATCTCGCATGATGCCTTACTCAATGTAACAACTCCCTGCAGCGAAGCCTGGTCTGCATCAAATCCCTGTTATTCCGCTATGGCCACTTAATCCTTGACGACGTCTTTTACCGCGCCTATGGCCCTTCTTAAGGCCGGCATCAGGAAGAACTTGTCTCCTCCGAGCATGACCATCCTCGCTCCCAAGCCTATCCACCTTGATGCCTCGTGCCTTATGTTGTCAGGTTCGAAATCGAAGACGTTGCAGGCAAGCGTGACCCCGCGCTTTTCGGTAGTGCGCGCCATCTCCTCTATCTTGGATATGACGATAGGGTGCTTGGTCTGCCCTCCCACGCCGAGGGAGACGGAGAGGTCGAAAGGCCCGATCATGACTGCATCCACTCCCTCAACCTTCACGATATCCTCGAAGTTCTCGGCACCCCGCCTTCCTTCAACAAGAAGGCACAAAAGGACATCCTCGTTGGCCTTACTTGCATATGATCCCCAGTCCAGCGGCATATGCCCCGCCGCCCTTATAGTCGGGCAGGCGCCCCTTGAACCGGTCGGTGCATACCTTGCGGCAATGGCCGCCCTCCTCGCCTCATCAGGGGTCGAGACTCCGGGGATGACTATGCCCTCGGCGCCCATGTCCAGCACCTTAAGGATCAAGGACTCCGAGTTCTCCATGACTCGAACGACTGGCGATATGCCGAAGGCGTCCGCCGCCCTGATCATGCCCGGTATCGAATCCAGGCCGAAGTGGCCGTGCTCCATGTCGATTACAGTAAATCGAAGCCTGCCGAACCGATCATCTCCACCGCCTCAGGGCTGCCCATCTGAGCCCAGCTTCCGAAGGCGATGCCTCCTGAGCTTATCTTCCTTTTCAGGGTGAGCCTGTTTTCAACCATCTTCAGCACCTCCGAGGCCGGGGATTTGGCGCGCTGCTTCAATACTACACCGTAACGCGATGCACCTGCAGTAGGGAGATTGCTGTGTCCGGTTTGTGTATGAAGGCCGGGTGGAATATACTTTTACTAAGTGAAGCGTTACCGAAGGAGGGTTTCCAATGGCCCTTAAGGACAACGTAGACAGGGAGAAGACCGACAGGCTCTTTAAGGCGATGATGAGCCTTGAGACTATGGACGAGTACTACGCCTTCTTCGAGGACCTTTGCACGATATCGGAGGTTAAGGAGCTCAGCGACAGGTTTGAGATAGCGCTTAGCCTTGAGCGTGGGAGCACCTACGCCGAGGTAGGCAAGGACACAGGAGCGAGTTCGGCTACAGTAAGCAGGGTAAAGAGATTCCTTTCGTTCGGCGCTGGCGGATACAAGCTTGCGATAAGGAGACTGAAAGAAAAGGGCGAGATATAGAGAAACCTAAGCTTGATCCTATCGGTGCATTTCAGCGTCAATCCATAATGAGCAGATCCCGCTACAAAATGACATGAGCGGGATTTCTTATCTATCCGCTTCTGCCTTCACTACTTTAGGAGAACCTTCTGCACCAATTAAAGTACATATTCTCAGTTGACTCATATGCCTTAAAGAAGTAAATTGGTAACCGTGTTGCTTTAATACTTTACTTAAGTAAAGTGATGAAGCGATAGAGAGTGGTGTGTGAATTGCAGGAGATACTAGAGGGCATGTCGCTACTCCTTCCCCCTGAGGCTGGGGCCATAAGGAGGGTGGAGGCGGGACTTGCAGCGATGCTCGAAAACCTCGGCTTCGAAGAGGTGCGCTTGCCAGTAATAACTTCCCCGGGTCCCAATGACAACGGCGATTCGTCAGCAGGCCCCATCAAGCTGGCCCTTCCCGGCGGCATGATAGGCCGCCTCTGCTCTGATATGACCGAGCCGTGCGCAAGGCTTGCCGTGCGCGAACTCGCCATGAAGAAGAAGCCCCTTCGCCTCTTCTATACCGGCCCCGTATTCAGGGAGCCCTCCAGCCGCGGAAGCATAGCTGTCTCAAGGCAGGAGATGCAGCTGGGTGCAGAGATTTACGGGCATGATGGCCTGAAGGCCGGCCTTGAGGCCATCGGCGCCGCAATAGGCATCTGCCGCTTCGCGGAGGAGCCGGTGCAGTTTCGCATAGGCGACATAGCACTGTTAAATGAGCTGATCGATGCCTCAGCGATTGGCCCAGATGCAGGGATCTCTCTGAAAGCGGCCCTGATATCCCACGACATATCCACCGCGATGGCAGTCCTTAAGTCGTCGGGCAAAAGAAACACCGCCCTTCGGGCCTTACGCCAGCTGATCCCTGCAAACCCTGCAGAGGTTGCGATGGAGGCCCTGACAGGGCTTGCTGCCGAATATCCGGAGATCAAGCTCGCGGAGGAGGCAGGAAGGGCATCCATGCTCCTTGACGGAGCCAGGATGGTGGCGAAGGGCGTGGACATCGCCTTCGAGCTGGGACTTCTAAGGCCCCTCAACTATTACACCGGCCCCGTGTTCGAGGCATATGTGAACGGCTACGGAAAGCCGCTTCTTGGGGGCGGCCAGTATGACGGGCTGATGAAGGCGCTTGGTTCCGACGAGGGCGGCATAGGCTTCGCGCTCGACCTGGGCATGCTCATGGAGATCAGCTCCTCGAAGGCGGGGTGCGCCAGATGACAGTAGAAGGACTAATGACGATCGCCCTTCCCGCAGGAAGGATGCTTGAGGAGGCGGCAGACGCATTAAACAGCGCAGGTTACGACTGCCCCTACGATAAGGCCGGTCGCAAGCTCATATTCGACGGTAGGCGCGCCCGCTACATAATCTCCCGCCCCTCAGACGTCCCGGTATATGTCGCGAGGGGGGCCGCCGACCTCGGGATAGTTGGCAAGGACGGCCTTTCCGAATCCGGCGAAGAAGTATATGAGCTGATGGACCTAGGTTTCGGAAAGTGCAGGTTTGTGCTGGCGGCCCCCGTCGAGAAGGCGGCCGAGTACAGGCGGGCTCTGGAGGAAGAGGGAAGGATAGGCAGGCTCCGTATCGCCACCAAGTTCCCCTCCATAACAAGGGAGTTTGCCAAAGACAGGATCCTGAAGCCCGAGATTATCGAGCTTAAAGGTGCGGTTGAGCTTGCAGCCTCGGTCGGGCTTGCCGACGCAATCGTCGACATCGTCGCAAGCGGCCTTACCCTTAAGGAGAACGGCCTTGAGATAGTCGCCGAGATATCCAAGTCCAGCGCAAGGCTCATTGCCAGCAGGTCGAGCTATGGCCTGAGGGCGCAGGAGATAGCCGAGTTCTGCGGCATGATGGCAAGGCCCTCATCGGCAGAGGATGCAGAGGAGGGCGCGGCAAGGTGAGCGGGATGCTTAAGATAGTGGAAAAAGACGGGTTGAACAGCATAAGGCCCTCCGCAGGAGAGGGTAAGTTTTCAAGCGTAGCAGCTGATATAATCGCAAGGGTCAAATCTGAGGGTGACGCCGCCCTTGTCGAGATTACCAGGTGCTTCGACTGGCAGGAGATGACGGAAGGCGACATCGAGGTGGACTTAATTGAGGCGAAGCAGGCCCTTGCCGCGCTTGACCCTGAGGTGAGAGGCGCACTTGAGCTTGCCACCCAAAACATTGCGAAGTTCCACATTGCGCAGCGCCCCGCTTCATGGAGCACGATAAACGCGGACGGAACCAGGCTCGGGCAGAAGATGGTGCCGCTGAAAGCTGCGGGAGTGTACGTCCCCGGCGGCAGCGCCGCCTACCCCTCGACTGTCCTCATGTGCGTCCTGGCCGCTAAGGCCGCAGGCGTCCCCGAGATATTCGTATGCACCCCGCCTGGCAAGGACGGAAGCCTCAACAAGGCTACATTGGCTGCAGCCGCTCTCTCCGGCGCCACCAGGATTTTCCGCGTCGGGGGAGCGCAGGCTATAGCGGCCCTTACCTACGGCACGAAGACGATACCCAGGGTGGACGTAATCGCAGGCCCTGGCAATGCCTACGTCACCGCGGCGAAGAAGGCGGTCATGGGAGACGTCAGGATAGACATGCTTGCGGGCCCCAGCGAAGTGATGGTCGTGGCGGACGATACCGCGGACCCGGCATTCATTGCAGCAGATCTGATAGCTCAGGCGGAGCACGACGAGCTCGCCTGCTGCACGCTTATAGCCACCTCGGCGGCCCTAAGGGATGATGTTCTGGCGGAGCTCGGCAGGCAGCTCAAGGATGCGCCGAGGAGGGGTATTGCCGCGAAGTCGCTCGAGCAGTATTCGGCAGCCGTCATCGCAGAGTCCCTTGATGAGGCGGTAGAGATAGCGGACAGCTTCGCGCCGGAGCACCTGGAGATATGCTGCAGGAATGCGGCAAGTTATGCTGAGAAGGCCTCAAACGCTGGCACGATATTTGTCGGCAGCTACTCGGCCGAGGCCATGGGGGATTATGTCGCAGGACCCAGCCATGTGCTTCCAACAATGGGCACCGCGCGCTTCAGGGGGACGCTTTCGACGGCCGACTTCATGAAGGCGGTGAATGTGGTCGAGTACTCGAGGGAGGGCTTCCTCAGGGAGGCGCCCGCAGCTGAGGTGCTGGCAACCGAGGAGGGCCTGTTCGGGCACGGCGCATCTGTATCGGTGAGGAGAACGAAGCTTGCAGGGCAGGCAGGGCAATCCAGCCCGGCAGAAGGCACCCCGGTTATCAAGCTCGACGCGAACGAGTGCAGCATGGACGTGCCCTCCGGTGACAAGGCCCGCATGCTTGCGTCCTTGGTGGACGTGCCCTTCAACAGATACCCGAGTGCAGACTCAGACGGCCTGAGGAGGGCCCTGGCCGAGAAGTTCGGCATGGAAGCCTCCCGCTTCCTAATAGGCGTCGGCTCCGACGAGCTCATATTGGTCCTGATGCTGGCTTTAAGGGGCAAGGTGGACAGGGTGGTCTCTCCGTGGCCCTCGTTTTCGATGTACAAAGTAATATCAGCCATATGCGGGTTACCGTTTGAGGAGATCGCCATCGGTGAGGACGGGCTTCCGGATGGTGTGTCTCTGGACGCCGCCCTTTCCGACGACAGGGCCCTCGTCTTCCTGTGCGTGCCGAACAACCCGACCGGAGACAACATGGAAGGCTTCGTAAGGGAGAGGATAGCTGGCTTAGATGGATATGGGGCGTATGTCGCGATAGACCAGGCCTATGCTGAATTCTGCGGCTCCGACATGTCGGATCTGGCTACGGGTAGGACCGTGGTCCTTAGGACCTTCTCCAAGGCGAGGCGCCTTGCTGGCCTCAGGGTGGGCTACAGCATAGCTTCGACTGAGATGACGGAGCTCATGAGGGCGGCGAAGCTTCCCTACAACGTGCCCTCCATATGCGAAGAGCTTGCAAGGCTGTCCCTGGAGGATGAAACCGGCATGTTGGATTACCTGGGACAGAACGCAGGCGAGAGGCAGAAGCTGGGCGAGACGCTGAATGGAATGGGGATATCGGTTAGGGGCGGATCCTGCAACTTCGTGCTGGCTGAGTGCAAGGGCGACGAAGGGGCGAGGATTGCAGAAGGGCTCAGGGGAATGGGAGTCCTCGTGAGGGACTTCAGGGACAGGCAGGACCTGATGAGGGTCACCGTAGGGACGCCCGAGGAGAACGGAAGGGTCATCGGAGCGCTTAGGGCTACGCTGGAAGACGTTAAGGGGGGGAAGCCTGAGGGGGCTAAGGATGCCCAGGAGCAGGGTGAACCTTCGGGAATGCGCGATGATTCGGCGGCCAGGGGAAGCCAATTCGGGGACTGATGGGGAGCTCTTAGCCTTTTGCAATGACGAGAAGGTATCCGGGATTTCCGAGACAAGATGGGGAGGGCGGATGGACATGGCGGCTCAGTACGATAGGAAGACTAAGGAGACAGACGTGCTGGTAGAAGTGGCTACAAGGGGCAAGGGGAGGGCGGAAGCCTCAACCGGAAACGGCTTCTTCGACCACATGCTGGAGCAGCTGGCCTACCACTCCCTCATGGACATCTCGGTGAGGGCGACGGGCGATGTGCAGACTGGATATCACCACCTGCTCGAGGACATCGGCATATGCCTGGGAAGGGCGCTGAAAGCGGCGGTCTCGGAAGGGGCATGCCCAGAGGGAGCAGGGGGCAAGGAGGGCGGCAGTCCGGCAGCCATCAGACGCTTCGGCTCGGCGACCGTCCCCATGGATGGATCGCTGGCAAGAGTCGCGCTTGATATAAGCGGAAGGGGCGGGGCCTATATCGACGCATCGGGCATGGACGAGGACATCGTCGAATTCTTGAAGGCGTTCGCAAGGGAAGCCGGATTGACGCTCCACATGGACGTGCTTAGGTCAGATAACCGGCACCACGCCTCAGAGGCGTGCTTCAAGGCACTTGCCATATCGCTTAGGGCGGCGCTTGAGTCGGACGCGGCAAGGAAAGGCTCATCAAGCAGCAAGGGGTGCATAGGATGATGGACAGGAAGCCTTTGGTGGGCATACTCGACTACGGGATAGGCAACATCACGAGCGTGGCAAGGGCGCTAGAGGCCTGCGGCGGAAGGCCGGTGCTGGTGGACACGCCGACCGCCCTTAGAAGCATCGACTCCCTTATACTCCCGGGAGTAGGCGCTTTCGGCGCGGCCTGCGAGAGCATGAGGGATACGGGCATGGACCTTGCGGTGCCGGACTTTGCCGACTCGGGAAGGGCTGTCCTCGGCATATGCCTCGGCATGCAGCTTATGTTCGACGTGTCCGAGGAAAGCAGGGGGCAGATGGGTCTCTCGCTGTTCAGGGGCAGGAACAGGCGGATAGGAGACGGGGAAGGGTGCAAGGGAAGGGCTGAGAATGCAGGCCTTCCCGGCGTCAAGGTGCCGCACACCGGCTGGAACGATGTATTTCCCAAGGGCGGGGCGCTTGAGCCACTCATGGGAGATAAGGCCGGAAAGTTCTACTTCACCCATTCTTATGCGGCCGTGCCGGACGACGAGGGTATTGTTGCGGCTACGACTCCTCTGGTCGGCGATCTTCCGGGAGAGGGAGAGACCATAGTGGCGGCGGTCAGGAAAGGCAACGTCTTCGGCGTGCAGTTTCATCCGGAGAAGAGCGGCGATGCCGGCCTTTCGCTTCTTGGCGCATTCGTCGGGCTGGGGAGGAAGGCAAGTGCTTGATATCATCCCCGCCGTCGACATATTGGTGGGCAGCGCGGTGAGGCTAACCGGCGGCAGTTACGACACCGCGAAGGCATACAGGGCGGACGCCGCAGATGCCGCGAGATTCTGGGCAGATGAGGGTGCGACTAGGCTTCACGTCGTGGACCTGGACGGGGCGAAGGCGGGAA
>CAZJHY010000014.1:0-51800 GCA_964545975.1 uncultured Clostridia bacterium | reverse complement strand
GTTCTTAATGCAACAGCATCCGCCCTCTTGAAGGTTATTTTGCCTCCTTCCAGTTAGCCCCAATCCCAGCTTCCGCAATAAGAGGCACCGAAAGCGGCACCGCGCCCTCCATGACTGCCTTAACCATTGCGGCTATGCCTTCAGCCTCATCCTTGGGCGCTTCGATGACAAGCTCGTCGTGCACCTGAAGGATGAGCCTGGACTTCCAGCCTTCAGCCTCCAGCTTCTCCTGCAGCCTTATCATTGCGACCTTAATGATATCTGCCGCGCTTCCCTGTATAGGCGCGTTCATAACGATTCGCTCGCCGAACTTCCTCATGTTGAAGTTGGCGCTGTATAGCTCAGGCACGGAACGCCTTCTGCCCATTATGGTCGATACATATCCCTTGGACCTTGCCTTCTCCATCGCCTCCGAGAAGTACTGCTTCACCCTCACATATCTTCTGAAATACCGTTCTATGAACTCCTTCGCCTCGGCTTGCGGTATGCCCAGAGTTTTCGCCAGGCCGAACTCGGACTGGCCGTAGATTATCCCGAAGTTGACGGTCTTGGCCCTGTAGCGCATCTCCCTGCTCACAGAATCCATCGGTACCCCGAAGACCTCCGCGGCAGTTCTAGTATGGACATCCTGCCCCAGCCTGAACGCCTCGATGAGCACGGGATCGCCGCTTAAGTGGGCAAGCAGCCTGAGCTCGATCTGGGAGTAGTCGGCGCTGACTATAAGGTTTCCGGGAGATGCCGTGAATGCAGCCCTAATCTCCAGACCTTCCTCGCTCTTTATGGGTATGTTCTGCATGTTCGGGTCGGAGGACGAGAGCCTTCCTGTGACCGCACCCGTCTGGTTGAAGGTCGTGTGGATCCTTCCTCCCTGCCTTGATGCAAGCTCAGGAAGCACATCCACATAAGTGGACTTAAGCTTGGATATGCCTCGATATTCAAGTATCTTCCCGACTATCGGGTGAAGCAGTATCAGCCCCTCAAGGACATCGGCGTCGGTGGAGTAGCCCGTCTTGGTCTTCCTGTCCGCAGGTAGTCCCAGCTTCTCGAACAGCACGGCGCCCAGCTGCTTGGGCGAGCCGATGTTGAACTCGCCTCCGCCAAGCCTGTATATGTCCTGCTCCAGTACATCTAGCCTTCCTCTCATGTCGGAGGAGATGTCCCTCAGCCTCTGGATGTCTACCTTGACTCCCTCTGTCTCCATACTTGCGAGGACCTCTACCAAAGGCATCTCGACTTCCGCGAACAGCGCCTGCATGCCAAGCTCATGAAGCTCCGATTCCATCACAGGCCTCAGCTTTCCCATCAAAGCCGCTACTGCAAGCCTCGCCTCATGGGGCCTCTCTGCCGGAATCTGCGACGGCAGCAGCCTGAAGTATCTGAAAAGGATATCCTGGGGCGAATCGCTGCGGCCGAGCGGGTTTAACAGGAACCCTGCCAGCATAGGGTCGAATGTGATGCCCTTGAGCTTGAAGCCCGACCTTCCGATGATGACGGAGGATCCCTTGATGTCCCAGCCGCATTTGACGGTTCCTTCATCGTCGAGGGCAGGTGCAAGGGCATCTAGCGCAGCCTTAAGCTCTATGCCTGAGCCGCCGATAAGGGATCCTTCGGCATCCACCGCTACATCATAAGCGATGCCGTCCAGGCCGAGAAGGAGCCTTCTGGGAATGGCCTCCCAGCCCTTGCCCTCGCTAATGAAGTCTATGCTAAGCGATTTGATGCCTGCAGCCTTCCTCGCGAGGTCCGCAAGCTCCAGCAGGTTTGAAACGTCCTTCACTTTGTATGAGGCGTCGCCCGTATCCTTCGCCTCCAAAGATGCGGTTGGCGGCATCGCCCCGAAGAGCTCCTTGGCCGGTGCCTCCTTTTTTGGCTTCTGCCCCTTCTTCTCGAACTTGGACATGAGGCTTTTGAAGCCCATCTCCGCAAGAAAATCCATGAGGATAGAGCTGTCCGCCTCCTCCCGAACCCTTGCCGGATCGAAGTCAATCGGGGCTTCGGTATCTATAGTGGCTAGCTTCTTGCTCAGAAGCGCGATGTCCCTTGCCTGCCTTACAAGCTCTCCTGCCTTGTCTGGCTTCCCGGGCCCCTCCACCTCCAGGATGCCCTCCAGGCTCCCGTACTCCGTTATAAGCCTTACTGCGCCCTTCTCTCCGATGCCCCTGACCCCGGGTATGTTGTCTGAGGTGTCTCCGATGAGCCCCTTCAGGTCAGGAACGAGCCTCGGTTCCACTCCGCAGGCCGCCTTTACTTCTTCCGGGCCCATCAGCTCGAAGTCTGATATGCCTTTCTTGGTCATCAGAAGCTTCACCCTGTCGGATGCCAGCTGATAGGAGTCCCTGTCGCTGGTGACTATGGCGACGTCCTTGCCTGCCTTCTCGAGCTTTCTTGCCATGGTGCCCAGAAGGTCGTCCGCCTCGAAGCCGGGAAGCTCCACGACTTCGATGCCGAAGGCCCTGCAGGCATCCTTGATGAGTGGGATCTGCACTCTCAGCTCCTGGTCCATGGGCTTCCTGGTGGCCTTGTAGTCCGCGAAGTCCTCGTGCCTGAAGACCGGACCGTGTGAATCGAAGGCGCAGACGACCCTTTCTGCCCCATCCATCTCCATTATCCTGATGAGCATGTTGCAGAAGCCCAGTACTGCATTCGTCGGAACCCCGGAGGGGCTTGTAAGCGTCGGTGGCAAGGCATGGTATGCCCTGTGGGCAAGGCTGTGGCCATCTAAGAGCACGGTCCTTCCGGACAAGTAAACCACCACCTGTAGATTTATTTATTAAAAGGCCGCCTGCCGCGGGAACAGGAATATGGCTTCGCGGAGTCATATATAGTAGTTATTCAAATAGAGGATACCACAAGCGATTCTATATAAGACGGGAGATGTCTGATATGAGAAAGTGCGCTGCCGTAGTGGCTATAGCGGTTATACTGGCTTTGGCGACTATGGGAGGGGTGGCTTGGGCCGCTCCTAAGGAACAGCTGAACCTAACCGTTTACAACTCGAACCTTGCGCTTGTAAGCATCATCAAGCAGATGGAGATACCTTTAGGGGAGGGCGAAGTGATATTCCCCCAGGTGCCTTCCATGATACTTGCGAATACCGTCCTCTTCGAGTCGCTGTCCTTCCCCTCAAAGGTATGGGTGAGGGAGCAGAACTACGAGTACGACCTCGTCAGCGAGTACAAGCTGCTGCAGAAGTTCGTTGACCAGAAGATAACCGTCGTGACCAGATCAGGCGACGTCTACACCGGTTTTCTGATGAGCGGCAGCAACAGCCCCGTAATTCTCTCAGAGCTTGATGGCGGCAGGGGCGCAATCTTCTCCGTACAGCTGGGCGACATACAGTCGATCAGGTATCCCAGCCTTCCCGAAGGGCTCATTACTAGGCCCGCGCTGAAATGGCTCACTGTGAACAGCACGCTTTTCAAAAATCAGACAGTGAAAGTCACCTACCTTACCGAGGGGCTTTCATGGTCTGCCGACTACGTCGCCCTGCTGTCTGACGACGACAAGAGCATGAACCTTACAGGATGGGTGACGCTTCAGAACAACAGCGGCACAAGCTATGAGAATGCCAACCTGAAGCTTGTGGCCGGAGAGGTGAATCGCGTGCAGTCCTCCGATGTGAGATACAAGGAGGAAGTGGTATACGCCCTTGCCGCACCTACACCCGAAGCTTTCGAAGAGCGAGGCTTGTTCGAATACCACCTATATGACTTGCAGTTTCCCACCACAGTGAAGAACGCGCAGACGAAGCAGATTAGCTTCATGAGCGCGACGGGCGTTCCCGTTACCAAGTACTTTATGTACTCAGGAAGGTACAGTGGAGACGGTGTCGGCACCTACATCAGGTTCAAGAACGACCAGAAGTCCGGGCTGGGCATCCCCCTTCCTGCAGGAGTTGTAAGGGTCAACAAGCTTGACATCGACGGCACGGAGCAGTTCATCGGAGAAAACAGCATCGACCATACCCCCAAAGACGAGGAGATCGACCTCTACCTTGGGGAGGCGTTCGATATAAAGGGCAGCTGGCAGCAGGATTCGTTCAAGGATGTATCAAAGAGCGTCCGCGAGGAGACCTACACCATTGAGATAAGAAACCACAAGGATGAGAAGGTCAAGGTGAAGGTTCGCGAGTATCTGTCGTATTGGAAGGAGTGGAGCATACTCTCTTCAACGAATCCTTATACCAAGCTGGATTCGACCACGATAGAATTCGAGCCGGAAATACCTGCTAACTGGGCTGTACAGATTACATACACAGTGCGTTACGTGAAGTAGCTACCGCCCTTCTGGAACAACACAGGTCAGTCATTTCAAGTCTTTTAAGTAATGGAGAATCAGTTTATTATAGAACCGGACACTTGACGAAAGCAGTGTCCGGTTCTTGATATATCCAGCATAAACGGCAGATGCCGTGATAATCGCAGTTAGACATATTCATATTACCGAATATGGCGGGCCGAAGGGTCGCCGTCTAACAATCAACCGAAAAGGCTCCCTTGTCGCAGCTTGGGACGTAGGAGGGGTTTCCGATGATGGCCATACCGAAAGACCTGATGGAAAGAAAGATGAACCTGACCCCAGATGCGCTCACGATACTGGAGAGCAGGTATCTTCTTAGGGACAAGGAAGGCGTCATCATCGAAACACCCGAGCAGATGTGCGCGCGGGTAGCCACTGAGGCTGCTAACGCGGGCACTAGGTATCCCGGGTTCGAAGCAAGCTTCCAGGAGAGGTTCGAGCTCTTCTATTGGATGCTAATCGAGGGGCTTTTCTCCCCGAATTCCCCCACATGGATGAACGCAGGCACCCCGAATCCCCAGAATGCCGCATGCTTCGTGCTTCCTGTCGAAGATTCCCTGGATAAGATCTTCGATGCGGTGAAGCACGCGGCCCTCATCCACCAGAGCGGAGGCGGTACCGGCTTCGATTTCTCCTCCCTTCGCCCATCCGGGGATGTCGTGCGTTCGACTGGAGGCGTCGCATCAGGCCCTGTATCCTTCATGGCGGTGTTCAACTCTGCCACCGAGACGATAAAGCAGGGAGGCAAGAGGCGAGGCGCCAACATCGGCATACTGCGAGTAGACCATCCTGACATAGAGCGCTTCATCACATGCAAGGAGGACAACAATACCCTCACCAACTTCAATATCTCAGTAGCACTAACCGACGCCTTCATGAAGGCAGTCGAGGATGGCACCGAGTACGACATATTCAATCCCAGGGACGGAAAGCCGGTCGGCCGCAAGGACGCAAAGGGGATATTCGAGAAGCTAGTGCAGCATGCCTGGAAGAACGGCGAGCCTGGCATAGTGTTCCTCGACAGGATCAACCGGGATAACCCCACCCCGAACATCGGGAGGATTTCTGCCACCAATCCCTGCGGGGAGCAGCCCCTGCTCCCTTATGAAGCCTGCAACCTGGGCAGCATCAACCTGCAGAAGATGCTCTGCGAAAAGCCCTGCAAAACCGACATCCTTAATAGAAGCTACCTTCCCGCAGGCCTTGCAAAGGCATGCGCAAAGCAGCTCTCTGCCGAAATCGAGAAGGTGAATTGGGCACTGCTGTCTGATGTCATCAAGGCTTCGACGGACTTCCTGGACTCGATAATTGACGTCAGCGAGTATCCCATCCCCCAGATAGACAAGATGGTCCGCACAACAAGGAAGATCGGACTCGGCATGATGGGCTTCGCCGACCTTCTCATAATGCTCAAGCTCCCCTACGGCTCTGAAAAGAGCGAGCTTATGGCGGAACTCATCTCCCGCTTCATCACTGGCGAGGCGCGCGAGAAGAGCGCGGAGCTTGCATCAGAGCGCAGCCCCTTCCCCGCCTTCACGGGAAGCGCCTTTGATGCACCCGGCAAGCCAAAGATGAGGAACGCGACTGTCACTACGGTAGCCCCCACCGGCACCATAAGCATGATCGCCAACGCGTCATCCGGATGCGAGCCGCTCTTCGGGGTAGCCTTCACGAAGCAGAACGTGCTGGGCGGCAAGCAGCTTACGCAAACCAACCCGATATTCTTCGGTGACCTGTCAAGAAGGGGTTTGCTGAGCGACGAGCTCACGCTTAAGATCGCTAACAACGGAGGCTCGGTGCGCGGAATCAAGGAGATCCCTGCCGACATGCAGGAGATATATATGACCGCCCTCGAGATCCCCTGGGAGTGGCATGTCAAGATACAGGCTGCAGTTCAGCGCGGCACCGAAAATGCAGTCTCAAAGACCATAAATCTGATGAACGATGCCAGTGCGGAAGACGTCGGCAAGGCATATGAGCTTGCACACAAGCTCGGGTGCAAGGGCCTAACCGTCTACCGCAGCGGAAGCCGTGAGATAGAAGTCATCTCCTCCAAACAGGCAAAGAAGGTCGAACCCGAATCTGACCTCTCCGAGGATGAAGCCGACAGGAAACCTTATACCGTCCCCTGCAGCCTATGGGGAAAGGTGAAGCCCATAGAAAGGCCCGAAGAGCTATCCGGCATTACGAAGCGAGTGGCGACGCCATCCGGAACCCTATGGGCGACGCTCAACATGTACGAGGACAGGCCATTTGAGATATTCTGCCAGATAAGCAGGGCCGGAACCGACATCTACGCCTTCACGGAGTCCATTGCAAGGCTCATATCCCTCTGCCTCAGGGCTGGGGTAGACCCGACGGAGATCGTCAAGCAGCTGAGGGGCATCGGAGGAAGCGGGCACACCGGCTTTGGTCCCAACAAGGTCCTGTCGGTCCCCGATGCGATAGGCCGCATGCTGGAGCAGGCCATCGGAAGGCGTTTCGTGTACCCTCCCGCCCTTGCTGCGATGGCTCCCATGCCACTGGAGGAGGCTTCACAGGATGATAAGGTCATCTCCCAAGTGACTGATGAGCAGCCGGACTATCCCGCCGGCCTTCCGCCTACAGGCCCCGGATCCGAGAACGGAAACGGGAACGGGGAAGGCCTGGCGCAGATACCCTTCGACTTCGGTTCTCAAGAGCATTCAGGCGAAGAGGAGGATTGCCTCTGCACTGAGGATGAGGACTGCGATTGCCAAGCGGTGAAAGCCAACAGGATGGACCTTTGCCCGCAGTGCGGCAACAACTCCCTGGTATACGAGTCAGGCTGTGAGAACTGCGTGATCTGCGGCTACAGCCGCTGCTGATTGAGGGTTTGAGAACGAATGCAAAGGGAAAGGGCCGTTCACACGGCCCTTTCTCACATGATTCAAGCCTCATCCCTAATAACATGGGGCTTATCAGAACGCTAAGGCGATCCCATCCTTCCGGGATTCAGTGCCGGCAGCGTAGGCTCCGCTCTCGGCGTCCCTCATTATCATCTGTCCGCCGCCGAACATGGCATCCGCCTTCTCCACCGACACATCATAGCCCATTGCGGCCATCTGCCCTTCGATGTGGCCAAGTCCCCTCTCCAGGTGAAGCTTCCTTCCCTCTGATACCCTGAACCTCGGCATGTCTATGCCCGACTGAGGTCCCAGCCCCATATCAACTACGGACGAAATAAGCTGGACATGGCCCTGCGGCTGCATATCCCCTCCCATCACCCCGAAGGGGCCAATAGGGGCGCCGTCTTTCATGAGAAACCCAGGAATGATCGTATGGAAGGGCCTCTTGCGTGGTTCCAGCTCGTTGGGGTGCCCCTGCACCAAAGAGAAACCTGCTCCCCTGTTCTGAAGGCTTATCCCATGCTCTGGTATGACGATGCCGCTTCCGAAGCCCATGTAGTTGGACTGTATGAGGGAGACCATCATACCCTCGGAATCAGCGGCGCAAAGGTAGACTGTGCCGCCCTTCCACGGAAGGCCCGTAGATGCCTCCTCCATCGCCCTGCCCCTGCTGATAAGCGTTGCCCTCTCCGCTGCATAGGCCTTGTCCAGCATCCTTCTGACCGGCACATCCCTGAAGCTCTGGTCGCAGACCCGCTCGTGCGCGTCGGCGAACGCCAGCCTTAGAGCCTCCGCTATGAGGTTCACCCTTACCGGATCGTCGAAAGCAAGTCCCGAAAGATCGTGCCCCTCCAGCATGTTCAGCGCCATGAGCGCCACTATGCCCTGCCCGTTCGGCGGAATCTCGAAAACATCATATCCCCTATAATTAACCCCAATCGGATCCACCCATTCGCTTGCATGGGAGGATAGATCCTCCTTAGTCAGGTATCCGCCGTCTCTTATCGCGGTATCGGCTATGGCGTCAGCAAGCCGGCCTTTGTAGAAGCTGTCGCCGTTGCTTCCTCCGATCTCCCTAAGGGATTCAGCCAACTCGGGGTGCCTGAACAGCTCCCCGGCCCTGGGAGCCCTGCCCTGCGGCATGAATGCCCTTCTGAAACCTTCATAGCCTCCAAGCCTCGCTGCGGCGAAGCCCCAGAAGTAAGCTACAACAGGTGACACCGCATAGCCTTCCTCCGCAAGCTTTATTGCCGGCTCCATGGCCTTCTTAAGCCCAAGCCTTCCGAACCTGCCGCTTATGTCGGCCCAGCCTCTCACCATGCCGGGGACAGTCACCGGGTCCCACCCAAGAAGGGGCATCGTCGTGTTGCCCTTCCGCCTTACTACCTCCGCGGTTATCGCAGCTGGAGCCCTTCCCGAGGCATTTATGCCGTGGAGCTTCCCTTCCTTGCAGATTATCGCAAAGAGGTCCGATCCGAGCCCGTTGGAGGTGGGCTCGGTCACGACCAGGGCCGCAGCCATCGCTATTGCCGCATCCGCGGCGTTTCCGCCCTCCTGAAGCATCCTGTAACCGGCAAGAGATGCCTGCGGGGTGCTTGCGCAGACCGCACCGTTATGCCCTACCGCTGCGCTCCTTCCGGATGTAAAAGCCCTTCCGTATTCCATGGCTTCCTCCTTAGCTCCTTTTTAAGCAGATTGTAGCAGAAGGCGCCCTTCTTGGTCATATGTTAGAATGAATGCGAAAACCATAGCTGAAAGATGATTCAGAGCTCGGGGCAGTATCTTAGGCAGAGAAGCGTGCCCGAAGGAAGGAGGCCCGATGTCCGGAAACCTCAGGACGCCCCACGGGGCGATACTATTCCCCGCCTTCATGCCGGATGCGACCTATGGCGCGGTCAAGGCGTGCGGGCCTGACGACCTTTCGGCGGCAGGAACACCGGCACTTGTCATGAACGCCTACCATCTGATGCAGAAGCCGGGCTCGAGCACGGTGTCAGCGCTCGGCGGGCTTCACGAGATGACGGGCTGGCATGGTCCGATAATGACGGATTCTGGCGGCTTCCAGGCATATTCGGTCATAAGGGAGGAGCCTTCCCGGGGCAGCATCGGCAGGAACGGCATAACCATCCTTCCGGAGGGCTCGGCGCGGAAGTTCCTGCTGACACCGGAGAAAGCCATGCAGCTGCAGCTCGCCTACGGGACCGACATTGCTGTCTGCCTGGACGAGTGCACTCATCCGGACGACGCGCGCGAAGTGCAGGAAAAGGCGGTAAGAAGGACCCTTGAATGGGCTTCAAGGTGCAGATCCGAGTTCGACAGGCTTGCATCCGGCGGAAGAAAGAAGGAGAAACCGCTGCTCTTCGGCGTTGTACAGGGAGGTTCCCATGAGGATCTGAGGAGGCTCTGCGCAAGCGAGCTTTCCGCCATAGGCTTCGACGGGATGGGCTTCGGCGGCTGGCCGATGGACGGCGAAGGCAACCTCGTCGTGGACATTCTCCGCTCCGTAAGAGAGGCCCTTCCTCCGGACATGCCCCTCCATGCGCTGGGAATCGGCCACCCTAAGCACATAGTCACCTGCTGGAATCTCGGGTACGACACCTTCGACTGCTCGCTTCCGACAAGGGATGCGCGCAGGGGCAGGCTCTATATCTCCGAGGTCCCCTTCACTGAAGCCGACTTCACCGGAAGATGGTTCAAATATGCCTATTTGCAGGACGAAAAGCATGTCAAGGACAGAAGGCCGGTCATGCCCGGCTGCGATTGCACGACATGCCAGAACTACAGCGCCGGCTTCCTGCATCACCTGATGAAGCACGGAGAGGCCCTCTTCTACAGGCTTGCCACCGTCCATAACATAAGATTCATGAACCTCTTGGCTGATGAACTTAGGAGAAGGGGCAGGGACAGCACATGAGAGGGACTCACTCCGAAGACCTTTCGAGGAAAGCGGGGGAGCTTGCCGACAAGGCCCTCTTACTGTCCGCCCGCACACACATCCCCCGCTCCCTTGCGGTCCTCATCGCAGGCCAGGAGCTGGGCAAGGGAAATGGAAAAAAACAGGCGCTCAAACAGCTGAAGGCGCGCCTGCACCAGACAGTGCTTGCTTATGAGGCGGACGCCAAGGCTCTGAAGAAGCTCTCCGAAAGGCTGGATGAGGCAGCGGCATCAGGAAGGGATCATGTGAAGCAGGCAGCGTTATACGGCCTTTCGCTGCATGCGAGCACGAAGGAGCGGGGCTTTGACATCGAGAGGTTCTACCCGCAGCTTCTTGAGGGCATCTGCGTAAAAAGCATTCTGGACCTGGGCTGCGGCCTGAATCCCCTTTTCCTGCCCTGGATGGGGCTTCCCGAAGACGTAAGATACCTTGCCTTCGATGCGTCTTCAGCCTGCGGGCTTGCCGTAAGCTCCTTCTTCAGAGCCTGGGGCGCCAATGGAAGCTTCTCTCAGTGCGACCTCTCCAGTGGGGTTCCCGAAGCAGAGGCGGACCTTGCCCTCATGATGAAGCTCATTCCCACCTTGGACAGAATAAAGCCAGGGCTCGGCATGGAAGTGCTTGAGAAGGTTTCCGCACCGATTACCGCGGTTACCTTTCCTACAAGAAGCCTCGGCGGAAGAGATAAGTCGATGGAGAGGAACTATTCGGAGAGCTTCGAAGCTGAGCTGAACAAGAGGGGTTGGCCCTACAGCAGGATAGGCATAGGCCGCGAGCTGGCCTACATAGTCAGGAAGTGAGCAGATGGACAAGGGCACGCTGATTCTCGTGGCGACGCCGATCGGGAACATGGGAGATATAACTCAGAGGGCTGTCGAAGCGCTGAGTTCAGCCGACCTCATAGCAAGCGAAGACACAAGGACCACAGGGATGATGCTGAAGCGCCTCGGCATAGCTAGGCCTCAGATGTCCTTCCACTCGTTCAATGAGGAAGCCTCAGCCCAAAGGATAGTGGCGGAGCTTTCTTCCGGCAAGAACGTGGCCCTCGTCTCGGATGCAGGTACCCCGGGTATATCTGACCCCGGCTACAGTGTAGTTAAGCTGGCCGCCGATCAAGGCTTCGAAGTAAGCATGGTCCCCGGACCCACGGCACTGGTCATGGCCCTGGTCCTTTCGGCACTTCCTACATCAAGCTTCACTTTCAGGGGATTTCCTCCTCGCTCGTCATCCAGAAGGAGGAAGTTCTACGGTGAGGACGCAGGCTCCCCGCATACGCTTGTTTACTACGAAAGCCCTCACAGGCTAATCGAGAGCGTTAACGATGCTCTTTTCGCCTTCGGAGACAGGAAGGCTGCGCTTTGCAATGACCTGACAAAGAAGTTCGAGAAGGTTCATAGGGGCACTCTGGCAGGATTTGCTAGGTTTCTTGAAGGTGAAAGACAGCTTCTGGGCGAATATGTGATTGTCATAGCCGGTATGGAGAAGGCCCCATCGATAAGGGTCAGAAAGAACAAGTACAGGCCGGAGGGTGATGAGGATGGCGAATGGTCGAAGCGCCTATAGGATAATTGGCATACTGACAATCCTTATTGTCATCCTGTTCGCATTAGCCGCATTTTTCGCGTTCAACCTTGATGAGTACGCGAAGTACCAATACTACAAGCTGACATACAAGATGACCGACGACGAGGATGCGAAGGTCTTCTCGGAATGCTACTCAAGGACTTCGGGAAGCGTCTGCGTCTCCATGGACATCAGGGTGTTCACCCTCTTTGCATTGCTGGAGGGCGTCGGCGGATATGACACCGAGTACGGGGCTGTGAAAAGCGATGCCAGGATCAGGCTGGAAGACGACATGGCCTCAAGGCTGGCAACCGTCTCCTCAAGCAGGGTAACCCGCTGGAGGTCCTACCTCGAGGGGCACCCATATAACATCTACACTTACATTAACTATGTTCTTGCGCTCGGCAAACCGCCGCAGTTCAAATACATAGTTCCTAAGTCCCAGATAAGCGGGTCGGAGTTCTACATGCTTGGAGGCTTCAGGGATATCCTGAACGACTTCTTCGTGACGACACAGATAGATGAGCTCTACGCTTGGCACAGGGACGCAGGATACTTCATGCCGGCGGACCAGTACGAACTGGCCAAGATGATAGATCAGCTGAATTTCGCCAACAGGTACATGCGGATCGAGACCGCCAAAGCAGCCCGCATAAGGCTGAGGATCATCCCGATGCCCTATGAATCCCACTACTCGGGATACTCGGTCACCTATGGGGACGACGTATATATCATCGAGGGGCCAGATGTCTTCGACGGAAACCTTAACTGGCACGAGTACGTGCACTCGTTTATAAACCCAGCAGTCAGAAACGCGGTATGGGCATATAACACCAAGTTCGGCAAAGTCCTTGAGGAAAATATCAAAAAGCCTGCAGTTCAGGGAAGCTATGAGAGGCTCGACTCCTACGTGGCGGAGAACATCGTAAGAGCGCTTGACCATAAGATGCAAATCGCATACGCGCCTTCCTGGGCCAAGGATTCGCTTAGAAGGAAGCTCGCAGAGACGGAGAAACAGGAAGTGCTCGACGGCTTCGTCCTTATTCCATTTTTCTCGGCGGAGCTGGATTCCTACGCAACTGAAAGCGCCATGGACATCACGTCATTCGTGAAGAAGGCCCTTGCAGCCTACTAGTTGGCATTTCCGATATCCGCTGGCCTTCGAAAGCTCGTGAAAGTCAGCCGAAATCAAAAGCTTCGAGGCGGTCGCAATGACCGCCTCTTTAGGATTTGTCCAAATGCATGCCTACTTATGCCCTTTGACGATTCTGCTGAGCTCATCGACCTTGCATTCAAGATCGCTTAGCCTCTTATCAATTAGCGGCTCTTCCTCCTGGCAGGCATGCGGCACAGATGCTCCCCAAGCGTATCCCATGCCTCTGCCAAACCCGAAACCTCTCCCGCGCATCCTGCCGCCAGATCTTCCGAAGCTGGCATTGCCCGGCGCTTCTAAACCTGCGCAGTATCCCATGCTGCGGCCTGTCATGCTCCCCCGTCCGAGCGGCCCTGTCCCGTCTCCTCTTGGCATTCCTCTCACCTCCTCTCAATTGTATTTAGATGTTATTTACACCTATATTATTTGTCACATACTTCTCATTGTCAATAGGTATGCTAGAATCTGAAATAAGGGGTGATTTTCTTGGGAAGGGCCTACTGCAGAAGACACGGTGGAGAGCAGAACTGTACATGCAGTATGGGGAGCATCAACAGGTTCATAGAGCCTGCCCTGCTGCTTTCCCTTGTATTAGGAGGCGAACGCCATGGTTACGACCTGTCTACCGAGCTGAACAGATGGCAGGTGACAGACGCGCTCGTAGACAAGGCGGCTGTCTACAGGACGCTTAGGTCCTTGGAGATAGAAGGCATGGTAGTATCTAAGTGGGATATCGGCGAGAGCGGGCCCCCTCGGCATATATACAGCATCACGCCGGAAGGAAAGGCGCTTCTTAAGAAGTGGGAGCATGTGCTCAAGGACCTGGGAAACTCACTGCTGGATATGGCTGGCCAGATTGGCTGGATCAGAGGCCTTTCCTGAAGCGGAGGCCCAGCTATGGCTAAGGCGAAACATCGCCCGCGTAACGGCCATGATGGTCGACGCGGGCAATGGTCATGTTCCATTTAGCGGGCTGAAATCTCCCCTATTCGTACCTGAGCGCGTCCACCGGCTGCAGCGATGCTGCCTTGTTCGCCGGATAAACCCCGAAGAACAGGCCTATGCCTAACGAGAAGCCCAGGGCAAGTGCTATGGAGTACCATGGCACGAGGCTCGGCCAGCCCGCAAGCCTGCTGATCAGGCTTGCCACTCCCCACCCAAGGAACATGCCCACGGCGCCTCCGCTGAAGCTTATCATCACAGCCTCCATGAGAAACTGCGCGAGTATGTCCCTCTTCGTCGCCCCCAGCGCCTTTCTGATGCCTATCTCCCTTATCCTCTCAGTCACAGACACGAGCATTATGTTCATTATGCCGATGCCCCCCACGACCAGGGATACCGCCGCGATGCCTGCTAGCAGGTATGTCATCGTGCCGGTGACGGTGCTCATTATGTCCAGTATGTCGGCCTGGTTGGTTACCCTGAAGTTCTCCTCGTAGCCCATCTTGATAAGAAGGGCCCGTTCAGTCGCCACGGCCGCCGCATCCATGTACCTTGCGTCATCGATCTTGAGGTATATGGATGTCAGGGCCCCGCTTCCGGTTATCCTCCTCTGCACGGTGTTCATCGGAAGAAGCATCTGGAGAATCCTGAAGCCTGCCATCTGCTGGAAGAAGTTCGTCCCCTCGGACTTGAACACGCCTATCACCCTGAAAGTCATGCCCGCCGAGCTGACCTTCTGCCCCACAGGCTCCTCCCCCTTGAACAGGTCCTGAGCCATATCCTCGCTTATCATGGCGACAAGCTCGCCACGAGATATCTCGTCCGCCGTAAACGCCCTGCCCTGGGATACTTCATAGCCCCTTACTCCAAGATAGCCCCCCGTCACGCCGATAAGCGTCGCCGAGACGGCGTCCTTGCCGAACTTGACCTGGATTCCGGACCTGGAGGCGTCCGCCGCGATGCTCTCTAGATGCGGCACCATCTTCTCCAGCTCCTCCATCACATCCATGTTAAGATCCGAGCTCTGGCCAGGTGATTTGACTGGCCTGCCCTCGCCCTGCATGACGAAAATGATGTTGGTTCCCAGGCTTTCGATGCTTCCAAGCACCTCGGCCCTCGCACCCTCACCGATTGCGATTATTATTATGACGGCCGCAACCCCTATGATAATCCCGAGGCTGGTGAGGAAAGCCCTCATAACGTTCGCCCTTATCCCTCTTGCTGCGAGCTTCGCCGCCTCATTAATCCTCATCGCCGTAGCCTCCCCCGGTCCTGACCTCGTCTTTGACCAGGAGCCCGTCTCTGAACAGCATATGCCTGTCGGCAAAAGCCGCAATGTCCTTCTCGTGCGTCACCAGCACTATGGTCCTTCCCTGCTCGTTGAGCCTGGTAAGCGCCCTCATGATGTCCTCGCTGTTCTTGGAATCGAGGTTTCCCGTCGGTTCGTCCGCAAGTATCATCCTGGGGTTCAATACAAGGGCGCGCGCTATCGCCACCCTCTGCTGCTCGCCGCCTGACATCTGCTTGGGGCTGTGGACAGCCTTATCGGCCAGTCCGATCGCATCCAGGGCCTCAGAGGCGATCCTACGCCTGTCAGAAACGGGGGTGCCCGCATAAGCCATGGGGAGCATCACATTTTCGAGCGCAGTAAGCCTCGGCAGCAGATTGAAGGCCTGGAACACGAATCCTATGTCCCTGTTTCTCGTCCTTGCCAGCTCGTCATCATCCATCGAGGAGACCAGCTTTCCAGAGAGCCTGTACTCCCCCTCGGTCGGCTTGTCAAGGCAGCCGAGTATGTTCATAAGGGTCGACTTCCCGGAGCCGGAAGGGCCCATGACTGCGACGAACTCACCGTCGTCTATGCCGAAGCTGACTCCGTCGAGCGCTTTAACGCAGCCTCCGCCCATCGGGTATTCCTTTCTCAGGTTCTTAACCTCTATGAGCACGGGCTCACCTTCTTCCGATCATGCGGGCCCTGATTCCGAATAGGCCGGTACCACCTGCAGGGTTGATCCCGTCCTCGGGCGTAGTGTCGAGGAAGACCTCATCGCCCTCAATCAGCCCTTCGAGCACCTCCACGCCGTCATCGCCCTCTTCTCCAAGCTTGACAGCCCTTTCCTCGGGACGCCCGTCTGCGCCTTTCACGATTATCGTGTCAGAGCCGTCCTTGTCATAGGCGTAGCCGTGAGGAATCAACAGGACTCCCGGCTTCTCATAGGCCTTTATGCTTACATCCGCGCTCATGCCGGGCTTAAGCTTGAAGGAAGTGCCCTCGATGTCCACCCTTACCGAGTAGCTCACCATGCCGGAGGATTTCACCGGGCTTGAGATGATCCCCGAAACCTTCCCCGAAAATACCGCATCATCAAGTGCAGGCACTGTTATTGATGCTGTCATGTCGAGCCTTACGGAGCTGATGTCGAACTCGGATACAGTCACCGTCGCGTACCAAGAATCTGCTCCGATAACTTCGATAAGCGGGTTAGAAGCGGTCGTCGAGGCCAGATCCTGCCCCTGCCTTCCCTGAAGCACCGCGACTATGCCGTCGAATGGCGCCCTGTATGTGAGCTTGCCTTCCGCATCCGTAAGCTTCCTGTATGAGCTTTCCAGCTGCTCTTTCTCCTGGACTGAGCCTGACTGCTGCCCGGTGAGAGATGACAGCAGCGACAGGTCGAAGCCCCCTCCCGCCATCGCCCTCGCAGCAGTCTCGTTAATCGAGCTGAGCTGGGTTTCCGTTTTCTCTATCTCGGCTTCCAGTGACGAGCTCTCGTACCTTGCGATGAGCCCTCCTTTGAGCACCTGGTCGCCAGGCCTTGCCTTGAGCTCCGCAACCTTGACTGCATACGGAATGTAAAGGAGGTCGCGCCTGCCTGCGCTCACATCGCCTGATGCGTTGACTGCCCTAGACACGGATCCGAGCTCGACTACCGCGCCCACCAGCCCCTCGTAGGGGTCGGCCAGGCGCGCTGACCTTGCCCTCCTTATTGCGACTATTACAAAAAGCACCACCAGAACGGCGGCGGCTATGACCAAGGCCTTCACCCATTTGCTCCTGAACAACTTGATGCCCTCCATCCTATGGCCCCAAGGCCGCATCGCACCGACCGGATATGCTCACTGCTCTCACCGCCGGCGGCAGGATTATTGTATTCCAATCTAAGATATAATGATATGAGACGATATGATTAACGAATCTCGCGAGCTTTTTGCTCCCTTTGTGGAACCACATGCGAGGTCCGGCGTCTTACGTAGTAGGGTTTTAATGCCAGGGAGGCGGTTTATTATGCTGAGGAATGCCCTGAAGTTACTGCTGTGTGCGCTCGTAACCGTTGCCCTTGCAGGCGTTCTGCCTGTCATTGGCGCCGATGCGGCCCTTCCTTCCGGCCCTTATCTCAGCAACAACCAGAAGGCCCTCATCGGCTCGTGGGAGATACAGGTCTCAAACGGAATCAAATGGATCAAGGAGCTGAAGGGCGACCAGCCCGGCCAGGGAAAGGATGCCGCCCAGAAGGCAAAGAAGGCGCAGTCGGGCATGAGCTTCGCGATGGTCCCGGTGACCATCAAGAACACTTCTGACAGGACGGCGAGCCTGCTGGTAGGAGTATGGAACTTCTACGACGTGTCCGGCCGCATGTATATTATGCTTACGCTGGGGCTTGATTCCATGCCTGCTGCGGATTACCTCAACATGAAGGACTTCCTGCCTGGCGAAAGCAGGAAAGGTTACCTTCCATTCGAGATACCGGACGGCATAGACAAGAACAGCAAGTATGTGCAGCTGGTGGTGCCGCTTATTGGAAGCGCGACCTGGAAGCTGTAAGGCTATCAGATAACGAAGGGGCCGGGCGATCATGCCCGGCCCTTATCATATCCTTTCGCTAATGCGTCATCTTCCCTTTGCGATCTCAAGAAGCGCCTTCATGAACTTCGGCAGGTCGTCAGGTTTCCTTGATGTGACAAGGCTGCCATCCGTTACGACTTCTGCATCCTCCCAGATCGCTCCGGCGTTCATCATGTCGTCCTTTATGGCCGTATAGGAGGTGAGCCTCCTGCCCTTTGCCACTCCTGCAGATGCAAGCACCCAAGGCCCATGGCATATCGCCCCCACAGGCTTTCCCATGTTCAGCATCTCCCAGGTGATCCTCTTCGCCTCCATGTCCATCCTGATCTTGTCAGGGGCGAAGCCTCCCGGGATGACAAGCATATCGTAGTCAGCGGGGTTCGCTTCCTTGTATGTCTTTCCCGCCATTGCTGGGTAGCCGTATTTGCCTGTATAGGTCCTCCCCTTCTCCGAACCGATCAGGTCCACTGAGTATCCGGCCTCGATTAGCCTGTAATAGGGGTACATGACCTCCATGTCCTGAAAGAGGTTGTCTACGAAGACCGCCGCCTTGCCCGCCATGATAACCCTCCTTTCTCCTGCTGCCCTATTCTTCGCGGAAGGCCCCCTTCCCTGCCGCGGGTACGGGTTTGGCGGCTTAGTTTTCACAGGGGTTATGAGCTTTACATTTTAACTTTCTTATAATGAAGTTTAGAATAACTATTGATATCATCGAAACGTTATCTTAAAATGTAAACATAAGCCTTAATAAGAAAGGGGTGATGCATATGGCAAGGTTCCACGGGCCGGATGAGCCGGTGTACACGATCCAGGTAGCAGCCAGGCTCACTTCCGTATCGCCTCCCATGCTTAGATACCTGGAACGCATGGGGCTGGTGCAGCCGACAAGGACTGAGGGAAACATCAGGCTCTATTCTGAAAACGACCTGGAGCTTGTGCAGCGCATCGCCTATCTCATCCGGGAGGCCAAGGTTAACGCGGCCGGCGTCAAGGTGATACTCCAGATGGAAGTAGGCCATGCGGTCATCATAGAGGATGGTTCGAAGGACGACGATTCTTAGGATCAGCGCAACGGAGATTTTAGATAAACATGTCAAAGGAGTGGGATTTATGAGCAGAGTAGTAGGAATTGACCTCGGCACGACCAACTCGGTCATAGCGGTTATGGAGGGCGGCTCCCCCCAGGTGATAGTAAACACCGAGGGCACCAGAACCACACCTTCAGTGGTCGCATTCACGAAGAACAACGAGAGGCTGGTCGGCATGCTGGCAAGGCGCCAGGCCGTCCTCAACCCCGAAAATACGATATCGTCGATCAAGAGGTTCATGGGAAGGCGCTTCGACGAAGTCGGAAGCGAGCGGCGCAACATGGCCTACAGCGTGGTGGCGGGCCCCAACGGCGAGGCCAGGGTGGACCTTCCGGTCACAGGGAAGGACTTCTCCCCCGAGGAGATCTCCGCCATGGTGCTCGGGAAGCTCAAGGCCGACGCCGAGAAGTACCTGGGCGAGAAGATCACAAAGGCCGTAATCACCGTGCCTGCATACTTCAACGACTCCCAGAGGCAGGCGACCAAGGACGCCGGCAGAATCGCAGGCCTTGATGTCCTGAGGATAATCAACGAGCCCACTGCGGCCTCTCTTGCTTACGGAATGGACAAGAAGGTGAACGAGACCATACTGGTCTTCGACCTCGGCGGCGGAACGTTCGACGTGTCCGTGCTCGAAGTAGGCGACGGCGTATTCGAGGTCAAGGCGACCAACGGAGACACCCACCTGGGCGGAGACGATTACGACAGGCGCATCGTCGACTACCTCGCCGACGAGTTCAAGAAGTCCAACGGCGTGGACCTGAGGACCGACAGGCAGTCGCACCAGAGGCTCATCGAAGCGGCGGAGAAGGCGAAAATCGAGCTCTCACAGGTATTCGAGACTACAGTGAGCCTGCCGTTCATAACGGCTACGGCATCCGGCCCCCTGCACCTCGAGATGAAGCTCACAAGGGCAAGGTTCGAGGAGATGACAAGAGACCTCACCGACCGCTGCGTCGGGCCATTCAAGCAGGCGCTTTCCGACGCCAAGCTTACCCCGGCGGACCTCGACGAGGTCATACTGGTCGGCGGTTCCACAAGGATGCCCGTAATCCAGGAGCTCGTGAAGAAGCTCACCGGAAAGGAGCCCCACCGCGGAGTGAACCCTGACGAGGTGGTCGCAGTTGGCGCTGCAATACAGGCGGGCGTGCTTGCCGGCGAAGTGAAGGACGTAGTGCTCCTGGACGTGACTCCCCTGTCTCTGGGAATCGAGACGCTTGGCGGAGTCAACACCAGGCTCATCGACCGCAACACCACCATACCAACGAGAAAGAGCCAGGTGTTCTCGACCGCGGCAGACGGCCAGACCACAGTCGACATTGTGGTTCTGCAGGGCGAGCGCGAGTTCGCCAAGGACAACAAGAGCCTCGGGAGGTTCCAGCTCACCGGCATTCCTCCGGCGCCAAGGGGCGTGCCTCAGATCGAGGTGACATTCGACATCGACGCAAACGGCATAGTCAACGTCACCGCCAAGGACACCGGCACCGGCAAGGAGCAGAGCATAACCATAACCGCAAGCACGCAGCTCTCCAAGGATGAGGTCGAGCGCCTCGTCCAGGAAGCGAAGAGGTCTGAGGCGGAAGACCGCGCAAAGCGCGAGCAGATAGAGCTCAAAAACCAAGCTGACCAGCTTGTATACCAAGTGGAGAAATCCCTTAAGGAGACCGAGGGCAAGCTTTCCGCCGACGAGAAGGCGAAGGTAGAAACCGAGATCGCAAGCCTCAAGGAGGCAATCAAGAACGACGACTACGCGACGCTGAAACAGAAGATGGACGCATTGCAGCAGGCCTCCTACAAGGTCTACGAGGAGATGTACAAGAAGACCGGCGCAGGCGCTGAGCAGGCGCACGAGCAGACTTCGACCGACGGTGCCCAGAAGAAGGACGGAAAGCAGGACGAGGACGTCATCGACGCCGATTTCAAGACCGACAACTAGACGTAAAGCAGGTGATGCCGATGAAAGACGAAAAGACGAAGGCAGCCCGCGACGCAGGTGAGCCGGTGGGCGCAAGCGAAAATGACGCATCCGTAATCCTCGCCGAGCTTTCAAACCAGCTGGATACCGCAAGGAAGCAGGCAAGCGAGTACAAGGACAGCTACCTCAGGGCACGGGCGGACTACGACAACCTCAAGAAGCGCACCGAAAGGGATGCCGCCGACATGGTAAGGCTGGGCAAATCCGACTTCATGCTCAAGGTGCTGGACGCGGCGGACGACCTGGAAAGGGCCCTCGCAGCAGACGCCGGTGCTGATGAGCTTAGAAAGGGCCTGGAACTTACGCTGAGGAAGCTCCTTGGCATTCTCAAGGCGGAGGGGCTGGAGCCGATAGAGGCTGTAGGAAAACCCTTCGACCCTTCGCTGCACGAAGCAGTAGCCGCAACCGAAGGCGATGTGGAATGCGACACGGTGTGCGATGAGCTGAGGAAGGGTTACACCTACTGCGGATGCACGCTGAGGCCCGCCATAGTAAGAGTCGCAGTGCCGAAGAAGGCATAGTCCCTAAGGGGCGCATGCAATAAGAAGAAGACCGGAGCGCGGCGCCCGACATTGCTGAAGCAGTGAGGCGCCGCGCTTTCCTTCCCAGTGAGGTGATACGGATGAACAAGAATTACTACGAGCTGCTTGGCCTGAAGAAGGAAGCGACCGACAAGGACATCAAGTCCGCATACCGCAAGCTTGCCAGGAAGTACCATCCGGACGCAAATCCGGGCAACAAGGACGCGGAACTCAGGTTCAAGGAGATAAACGAGGCTTACCAGGTGCTAAGCGACGCGAAGAAGCGCAAGTACTTCGACAAGTTCGGCCCCTCCTGGGAGCAGATGATGCAGGCAGGGATAGACCCCGACCAGCCGCGCGCCTGGGGAGGCGACGGGACAAGCCCGGGCGGCTTCAGGGTGGAGTACGGAAACCCCGAGGGAATAAACCTCGAGGATCTTTTCGGAAACCTCGGCGGCGCATTCTCCGGCTTCGGCGGCTTCGGCGGAAAGCGCAGGCAGCAAAGGCCCTCGAAGGGCTCAGACATAGAGGCCGGGCTCACCCTGACTCTGGAGGAGGCGGAGCTGGGCGGAGGAAAGCACTTCTCCATGGACTCAGTCTCCGGATCAAGGCGCATAGAGGTGACTATCCCGAAGGGAACCAGAGACGGCGCCAAGCTCAAGCTCTCCGGGCAGGGCGTTCAAGGGCAGGCGGGCCCCGGAGACCTCTACCTAAGGATCTCCGTGTCCGAGCACCCGGTGTTCAAGGTCGCAGGAGACGACATCAGGATGGAATTCGAGGTCCCGGTAGAAGACTCGGTCCTGGGGGCCACAGCCAGGATCCCACTCATCGGCGGCAGGAGCGCAACTCTCACCATCCCCGCATGGACGCAGAACGGGAAGGTATTCCGCCTGAAAGGAGAGGGCCTCACCAAGAAGGGCGGCGGCAAAGGCGACCTGTTCGCAAGGCTGAGGGTAAGCCTTCCTGAGACGCAGTCAGACGAGATCAAGGCCGTCTTCGGCAAGCTAAGGGACATAAGGAAGGCTAACCGGTAGTGCCGGCATATAGCGCATAACGGAGTGTGATGACAGATGGCGATGGATAGATTGACAGTGAAGGCAAGGGAGGCGGTTAGCGACGCCGTGCGGGTCGCCTCCTCCTCCCGCAACTCATATATCGAGCCGGTGCACCTTTTAAAGGCGCTGGCCCTTCAGGAGGAGGGCACGACAAGGCCTCTTCTGGAGAAGCTAGGCGCATCCCCGGATGCCGTGGCAAAGGCGGCTGAAGCCGCAATCGGAAGGCTTCCCAAGGTGAGCGGCTCTGCAGGCAACTACATGAGCGAGGAGCTGAACATCCTAATAAAAGACGCCGAGGATGCGGCATCGGAGCTAAAAGACGAGTACGTCAGCACCGAGCACTTCCTCATAGCGATGGCAAAGTCCGCCGGCGCTGCCGGAAGGATACTGAAGGACGCCGGTGCAACGCATGCGCGCATCCTTGAGGCCCTAAAGGAAATAAGGGGCTCGCAGAGGGTGACAGATGAGAACCCGGAGGACAAGTACCAGGCCTTGGAGAGATACTCGAGGGATCTGACCGAGCTTGCCCGCCGCGGGAAGCTGGATCCCGTGATCGGCCGCGACGAGGAGGTCCGCCGCATCATGCAGGTCCTCTCCAGAAGGACCAAGAACAATCCGGTGCTGATAGGCGAACCGGGCGTGGGAAAGACCGCGGTGGTCGAAGGCTTGGCGCAAAGGATCGTGGCGAAGGACGTGCCGGAGGGCCTTTCCGACAAGAGGATAGTAGCGCTTGACCTGGGCGCGATGCTAGCAGGCGCAAAGTACAGAGGGGAGTTCGAGGACAGGCTGAAGGCCGTCCTTAAGGAGGTCCAGGAGTCTGACGGGGCGATAATCCTTTTCATTGACGAGCTGCATACCCTTGTCGGTGCCGGCGCTGCGGAAGGCGCCATAGACGCCTCCAATATGCTGAAGCCTGCCCTGGCCAGAGGGGAATTGAGGACGATCGGCGCCACTACCCTGGACGAGTACAGGAAGCGCATCGAGAAGGATGCCGCCCTTGAGCGGAGGTTCCAGCCCGTTTACATCGCCGAGCCCTCAGCCGAGGACTCAATCGCGATATTAAGGGGCCTTAAGGAGCGCTATGAGCTTCATCACGGCGTAAGGATTAAGGACAACGCCATAATAGCCGCCGTAATGCTCTCAAGGCGCTACATAAGCGACCGCTTCCTGCCCGATAAGGCCATAGACCTGATGGATGAGGCCGCTGCCAAGCTCAGGACCGAGATAGATTCCATGCCCTCTGATATAGACAAGGTGGACCGCCGCATGCTGCAGCTTGAGATTGAAAGGCAGGCTATGTCGAAGGAGACGGACCCTGCCTCCAAAGAGCGCCTCTCAAAGCTCGAAGAGGAGCTTGCGGCGCTTAAGGAGCAGTCTACGGCCATGAAGGCGCGCTGGAGCCGGGAGAAGGAGCTTATAGCCAAGGTACGCGACGTAAAGGCCCGGATGGAGGACGCGAAGAACAGGGAGCTCATGGCGGAAAGGTCGGGAGACCTGGAAAAGGCAGCAGAGCTCAGATACGGCGTCAGCCTCTCCCTGAAAGCTGAGCTTAACAGGGCGAACGATGAGATTGCGGCCCTGGATGGCGGGCTGAGATACCTCAAGGAGGAGGTCGACGAGGAGGACATCGCCGCAGTCGTCTCCCGCTGGACGGGAATACCCGTATCCAGGCTTCTTTCAGGCGAGGCCCAGAAGCTGATAAACCTCGAGTCAATACTGAGGAAAAGGGTGGTCGGGCAGGATGAGGCATTAACCATAGTAGCCGACGCCGTGCGCCGCTCGAGGTCTGGGCTTGCCGACCCCAACAGGCCCATCGGCAGCTTCCTCTTCCTCGGCCCCACGGGCGTGGGAAAGACTGAGCTTGCCCGCGCCCTGGCCGAGTTCCTTTTCAACGAGGAGAAGGCCATGGTGCGCCTGGACATGTCGGAATACCAGGAGAGGCATACGGTCGCAAGGCTAATCGGCGCTCCCCCCGGCTACGTAGGATACGAAGAAGGCGGACAGCTTACGGAGGCTGTAAGGCGGAGGCCGTACTCGGTGGTGCTGTTCGACGAAGTCGAGAAGGCCCATCACGAGGTGTTCAACGTGCTGCTGCAGCTTCTGGACGACGGGCGGCTCACAGACGGCCAGGGGCGCACCGTGGACTTCAGGAACACAGTCGTCATAATGACCTCGAACCTGGGCTCGGCAGCACTTGCCGAAAAAGGCGGACCTGAAGGGCGGGCCATTGTAATGGAGCAGCTGAGGCAGTTCTTCAGGCCCGAGTTTCTCAACAGGCTTGACGAGATAGTGATGTTCAACAACCTCGACAGGTCGGCCATGGACGCGATAGTCGTCATGCAGCTGGAAAGGCTCAGATCCCGCCTTATCGAAAAGGACATCGAGATAAGCTGGACCGAAGGGGCCGTTACGGCGCTTGCCGACATGGGATTCGACCCTCAGTACGGCGCAAGGCCGCTTAAAAGAGCGATACAGCGCTTTGTGGAGAATCCTCTGGCAGTCAAGGTCCTGGATGGCACCGTCACGCCCGGCAAGCCCGTGATAATCGGTTCGGACGGGACAGGAGGAATCATCTTCAGCCAGTAGCAAGTTGCCCCGGGGTTAGCATTCGGTTGCCCCGGGGTCTTCTTTTCCGGCCTATTTATCTTGCCTGAGTGAAGGTATCGGCCTTTTCTTCGTTGAAGTATATTAAGAGAAGATTCCTGCAAGGGGTGAACCAGATGAGGATTAGCACACGAGCGGCCCTGTTCGCCGCATTATTGATTGCAGCATCCGCGATGTCTGCGTACGCCTTCAACTACGATATCGGGTTCTGGCTTGCACGCTCCTCCAGGTCCTATGAGGTGCTTGCGGATGCTGCCGAGCTGGCGCAGATCGCAAGCCTGGCATCAAAGGACCCCAGGACTGGGCTGTCCGACCTTGTCGCGTTTCCTTCAAAGGTGAACGCATCGGACATGATCGAATACCTGAAGCTTCCCGACCTTCCGAAGGAGCTTTTCCTTCCTGACGGGTCGCCTGCGCCGGCAGGGGCGATAACGCAGATAGCGGCGAGGATAAGGCCTGCCGGGACCGATACGGCCGCCTACTACGACGTAAGATACGGGGTGGCGGTGCAGAGGACGGACCTGAGGCTCATTCCAGCCTCGGACAGGCTCATGACGAAGAAGACAGGCGGAACAGACGCCCTGCAGGCGGGAAGGCTGCTTCCCGCAGAACCGGTAGTCGTGCTCTATGAGACTACCGACAGGGCATGGCTTCTGGTCCAGACCGCAAGGCAGAGGGCATGGGTCCCCTCGCAGAACATCGCCTTCGCCTTCACCAAGGAGCACTGGATGAGCTTCGCAGGACCGCAGGACTTCCTCGTCGTGCTCGCCCCGAGCCTTTATATCGAGCAGGACCCCGCACTCCAGGGGATTTCGGGAATGGAGCTTCCGATGGGGACCAGGCTTCCGCTAGTCCCCGATGCATCTGTGCCTGCCGAGGTTAAGTCCAGGGCCTCGGCTGACAGCTACGTGGCTTTGCTGCCCGCAAGAAGGACGGACGGGCGCCTTAATGTGACGACAGTGCTCATACCCAGGACAGCGGACGTGCTCAGAGGCTTGCTGCCGGTGACCGGGGAGAGCATACTGAAGCAGGCGATGAAGCTTGTGGGAGGCCGCTACGGCCATAAGGGCTACCTGGGCAGGGACCCGTATATCATGGTCTCCGACATCTTCCGCTGCATGGGCTTGGAATTGCCGCTCACAGGGGGCGGATATGACGCCATGCCTTTCTCCTTCCAGCAGCTGAAGGGCCTTTCCTCTGATGTGGCCATGGTGAATCTGAGGAAAGCCGCCCCCGGTAGCGTAATCATGCTTGAGAACGGCCCCGCCATCTATCTCGGCCAGTACGGTGAGGACGTGTATGCTATAGCGGCGCTTTCGACTGTGAGGGTGGCTCCGAAGTCGGCCACTGAGTTCAGCCTTGTGGAATCGGCGATAAACGGCATAGCGCTCATAAACCTGAAGGCGGTATTCGCCGGGTCGGGCAACAATTACTTCGTCGAAGCCAGATACTTCGCAGAGCCTTCTCTGGGAAAATAAGGAAGCTTCCATGCAAGAAGCCCGGGCTGCCATTGCAGCCCGGGCTTCTCCATGCCGCACCTTCTACGGGTTCATATCCTTGTGCTCGCCGGTCACGTGATAGATGACCCATTCTCCGATGTTGGTGGCGTGGTCCGCTATCCTCTCAAGGAACCACACCACGAACATGAAGTTGATGATCTGGACCATCTCCCTGGGCATCTCGAACGAATACGTGAAAAGCTCCCTCATCAGGGTGTCCCTCAGGTCGTCCACCATGTCGTCGGCACGGCATGCCTCCACGGCAAGCTCGGCATCCTCCCTGACATAGGAATCTAGGCTCTTTCTGACCATGTCCAGGGCCATGCCGCTCATCCTGGGGATATCTATGAGCTTCTTTATGTAGCGCTCGTCTCTCAGCTTGATCGTCACTTTGGCGATGTCCACAGCGTGGTCGGCCATCCTCTCCAGGTCCGTGGCGATTTGGTTTGCGGCGAGGACCTTCCTTAGGTCCTTGGCCAGAGGCTGCTGAGTAGCTATGATCTTCGCGCACCTGTCCTCGACTTCAAGCTTCATGGCATCCGCAACATCATCTCCGTCTATGATGCGTCCCGCCAGCTCCGCATCCTGGGTCGCAAGCGACTTAATCGCCTGCTCTATGCTCTTTTCAACTTGGCCTCCCATGCGCAGTATCAGCTCATGCAGGGATGCCATCTCGATTTCATAATGCGACCTTGCGCTCATTACCTTTCCCTCCTAACCGAACCTTCCGGTGATGTATTCCTCGGTCCTCTTGTCCTTCGGCCTGTGAAACAGGTCGTATGTAGGCCCCTCCTCGATTATCTCGCCTGTCAGGAAAAAGGCCGTCCTGTCCGATATCCTTCCTGCCTGCTGCATGTTGTGCGTGACTATGATTATCGTATAGTCCCTCTTAAGCTCATCCATGAGCTCCTCTATCCTGCCCGTAGATATCGGATCTAGGGCGGATGTCGGCTCGTCCATCAGGATTACGTCAGGGCCCACCGCAAGGGTCCTTGCGATGCAGAGCCTCTGCTGCTGCCCTCCGGAGATGCCCAGTGCCGGTTTCCTGAGCCTATCTTTCATCTCGTCCCACAATGCGGCGCTTCTAAGGCTGCTTTCAACTATCTCGTCAAGCTCCGCCCTTCCTCTTATGCCATGCACCCTGGGGCCGTATGCTACGTTGTCGTACACCGACATCTGGAACGGGTTCGGTTTCTGGAAGACCATGCCCACCTTCTTCCGAAGCAGCGTGACATCGCAAGATGGGCTGTATACCTCAAGGCCGTCCACCTTGACGCTCCCTTCTACTGTGACTCCCGGGATAAGATCGTTCATCCTGTTGACTGCCCTGAGGAAGGTTGATTTCCCGCAGCCGGAGGGCCCGATAAGGGCAAGCACCGAGTTGCGGTTCACATCTATGTTAATGGCGTTCAGGGCGCAGACTCCGTCGTAGCATAGCCTCAATTCCCTTGTCTCGACCACCTTGTTGCTGCGGTTCTCCGTATCCATCATCTTCCTCCCCTATTCAAGGCCCTTGCGGCGAACGCTTCTGATGCGAGGTTGAGCAGGAGCACCAAGGCTATTAACACAAGCGCGGTAGCAAAGGCTCCCTCCACCGATAGCCCCTCGTGAGCCAGTATGTAAAGGTGCATCGAAAGCGTCCTCCCGGAGTCCGTAATCGAGCTTATCGCCCTGTCAGAGGAACCAAGGGTGAACATGAGCGCCGCCGTCTCCCCGACCACCCTCCCAATCGAGAGCATGGCTCCCGCCATAATCCCCGGAAGGGCGGGCAGCATCACGACGCCTTTGATCGTCTGCCACCTGGTAGCTCCGAGCGCTAGGCTGCCCTCCCTGTATGACCTCGGTACAGAGGCGATCGCCTCCTCTGTGGTCCTCATTATCGTGGGAAGCACCACAATCGATGCTGTGAGCGCCCCATTTGCCAGCGACCAGCCCAATCCGAGGAGCTTGCCGAAGAAAACCAGCCCGAAAAGGCCGAACACGATAGACGGGACCCCGGCGAGGTTTTCTGTCGCCACCCTCACAAGCTTCACGAAAGGACCCTCCTTCGAGTATTCCTTGAGGAATATGGCGGCCAGTATGCCAAGCGGCAGCGCCACGGCAAGCGTCAGAATCACCAGGTAGAGCGTATTCAGAGCCATGGGCCATATCCCTGTTTCAAGCACATCTCCCGGTGTGCCTGCTATGAACTTCCAGCTTAGTGCAGGCAGGCCCTTCCATGCCACATATCCGATTATCGTAACCAGGGCTGAAACCGTGACAAGCGCCATCGCCGTTATGATACCGAAGGCTATCCTCTCCTCTGCCTTCCTCCTGTCGCGCACTGCCATCACCTCGCCTTCCTTGTGATTGCCCGCACCAGCAGGTTCACCGCCATTATGAAGGCGAACAGCACAGCCGCCGCCGTAAACAGCGCCGAGTAGTGCAGGGTGCCGGGCCGCACATAACCCATCTCAAGGGCGATGTTGACGGTAAGCGTCCTTACTGCGGACAGCAGGCCGTCCGGCATTACCGGGATGTTTCCCGCGACGAGTATCACGGCCATCGTCTCTCCCACGGCCCTGCCGACTCCCAGCACGACTGCAGCGATGATGCCTGACCTTGCGGCCGGGACGATCACGCTTCTTATCGTCTGCCACTTCGTAGCCCCCAGGGCAAGGCTAGCCTGCCTGTAATCGTCCGGTACGGCCCTGATGGCTGCCTCTGAGACTCCAATAATGGTTGGCAGCACCATGACAGACAGCACAAGGGATGCGGACAGCACGCTCATTCCCGTGCCTCCCAGCAGCCTTACCGCAGGCACGATGACCATCAGGCCGAAGAAGCCGTATACGACGGATGGGATGCCTGCAAGCACCCCGACGGACCTTTTCATCGCGCCTGCCGCCCACTTCGGGGCAAGCTCGGCCGAGAAGACCGCGGAGGCAATCCCTATCGGAACACCTATCAATAGGGCCAGAAGCGTCACAGCGGAGCTTCCAGCAATCATGGGAAGAAGGCCGAACCTTGGTTTACCGGCGGTCGGCTTCCAGCTGAGGCCCGTTATCATGTCAATCGGGCCCTGCGACTTGATGGCGGGCCAGGCTTCTCTGAAAACCATTATCGTTATTAGGACTATAGCAGCTACGGAGATGAAAGCGGCCAGCGCGAGCATCACTCTGATGGGGCGCTCGCGCTTCTCGGCCTGAGATGTGAGGGCTTTTGGAGCCCTTTGTCTCGGTTCGGGTTCTACTATGTAGTAGCCGGTGACCTTCCTTACGCTCATCCCCGGCCTACCTTACTACGAATGCCTTGCTGACGAGGTAGTCCTTCGCTTCCTTGCTGTTCAGGCAGTAATCCAGGAAGGACTTCGCGGGTTCCTTTGCTTCGCCCTTCGTCACTAGGAGAAACGGCCTCGATATCTTGTAGGTGCCCTTTGCGAGGTTCTCCATCGTGGCTGCGACCCCATCTATGGCTAGCGCGTTCACCTTGTAGCTTGAGACTACCCCTAGCGACACGTACCCGATCGCGTTCCTGTCGCCGACTACCGCCTGGGCCAGCTGGCCTGTGGAGTTCATTACCGCGGCGTATATCTCCTCGTCTATTGTTATCTGGGCGCCCTTTGCGTCCCTGCCGAGGACCAGCTCCTCAAATGCTCCTCTTGTGCCTGAGGATGCCTCCCTGGTGTACAGGTTGATCTTGCCAACCGCGCCGCCGACTGCCTTCCAGTCGGTCGTCTTGCCCATGAATATGTCCTTGGCCTGTGCCTTTGTGAGCCCCTTGACTGTATTGGACTGGCTTACGATTATCGCAAGGCCGTCTATGCAGAGCTCATATTCCTTCAGCGACTTCTCCTCGTCCTTAAGCTCCCTGGAGGACATGCCGATATCCGCGGTGCCTTCCATCGCCGCTACTATCCCCTGGCCTGAGCCAATGGATTCCACCGTGATCTTAACCTGTGGGTTCTTCGCCATGAACATCTTGGCGAGAGCTTCCATGTAAGGGGCGACAGATGTGGAACCCGCCACCGTCACCTTTCCTGATAGGGCGGCTGCGAAGGCGCTTCCCGCCATGGCTGCCGTCAAGGTCAATACCATCACTGATGCCAGGACCAATCTTCCGAACTTCATTGCTTTGCCTCCTGTAAGTTATTCCGTCCTCTTCGCCTACAGGATAGCAACCTGTTGTTATCTCCCCATTATGGAATCGTTAAGCTTCCGTTAAGCCTTCCTCTCCCGGGCAATCGGAACTGTGACTGAGAAAAGCGAGCCCTTGCCGGACTCGCTAGTGAGCCTGGCCTGCCCTCCCAGCGACAATGCGATGTGCTTGACTATGGCAAGGCCGAGCCCCGTGCCCCCCAGCTGCCTGGACCTGGACGCATCGACCCTGTAGAACCTCTCGAACACCCTTGCCTGGTGCTCCTTAGCTATGCCGGGACCATTGTCCTCTACCTCCAGGACGGCCTTTCCGTCTTTTACTGCCACCCTCACTTCTACGGAACCGCCCTCCTGGGTGTACTTGACCGCATTGTCTATGAGGTTCACTGCAAGGCGCCTTGCAGTGGCCGGATCGGCTGCAATCATGATGCCGGAACCCGCTTCCACCCTTAGGCGCACCGTCTTCGATTCGGCAAGAGGAATGAGCGCGGCAGTTGCGGCACTGGCCTCTTCACCGAGGTCCGCAGGCCCTGCACCGGCTCCGACCGTCTCTATCTGGGACAGGGCGATTATATCGTCAATTAGCTTGGACATCCTGTCCGCCTCGGATACTATCACTGAAAGGAACCTCTCGCGCACCGAATGGTCCTGCTCCGTCGAGAGGCTCTCCGCAAAGCCCCGTATTGAAGTAAGGGGGGTCTTAAGCTCGTGAGTGACATTGGCTACGAACTCGCTTCGCATAAGCTCCAGCTTCCTTGTCCCGCTTATGTCCCTTATGCTTGCGACGGAGCCGGCTATCCTGCCGTCTTCCATCCTAATCGGGGCGGCTGCCAGCGCAATCGCCTCCCCTGCCGCGCTCTCGTCCTCGTAGTAGCGGACATCTCCCGTGCCCTGCGCCTCTCTAAGCGCCCTTTCCAGCTTCGGTGACCTCACGCTCTCAAGAAGATGCGCCCCAGGAGCCGCAACGACCGGAGCACCCAATAGCCTTGCCGCCCTCTCATTGAAGAGCGTCACCCTGAGTTCCCTGTCTACGGCCACTATACCTTCCGTAACGGAGGCTACTACCCCTGAGAGCTCGGCCGTTCTGCTTGTCAGGCCGCTGACAGTCGATGACAGCCTCTCCGCCATCTGGTTGAACGACGATGAAAGGCCTGCCTCTGCCCCCTCCCCGCCCTCAGGCAGCCTGACGGTGAAGTCCCCCCCGGCAAGCTCCCTTGATAGTCGTGCCATCCTGTCAAGCTTCCTGTTCATTCCCAAGGACACGGCATATGCGGCCGCAGTGCCGGCTGCGGCGAGCGATAGGCTCACAAGCGCTATCGCCGCGATTTCACCGCCTGCTGCCTCCCGCGCCGACATAAGCGTCACCGAAAGCCTTAACACCGAGCCGTCCTCTAGCTGCACGGCCGAGTACAGCGTATCGGATCCCGCGGTTTCCGAATTCCTTAATGCCCAGCCCGAACCCGATTTCAGTGCCTCTTGCACCTCCGGCCTGGAAATGTGGTTCTCCATGCGATCCGCCGAAAACTCCGAATCTGCGAGTACAGACCCATCAGCGAGGATAACTGTCACCCTCATGCCCGCTTCCGCCGTTATGGCGTCCGCGGCCTGCTGCGGCTCAAGCGCGGAGAAGTAGCGTGAGACTGCGACGTTGTGGAAGGCCCTGAGGCTATTCAGGGCCGAATTCTTTATGGATGACGTAACGAGCCTGTAGGAGAGGAAACCTCCGGCTCCTATGGAAAGCAGCACCAAGAGGGATATCAGGACGAATGAACGCCTTCTCATGGCCTTTGGTTTGCGGAAGGGGCGAACCTGTATCCGACGCCCCTTACCGTCTCTATCATGGATGATGCGGGACCTATCTTGCCTCTTAGATGAGTGACATGCACGTCTACGGTCCTCATGTCCCCGAAGTAATCGTAGCCCCAGACCTCACCTAGAAGCTTCTCCCTGCTAAAGGCAACGCCAGGGTGCTCGGCAAGGAACAGTAGCAGGTCATATTCCTTAAGGGTGAGGATAGCCTCCCCCTCATGCAGGAAAACCCTTCTGCCGGCCTTGTCTATCCTAAGAGGCCCAACCGACAGCTCCTGCCCGGATTCCGCGGGCAGGGAGGAGGCTCTCCTAAGAAGCGCCCTAACCCTCGCCATGAGCTCGTTTACGCTAAACGGCTTCGACATATAGTCGTCTGCCCCCATATTTAGGCCATAGACCTTGTCCGCGTCGGCTCCTCGCGCTGTAAGCATGATGACAGGCATCCTGGAGGTGTCGTTCGCCGCCCTGAGCCTCATGAGGACCTCATGGCCGTCCATGCCTGGCATCATCACGTCCAGCACGACTAGATCAGGCTTCCTCTCGCTGATCATCCCCATCGCGGCAAGGCCATCCGCCGCCTCGAGCACCTCATAGCCCGCCTTCTCTAGGCTGTAGGCCAGAAGGCTTCTAATGTTCTGCTCGTCGTCAACTATCAGGACCCTCTGACTTGTGCCCATGCGTGCACCTCATCGCCAGCGATCTTTCAGTCTCCCGCCACGAATCTGTCCCTTCCGTCCATCTTGGCAGCATAAAGTGCCTTGTCGGCCCTGTCGAACAGGACCTTCAGCTCCTCGTCGCCTGCAGGCTGGTGCGACGCGAGTCCTATTGAGGCCGTAAGCCTTCCCGTCTTCTCTCCCATGCCCAGCTCCCTGCTTCTTTCCCTGACCCTGGCTATGATGAGCTCCGCCACCTTCGATGCCCCTTGGCTGTCGGTGCCAGGAAGAAGGAGCATGAACTCGTCGCCGCCATACCTTGAGGCAAGGTCGTCAGAGCACCTGGTGATCAGGTCGGAGCCCCTCTTCACCACGCTTTTCAGGGCATTGGCCACTGTGAGTATGCATTCGTCCCCCATAGCATGCCCGAGCCTGTCGTTTATGCCCTTCAGGTCGTCAATGTCGACCATAAGTATTGAGATCCACTCCTTGCTCCGCTTGGCCCTGGCCCACTCCAGCACGAAGACCGCATTGGACCTCCTGCGGTTGACAAGCCCTGTCAGCGGGTCAAGCTCGGATTCAGCCTTCAGGAGCGCATTGGCCTTATCAAGCCTGTAATTCCAGGCGAAGGCCTCAGCCCTGTTGACATAGCTGATGACCGAAAGCACATACGCCAGGGTTACGGCTGCGGCCGCATTGATCACGGAGGTGGCTATCTGCGACACATCCCAGGTCATGAAATAGTTGACCGAAACAAAGACAAAAGAGCTTAGCAGGGCCGTGACGAGCAGCCTCCAGGGCTTAAGCCGCGGCACCAGAAGAAGCGACATCACCCCGAAGACGAAGATCACCTCGCTTGCGGGCATGTGCGGCGCGGTCCCTATCACGATGGAATAGATGACGATAAGCCCGCTGGCAAGGTAATCCGCCGCAGTGCGCCTTCCTATCCGCGCATATTCCGCAATCAGGCTCCTGAGGTACAGATAGACCAGAAGAAGCAACAGCCCCACCAGGCCGTCGATGAGCGCGAGGTACATGGCAGCGCCGCTTCCCGGTTCGAAGTCCATGGCGAAAATCATGTAAAGGGCGGAGAGGATGCAAAGCACCCCTCCGAACAGAAGCATGAAAGGCGGCACCCTCTTCAGGTACCACTCATAGTAGTAGTTCTCGAATGCCTCCGCCATAGCCTTTGTATCAAGGGCTTTCCTGTCATCCTTTCCAGAAACCACGATATCACCCCTTAAAGATGAATGGTCCCGGTTCGGGCTCGGCACGGTGAGGAGCCCTTATCGGCCTGTGCTTTTCTACCTTCGGCGCTCCAGCTCCTCTCGCAGGAGCTCGTTCGCCTTCTTTGGGTTTGCCCTACCCTTGGTGAGTTTCATCATCTGCCCGACAAGGAAGGTGAGCGCATTCTCCTTGCCGCCGAGGAAGTCCCCGACAGGGCCGGGATTCGAGTCCAGCACCGAGATTGCGGCGACCCTGAGCTCATCATCGCCGCTTATCTGTCCAAGGCCTTTCGCCTCCACTATGGACTTCGGCGCCGCCCCGTTTGCGAAGCTCTCGGCGAAGACCTCCTTGGCGGTCTTTCCGCTTATCTGTCCGGAGGATACCATCTTAAGAAGCTCCGCCAGGTGGGAAGCTGTGAACTTGCTGTCGGCAATGGAGGTCCCTTCTGCATTCAAAGCGGCTGCAAGCTCGCCGGTTATCCAGTTCGCCGCCATCTTGGGTTCCGCACCGCGGGCGGCAGCGTCCTCGAAGTAGCAGGAAAGCCCAGCATCCTCCGAGATCAGGAACGCCTCATTGGCTCCTATGCAGAAGTCCGCCATGAACCTCGATTTCTTCTGGTCGGGAAGCTCGGGTATGCCCGCCTTCACCTTCCCTATCCATTCGTCGCCGATTTCCAGCGCGACAAGGTCCGGCTCAGGGAAGTACCTGTAGTCGTGCGCCTGCTCCTTGGACCTCATGAAGACGGTCTCTCCCTTGGCGTCGTCCCAGTGCCTGGTCTCGCGCCTTACCTGGCCGCCATCCTCATACACTTTAGCCTGCCTTACTGCCTCGAACTCGATGGCCTTGTAGACAGCCTTGAAGGATGCGATGTTCTTCATCTCGGTCAGCGGGTTCATCTGGTCCGTGCCCGCTGGCCTGACCGATACATTCGCCTCGCATCGCATGGACCCCTCCTCCATCTTGCAGTCGGAGACGCCTATTGCAAGAAGTATGCTCCTAAGCTTAGCGAGATAGGCCCTGGCCTCCTCGGCCGATCTCATGTCAGCCTCGCTCACTATCTCTATGAGGGGTATGCCGCACCTGTTGAAGTCAATCATCGAGCTTGTGGCGCTAGTTATGTCGTCTCCTGCATGGACGAGCTTTCCCGTCTCCTCCTCAAGGTGCACCCTTCTGATTCCGATCCGCTTCAGCTTTCCGTCCACTTCTATGTCGAGCCAGCCGTTCCTGCCTATGGGCATGTCATACTGGGAGATCTGGTATGCCTTCGGAAGGTCCGGGTAGAAATAGTTCTTGCGGTCGAACTTGGTCCTTCCGGAGACCGTGCAGTTTAGCGCAAGTCCCGCCTTCATGCAGAACTCGACGGCCTTCCTGTTTAGCACTGGCAGAACGCCGGGCATGCCTAGGCAAACCGGGCACACCTGGGTGTTGGGAGGGGCGCCGAACTCGGTCTTGCAGCCGCAGAAGACCTTCGAATCGGTGTTCAGCTCCACATGCACTTCAATTCCGACCACTGTCTCCCACGCCATCACCTTGCACCCCCGTTCATTACCGGCAGCATGCCCGCAACTCCGGCGTCAGCCTCCACAGCCGAGGCAAGGCTCATGAGAGTCGCCTCGTCGAAGGCCTTGGCTGTTATCTGAAGGCCTACAGGAAGCCCGTCTGCAAGGCCGCACGGCACAGAAATGGCAGGAAGCCCCACCAGGTTCGCCGTTATGGTGTAGATGTCGCTCATGTACATGCTAAGAGGGTCTGCCGTCTTCTCCCCGAAGCGGAACGACACGCTGGGTGACGTCGGCCCGATGATCGCGTCGCATGCGGAAAGCACAGCATCGAACTCCTCCTTGAGCACCCTTCGGACTTTGAGCGCCTTGTTGTAATAGGCGTCGTAGTATCCTGCCGAAAGTACGTATGTGCCCAGCATTATCCTTCTTTTGACCTCTTCGCCGAAGCCCTTGCTGCGGCTCTTCTTCATCAGGCTCACTATGTCATGGGCCTCGCGGTCCCTGTAGCCGTACCTCACCCCGTCGAAGCGCGCCAGGTTGGAGCTCGCCTCGGCGGTCGCCACCAGGTAATAGGTGGCCAAGCCCATCATGGAGCTCGGAAGGCTAACCTCGACTACTTCGGCTCCCCTTGCCTCGAGGGCCTTCACTGCCCTCATCACCTGTTCCCTGACGTTTACCTCCAGGCCTTCCGCGAAATATTCCTTGGGAAGCCCCACCTTCATGCCCTTTATATTCTTGCCGCACGCGGAATGCACGTTCGCGCTTCCCATGGGGGCGGAAGTGCTCTCCTTCGGGTCATGCCCGGATATGGCGTCGAAGACAAGGGCGGCATCCTCCACCGTGCGTGTGAACGGCCCTATCTGATCCAAAGAGGAGCCGAAGGCTACCAGGCCGTACCTCGATACCCTTCCGTAAGTGGGCTTAAGTCCCACCACGCCGCAGAAGGACGCGGGCTGCCTTATCGAGCCCCCGGTGTCGGAGCCGAGGGCGAAGTGTCCCATGCCCGCTGCGACAAGCGCAGCTGAACCTCCTGAGGATCCGCCCGGCACGCAGCCGGTGTCCCATGGGTTCCTGCTCGGGCCGAACGCCGAGTTCTCTGTCGATGAGCCCATCGCGAACTCGTCCATGTTCGCCTTGCCTAGAAGGACAGATCCGGCAAGCCTCTCCGCCACCGTGGCATCGTACTGGGGCACGAAGTTCTCCAATATCCTCGATGCGCATGTGGTACGCATGCCTTTGACGCACATGTTGTCCTTAAGGGCGTACGGCACGCCGCAGAGCGCATCAGGCTTCGCTCCGCCCTTTCTGTATCCCTGCCAGGCGGCGTCTGCCGCCTTAGCCCTCTGCTCTGCGCCCGGCAGGTCCAGAAGAAGGTAGGCGTTCACCTCGCACTCCACCTTCTCTATCCTGTCCTTTACGCTTCTGAATGCCTCGGACGGGCTCGCCCCGCCGCCCTCAAACTGGGCCAGAAGGTCTTTTACGCTAAGCTCATGAAGCTCCATGGCGGTCTCCCCCTATTCCCCGTCGGAGTTGTCCATGATGCGGGGCACCAGGAAGAACTCCCCTTTTTTCGACGGCGCGTTGTAAAGCGCCTCCTCGTGCGTAAGGCCTGCGCGAGGCACGTCCTCGCGCATCACGTTCTTCAGCTCGAGGGCGTGCGAAAGGGGCTCCTTGCCCTCGGTGTCCACCTCCCCGAGCTGCTCGGCGTAGGCCAATATGCTTCCGAGCTCTGAGGCGAACCTCTCCGCCGCCTCGTCGGTGAACTCGAGCCTTGAAAGCTCCGCGATTCTTAGCACGTCATCCTTCGTTATCCCCATCAGAAAAGACCTCCCTGCCCATCATCTTCCCCTGCCCGGGAAAGCTTGATGAACTCCTCTTCTTCCAAAACCTTCACGCCCAGCTTCTCAGCCTTCTGAAGCTTAGAGCCGGCATCTGAGCCGGCGACGACATAGTCAGTCTTGGAGGATACGCTGTCGGTCACCTTTGCGCCCAGCTTGATGGCCCTTTCCTGGGCCTCATGCCTCGTCATCGCCGAAAGCGTCCCGGTGAACACCATGGTCTTGCCGGCAAACGGCCCGCCCCGGGCCCTTTCATCTGCCGCGACCCTCGGCTCCTCCATGTTCACACCGAAGGATCTCATCTTATCGATTAATGCGCGGTTCTCCTCGAGCGAGAAGAAGCCGGAGACTGCCTTAGCCACAACGGGACCGACCGTGGGTATCTCGGTCAGATTCTCCTCAGAGGCTACCATCACCGCGTCCATGCTGCCGAAATGCTCGGCTATGAGCCTAGCGGTCTGAGAACCCACGTTTCTGATTCCAAGCGAGCCCAGCAGCCTGCTAAGCGGCCTGCCCCTGCTTTGCGAAATCGCCATGGCAAGCTTCGCCGCGGATTTCTCACCCAGCCTCTCAAGCTCAGCTATCTTCCCCGCATCCAGGCTGTAAAGGTCGGCGTAGTCTCTGACGGCCCCGGTCGCGATGAGCTGATCTATTACAGCAGGGCCCATTCCGTCTATGTCCATCGCGCCTCTTGAGGCGAAGTAGATGAGCCCCTCCCTCAGCCTTGCCGGGCATGAGGCGTTGGTGCACCTTACGGCGACCTCCTCTTCAGCCCTGGACACCGCCGCACCGCACTCCGGACAGTGAGACGGCATCGAGAAGTGCCTCTCGCTGCCGTTTCGCGCCTCTGTCACCGGGCCGACCACCTCGGGGATCACATCTCCCGCCCTTTGCACTATAACCGTGTCGCCCTCGCGGATGTCCTTCTGCCTGACAAGATCCTCATTGTGAAGGGATGCGTGCTGCACGGTGACGCCGCCTACGCTTACCGGCTCAAGAACCGCCCTGGGGGTTAGCACCCCCGTCCTTCCCACCTGGACTTCGATTCTTATCAGCTTGGTCCTCGCCTGTCTCGGGGGGAATTTGTAGGCTATGGCCCACCTGGGGCTTCTTGCCGTAAATCCCAGCTCCCTCTGCAGGGCAAGAGAATCCACCTTTATCACCGCACCGTCTATCTCATAGTCGATGATGTCGCGCTTGTCTCCCAGCATCCGGCAGTAATCGAGCACCTCCTCGATCCCTTCTGCCGTCTTTATGTCGGGGTTGACAGGAAATCCCAGTCCCCTAAGCAGCTCCAGCGCGCCGGAGTGGCATTCAAGCTTCATCGCCTCGGATTCGGGAAGGTAGTATGCGAAGAAGGAGAGCTTCCTTCCCTGGGTGACCTTCGGGTCCAGCTGCCTAAGGGAGCCGGCTGCGGAGTTTCTGGGGTTTGCGAAGACGGGTTCCCCATCCTCCTCCCTCTGGCGGTTAAGCTCCGCGAAGTCGGCCTTCCTCATGTAGACCTCGCCGCGGACCGTAACATCTCCGGAGCGGGCGCCTGGCAAAGCACCGCCTTGAAGGCTTCTGGGCACTTCGGGTATGGTCAGGATGTTCGCCGTCACGTCCTCACCGATGGCGCCGTCTCCCCTGGTGGCCCCTACCGACAGCCTTCCGCCCCTGTACTCCAGGTTCATGGCAAGTCCGTCTATCTTGGGCTCGCAGACGTAGCGGACCCTTTCTTCCCCTGTCGCCCTCCTCACCTTCTGGTCGAAGGCCAGGAGGTCATCGAACTCGAAGGCGTTGTCAAGGGAGAGCATAGGCAAGCGGTGCCTGTACTGCGGAAACCTTCCTGATGGGGCTCCTGCAACCTTGGAAGTGGGCGAGCCTGCAGTCCTCAGCTCAGGGTGCTCCTCTTCGATCGCCCTGAGCTCACTGACGAGCTCGTCGTACTCCGCATCCGTGATCTCGGGCGCATCCAGCTCATAATAGAGCCTGTTGTGGCGCTCTATCTCCCTGCGCAGCCAACTGGCCCTTTCCCCCGGCAGTGCACTCTGCTCTTTCATCTTCGGCTTCCTCCATGAGAAAGCTTGGTCCTGCTGCGGCATGATCTCCCGCTAGTCCTTGCTTAGCGGGGCGAAGCTCAGGGCGAGCCTCTTCACCCCCTGGCCCTCGAAGGCCACTGTGACTACCGTATCCCCTGCGGTGCTGGCAACATTGACGACTGTCCCCCTGCCGAAAACAGGATGCTTCACCTTGTCACCGGCCCTGAAGCCCTTGCCCCCGTCTTTTGAGCTGACTCCCTGGGCGTTTCTGACAGTGAAAGCCTCCTTGGCCGGCTTCCTTTCAATCCGGGGCTCGAAGGGGTCCTCCCTCTTCCAGGAGCTGCCCCCCCTTGCCGGATCCCCCCATTTGCCGGAGGAGTAATCCCTGCCGGGGGTCCTCCACATAGGGGTCTCTCCGGGGTTCAGGCACTCGAGCACATCCTTGGGCACCTCGTTTACGAAGCGGGACATGAGGTTGTTGGAGCTGGTCCCGTAAAGCACCCTGTATGCGGCGTTCACGAAGTACAGCTTCTCCCTTGCGCGCGTCATGCCCACATAGCAGAGCCTTCTTTCCTCCTCAAGCTGCCTAGGCTCGTAGAGGGCCCGCCCCAGCGGGAACATGTTCTCCTCCATGCCGATCATGAAGACGACGGGAAACTCCAGCCCCTTTGCCGAATGCAGCGTCATAAGGCTTACGCTGTCATCGCCCAGGTTCGTTCGGTCAAGGTCGGTAAGAAGCGCCACTTCCTCAAGGAAGGCGTCGATGTTCCTCGGGTCGGGCTTCGACTCGCCCTCCCAGGCGGTATCCGCACCCGAAGCCTCAGCGGCGGCTTTGGCGGCGCTGTTCTGCCGCACCTCGTATTCCTTGGCTACGGATATGAGCTCCCTGAGGTTGTCGAGGTCGGCTTCGGCCTCCAGGCTGTCGTCAGCGCGAAGCTCAGCGTAGTAGCCGGAATCCTGCAGTATCCTCTCGACCACCTCGCTAAGCCGGAAGACGCCGTTCATCGCGATAAGAGCCTCACCCATCTTCACGAACGCGGATACAAGCCTTCTGCTTCTCTCGGCCCCCTTCTCGTCGCTTCCGTACTGCCTTGCGCCCTCCCACATGGAAGATCCCAGCTCCCTTGCAAGCTTTTCGACCTTCTCAACCGTGGTGTCGCCGATGCCCCTTCTGGGCACGTTGAAGATCCTCGCCATGGCGACCGAGTCATGGGGATTCACTATGAAGCGGAGGTAGGCGAGTATGTCCTTCACAACCCTGCGCTCGTAGAACTTGAGCCCCCCGATGATCTTGTAGGGGAAGTTGCTCTTTATGAGGTTCTCCTCCACCACGCGGGACTGGGAGTTCATGCGGTACAGGACGGCGAAGTCGGAGAACTTCCTGCCCTCGGAGATGACCAGCCTTTCTATCTCCTTTATCACGAATGCCGCCTCCTGCCTCTCGTCTGCGGCATTGTACAGCAGCACCTTCGAGCCCTTGTCCTTGTCAGTCCATAGGGTCTTCTTCTTCCTGCCCCTGTTGTTGGCTATGACCCCCGAGGCGGCATCCAGTATGTTTCCGGTCGAGCGGTAGTTCTGCTCGAGCTTAACCACCAGCGCGTCAGGGTAGTCCTTCTCGAAGTCCAGTATGTTCGAGGGGTCTGCTCCCCTCCAGGTGTATATGGACTGGTCGTCGTCGCCGACTACCGCGATGTTCCTGTATTTCGCCGCCAGCATGCTAACCAGCATGTATTGAGCGTGGTTCGTATCCTGGTACTCGTCGACCATTATGTAGCGGAACCTGTCCTGGTAGCGCTCGAGCACCTCTGGCCTCTCCTTGAAGAGCTTCACCGTCTGCATTATGAGATCGTCGAAGTCCATCGAGCCGTTGTCCACCAGAAGCTGCTGGTACTTCGCGTATATGGCGCCGATGCTCTTCTGCCAGGCGTCCTTCGCGGCAAATTCGGCCGGTGTCAGAAGCTCGTTCTTCGCGTCGGAGATCATCCCAAGCACCGCCGAAGGCTTATAGATGTCCTTCGAGAGGTTCAGCTCCCGAAGCGTCCTGCTTACCGCGGCAAGCGAGTCGGATTCGTCGAAGATGGTGAAGGACCTGGGATAGCCGATGAGGTCAGCCTCGTTTCTTAAGACCCTCACGCAGAACGAGTGGAAAGTCGCGACTGTCACATAGCGCCCGTACTCGCCTGCAAGCTTCTCCACCCTGCTTCGCATCTCCTCGGCGGCCTTGTTGGTGAAGGTCACGGCCAGTATGGAAAACGGCGGGATGCCGCAGTCGGAGATCATGCCGGCGATGCGGTATGTAAGCACCCGCGTCTTGCCGCTTCCGGCGCCTGCGAGAATCAGAAGGGGCCCGTCTATCTGACAGGCTGCCTCCATCTGTTTCGGATTGAGCGCCTTTTCTCCGATCAAGCCTTGGCTACCTCCCCGGCCATCAGCGCGACCGCCTTTTCAATCCTCGCCTTGCAGGTATCCTTACCCAGAAGATGCATGCTCTCGAACATGGGAGGCGTCACGCGCTTGCCTGTAAGGGCGATTCTAACCTGCATCAGGAAGTCTCCGAGCTTCATGCCGGCAGCCTCGATAGCAGACCTGAAGGCAGCCTCGATAGCATCCTTCTCCCAGATGGATATGCCATCGATTACTGCGCTCGCCCTCTTCAGTATGTCGAGGGAGAAGGAGGCATCATGCGACTGCTTGTCGCGGAATGCCTGAGGGTCCAACGCCACGTCCTCGGTGAAGAGGAATCCCAGCATCTCGGGGGCCTCTGTGAGCCTCGTAATCCTGTCCTTGATCTGCGCGGTCGCATCCTCCAGGAACTTCCAATCGTACCTGTGCCCGGCGCAAACCGGAACGGCCTCGCAGCCCAGAAGGTCGGGCTTGTGATGTCCGGTCCAGCACTGCGGAAGCAGGCCGGCGTCCTTGATGAAGGGCAGTATCCTCTTGGCCAGCTCCGCTACCTCCATCTTCCTTATGTACTCGCCGTTGAACCAGTCGAGCTTCTTCATGTCGAATATGGCGTCGGACTTCGAGAGGTTCTCGAGCGTGAACTCGCCCACAAGCTCGTCCATCGTGAACATCTCGCGTTCGGTGCCGGGGTTCCAGCCCAGAAGCGCCAAGAAGTTCACGAGCGCCTCGGGCAGGTATCCCATCTGCCTGAACTCGCCGATGTAGACTGCGCCTGCCCTCTTGGAGATCTTGGTGCGGTCGGGATTCAGCATGAGGGTCAGGTGCCCGAAAATGGGGGCCTCCCATCCCATCAAATCGTATATCACCAGCTGGTCGAATGTATTGGTCAGATGCTCGACCGCCCTCATCACATGGGTTATGTCCATGAGGTGCTCGTCCACTACGGTGGCGAAGTTGTATACGGGAGAACCGTCAGACTTCACGATGACGAAGTCGCCGCGCTCCCCCATGTCCTTCTCCTGGTGGGCCCGGAGTATGTCGTCGAACTCGTAGCGCTTGGAAGGCACCCTCACCCTTATGACTGGCTTCCTGCCCTCGGCCTCGAAGGCTTTTATCTCAGCTTCGGTGAGGCAGCTGCACTTGCCGTAGTAGCGCGGGGGCTTTCCTGCCGCCATGGCCTCCTCGCGCTCGCGGTCGAGCTCCTCCTTCGAGCAGTAGCACTTATAGGCGAGGTCCTTCTCAAGAAGCTCGTCTATGACCTTCCTGTAGGTGTCCTCGCGCTCCATCTGCCTGTAGGGGGCGTACGGGCCTCCCACGTCCGGGCCCTCGTCCCAGACTATGCCGAGCCACCTTAAGCCCTCAAGCACGCCCTCCTCGGATTCCTTCGTGCTTCTGGCAAGGTCGGTGTTGTCTATCCTCATGACGAACTTGCCGCCCGTCTTCCTTGCATAGAGCATATTGTAGAGAGCGGTCCTTGCTGTTCCGACGTGGCAGTTGCCCGTCGGGCTGGGCGCTATCCTCACCCTTACGGTATCCGGCATCTTTCTTCCCTCCCGTTCGCGCCATCCTTGCACGGCGCCTATATGCAGGCTTTAATATTTAATTTTACCATAGGTGCGCACTTTACGGAGGAATGGTGGGCATCGCGCGATAAATTACTGTAACACCGTCCTTAAGCTGGCTTTTTGTGCAAGTCTCGGCAATCGGCATGCCACTTTGTTTGTGAACCGCCTTGGCAGGCGGCTGCCTGCCAAGGTTCGGGCTGGAAAGCTGTTCCATAAAAAGAACAGCAGCGCAAGAAGGTATCCCCATTATCAGGGGTTAATAGACAATTGCATGAGTTTCGCTTGAAAGGGGCGTCCGCCTTGAGAAGACTGAGATTCACAGCCGTTGCATTGGTAATCCTGCTGGCACTTTTGTTAGCCGGGTGCACCAAGATCTGGAGCTACAGGTTCTTCTTCTATGACAGCATGGTAAACAACTGGGACTTCTATATCCCGCAATGGGGAGACTGCTCGTATGGATGCGGGCCTGACGGCATGATTATAAACAACGTGTTCGCCCAGGCACAGCACGGCTACAGCTACCGTTTCAAGATGAGCCTGGAGTTCGACCTTTCAAGCGACATCGCGCACGTTGTCGACAGCTTCAACATATACTTCATAGACGCCGAGCTCTTCGAATGTGACAGGTTCTTCGCCCTGGGATTCGGAAACATCGGCTATGAGGAAGAGGAATATCACATGCTTCTTGAGGATACCAGCACCACGGAGCCCAGGCTCATTGCCGGCGCCGACGCCCTTCCGGCCTCCATGCTGGTGTATGGCAGGAATGTGCTGGACGTCGAGAGGATAGGCCAGGACATTAGATGCTACATGAACGGCGTATTGTTCGCCGAAGGAGTGCTTGACACATATGTATGGGGTTTCGTGGTGCCGGTGTTTGAGGTCAACCAGAACATGCGCGACTATGATAGGCAGCTTAAGATCCGGCGCTTCAGGATGGAATACGACGGCGAGAGAAGAAGGCTTTCGCTGGTGAACAAATCCGACATAGTCTCAACCGAGGGCTACGAGCAGCTGATATCGAAGTTCGATGCCCTGAAGCACTGACAGCAAGCCTCTGCCGCCTTCACCACCTGTAAATGGATGGCCTGATAGTGCATACTAAGGACAAGGGCAGCTTCAATTCTGAACACCGCCCTTGTTTTTATTTACCTATACACGGAGGTGCATGGATGGAAGCATTGACAGCGATACTTACAAGGCGAAGCATAAGAAAGTACAAGCCTGCTGAAGTGCCCGATGATGTCATCCGCAAGGTGCTGGAGTGCGGCTTCGCCGCCCCGACCGCAAGAAACAGGCGCCCCCTGCATTTCGTGCTTATCAAGGATAGAGCTGCCCTTAGCGGGCTGGGCTCAATGCATACCTTCACGTCGATGGCGGCCGGCTCAGCCTTCTCAGTGCTCATATGCGCGGACAGCACCCTTGAGGAGAGGAGGCAGTTCATGGATCAGGACGGCTCCGCGGCGGCTGAGAACATGCTGCTGGGTGCGCATGCCATGGGCCTGGGCGGAGTCTGGTGCGGCATACAGGAGGGCGGCGACAGAGAAGCCGCGGTAAGGAGGATATGCTCCCTTCCGGAGGGCATCATCCCCATAGCCCTTATGGTTTTCGGGGTGCCTGATGAAGTCAGGGAAGTACCGGAAAGGTATGACGCAGGTAAGGTGCATGCCGACAGATGGTAGGCTCAGTCCAATTGATGATTAAGAGGTGAGCATGAAAGCAATCCTGTTCGACCTGGACGGAAGCCTTCTTCCGATGGACCAGGACGGTTTCGTGGGTTTTTATTTCAAGCTTCTTGGAGAGATGATGGCAGGGCTCGGTTTCGATCCGAAGGCATCTGTCAGGGCTGTCATCGCAGGAACGAAGGCTATGGCGGAAAACGACGGTTCCCGGACCAACGAGGAGGCCTTCTGGAAAGTATTCGAGGGCATCCTGGGCCAGGGTGTCAGGGCTTATGAGCCGCATTTCGACCGTTTCTACAGGACGGAGTTCGAGAAGGCGAAGGCCTTCACGACGCCTTCCCCATTGGCAGGCGAAATCATTAGGGAGGCACGGGGCAAGGGCTACAGGACCGCGCTTGCGACAAACCCCATCTTTCCGAGGGTGGCGACCATGGCGAGGCTCCGCTGGGCCGGGTTATCAGAGGATGATTTCGAGCTTATCAGCACATATGAGGACTTCAGATTCTCGAAGCCCAATCCGGATTATTACAGGCAGGTCCTGGATACGATGGGCCTTGAGCCGGAAGACTGCCTGATGGCCGGAAACGACATCGAGGACGATGCTGTTGCAATGGACTTGGGGATGGACTTCTTCCTTATTACAGATTGCCTGATAAACAAAGGTAAGAGAGACTTCAACTCATTCAAGAAGGGCTCTTTGCAGGATTTCTTGCGTTTAGTGATGAACTTGACAGTTATTGCGGAATCGCGCTGACTGCTTAACGCACGTGCTGCGCTTGTTCCGGACATTCTATCGAAGGAGGCGCGAATATGAGGTTGAACAGGTCTTTGGCGATTGCATTAGCACTGACGATAGCATTTGCCGCTGCCGGATGTACGAAGACATGGTCTATCGATTTCACCAGATCGCAAGGTGGTTGGAACACGCTTCTTGGCTACGATGATCCGGGCATAGCTGACGTAAACGACCTTGGGCTGCTGCTAAGCGGAACAACGCTGATATCCGATTACGGCTTCAACGGAGATTTCGAGCTGACCGTCACTTTCGACCTGAATGTAAGCTCCGGGAACCCGCTTTCTCTACTTAGATTCTACCTCGGAAACGGGACAGACCCATCCGATCAAGCTTTGTTATGCAAGTTCGAAAGCGTGGGTAGCGTCTCTGAGTATTATGCGATATACGACAGTTTTGCAAAGGTGCACGATGCGATGTATATATCCGGGATAATCCACTCCGGAACTAACACATTCACGATCATCAAGCAAGGCGACACCGTAGACATGCTAGTGAACGGGGTATCCCTTTACCAGCCCTTCGCCATAGTCCAGTATTCGGCGCCGCTCTTCGTCCCCTACATCTACGTCCAGCAGGGAAGCCCGGAAGAGGATGAGGAGTTGCTCATCATCAAGAGCATCAAGATGAAGTACTCAGGAGACAAGGTGGAGCTATAAGCCAGTAAGGCAAGCATGGGAATCAACAGCCAGCCCTGTTTGGTGCAGGGCTGGCTGTTTGTCAGAAATGGGATGCTATCCGGCAATTCTCACCTTTAACTCTGCATTGAATTTCTCGTTGCTTTTAAGGAGCTTATATGAGAAGCTCCAGCTGATCTGCTGCCCCTTCTTCAGACCGCTGACTTTAGCCCCCATCTGCAGATATTTGCCATCGATGTTTACATGATACTTCATCGGCGCAGCGAAATCATCGGGGTCCTTAACGGCTGCAAGCTTGTAGTACGCTGTTTCGAGAGCCTTTATCGCCCTTGGCGAGAAGTCGACGAAGTTCGCTGCCGAAACGCTCTCGTTGGGCAGAACATGGAAGCTAACGGACTTGCCGCCGCTTTCCTTAAGGTACATGTTGATAAGCTCATGCGTGGCCTCCTGGTTCAAAGCCTTCTTATGAAGGTAGCCTAAGGTAAGCCTGCTGCCATCTGGAAATATTAGGCTGCCTTCCGGCCAAATGATGGCTATGGGCTCATAGGTCAGGTTCTTTGCCACCAGGAAGAGCTCATCCTCAATATACCGGATGGACAGGTTCAGCCTGCCGTCATCGAAGGAATCCTTCCAGCTTCCTTCAGACTGGATCTCAAGCTTGGGAGTGCACCCCGAGATGAGCAGGACGGCAGCGAGAATTATCGGCAGGACATCTTTCCTTAGATGCCGTATTCGTCCATTCCCTCCAGAGGACTTGGTGCTCATCAGCTTCCCCCCCTACCGCATTTTCAATCGTATCAAGACCGTCTTCTCGTTGCCTGCGAAGTCGTATCTCAGAGTCCATTCGAATGTGTCCTCAGTACTAAACTTTGAAATGATGTTATAGAACTCCGCCTCTGCAACGAAGCTATGCTCCATAAGCTCAGGAAGCAGTCCCTTTACGCTTCCACCGGATGCCGCTGAGTAACTACTGCCATTGAAACCCAGCTGGCAAAATATGGCGCATCCTGGAGGAATTAGGAGATTCTCGAAACCGGGGAGGAGCGCAGTCTTGCTCTTGCTCACAGTTTTTTTAGTGATGATGCCTCCAGGAGGAGGAGTCACCTGTTCCTTCTCCTTGTCGGTAAGCGGTACCAGCTCGAATCCGTCACCTACAACCTTCTCGTACATGAAGCAGAGGGTCCTGGCAGTTCCGTCAGGAAGGAGGAAGCTGGCTGGAGGCCAATTGAAGCGCATGACCTTATCAGTCTTATTGATCACCCTCATGTAGGTCCAAAGGTTAACCATAGCAAATGACATGCTGATGTTGTCGTCTTCATAGAGGTTCTCGACCCATCCATCCGGCCTTTCAACCATTATGATTGGTTCACTAACAGCTGAAGCCTGCGTTGTGGTAAATGAAAGGCACGTTAGCAGAGCAATCGCCAGAACTAATTCCCTGAACCGCACTTCCGGCTTACCTCCTTCGCAAAAATTGTAGGATCCAGTTCCAACGGGAGACAAGGCTACAAAGGTGGTGTGGGGTTTGATTACTTGCGCCCAAGACGCTAGCTCAAGCTCAGTTGCCCTACATCTTCTTGCTGTAAGTGAAATCGATGTCTATGATCTTTTCCTCTGTGAAATCCGGGCCGAACGAGTAAGCCAGTGTCAAAGTGAACATATCGCCCGGCTTGTTCTCCGATAGCACTTTTAATGGGCTTATGTAGATGTCGCCGTCCGTATCCCTGTACGATTCATTCATGAAGTCCTTGACAAGTCCAACCATATACCGGGTGCTCTTCATCGGGTCTATGGTCCTGCCGTATTTCGATATGTTGTACAACTTCGACAACACTGTCATGTTCGGCTTATTAACCAAATCGGTGTTGAAGCTGCCATCCTGGTTCCTGGTCGGCGGAGCACCGAAATACTGCATTTTGGAGGTTGTCAGCAGCTGCACCATCGACAGCCTCGAGCCGTCGGGAAGCCTTAGTGCATCAGGCTTCCAGGCATGCCTTATCTTCTGATCCGTTCTAAGGTTGGTCATCTTCATGAACACGTCCATATCCTCATACTCGAACTCCATCCGGATATCCTCGTTCTCAAAGGCAGCTTCAGCGCTTCCGTCAGGCATCAGGAAGCTGATAACTGGCATATCGATGCAGCCGGCAAACAAAACAGCAAACGCTGCTGTTGCCAAAGTTGCCAATAGAAGCCTGGTTTCCTTCATAGCAGGTCCCCCTCCCAGTCTCCGATCAATCCGATGCGGACTGGTTCTATTTCCCGGTTATCTCCAACACCACTTCGGTGTCATATGCAAGTCCGCTCTCCATCAGCCAATATGAGAAGCGCCAGATTATCCTCTCTCCAGGTTTCATTTTGTTGATCCTCGCTGCCAGATTCGTTGACTGGATTCCTGTGGCCTCAGCTGAGGCTTGGGTCTCGGATGAGCCTAAACGTGTGTTCATAATGCTAAGAAGGAAGCCGGCTGTCTTAGACGGTCCGATGCTGCATGGCGAGTTATCTATATACCTAGTCCCGGCCATATCCTCAGTATGCTGGTACTTTGTGGATCCTGAGGTATCGATCTCTATCAGTCCAGTGGCTTTGTTGTACACTGATCTGTAGTTCTGCGTGCTGCTATAGCTCATGTACCCTATGGACAGGTCGCTTCCGTCAGACAAGGTAAGATTCAATTCAGGCCAGAAGAGCACTAAATCCTCTTCAGTTACGTTCTTCACATTGATGGTAACCTTGCCATACTTGTGCAGGGCTGTTATCTCCACGTGCGCGTCTTTGAAAGCATCTGACATGCTGCCATCGGGATTCACCACTTTAAGTGACACATCTGAACATCCGGCAAGGCACATCAAAACCAGCATGAGCACTATTGCAAGCATCTTCCTCATGTGGCTACCCCCTTTTCCCAATGACCATCACTGTCAGGGTGCGCTCGATAACCTCGCCAGTCTCCTCGAGCCGGTATTTTAGGACCCACGTCAGCTTGTCGCCGGCTTTTAGCTTTCTTGCCAATGCCTCCAGGAAGAAGAAGCTTTCCGAACCTGCCGGGTACTTCACTGGCGCGGTGAAATCCTGCGGGTCCCTAATCGCAGCAAGCCTTGGCCATTCGGTTTTTTGCAGATCCATCGTCACGGAATACTTTCGCGCAAGATTAATTCCACCGATGGAGTGATACTCAATTTTAAATGGACTCGTATCTGCGAACAGGTAAGGGTTAAGGACATGTGCTAAAGGGGTTCTTTTAACCGCAGCGATGTTTTGCCCGCTTTCGGAAAGATACTGAAGGTTATTTGTGTAGACGTCATCGTTGAAGTACTTTCCGCTTACATAACAAAGCGTGTATATGCCGCCATCAGGAAGAATAAGGTTGTCTTGCGGCCAAAGCAGTGTTGTGGATCTTGAGCTCTTTCTTCGCGTCATTAACGTAACCATGTCTTTCTCCATCTGAAGTCCGATAGCGACGTTCTCGTCTTCGAAAAGGTCCGTTACATCGCCATCAGCTCCCAAGACGACCAGCCCGAAGCCATTCTCGCAGCCAGAAAGGCTTGCCACAAGCAGGAGAACCGCAAGAATCCAAGCCAGTTTTCTCATAACGCCCTCCATCAGATTGCTATCGAACCTAATGAGCTAACTTAAGATGCACTTCCTTGATAAAAGCCTTGCCTGCGAAGTCATATTGCAAGAGCCATATATCGTAGCTGCCTTCAGGCAGCATCGACAGAAAAGAGAACAGGCTGTCCGCCTTCGCGACTGCCTTCTCCTTGGAGGGCGAGGCGCTTTCTGCTTTCCCCTTAAGCGGTATGGAAGAGTCATCGACCCTTACGCCTATCTCAAGGAAAACCGTCTTTCCCGCACTTATGAATAGGTCTTCGTTGCTCGCCGCTTTTCGGAGCTCATATTTGGCATCCTTTATATTCGCTGGCAATGGCCTGATAATCGACTCATACTCATATATGAAGCACATAGTGCGCATTGTCCCATCAGCAAGCCTAAGGCCTGCTTCAGGCCATTGAAGCCTTATTACGTATTGCGTCTTGTTGGTAAGCTTAAGATAAAGCGAGCTTCCCACTATGGAGAAGCGCATAGCGATGTTGTCGTCTTCCCAGCTGCTTTTGGACCACCCTGGTTCCCCGCCTGCCATCAGTACCATCGGAGAGCTTGACGCACTTGCAATAGCTCCTGCCGCGAAGAATGCAATGGTAAAGAAGCATACCATCACCGTTACGGCAGCTGCACTCCGTTTATTAGCTCCATGCTTCATTCTCTTTGCTCCTTTGCTAAGGCCCCTAGTTAATGATCGAAAAGAAGTATAGAAGTTGGAAGAGCTTCACTTGGAAAAACAGCCTGCTTCGATTCTTCAATGAGAGCGGATGCCTTGCATTCGCTCTCCGATTATTGTGGCCTCAAGTCGTAAGTGTATAGGCCTATGAGAACTATTAATAGGATAAAATACCTGTTACAAGTGAATTCTATATTCCATAATATTTGCCTGCTGTATTTTTCTGGATACAGAAAGGCTGTCAAACTAATCGCTTTCGTAAAATGCCCCCTTAATCCCCCCTCTTCAATATCCATTATAAGCCTGTGTTCCGTTCGTTATGAATGATGTACCAGGAAGCGGAAACGTAGATCCAATAAACCGTTAGGCATCGATGTTTGCTGTTTACCGCTAAGGATAATCCCTGGAGCCGCGAATCGCCGATCTTAGATGATCGGATTGAAGCCCGACGAAGCTGCGTCTACCAGATCATTTTGTCTCGGGCGCAGTTATTTGAAGGCGCACGCTGTCGCTATAGGGGATCTTGTTTAGAAAATAGGTGAACCTCCAAGTAATCATGTCACCGACTACCATGTCATCTATCAAGTCGATCAGTGAGACTTCCTTGGCTGGTTTGTGATTCTTAACAGACAGCAGCAATTCAGCAATATCATCAATCAGCGTCAGTTGATACACCGCCGGGTATCCTACTGAGTTACTAGGAATGTCACTGTTCTGGATGTCCAGGTAATTCAGATCGTTTTGGATGTTCTTGGTTTCCCTTGGCGCTGATTGCCCAGGAGTGGCTTCCCTTTTTAGCGGTATGGAGTAGTACACGTCACCTTGAGGCAGCCTGATATTGCTGCTCTTCCAAAGTATGGTAGCAGGATAGATTGTCTTATTCGCAATACTCAAGGAAATCCCATTCCCGCTTAA
>CAZJHY010000013.1:0-60973 GCA_964545975.1 uncultured Clostridia bacterium | reverse complement strand
AGCTTCACACACATCCTTCGATGTCCCAAGCCTCGTGCGGTTGCCAAAGGGCATTATAAGAGCCTGATCATTGCGATCAGGCTCTTTTCATAATCCACACGGGAGGTGTCATATGTCTTCCAACAGGACCAGCCAGCTTACGATATCTGCGATGTCCATCGCCCTCGGCCTTGTCATACCGAGGCTTCTGCATTCGATTCCCAACGCCGGAACGCTCTTTTTGCCCATGCATTTCCCAATTCTGATGGGAGCATTCTTCCTTGAGCCAGGCTATGCTCTGATGACAGGGCTCCTTACTCCTGCCCTGAGCACGCTAATCACCGGGATGCCGCCTGCATTTCCCGTACTTCCCTTCATGATGGCGGAGCTTGCGACCTACGCCCTTGCGGCGAGCTTGCTTTACAGGAAGCTTAAGCTGGACCGGACCATATCTCTTGTAGGGGCCATGTTGCTAGGGCGAGCAGCAGCTTCTGTTGCGGTCTGGATCCTGGTAGCAGCCTTCGGTGCCAAGCTTCCCTCTGCGTGGAAGTTCTTCCTTGCGGCCTTCACGGGAAGCCTTCCCGGCATTGCGATACAGCTTGCTCTTATTCCATCCATCGTGTCGATGGTACAGAAAGGGAGATCCTCAAGGTAGAGCCTGGTCGGGTTCCAGAACAACTAAGGGGGGAGGATTTCGGATCTTCTCCCCCTCAGCTTCTATTTCCCTTCCTTCCTCAGCTTGAGTGCCTCTATCTGCTCCCTGCTCCAAGCCGGGGGCTCGAACAGCAGCCCCGGGTTTTCAAGGTAATGCTTGAAGGCCTTCAGCGAGTTTCCGTAGTAGGTCCCGTCGGCGATCCTGTCGTCCAGCGTAAGGTATATGTCGAGGACGCTCGCGGTTCTTCCCTCGCCGCTTCTTGCATCAGTGACTGTGGACTTCTTGACTTTGCCGATCGCCATTATTACGCCGCTGTTTCCCCAGTTGAACAGGTGATGGAACACTCCGTCTATCCCTATGCTGCCCAAGTTAGTCACAAGCGCTGTGCTATATGATGGGTCGTTGTCTATCATGAAGCCAGGAAGCAGGTTGCTTGCGTCCAGAAGCTTGTAGAGCCACATGAAGGCGCCGATAATGGGCTTCGGCAGCTTCATGAGGAAGTCTATCTCCCTTTCTGAGCTGCTTCCTGCATCGCTCTTGCCCTCGATTATGCAGGCCTTCATCTTGCGGGAGATGTCCTCAAGCGTATCGTCTGGCCCGAATCGCACCTTAACCAGCCCTTCGACGCCCTCGTCTGTCATCTGCTTCTTCGCCACCAAACTGAACGAGATCTCATTCCTCTGGTAGAAGTCGTGCCCGGATACAAAGGTGTTTAGAAGTGGCCTCTCCACTACGGTCCGCACGTAAGCCGCGATGATAAGCTGCAGTATGGTCACCCTGTCTTCAGGAGCCTTTCCCCTGTTGCGTTCAAGGAGCATGGCTATGGCTTCATCCATCAATATGGTGTCCTTGTAGTAGAGGCACGCCTCGTCCCTTGTGACGCAGGTATAGGTTAGGACCCTCTTGAAGCTTGGCACCTTGAAGTAGGTCCCGTCGGGGCGGTTACGAAAAAGCATGGCAGATACCTCCCGCATCCTTCATGGCTCCATTATAGTTTCCCTGCTGGCTGCCGGCACTCCTTTGCAGCGTCGAGGAAATGAGAAAGCCCGGGCAAAAACCCGGGCGGAGAAGACGCTCATTCGGAACCTTCGGTCAGTCCTTCAAGTCCAGCTCCCTCAGCTGCTCTTCAGTCAGCGTCGCCTGCTCCAGCAGCTGGCGGGGGTGTTCGACGAAGTCTTTGAAAAGCTTAAGGGAGTTGCCGTAGTATACCCCGTCTGCCACCCTGTCGTCCAAGGTCATCTTCATGTCTATCACGCTAGCAATCCTCATGTCGCCCGACCTTGTCTCGTAGATGGGAGACTTCTTCAGCTTGCCTACGGAGATGAATATCGAGCAGGTGCCCCAGTTGTACAGATGATGGTAGATCGAGTCCATTCCGATGCTCCCGAGGTTTGTGAAGAACGCTGTCGAGTAGATGGGGTCCGTCTTCATCATAGCCCCGGGCAGGAGGTTGTGGTAATCAAGGAAACGGTACAGCCACATGAACGCCTTGATGAAGGGCCTGGGAAGGGCCATGACTATGTCTATCTCCTTTTCGGTGGTGTTGCCGGCCTCGCTCTTGCCGTGGGAGACGGCCTCCCTTATCTTCCTTGTGACATCCAGCAGCGAGTCCTGAGGCTTCAGGGGGATCCTCACGAAGGATTCCATGCCCTCGTCGGTGATGTCCTTTTTTGTCACGAAGCTGAAAATGATCTCGTTTCTCCGGTAGTATCTCTGCCCTGCCACGAAAGTGTTCAGTATGGGGCGCTGCGCCACCGTGCGAAGCAGCGAGGTCAGTATCACATGGAAAAGGTTGACCCTGTCTTCCGGCTGCTTGCCCCTGTTTATCTCAAGCAGCATCGCGATGGCTTCCTCCATGTTGAACCTGTCGGTGCAGTACAGAACGGATTCATCCCTGCTGGGGAACATGTAGGGGTTAAGCTTCTTGTAGTTGGGGACCCTCATCGCCTTGCCGTCTGCCCTATCCCTGAAGATCATTGTCTACCTCCGATGCTTTGGTGGATGAAGTTAATCAAGGCAATTATACATCATAAGGGATAAACGGGCAGGAAGTGCTTGTCCGGCCATGGCGTAATGGCGAGCGGTAGCCTCACCGGCTTAAATCGGGCTGCTTCTTTCCTCAAAGGCCCCGCCTCTTATTTGGGCTACAATAGTGCCACCGTCATTGATAAAATGGAAAAGGAGTTGCGACGGCGCGGGCATCGTGTCTTACGGCCCGCGCCGAGATTTTCCGAGGAGGAAAGATGCCTTACAGGATGCTGGTAACCGACCTGGATTTCACCTGCCTCAACGAGGCGCATGAAATTCCGGAGGGAAACCTTCTTGCGGCGAGGCGAGCCGTAGAAGAGGGGATAATATTCACAGTCGCCACGGGAAGAGGAAAGGCGGCCGCCGATAGGATAGTAAGGACTTTGGGGCCCAACGCCCCGGTCATTCTACAGAACGGCATGAATATATATGATTTCGGGTCCGAGAGGATGATAGCGGAGCATCTCATCGACACCGATGTCGCCATCAGGTCCGTCGTCTGGGCCGAGGAAAGGGGCCTGATACCAGTCCTTTCCATCGACGACAGGCACTATGTGGCAAACAGGGACCATCCCCGGATCTTCGCCCTGGAAAGGCTGGAGGGGGTGCCGACGGTGGAGACCGGCAACATGTCCGGGTTCCTGATGGATGCAAGAGAATCTGTCCGGGTGGCGAATGTCCTATACATCTGCACCGAAGATGAGCGGGATGCCCTTGCGCAAGAGGCGTCTGCCGCCTTCCCGGAGGTCAAGGTCATAGTCTCCGGCCCCCCCTTCGTCGAGTTTCTTAACAGGGACGCATCAAAGGGGCACGCATTAAGGGAGATATGCGAGATAATGGGCATAGACTTAATGGATGTCGTATCCGTTGGAGACGCCCCGAATGACGCCGAGATGCTGATGGAATCCGGCATGTCGTATGCCGTGGCCAACGCAGAGGAAGAGATAAAGAGGATAGCGAAGAAGACAGCGGCCAGGACCAACTCGGAGGCGGTCCTGCCGGAGATACTGTGGGACGCTTTCGGCATAGCGGTCTGACGTCCCTAGCTTTGGAAACGGAAGGTGATCGAATGAACGCAGGCAAGAAAGTGATGCTCGTCATAATGGACGGCTGGGGCGTGCCGAAGAAGCTCTCGGACAGCGCCATAAACCCTGTCAACGCGCCCAACGTCACGCGCTACTCCGACCTCAACGCATACTGCACGCTGCCCGCACACGGAAGGGCTGTAGGCCTTCCCGACGGCCAGATGGGAGGATCTGAGGTGGGTCACCTCTGCCTTGGTTCCGGAAGGATAGTCCCGCAGGCCCTTGCCTACATAGACGGGCTGGTGGAAAACGGCGAGTTCTATAACAACAGGGTCCTTCAGGAGGCTTTCGACGCGGCCATCAGTTCGGGCGGCGCCGTCCACCTCATGGGCCTTCTGTCCCCTGGCGGGGTCCACTCCCACACAAGGCATGTGGAGGCCATTGTCAAGTTTGCCAAGGCAAGGGGCGTAAAGGAGCTGTTCATACATGCATTCCTCGACGGAAGGGACGTGGCTCCCAGGAGCGCACGAGACCAGGTCGCGGATGTGGAGGCCATGCTTAAGCGCGAGGGTCTGGGAAGGATAGCCACAGTCTCGGGAAGATACTACCCCATGGACCGCGACAACAGGTGGGATAGGGTCAAGAAGGGCTGGGACGCCATAGTCCTCGGAAGGGGCAGGATAGCGGCCCATGCGACTGAGGCGATAGAGACGTCCTACCAGGAGGGGGTAAGCGACGAGTTCGTAGTCCCCACCGTGATCTTCAACGACGGGGCGGCCATAGGACCAGTCAAGGACGGCGACTCCGTGATATTCTTCAACTTCAGGGGCGACCGTGCAAGGGAGATGACCAAGGCGTTCAACGAGCCCGGGTTCGCATCTTTCGAAAGGGAGATTGCTCCGAAGGTCCACTATGTGTGCTTCATGGACTACCTGAAGGAGCCCGGATACAAGATTGCATTCTCCCAGCCCGACACGGCCGAAGGGCTCTCCGAGACGCTGGCCAAGCACGGATTGAAGCAGCTGCACACAGCGGAAACGGAGAAGTTCGCCCATGTGACTTACTTCTTCAACGGCGGAAGGGAGGAACCGTTTGAGGGCGAGGACCGCATCATGGTTCCATCTCCCAAGGTCGCAACATATGACCTGAAGCCGGAGATGAGCGCGCACGAGGTCGCTGAGGCAGTCATAGAGGCCCTCAGATCGGAGAAGTACGACTTCATCGCCGTGAACTTCGCGAATTGTGACATGGTCGGCCATACCGGCGTGTACGAGGCGGCGGTACAAGCAGTTCGCACAGTGGACTTCTGCGTTGGAAGGGTAGTGGAGAAGGCCAGGTCCATGGGATGGACGGTCATGATAACCGCAGACCATGGCAACGCCGATGAGATGAAGGATCCCGCTACCGGAGAGATGTCGACAGCACATTCCCTTAATCCGGTTCCCTTCGTAGTTATGGGAGAGGATTACTCAAAGCTTAGGCCCGACGGGAATTTCGGGGATGTGGCGCCAACGATACTTGAGGCCTTCGGAATAGAAAAGCCGGCCGCGATGGCCGGCAGAAGCTTGGCTATTAGGTGATCATGCGAGGCCAAGGCTTAATTTTCCGATCGTCTGCATCGTGCCGGGCTTGAAGGTTGCGCTCCTGAACGCATGCCTCATGGCCATCACCATGAGATAGTGGGTCATAAGGGACCGTTCCACCGGCTTCCTGTGCTCCAGTTCCATGGCAAGGGAAGCGTCCGGGAGATAGAGCTCAAGGTCTTTTATGCCGGAGGAGAAGGCTGACTGCATAGCAAGCCGCACGGCGTCCAGCCTGGCAGACCTGAGGTTGGGCCTTCCGGATGATATCGGGGCGACTTCCTCCGAAAGCGTGTTGCCGTCCTGGTCGACTATCAAAGACCATGTGTTCACAGTGCCGTCCGCCCCTATGAAAGCGTCGGTATAAGCGCTGGCCTTAATCGGAATCCTAGACATCGTCATCACCTCGCAGTCTCTGATATAATTATACCGAACATATGTTCGGTGTCAATAAGCAAGGGGGTGTTTTGTACCCAAAATGGATCTGGACAACATCTACGCTCCATTGTTCCAGGCACTGAGAAAGCACGCCGACATGGACCCTTACCAGTTCCATGTGCCGGGGCATAAGGCAGGGAAGGCCTATCCGAAGGAGATATTCGAGTGGCTGAGAGACTATGCCATGAGGATAGACTTGACAGAACAGCCTGATATAGACTGCCTTCTTGCACCATCAGGCCCAATCAAGGAGGCCCAGGAGAACGCCGCCAGGGTGTTCAAGTGCGAAAGGACCTTCTTCCTTACGAACGGCAGCACATCGGGCGTGCAGGCGATGCTTCTCACTAACTCAGGGCCCGGAAAGAAGATAATCATGCCCAGGGATGCCCACATGTCAGCCTTCAGCGGCCTTGTAATGTCAGGAGCCCAGCCGGTCTTCGTGTATCCGGACGTGGATTCCAAGTGGGGAGTGACGAGGGGCGTGCCGTTCGTCGAGTACGAGAAGGCGCTTGATGCCCACGACGACATATGCGCCTGCTATATAACAAGGCCCAATTACTACGGCATGTGCCCTGAGATAAAGCAGGTGGTTAAGCTCTGCCACGAGAAGGGCATACCCGTGCTCGTGGACGAGGCACACGGCGCCCACATAGGCTTCCATTCGGAGATGCCGGATTCCGCCCTTGAATCAGGGGCCGACTACGTGGTGCAGAGCGCCCACAAGACCCTCCAGGCTTATACTGGAGGATCATGGATGCACCTGCAGGGCTCGCTCGCCGATGCGGACAAGGCATCCAGGATGGTGGCCCTGCTGCAGTCAACCAGCCCCTCGTACATCATAATGGCGACGCTCGATCTCACCGCATACCTTATGGGCGAAAGCGGCAGGGAGATAGTCGACAGGCAATACAGGCTCAACAAGGAATTCAGGCGGGAGGCCTGCAAGCTTAAGGGCATAAGGATAATAAACGACAGCATGATAGATCCGCTCAGAATCACGGCATCGGGCTCCGACCTGGGGCTATCCGGAATTGAGCTCGACAGCATACTGAGAAACGAATACCGCGTGTGCGCCGAGATGGCGGACCTCGAAAACGTCGTCATCATCCAGACCGTCGCCGACGACGAAACGACAATGAAGGCGCTTCTGGAGGCCCTCAAGGACATAAGCACAAGGTTCAAGGCGGATCCGAAGAAGCGCTCGAAGCTTGGAAGGCAGGTCGCAGCTACCATGCTGGCCATGCAGCCGAGCCCGGTGAGGATGACCATGAGGGAGGCAGCGTTCAAGGAGAGCGACACCGTGCCCCTTACACAGGCTGTGGGCTATGTCGCCTCGGAGACCGTATCGGTATATCCTCCGGGGATTCCCACGATACTTCCCGGCGAGGAGATAACGGCCGAGAAGGCTGTGCTAATAATCGACCTTGCCCGTTCGGGCTATTTCATCAAGGGCCTCAGGGGCTCGGAGGATTTCGGCATAAGGGTAGTAAGGCAGTAAACCCAGGTGCCTGCTTAGGAGGAAATGATGTTCATAACTTTCGAAGGGCCGGACGGCTGCGGAAAGTCGACCCAGGCAAGGCTTCTGGCCCAGTCCCTTGAGCAGATGGGCGTGGACGTGCTTCTTACGAGGGAGCCTGGCGGGACCGAGATAGGAAGGAAGATAAGGCAGATCATACTCTCCCACACCTCCGAGGGCATGGGACCCGAGGCGGAAGCCCTCCTTTATGCCGCAGACAGGGCCCAGCACGTATTCGAGGTGCTGAAGCCCGCCATATCCGCCGGCAGGGTCGTAATATCTGACAGGTTCGTGGATTCGAGCTATGCGTACCAAGCAGTGGCCCTGAACGTAGGAATGGGCGCCGTGAAGGCCGCAAACGACATTGCCATTGCGGGGCTTAAGCCCGACCTTACCATACTCCTGGACGTCGACCCACAGACCGGAATCGGCAGGGTCAGGCGCGCCAGGGCCGGCGCTAACGCTGAGATAGACAGGATAGAGGCCAGGGACCTGGAGTATCACGCAAGGGTACGGAAGGCATATCTCGAGATGGCGGCGAAGGAGCCTGGGAGAATCAGGGTCGTCGATGCGGCAAGAAGCTCTGCAGAGGAAGTCCGCGCCGAAGTCCTGGACATTGTTTCGGGCGCACTGGGCATAAGGCAGGAAGGGTGCAGGTGATATGAGATCTGAGGGCTTCCTCTTCGAAGGCAAGGCTCTGGACCTGCTTGAGGGCGACATCGCCCGCGGGGAGGTATCCCACTCATATCTTCTGTGGGGTCCGCGGGGCATCGGCAAGGCAGAGCTTGCGGAGAGGTTCGCCGCCGCCGTCAATTGCACAGGTGAGAGGCTGGGCCCGCTTGGCTACTGCGGCGAATGCCCAAGCTGCGTGAAGATGATAGACGAGGTCTTCGTCGACTTCAACGTAAAAAGGCCGACCCGATCCGTAAGGAAGGAAAGGGGAACCGAGGTCAGATCCTCCAAGGCCTCTATAAAGATAGACGACATCAGGGAAATGATCGCCGACATCTACACAAAGCCCAATGAGGCGAAAAGGAAATTCTGGGTTATAGAAGATGTCCACACCATGGAGGAGCGCATGCTTAATTCCCTGCTCAAAGTCCTTGAGGAGCCTCCAGGAGATTCCGTGATAGTACTTACCGCGCCTTCCCCGGACGACCTTCTTCCGACCGTGATATCCAGATGCCGGCAGGTGAAGCTACTCAGACCGTCGCCTGAGGCGGTCGGGGATTGGCTTGCAGGCAGGCTGCGCATCGGCTTCAAAGAGGCGGCATATATAGCCAGAGCCTCCGAAGCCCTGCCGGGCAGGGCGCTTGCCATGGCTACCGACAGCTGCTATGAGCCCTTAAGGAAGGCGCTTCTGGAAGAGCTTCTTGAAACGGCCAGGGCCAAGGGCCCATTTGCGGCCCAGTCGGCGGCGGACAACATACAGGGCATAGGGGCCCTTGCGCTCGATGAGGGGCTTGCCGGTTCATCCGGTCCGGCTGACCCGGACGGGGAGGCCGGGCGCCTTGCCTCCGGAGGCGGTATAATAGAATTTGTGGCGGCATTTCTCAAGGACCTTGCGTACATAGCCCTCGGATATCCCGAGGATGCCGTTGTCAACTGCGATAGGGCCGCAGAGCTGGCAGAAGCTGCGGAAGGATCGGACGGGGCGACATGGCTTTCAAGGGCGAACAGGGCGTCAGAGCTTGCCGCAGCAGTATGGGCGAACGCGAACTTCCGCCTTGCCCTAGATGAGGCTACGTTCCTTGTCGCCGGACATTCTATCTGAAAGGATGCCTGAATTTGGTTAAGATAACTGGAATCCGGTTTAAGAGAGCTGGGAAGATCTATTTCTTCGACCCGGGAGACCTTGAGCTCAAGGTCGGACAGAAGGCCATCGTAGAGACCGTAAGGGGAGTCGAGATGGGAGACATCGTCATCTCCGGGAAGATGGTTCGGGAGGAGGACGTAGTCCAGCCGCTTAAGAAGATAATGAGGGTTGCCACCGAGGAGGACCTCCGGCATGCCCAGGAGAACGCGGCGAAGGAGCCCAGGGCCCTTGAGGTCTGCCATGAGAAAGTCAAGGCGCATAGCCTTCCGATGAAGCTAGTCGGAGCAGAGTACACTTTCGACAACAGCAAGATAATCTTCTACTTTACTGCCGAAGGCAGGGTCGACTTCAGGGAGCTGGTTAAGGACCTCGCCTCCGTCTTCAAGACGAGGATAGAGCTGAGGCAGATAGGAGTAAGAGACGAGGCGAAGTTGGTCGGAGGGCTCGGCCCCTGCGGGCTTCCCATGTGCTGCACTACCTGGCTTGGCGACTTCGACCCTGTGTCGATCAAGATGGCCAAGGAGCAGAACCTTTCCCTTAACCCAGCCAAGATATCGGGGATCTGCGGAAGGCTGATGTGCTGCCTGAAGTACGAATCGGGCATGTATGACAATGACGCCCGCCAGGCAAGAAGGAATGAGCAGGCCGCAAAACCAGCGCAGATAATATGCGCGGTCGAGCCTGTGCCTGCCGAGACGGAAGTCTGCATTGGCTGCGAGCAGATAATAACAGGCTCTGTCATCTCTCCAGAAGACGAGGAAGGCGTGCTTGTCGCGGAGACGCAGGACCTTGCCCAACATGAGGGAGCGGTCCAGGCGCCGGCCGCATCGACTTTGACCCCGGATCCTGCGCCAGTAAGGCCCGCGGCTGAAGCTGCACCCTGGAGGAGGGAGAAGCCTCACCATTATCACCCAAATGAGGCCCCGAGGGAACCGGGAAAAGAAGGATCGAGCGGGGAAAGGCACCGGTCGAACCCCGCAAGAAGGGAACAGGCGAGGCCACCCCAAGGCGAGCCGGACAGGACTATATCCCGCAGAAGGCAAGACAGCCGACCCGACCGTGCGTTGCCGAGGGACACGGCCGCAGAAAAGTTGTCCAAACAGGGCTGGCAGGATTTCCAGCCCAGGGAGAAACAGGCGGTGCCGCAGCAGGATGCGCAAGACAAGGCCCCTTACTTCAAGGGCAGGAGAAGAAAGCATGGGCACAGAAGGCCGGATGGGCGCCCGGACGGCGGAAGCCCTCCTGAAGCCAAATGAGAGGCTGGACGACCTTCAGAGGTTGGGCCTAAGGATAATCCAGGAACCGTCGGGGAACAGGTTCTCCACCGACGCGGTCCTCCTGTCATCGTACTGTGCAGCTAAAAGCAGAGACCGGGTCGCAGACCTGGGCACAGGGACTGGGATATTGCCCCTTCTGGTATGGGCCAAATGGCGGCCGGAGAAGATAATCGGAGTAGAGATTGACCCTGAGACCGCAGATATGGCGTCAAGGAGCGTGCTGGTGAACGGACTTGAGGAGCGTATCAGCATACTGAACGCGGATTTGAAGGATGCGCCCTCACTACTGGGGAAGGCGAAATTCACGCTCGTAGTCTCAAACCCTCCCTATATACGGGCAGGGGAGGGGATGCATGGCATATCGGAAAGAAGGGCCCTGGCAAGGCACGAGATTGGATGCACAATCGATGATGTGGCCAGAGCCGCTTCCGCCCTCCTTGTCCCCAGGGGAAGGTTCGCCCTCGTGCACAGGCCCGACAGGCTTTGCGACATAATGGTGGCACTAAGAGCCAGCGGGCTTGAGCCAAAGTCGATGAGGACTGTGCAGAACACGGTCGGGGAAGCCCCGTCCATGGTGCTCATCACAGCCGTGAAGGGAGCTGCAAGGGGGCTTAAGATGCTCTCCCCGCTTATCGTCTATGACGGGCAGGGCAATTACACCGCGGAAACGGAAAGCATATACTTCGGATAAGCTAAGGCCCCCGCTTCCGGGGGCCTTGGTTCAACCTTATTTGACCGACTTGATAGATGCCAGGCAGTCCTGACAGATGTTCTTGCCCATCACGCTTCTCATATCGTCCGCATTCCCGCAGAAGATGCAGGCCGGCTCATACTTCTTTAGGATTATCCTCTCGCCGTCGACGAAGATCTCGAGCGCGTCCTTCTCGTTGATGTTCATAGTCCTTCTGAGCTCGATGGGTATTACTACTCGCCCCAGCTCGTCTACTTTCCTTACTATTCCGGTTGACTTCATGATTACACCTCCGTTGCCTTGTTGCAGATTACACAGATGAGCTACAAAGAGGCCTTCACCCAGCTGTCGTCCAGCTTAAGGGCCGACATCAGAGAGGTGATTATGGCCTCGGCCTGAGCAAGTGCGGTTTCCTGGGTATAAGCTGTTATAATAATCGCCCTCCTGTAATCGGTCAGAAGGGTGTGTATCCTGACCTGGGAGGCCGTCGCTGCCTTGCTGCGCACTACGAAGTATATGCCGTCTATCCCGTCTGCGCTCACGAATCTGGCGCTGCTCGCCGTCGGGCTGCTGTCTCCGTAAAGGCTCATGGCCATGGCGTCAAGTGCCCCCGGCGTGAACGAATCCAGCACGACTGCCGCGATCTCGACGATGGGGCCGGCTGATGAGGCCAGATAGAGCTTCCTAAGCCCATATGCGTCCTTGGCCTCGTACACCGTGAAGTCCTGATCCTGAGGCAGTATGAGGGTGAAACCGGAAGTGTGCTGTAACCCGTAAAGGTCTCCGGATTTAGTAAGCCTTGCCTGTGTTAGGATTGAGGTGGACTTTACAGAGGCCGATGCGCCCGTAGCAAGTACGAGTGTAAGAATTGCCGCTATCAGCAATGGTGCCCTTGACCTGCTCGATAATCTGTACATTGTACACTCCTTTGTCCTGTGGTGAAATCTACCATATATTGAATTCATTTTTCAATATGAAAGGCAACAATTAGGACTTACAAAAACTGTAGCTATCCATACATAAATTTACAAACGAAATATTGCTGGGCATCGTTGCCAATGCAAGGCTCCATGACGGCAAAAATCCTGTATATTTGACAGTTAGGGGCGATGAAACTAACATATAAATATTGCGGCGGGCCGCAACCGATGGGGCCCGGGCTACATTTTGGCGGAGGCGGAAGACGCCCCGGGAGGTATCCCATGGAGAACAAGGCATTCTATATAACCACACCAATTTATTATGTGAACGACCTTCCTCACATAGGCCATTCATACACGACTATAGCCTGCGACGTCATGGCGAGGTACAAAAGGCTCGCCGGCTTCGACGTCTACTTCCTGACCGGCACCGACGAGCACGGACAGAAGATAGAAAGGATGGCCGAGTCCAAGGGTGTAGACCCGAAGCAGTACTGCGACGGCATAGCGGGGGCCTTCAGGAAGCTCTGGGAGCGCCTCGACATATCAAACGACGGTTTCATAAGGACCACCGATGACGAGCACATAGCCAGGGTCCAGAAGATCTTCAAGAAGATCTTCGACAACGGGGATATATACAAGGGGAAGTACGAGGGCTGGTACTGCACGCCCTGCGAGTCCTTCTGGCCCGAGGGTCAGCTTGTGAACGGCAACTGCCCCGACTGCGGCAGGAAGGTGGAGTGGACCGAGGAGGAGGCGTATTTCTTCAAGCTGTCCAAGTATGCCGACAGGCTGCTTAAGCTCTACGAAGAGAGACCCGATTTCATCCAGCCGGCATCAAGGAAGAACGAGATGATCGCGTTCATAAAAAGCGGGCTTGAGGACCTCTGCGTCTCCAGGACCACGTTCAAATGGGGCATACAGGTCGACTTCGACCCCGGCCACGTCGTATACGTTTGGATTGACGCACTTTCCAACTACATAACCAAGCTGGGCTTCCCCGATGAGGCGGACGGGCTGTTCGCCAGGTACTGGCCGGCTGACTTCCATGTGGTCGGCAAGGAGATAGTGAGATTCCACTCCGTCATATGGCCGGCGCTTCTTATGTCAATGGGAGTGGAGCTTCCGAAGTCTGTGTTCGGCCACGGCTGGTGGACCGCCGAAGGAGAGAAGATATCCAAGTCCAAGGGCAACATGATTGACCCGGGCAAGTACATAGACGAGTTCGGTTCCGACCAGATAAGATACTTCGTCTTAAGGGAGATCTCGTTCGGCCAGGACGGGGACTTCTCGAGGATTAACTTCCTCCACAGGACGAACGCCGAGCTGGCAAACGACCTCGGCAACCTCTTAAGCAGGGCGACTGCGATGATAGGCAAGTTCTTCGACGGTTTCGTGCCGATACAGGGCGAGTTTGCGGACATAGACCGCGAGTTCGAACCCCTGGCCTCTGAAGTCCTGGAGAACTACAAGTCGGCCATGGACCGCATGGATTTCCAGGGCGCATTCGCCGAGGCTCTAAGGCTTGTCGGCCGTGCGAACAAATACATAGACGAGACTGCCCCCTGGCTTCTTGCCAAGGACGAATCCGGAAAGGCGCGCCTGGGCACGGTCCTCTACAACGTGGCCGAGACCTGCAGGGTGGCATCCATCCTGTTTTCGCCCGCGCTCACCAAGGGAGCCCCCCAGATCTGGCACCAGCTGGGCCTGGACGGCACTCCTGAGGAAGCGGGGCTATCCGCAGCCAAGTGGGGAGGGCTTGTGCCCGGAACCGAAGTAAGGCGCGGCGAGCCGGTGTATCCCAGGATAGACGTCAAGGCGGTGCTCGAGAAGGACGCAGCCGAGAAGAAGGCAAAGCTCGAAGAGGAGATCAGGCAGAAGGCGGCCCCGGCCTCAAAGAAGGCGGAAAGCTCTGCTCCTGCGCCCAATCCGGAGGAGCCGATGCCGCTGATAGCAATAGACGAGTTCGCGAAAGTCGAGCTTAGGACCGCCGAGGTCGTGGCGGCCGAGCGCATAGAAGGCTCCGACAAGCTCCTTAAGCTACAAGTAAGCGTCGGCGGAGAGCCAAGGCAGATAGTTGCCGGGATAGCGAAGCACTACAAGCCGGAGGAGCTGATAGGCAAATTCATCGTGATTGTGGCGAACCTCCAGCCGGCGAAGCTCAGGGGCAACGTCTCTCAAGGGATGCTCCTTGCCGCGTCGACTCCGGACCACTCGGAGCTTGCCCTGCTCACCATCGACAGGCCCGTGCCCAGCGGAAGCCGCGCAAAGTAGCATGAGGATATACGATTCCCATTGCCACCTGGACGACAATGCCTACGACAAGGACCGCGCCGAGGTCCTCAAGAGGGCTGAGGAGTCAGCGGTGACAAGGATTCTAAATCCCGGCTATGACGTAAAGTCAAGCACAGACGCATTGGCGATGGCGGCAGCCTATGGGATGGTAAGAGCCGCTGTCGGCATACACCCCCAGAAGGGCGAGGAGCACAACAAGGAGAGCTATGCCCTACTTGAAGAGCTTGCAGCAAGCGGTAAGCCTGCAGCCATAGGCGAAATCGGCCTCGACTACTACTGGATGAAGTCCCCTAAGGAGGCTCAGTACGAGGCCTTCATATGGCAGCTGGAGCTTGCCGCCCGGCTCGGCCTTCCGGCCATAATCCACAGCAGGGACGCGGCCCAGGAGACATTCGACATAGTCAGGCAGCACCGGCATAAGCTTCCGGGGCTCATCATGCACTGCTACTCGGGAAGCTGGGAGATGGCCCTGGAGTACGTTAAGCTGGGATGCCTCGTCTCTCTGGGAGGGCCCGTGACTTTCAAGAATGCCAGAAAGTCGCATGAGGTGGCAGAGAAAGTGCCCATCGCCCATTTACTCGCCGAGACCGACGGGCCTTATCTTGCGCCAGAACCCCATCGCGGGAAGAGGAACGAGCCCGGATACACCAGGCTAGTTGTGGAGAGGATCGCCGAGATAAAGGGCATGGAGGCGGAAGAGGTGGCTGAGGCGACATACTTGAATGCCGCAAGGCTTCTTGGAGATTAGGATAGGATGAGATTATCATGCCCGGCCGCTTTGATGCAGCCGGGCATTCGGCTTACAGCAGGTGCTCCCTGCCCGTGCCGCTTCGTACGGTCTTCCTGCTCATGTCGTGGATTGTGATTATCCTCCTGATGGTGCCGGTCCTGTATCGCATGGTCAGCGATTCCGTAGTGGCCTTGTCGCCCATGTAACGGACCCCTTTAAGCATCTCGCCGTCTGTTACGCCGGTGGCCGAGAAGATGAGGCCGTCTCCTTTTGCCAGGTCCTCGGCCGAGAAAACCTTCTCGAAATCCTTGAAGCCGGCATCAAGCGCCCTCTGGCGCTGCTCGTCATCGGCAATGTACATCTTGCACTGGATTTCGCCTCCGAGGCATCGCATCGCTGCGGCGGTGATGACGGCTTCCGGTCCACCGCCAGATCCGAGGAGCATATCAACCCCGGTATCGGGAAGGGCAGTGGCGATTGCCGCGGCGACGTCTCCGTCCTGTATGATCTTGATCCTTGCGCCGCATTCCCGGATTTCCCTAATAAGGGGCTCATGCCTCGGCCTGTTCAGGACGACTACCGTAAGGTCGCGCACCTTCTTTCCAAGGTTTGCCGCCGCTACATGAAGGTTGATCTTGACCGGCTCGTTTATGCTTATGCCCTCCTTGGCCTGAGGACCGACGGCGATCTTATGCGCGTAGAACGTGGGGAACTTCATCAGAGAGCCCTTGCTTGCCGCAACCAGCACCGATATCGCACCGGGCATACCGTTTGCCACAAGCGAGGTTCCCTCCACGGGGTCTACCGCGATGTCGACTTCTACAGCATCCCCGCCCATTCCGACCCTCTCGCCGTTGTAGAGCATGGGAGCCTTGTCCTTCTCCCCCTCGCCTATGATTATGGTGCCGTTGATCCTCACGAGGTCGAGCATCCCCCTCATGCCGTCAACGCCTGCGGCATCCACCGCGTTCTTATCCCCGGTTCCCATGAACCTGCCCGCCTTCAAAGCTGCTGTCTCGGTGACTCTCACCAGCTCAAGGAGTATTTCTCTCTCCCTGTCCTGTATCATAGGAGCCTACCTCCAGGCCGCGCGCACTGCGCGGCGTTATATTGATGTATGTATTGGCGGACCCGGGCGATAATCCTCCAGAAGCACCTCGGGCAAACCGCAAATTTGACACCGTAAGTGAAGTTGGCATATCTTTTATCTATGGAATCGATGAACGGAGGAACTTATGCGGACCGAGAGGACTAAGAGGCTCTTTGCGATAATCCTGCCCTTGATGCTGGTGGCAGTGTCATCGGTGGTTCTCGGCAGCACCGGCGCCGAAAGCGCCGTTGAAGGGCCGATGCTGCTTACAGCGAACATAAAGGCGACCGTGGACCCCAAATGGTTAAGCCAGGACCGCTTCTCGCACCTTGATAGGAAGCAAGCCGCCGAATACATGCCGGGGTTTACTTTCAGGAGATACCACAACGGGGCCATACTCCAGGCCGACCTCATGACCTACACCTGCGAGACCGCCTATACCACCAAGAGGGTGGCCGATCCGACTATGGAGCAGGGGAAGACCAAGATAGTGAAAAGGGGCGAGCTCGGCGTTCTGGTGAAGACCGTGGTCGAGACAAGGATAGGCCCCAAGCTGGTATCAAAGGTGAAGCTAGCCGAGCAGAAGCTCAAGGACCCTGTGCAGCAGGTGGTTCACTACGGCACGAAACCTCCCCTTAAGAAGCTCTCCACCAAGACCGGCACCTATTATTACAGGAACTCGTTCATGGTCACTGCCACGGCGTACGAACCGAGCGAGGTGTCATGCGGCATCTATGCGGATGGCTTCACGGCAATCGGTATGAAGGCGGGCCCCGGCATAATCGCGGTGGACCCCAGGGTGATACCGTTAAGAAGCAAGGTCTACGTAGAAGGCTACGGCTATGCAATAGCCGGCGACGTCGGCGGGGCGATCAAGGGAAACAGGATAGACGTGTGCTTCAATACCGTCAGGGAGGCCCTGAACTACGGCAGAAGGCGGGTCAGGATCTACATACTGGAGGATCCTAAGTAAAGTGCCCGCAGAACCGGCAGGAATCGAACATGAATCACAGGGAATGGAACCACGGGACGAGGCTCGGCCAGAACTTCCTTAAAGATATGGGCATAGCATCGCAGATAGTGGCCGCGGCAACGGCGCTAAGGCCGACCATCGCGGTTGAGATTGGCCCCGGCAAAGGGGCCATAACCTTTTCCCTGGCGCGCCAGGTGGAAAGGCTCACTGCCATAGAGAAGGACGAGCTTCTTGCGGCAAGGATTGCCAGGGACACGTCGGAGCTTGGAAACGTCGAGGTTCTTGAGGACGATGCCATGAGGGTCGACTTCAGAGGCCTCATAGGCGGCTCGGGTGAGGGGGCTGTCCTAGTCGCGAACCTGCCTTACTACCTGTCGACAGATATGCTGAGGAAAGCCTTCCAGGAGGCCGCCTTCAAGCGCATGGTGTTCATGCTGCAGCTTGAAGTCGCCCGCAAGGTGTGCGCCTCGGCAGGGCAGGACGGCTACGGCCCGCTTGCGGTGGCAAGATGGTTGAGCCACGACGCGGACATACTTTTCGAGGTGCCTCCCCGCGCCTTCGACCCTGTCCCAAGCGTGAAGTCCGCGGTCGTGATGATAAGAAGGGTGGAACCTAGGTCGCCGCTCACTTACGACAGGCTTATGAAGTTCACGGACGCGGCCTTCATGGCCAGGAGGAAGAACATTAAGAACGCGCTTCTGGGAAGCCCCTTGAGGCCCGATGCCGGGCTATTGGCCGACGCCCTGGGGGAGGCTGGCCTTGCCGGAACCGAGAGGGCCGAAGAGATCCCGCAGGAGAAGCTTGCGGTGCTGGCCTCAGCCCTTCAGTGGGCATAGAGCGAAATCCAGGTTCACAACCTCATATGAAGGCAACCATAGCCGGAGGCGGAGCAGAAATTCCGCATCCGGCTTTCCCTTGCTTATGCAATGATCGTTTGATATTCATCTGATATACGGAATTATGACAAAATTTCGGGATATGTATTGACTTATTCGAAGTCGATTCGTATAATCATAAATACTTTACTGAATATTAATGAATCGGAGGAGAAATATATGAAGAAGACTCTGGCAATCATGGCGATTATCTTGGCATTTGCACTCATGATGGGCGGGGCCCAGGCTGCTAACAAGGTCCTCAAGGTAGGAAACGACCCTGCATTCCCGCCTTTTGAATCCACGACCGACAAGGGTGAGATCATCGGCTTCGACATCGACCTCATAAAGGCCGTGGGCGCGGCGGCAGGCTACGACGTGCAGATAATGGCAGTCGCATGGGACGGCATAATCCCCGGCCTCATCGCCGGCAACTACGACGTGATCGTATCCGCGATGACTATTACCGCAGAGCGCGCCCAGTCCGTGAATTTCTCGGACCCCTACTTCGAGGCAAGCCAGGTCATAGTGACCACCAAGAAGAACAAGGTCCTCAACACGCTAGACGAGCTCACCGGCAAGAAGGTCTCAGTACAGCTTGGCACAACCGGCGACTTTGTAGTCACCGACGAAGTGAAGAACGTCACGGTCAAGAGGTTCGACCTGGCACCGCTGGCAGTCCAGGAGCTTCTAAACGGAGCGGTCGACGCGATGGTCATTGACGAGCCCGTGGCAAAGGCCTATGTGCAGCAGTTCACCAACCTGCAATACGGCGCAAAGTGCACAGAGGAGCTCTACGGCTTCGCAATTGCCAAGAAGAACACCCAGCTTCTCGCGGAGCTCAATGCGGGGCTCAAGAAGGTCAAGGCCGACGGCACATATGACAAGATATTCGCCAAGTGGTTCAAATAATATAGCATAGTGCCTTTAAGCTGAGCCGCCGGGTCCGAGAAGGCCCGGCGGCTCAGCCCTGTCTGTTGCATATATTGCGTTTTACCTGTATTATTATTTGAACGCAACACATTATTATTCCCATAAAATACGGAGGTCCCGATGTTGGATTTCACATTCATACCGCGGATTTTCCCGAGCCTTCTAAGCGGAGCTTTCGTAACCCTGTGGCTCACCGCGGCGGCGGTCAGCGTGGGTTTCGTGATAGGCTCATTCATGGGGGTTATGGCCTCCGGCGTCAACAAGCCCCTGAAGTTCGTTTCCACGGTATACATAAACGTGATCAGGGGAACGCCCCTTCTGGTGCAGATATTCCTCGTATACTTCGGGATACCGGCCCTTCTGGGAAGGTCGATGCCCTCAAGCCTCGCTGCGATCATGGCTCTTAGCTTCAACTCCGGCGCCTATGTAGGAGAAATAGTAAGAGGCGGCATCAACTCGATCGACAGAGGGCAGTACGAGGCCTCCTTCTCCCTGGGGATGAACAGAAAGCAGACGATGCTTCACGTGGTGTTCCCGCAGGCTTTCAAAAGGATAGTGCCCATGCTCGGAAACGAGTTCATAGCGATGCTGAAGGACTCATCGCTGGTCGCGGTGATATCCATGGAGGAGCTGCTGAGAAAAGGCCAGCTTGCCGTCACCAGGACTTTCAGGCCGTTTGAGGTGTACATCGTGATAACCCTGATGTACCTGGTGATGACTTACTGCATATCGCAGCTTGTCAAGTGGAGCGAAAGGAGGCTTGCAACCGATGAAAGATAACATTATCGAAGTACGCGGCCTCCATAAGAAGTTCAAGAGGATAGACGCCCTGAAAGGCGTGGACGTAGACATAGAGAAGGGGAAGGTCATGGTCCTGATAGGGCCTTCCGGTTCAGGAAAGAGCACGCTTCTTCGCTGTATGAACCTGCTGGAGAAACCGACAGCCGGCGATGTCATATTCGAGGGAAGGAAGATAAACGACCGCCATGTCGACATTAACGAAGTGAGGCGCGAGATGGGCATGGTCTTTCAGAGCTTCAACCTCTTCCCGCACCTTAGGGTGATCGACAACATCGCTCTCGCACCTGTGAAGGTAAGGGGCTTAAGCAGGCAGGAAGCTCAGGATTCGGCGATGGAGCTTCTAAAGAAGGTGGGAATCCCCGAGAAGGCCCACGCCTACCCTGCGCAGCTTTCAGGAGGGCAGCAGCAGAGGGTGGCGATTGCAAGGGCGCTTGCCATGAAGCCAAAGGTGATGCTGTTCGACGAGCCAACATCCGCCTTGGACCCCGAGATGATCGGTGAAGTCCTTGATGTTATGAAGCAGCTTGCCTACGACGGGATGACGATGGCGATAGTGACCCATGAGATGGGATTCGCAAGGGAAGTCGGCGATATGGTGACCTTCATGGACGAGGGACTCATAGTTGAGCAGGCCGAACCGGAGAAGCTGTTCGCCTCGCCCGAGAACCAGAGGACAAGGACTTTCCTCAGCAAGGTCCTTACCTCAAGGGGATAGCACCTTAGAAAGATCCGGCCGCCTTATGGCAGAAGCGGGAAGCTTGCCATAAGGCGGTCTTTTTCGTGAAAAAGGTCTATTAAGTCCTGCCGGTTCGGGAAATCCGGCTTCGGTCTTCGGGGTCAGCAGGTGGCCCTCCTCTCAAGCCTCAGCGCCTTGAATATGGCGGTAGCCCCTGCTGTAGGCCAAAGCCCCAGAAGGAAGTAGAGCGGCATCAGTAGTCCGGGATAAGTCGAGGTGGCCATGTCGGCCCCCTCCTTCAAGGCAAGGAATACAGCGAATCCTATGGCAAGTTTGATTAGCTGGGAGGTGAGCGGCCCATCCGCCTCGGTCCTGATGGACTTAAGGTGTATGCGGTAACCCAGCGACATGCCTCCGAGTATGCCGATAAGGCCGATGTAGTCCTCTCCTCCCTTGGGAAGCGCCGGTACAAGGGCATAGGCCAGAAGCGATGCGCCAGAAAGAAGAAGGGCCAAAGTTCCAAGTCCACCTTTGAGGCGCTTTTCAGCCAGGCTCAGCAACAGGAGCACTGTAACCGAGGTTAGCGCGCCTCCAAGCCAGCCCCATAGAACTTGCAGGGGGAAATGCACCCCTGCATATATCCTTGTGAAGCCGATAAGAAGGATCAAGGCCGCGCTTAGAATCCAGAGCCAAGCCCTTCTGAACCGGGCGGATGCCGCTGTCCAGAAGGCCATAGAGTTGAAGGCATGGCCTGAGGGCATGCCGCTTCCTATAGCAGATTCAAGGAAGTCATCGCTTACATGAAGGGCGGCATCTACCTGGAATGGCCTAAGCGCGTTCACCATGCCCTTGGCTATGTCTGTCGCTACGCCGCCGGCGAGCACGGACATCCCGATGTAGTAGCCCGACTTCCGGTTTATGCACCAATAGATGACCGGCACTGCTATAAGGTAGAACCTGGTGGAGCCAAGCTGCGTGATGTAGAACATGAGGTTATCAAGAAAAGGAGTGGCGACGGACCTGAGCTGAAGTATGAGAGCCATGGCTGCCTCCTTGGACCAGATTGATATATGTCAGCATTCCACATTGCCCATAATGGCTGGCATGCCATTTAGATCGGATGCCCCCGCCTTCGAGGGGGTGTCCCTTGAGACGGAACCCCTAGGAAGGATTGTGCCCTCCTATGAAAACGCCCCGGGCAAAATTACGCCCCGGAGCTGTGACTGCAAGACAAATATAGCAGTTAGCCGATGGAGGCGCAATAATCCTGATGCCTGGCGGTTTGCCGCCCGAGCCCAAACATGCTTTGAGCATAAGCGCGCCTCTCATTTCATTGTCCTGAGGCTTAAGAAGATGCTTCGACATGAGGCTGATTCAAAAAGCCCCGCTTAGTGCAGGTTACCACAACTCACCTGCACAGACGGTATTGTCAAATCCGCAGGTATAGTATATGATTTGCATCAAGGTGCTCGGTATACAACAAACAGAAAAAGGGAATTTTGCACTTGAGAGTACAATCAAAAACAATCGGAGGATGGCATTGATAGTATCGATAGGCGACGTTATGTTGGACATTTACATAGATGAGCCGTCTGAGCTTAACAAGGATACAGACACGCCGGGTGGAACTGCCCTGAACTGGGGCGGGTCCGCCGCCAACTTCGCCGTCTGGGCAGCAAGGCTCGGTATGCAATCAACAATTTCGGGGCGCGTGGGCGCGGATTTCGTGGGAGATGCGGCAATAGCCGACTTCGCAATTGAGGGCGTAAGGCCACTTCTTGCGCGCGACCCCTTCATTCCGACAGGAACTGTCGTCGTTAGAAGCAGAAGGGGCTCGGGCCGCGAGATGATATGCGACAGGAAGGCAAATGCGGCATTTTCCGCCGCTGACCTTCCCATGGATGAGATCAGGAAGGCAGAATGGGTCCATATATCGGGTTATACCGCAATAGAACCAGGGCCCAGGGCAGCGGTCAAGGCGGCAATCGAGGCTGCGTCGGCAGGCGGTTCCTTCATATCAGTGGATCCGGGTTCGTGCTCGCTTATTGGAAACATGGGCGTGGAAAGGTTCATGGATGCTGTCCGAGGCGCAAGCCTCATAATGCCTAATCTTGAGGAGGCGGAGCTTCTTACAGGCAAGGAAGATGTCCAGGGGATGCTTGCCTCTCTTCTTGAAAGCTTTCCATATGTGGTCATCAAGCTGGGTGCAGAAGGCGCAGCATATGCAAACAGGAAAGGCGAACGCGGAAGGAAAGCCGCATTCCCCGCAGATGCCATCGACGTAAACGGCGCCGGGGATTCATTCGCCGCCGCTTTTGCGGCCGAGTACCTGTCGGGAGCCGATATCGGCCGCGCATCCGAGGCAGGATGCGCCTTGGCTGCGCTTGTAGTGGAAGCAAGCGGGGCAAGACCGAAAGTCGGGCTTGATTCCTGGAAGTCCAGGTACGGAATGGGGGGAAGGGCATGAAGCATCGCAGTAGATTCCTGATAATGGCGCTGATTGCGGCAAGCATGATGCTGATGCAGCTAGTGCCCGGCTCAGCTCTGGGAGCGGACAGCGAAACACCGGAAGGCCCCGGCATTCCTCCAGAGGGCTGGTCCAGGGAGACCATGCTCGGCGAATACTCAAGGCTTACGGGAGCATTCTCCGCAGGAATATCGGGAAGGACCGTCTTAATCGCCTACTCCGATGGTGAATATGACTGGCTCAGGGTTGTTGCCAGGGCATTCGAGCTTACAGGGGACGGACCGAGGCTTCTGTGGCAGAAGGACGTGTCTGGGCAGAAGACCTACAACAGCGCACCTACGGTGGTCAGGTCGGCGGCAGGAGGCTTCCATGTGCTGTGGGTCGAAAGGCCCAACCAGGACGACTACAGCATCAGGTATTCGAAGCTTCGCATGGACGGAACGGCTGAGATAGGCGACACGCTCCTTGAGACCGCAGGCGGTCCGATAAGGGACATAACGGCGGCAGAGCTTGAGGATGGGTCTCTCGCTGTAGCATGGTCCGACTGGAGGGGGCGCACTCTTGAGATAATAAAGGGGCGTGTTTCATTCGAAGGAGGAACCGCAAGCCTTGTAGGGCTGTCCAATCTTCCCCGCATCCAGGCGGACAAGGCGATGTCCAATCCGCGCATCGCATATGAGAAGGCCGCAAAATCCCTTTCCCTTGTATGGGTCGAAAGCGGATTCGAGGAGGCCAACATCTATGCGGCTGCCCTCGACCCGGAGTCGCTGGGAATTTTGGAATCCGAGGCGCTCGGAAGCTTTACGACTGCGTCCGGGGGTTATCCGTCGGTGGTGGCGGGAGGCCCTGGGGTAATCTACGTTTCCTGGCCGCAGGACATCAATATCAAGTCGCTTACGGCGATAAGGACTTCGGACATAATGATGGCGAAGCTGGAGCACGGGAAGCTGGCATGGTCAGGGAAGATTGTGGAGCTTCCCGAGAACCAGACTGCCCCTTCGGTGGCCTTCGACGGAACCGAACCGTTCGTTGCGTGGCACGACTACTCCGAAAGGAGTCCGCACACTTGGGTGATGAGGCCCTTTGCAGACGATGCCGCTTATAGGCTCGACTACAGCCTGATGGCCGGAATGAGGCCTGTCTCCCTAATGACGGACGACGGGCTTGCCGCAGTCATATACGAGAGATATACCGGAGACGGACCTAGGCAGGCTTACTTAATGTCGCAGGTGAACCCCGCAGTCAAGACTCCGCTCTATACGATGGGCATAGACGAAGCGTCGCCTGCCAGGCATGTGGCATTCACGATGGCGCTGTCCTTTCTGTACGCAGGCATGAACGTGATGGTCAACATCGGGGCGCTGATGCTGGGCATGGGCTTCCTGTGGCTCATCAAGAAGGCCGGGATACGAGAGGGCATGAGAAACAGGCCGGAGCTCATGGCCGCCGCGATAATCCTGTTTCTGATGCTTTTGCAGTCAACACCGCTATTTGTCTCACTTCCCGAAATATATGGCGCGGACTTCCACATTATCGCATCTCTTGCGGCAGCCTTGGGAGCATTCTTCCTCATGCGGCTGGGAAGGTCGGAATGGTGGCTTGATTCCCTGATGCAACTGGTATTCATGTGCGTCTGGCTGTTCTTTCAGCAATACGCACTTCTTATACCCGGCATCCTGAAAGTGGGGCTGAGATAGCATGAAGATAAGCAGGGCAGCGGTAACGGTGCTGTTCTTCCTGGGGATGATCCTTGCTCTTACGGCGATGGTCTTCCTATATGTCTACCTTGTTGGGGGAGGCACAACAGGGAAGAGATATCTTCTTTATTACTATCCTATTGCGGCGCTTCTTCTGGTGCTGGCCGCCGCGTTCGCTCAAGGCCGCAGGAGAGGGGATTCGTAGCGCATGAGCGGACTTAAGTGCCTTGCTAGGGCGAAGGTCAATCTCACGCTCGACATAGTGTCAAGAAGGCCGGATGGCTTTCACGATATCAGTAGCATAGTTCAAACCCTGTCTCTGTCAGATGAGGTGTACCTGGAGAGAACCTCTGCGGCGGAGGGCATCAGGATATGCGTCGAAGGAGACTTCAGGGTGCCGGAAGGTGCGGGAAACCTTGCTTACCAGGCGGCTGAGACCTTCCTGGGGACCCTTGAGGCAAGATACGGAAGGGATGCCTGCTTCGGAGCCGGCATCAGGATGGTGAAGAGGATACCCGCAGAGGCGGGCCTTGGCGGGGGAAGCTCGGATGCGGCAGCGGTGCTCCACCTCATGAGCGAGGCTGCAGGAAAGCCGTTCGGGGCTTCAGAGCTGGAGGAAATGGCAGGAGAGATAGGGTCTGACGTGCCGTATCTGCTTAGCGGAGGGCTTGCCCTGATAAAGGGCAGGGGAACCGAGACGCAGTCGCTGGACGGGACCGGCATTGAGAAGTTCGGGATTCTCCTGGCAAAGCCTAGAGAGGGGCTATCCACAGCAGCGATGTACGCGGCGTGGGATATGAGGGGAACGCCTGCAGTTTCTGCGGATGCCATCAACCGCTCGGGACGCTTCCTGGAGCTTCTCGGCTCGGGAGACATGCATGGGGCGCTTAAGTGCTGCGGAAATGATTTCGATGAGGACGCCGAGCGCATGCTTCCCCAAATCGCCGGCATGAAGGCCGCGATGCTCTCCATGGGGGCCATGGCAAGCTCAATGAGCGGCTCGGGTTCAGCGGTGTTCGGCATATTCGAATGTTTCTCAGGGGCCGAAAGGGCGGCCTCAGCGATAAAGGAGATGTTCGGAGGCGCATTCGTAGCGGCTGCTAAGGCTGACGGAAGGCGCGGAGCTCCGATGATATGGTGAGGTGATCGTGATGAATGAAAGCAGGATAATCCTAAACATGGACAACTACAAGCCCCTTAGGGAGATCGTGTTCGAGGCGATGAGGGAGGCCATAGTCTCCGGCAGGCTCGCCCCCGGGGAAAGGCTGGTGGAAATCAAGCTGGCCGACGAGATGGGCGTCTCCAGGACGCCTGTGCGGGAGGCCATAAGGAAGCTTGAGCTGGAAGGCTTCGTCATAATGATGCAGAGGAAGGGCGCCTATGTCGCAGGCCTGTCCCCGAAGGAGATTCGGGATGTTTTCGAGATCAGGTCCACTCTGGAGAGCCTGGCTGCCCGCCTTGCGGCCGAGCGCATAAGCGAATCGCAGCTCGAACAGCTAAGAAGGCAGCTTGCCGACATAGAATCCAAGATAAAGACCCACGAGCTGGAGGCGGTTGTGAAGTCGGACATCATCTTCCACGACATACTCTTCAATGCGTCCGGAAACGCGAGGCTTGTCACGATGCTTTCCAACCTCAGGGAGCAGATACACCGTTACCGCTCCATGTCTCTTTCATACCCGGGTCGCATGATTATCGCCTTGGATGAGCACAGGGCCATAGTGAAGGCGATAGTGTCGCACGACCCGGAAGCTGCGGCGAAAGCGGCCCTGATGCACATGGAAAGCGCCGAACACAGCCTCATTGAGGTTATGAAGAAGGTTCACATGTCAATTAACGATGAAAGAGAAGTGTGATCACATGGCCGGGATGATGGAGGCGGTCCTTCTTGCGGGGGGCGTAAACAAGGGTAAGCTTGCCGAGCGCTCAAGCGAGCGCTGGGAGGCCCTCATAGATATTAAAGGCAGGCCCATGGCGGCATACGTGGTTAAAGCGATGCTCGACAGCGGCATCATATCCCGCGTGGTCGTAAGCGGGCCGGATGAGCTGAAGGCGGCCCTGTCGGAGTTCGGTGACAAGGTGACCCTCGTTAAACCTGGCGAGCACCTGCTTGACAGCCTCCTGAACGCGCTGTCAGAGGTCAGGGAGAGCATGGCCGTGATTGGTACCGCAGACATACCTCTTCTTACTGGCGATGCCATCAAGGAGATGGCAGAAGCCTGCGGCAGGGATAAGGCAGAGGTCTACTACGCCTTGGTATACAAGGAGGACTACGACAGGCAGTATCCCGGCGGCGAGAGGACCTATGTCAAGCTCAAAGACGGCGTGCTCACCGGGGCGAATTTGTTCCTAGCCTCAAAGGACGCCATAATGGCCCGCAAGGACATAATCTCCGATATGTACGCAAAGAGGAAGAATCCGTTAGCCATGGCCATATCTTTGGGCCTTGGCCCCATTATGCTCCTGAAGCTCGTAACAGGGAGGGTTTCCGTGAAGGAAATTGAGGCAATAGCAAGGAAATCATTCAAGCTTGAAGGCCGCGGGGTGAGGATAAGAAACGCGTCCGTTGCGATGGATGTGGATAAGCCCTCTGACCTGGATCTGGCGATAAAGAACGTGAAGTGGTAGCGCACAACCATGAAGGAGGACATACGATGAAGAAGACTTCCGTAAGCACTGACAATGGTCCAAAGGCCATAGGCCCGTACAGCCAGGCGATAAAGGTGCCCGGACTGATGTTCGTATCGGGGCAGACTCCGCTCGACCCTGCAACGGGAGAGGTTGTCGGCACAGAGATCAACGCACAGACCGTCAGGGTTCTCGAGAATGTGAAGGGGATAGTGGAATCACAGGGCTGCACTATGGCGGATGTGGTCAAAACTACGGTCTTCCTTAAGGATATGAACGACTTCGCTGCGATGAACAAGATATATGCGAGCTATTTTCCTGAGCCAGCCCCTGCAAGATCGACCATTCAGGTTGCTAGGCTGCCGAAAGACGCCCTGGTAGAAATCGAAGCGATAATTGTACTTGAGTAGAAACAAAACAGTAATACCAGCATAAGGCCGATATCCTTCTCTTTGGAAATAGAAGGATACAATTGGCAAATGATAGAAATATATAAGCACCTACCAAGGTATTGCAGCGGAGGTGCTTTCATGGACATCACTGACGTCAGAGTCAGGAAGGTTGTCACTAGTTCCAGGATGAAAGCCATCGCGACCATTACATTCGATGATTGCTTCGTAGTTCGCGACATCAAGGTCATCGATGGCCAGAACGGCCTATTCGTGGCCATGCCCTCGAGGAAATCCGCAGACGGCCAGTTCAGAGACGTAGCCCACCCTATCAGGCAGGATTTCAGGGACGTAATCGAAAGCAAGATTATAGACGTCTTCAAGAATCTGCCGGACGAGACTCCGGAGGAGGTGGAAAGGGCTTAACGGATAATGCAATGTGCCTGTCCGCTGTGGTAGAATTTCAATGCTCCTGTTGGGGAGTCGCCAAGCGGTAAGGCACGGGACTTTGGATCCTGTACCGCAGGTTCGAATCCTGCCTCCCCAGCCAAAGTCAGAAGCCGCCCGCAAAGGGCGGCTTTAATGTTGCGGGCGATGTAAAGGCTGCCTACTACCTTGAGAGAACCTTTGCAATAGGCGCAACGAGCATAAGCACGCTGACTAGCCTTAGAAGCTGCAGGATAGCTACAACCGGTGCATTTGCATGCATCTCCGCGGCAACTGACGAAAGCTCCGTCATACCCCCGGGCGTGGAGCTGAAGATTGCGGTCATCACGTCGAAACCAAAGTAGCGGTGCAGGATGAAAGCTATCGCAAAACCTGCAGCAAGAAGTACTGCTATCATGAGAACCGCCGGAACGAAAAGGGACTTCAGCTGCTGCAGCGTGATGTTGCTAAGGCCGAAGCCGAGTATCGCCCCAAGGACAACCTGGACAGCAGGCTTGGATATGTCAGGCAGGCGGCCCAGGTCCATCTTCAGAAGTGACGCTACGGCCACAGCCACCATCGCACCTATCATGACTCCGGAAGGTATCTTTAGTTTGTGTCCGATGTACCCTCCGGCAGTCGCCACGGCCAAAGTCTTCACCACGGAAATGAACTGCAGCATGAGAAGGACCTCCCCCGACTCGAATTCCCCTATATTATCCCACTTTGTAAACCATTATGCAGCGAGCTGCGGGCGAGCATGCTCAGACATCGCGAAAAGACAATGAAAAAGGCGGCAAAGTCTTGCCCTGCCGCCCTGGATCGCCGAAAGAGCAAGCCTACTCGTCGAAGGCTTCCTTGACGCTCCACACCTTCCAGACGTTGCCCACAAGGTCCGGGGAGGGCTTAAGCGTTTTCTTGCCGGGCTTCCAGCCGGAAGGAGTCGCCTCAGTTCCCTTCGAGGCGCGGACATGCTGGAATGCCTTGACCTGCCGTATGGTCTCGCTTACGTTTCTTCCGACGGGAGGGGTAAGCACCTCGAAGCCCTGGACGTTTCCGTCAGGGTCAATTATGAAGCGTCCGCGGGTCTCTATGCCGTCCTCCTCGGAATATATGCCGTAAAGCTTCCCTATCTCGCCGCCAGAATCGGAGAGCATGGGGAACGGGATATCTTTTCCGATCATCTTTGAAAGCTCATGGTCGTTCCACATCTTGTGGACGAAGTGGCTGTCTACGCTGCACGAAAGGACCTCTACCCCGAGGCTCTGGAACTCGTCGAACTTCTCGGCAACTGCCGAGACTTCGGTCGCTCAGACGAAGGTGAAATCACCCGGATAGAAGCAAAGAACTACCCATTTGCCTTTATACTCCGATAGGGTGACGTTTGCGAACTTGCCCTTAACGAAAGCGGTGGCTGTGAAATCCGGTGCAGGCTTTCCTACCTTGATCATCTGCCTTATCTCCTCCTTCGGTCTTTCAGCCGAGGATTCCGGCTGTGTAACTGTGACTGGGGATTTGCGTGCGGGTCTTTGGCATCCCGCCTTGAACTCCTCCGGCATCGCTCGACCTCCTTCCCTCTGTAATTGATACCTATAGTAGATTACTTCCACTAAGAAAGGTTAATTCCTTCTACGGGTCTACTTTCGGTGACGCACCGGTCGCCCATGACGTTATAATGCATAGTAAACAAGCCAGTGCATATAGATGGAGGAGATTTCTTTGGACGATACAGAAAGGAACGAGGATGTAACCACCGAGGAGCCGAAGGCACAGGCAAACCCTGAGGTCAAGGAGGCGCAAAGAAGCGCGCCTGGCTTCCAGCAAGGCACCAATCATAGGGAACCAGAGGCGATAATAAACAAGGTAGCAAGGCACTTCCGCCTTTCTAACCTTATCTACCTGCTGGGTGTGATACAGATGGCGGGAGGCGCCGTGCTGGGCGTGGTAATCTTCTTTGTAAGCCTCGCAGGATCCAGGGGCTACGGCTACTACTATTACGGGATTCCCAGGTTCTCCGGCATATTCAGCGCCGTGTTGGTAGGCCTGTTCGTTTTCCTGGCCTTTATCGTAAGCGGTGCCATGACCATGGGCTTCGGCAAGCTTGTCCAAGCCGCCGAGATATATATCCAGAGGCGTTCTAAGAAAGCCTAAAACGCAGCAAGAAAAGAAAGAAGAGCCGCCCGGCAGAGGCGGCTCTTCTTTCTTAAGCGAGGCAGGCGTCCGCTAGGACATTATGCGCTTCTCGCCCGTCAGAGCCCTTATCCCGCTTATCTCCTGCGAGACTTCCAGGGCACCTTTGTATCCGCCCTCTGCGTCGCGGACCGCGAAGTACCTGATGTAGACCATCATGCCCCGCATGTTGATCCAGAAGTCCTCGTGGTCTTTGGCACCGGACTTGAAATCGCTGAGTATCTGCTCCACAACTGCCATGCTCTTGGGCGGGTGGCAGTTCTGCACGAGCCTTCCGATTATGGTCTTGTTCCTGGGGAATATCCTCTCTTTGGAGTTCGAGAAATACCTCACCACGTCGTTTTCGTCAATGAAAGTAATATCCACGGGCATGTGGTTCAGCATGAGTTCAATCTGAGCCGGAGCAAGGAAACCTGTGCCGAGGTTCACCGAATGTGCGGTGCCGGGCGTCTCATAGCCGCCCTCTTCGGAATTCTCACCGAGTACCGCTCTGGACGGCTTCCACTTCGCAACTGGCTCGACCAGGCAGTAGCCCAGCTCGTCGCTTTCGTGCTCCACCCTTACCCAGTCGTCCTCGGTTAGGGCATTTGTAACCATCGGAAACAGGATGTTCCGCTCCTTGAAGATCATGTCCGTGACCTTCTGTGCCGCCTCCGAAGCTATCCGTGCCGCCTCCGGATTCTTCGCTATAAGCAGCATCTTCGCCCCTTTGATAAGGGCCCGTATCTCGTCATGAACGCCCCACATCACCTTGGGAGGCGCCGTTATGCCGGCCTTCTCGAGGAACGGAAAGATGAGGTTCTCCTTCCTGAGATAGTGCTTGTCCACATCCGCAAGGCCGTTTAGCGCCTCCAGCAGCTGGTAGCCGTTAGCCTCGGAACGGTCAGCGGAGTATGCCCTCAGGGAGGGTACGAGCTTCTCGGAGATGAGTGCATCGATTGCCTTGTTCTCCATTTCGAGCTGGTTAAGAGGATGGCCCGGAGTATCCAGCGCAGTCTTGGGGACATGAATGTCCTCAATAGAAGTGCCCATTATCGCAGCGTGCACGTCGCACATCCGAGTGATCTCCTCCACGGGCATCCCCTCGGACACAAGCTTTGCCTCTATAGCGGCTATCTCCTCGGAGCTTACGCCGGCGAAGAGCGCCTTGAACTCGGCGGTCACCTCATCTTTGGGCCTTCCCGCATGCAAATCCATGATAAGCCTCTGTAGGTGGTGCTGCCTTGCAGGGTCGAGCTTTCCTCCAGCTTCGTTGTGTATCATCTCGCTCATTTGTATCTCCTCCTATGTAAATCCGTAATAATGGCAATATATCCTACCGATATAGTAGGATATGGACTGGCAAGAATCGGTAATAAATATTACGAAAGGATAAAAGAATCGATATCATTGCAAATGCAGCTAATGAAGAAGCCGTACGGCAGGAGATGTGCTTGCCTGATAGGTGTAGGATGCTTTCACTTGGCACGCGCCTTCCCTCTGAAAATGGATTGTACGGTGGAAAGGGACCACAGCATAGAGGACTTGGTCTCGTTCGCCGAAGCAAGGCCGAGGAAGCGCAGGAATGCGGCGATAAGCGAAAGGGTGCGGAAAAGGGTCAGTACAACATATGAGATTATGAAGCATACGATTGAATAGGCCACCGTGAGGGGGACAAGAACCAGGCCTATAGGGGAGATCTTCTCATGCTCCCTCTCCGCTTCCTGCTCGGGCTCGTCCTCCTGCTTGCTTTTTGAGGCGGCAGAAAACCCAATAAGGTCGAAAGCGATGTTAAGCGCGAAGAAAGCGATGATCAGATTAACAACGTACCTGCTCATGAATGCCTCCTCTCAAAGGGCTGATGAGATTAAGGCCGATTGACATGCAACCTTCCCGAACGGCTATGCCATTGGATTTTCCATTGACTGTGGTGTTGCGCAGAAGCACGCACGAAAATCTATAGACAAATATACAGCAAAACCTCGTTTTTGTCAAGAATAAGTCCAGCCCAGTGGGGCATTAGGAAGGAAACCGACCTCCTGCGGCAAGTGTTGAAAACTATATACGGCAAGTGGAAATATATTCGCTTGTATGCAATAATTAATGTATATCTTATCTCGCGAGGTGCGGAATGGACAGAGATGGCTTCCTAAAGTATCTCAAGGGCAAAGGGTTGGATGATGACGCTGCCTCTAGGCAGATGTGCATAGCGGACCATCTGGACACAATGCTTTCCTCCAGAAACGGACTTCCGGGGACGGGCTGCGGCAGGAGGGCGGCGCTAAGCCTCATAGATTCCCTTCTGGAATCTGGCCAGGATTCATATGAGAACATGCTCGCCATCCTGAGATACGGCTACTTCACGAGGAACGACGAAGTCTATCAGACGGCCTTCATGTACCTTGACGGGGTCGAGGCGCTAGACGGCATGTACTATAAGCTGGAGGAAGTGGCCGGCACCGAGGAGAGAGACCGCATCTTCGCTATGATAGGGCCGATTTCGCCGGGCACATCATTCAAGGACAGGTCCTCTGCGGCGAGGACAGTCGTGGCTGAGGTGAAGGCCTCATTGAGCATCCAACAGAGAGAAAAGCTGTACGATTCCAGCTTCAGGCGCCTTGAGGATTCTCACTATTCTCCAGATAGGGATCTTTTCGTGAAACTGGGAGACATCGATGCCTTCATCGAGGCGAAGAAGCAGGAGTTCGAAAAGACGCTTGAGGATCATATGGCAGAGGGGAAGCGATTCTTCGGGCAGGAGATCACCCCGGATGTAATCGCATACGTTAAGTCAGACCCCGAGGTAAGCTTCGGCAGAAGGGAAGGAAGCGACTTGTTCGTGACCAAGATCCCCTTCAGGACGAAGGAATGGCTCGCCGAGGAGGACCCTGATAGGAAGAGATACCTCTATTGCCATTGCCCGTGGGCAAGAGAATCGATTCTGTCTGAGGAAGGCACCGTGGATCCGGAGTTCTGCCGCTGCAGCGCGGGGTTTCATAAGAAATCGTGGGAAGTCATTTTCGGAAGGAAGCTCGAATGCGAGGTCCTCGAATCGGTGCTGGCAGGCGACGCCAGATGCAGGTTCAGGATATCGTTGCCAACATAGGGCTTCGGCTTTGTAGCCGGATGAATGTGAAGCTGCCGGGACCGTTCAGGAATCCCGGCAGCTTCTGCCTTTTTAGCTCAGTTACATGATTATCGGCGTTTCATCAATCATCCCTTCCTCGTAGATGACCTTCACGCTCTCGATGAACACCCCGAAAGTGCCCTCATAAGGGAAAAACAATTGAGCTTCCAGGCAGGGCGCAAACCATTCGGAGGCGTAATCAACGAGCTCGAACTCGTCCACCAGTGTGCCGTTCACCCTCATCGTCACGTTGTCACCCTTCTTCTTGAGCTCGTATACATTCCTTCCGTTCCTGTTCAAGCCGGGCATCAGCTCTTCTGTGGGCATGATCATGAACAAGCCGGATGCCTCGTAGGCCGCATAAGCTTCTTCAACGGACCCGACGTCCATGCCCTCCAGGCAGAGGAAGCTGTCGGCCATCGAAAGAAGAGGGGCGTCAGCCATATCTAACCCGAAGAAAAGATCATGAGTCTCATCAGCATAGACCCAGAAGCGCACTATGTATGTGAAATCGCCGCTGAACCTGAAAGGACATGTAATCGCCTTGCCCCTTAAGGATAATCCCTTCTCGGCAAAAGAGTAGCTTCCTCCAACCATCGGAGATGCGGAGGATACGGAAAGGAACCAGTCCTCCATGTACCAGTCTCCCTCGTCGTTTCCCAGGTCGCCTTCCTCCCTGAAGCTGAAGAAATATGTGGTTGAGCAACCGGAAAGAAGAAGTGCCGCGAGGATCGACACTATCGCCAGAGCTGCAACCCTCCTGTTCATGCGAACACCTCCCGAAATATCTATCCTGTAGCGTTTAGGTATTCAACGCCCCGCAAGTTATTTCCTTTATTGAATGAATTTATCGGGTGAAAGAGCTGAATATAGAGCTAAAAGGGCTTAAAGAAAACGATCCCACCTCCATGCTATAATATTCTGCGTTGCCCGAAGTTGAAGGAATCCGCGCCGAAGGCATAGAAGTCGTTAAGCGCGGGTAAGAAGAGGCCCGGGCCTCTATATGGAGGAATGAAGTCATGCCATTCGCAGGGCTAATCCTGGCTGCTGGGATGTCAAAGCGCATGAAGTCCTCGTTGCCCAAGGTTCTGCACAAGGTGAACGGCCTTACTGTAATAGATCACGTCATCGCGAACCTCCAGAACGCGGGCTGCGACAGGATAGCGACAGTCGTAGGCCATATGGGGGAAGCCCTAACCGAGCACATCGAAGGAAGGTCAGAGATCTTCTGGCAGCACGAGAGGCTGGGTACGGCCCATGCCGTCATGCAGGCCAAGGAGCTTCTGGAAAGCTACAAGGGGACCATACTGGTCATCCCGGGAGATGTCCCGGCCACCAGGCCATCCACCATAAGGCGGCTCATTGACTCCCATACAGCCGGAGGATATGCCGCAAGCGTGCTCAGCATGGAGCTGGACGAACCGGCCTCATACGGCAGGATAGTGCGCGATGCCTTCGGGGAGTTCACCGACATCATCGAATATCGTGACGCAAGCGATGCCATAAGGGAGATAAGGGAAGTCTCGACCGGCATAATCGCATTCGAATCGGAGTCGCTCTCCGATGCGCTCCGCTACATAGGAAACGACAATGCCCAGGGCGAGTATTACCTCACTGATGCGATTAAGGTCCTCTACCAGGCGGGACACCCCATCGGGGCGGTCGTGCTGGAGGACCCGGATGAAGGAATCGGGATCAACAGCAGGCAGGATCTCGCCGAAGCCCAGAGGATTCTGGGCTCAAGGAAGCTTGCGGAGCTGATGGCATCTGGCGTCACCGTCATCTCTCCGGCCAACACCTTCGTAGAGCAGGAGGTGGAGGTGGGGCAGGACACCGTGCTGCATCCCTTCACCGTGCTCAGCGGAAGGACCGTCATAGGTCCGGAATGCGAAATCGGCCCAGGCACCACCATGGAATCATCGGTTGTCGAGCGGGGTTCAGAAGTATGCAATTCTTACCTCAGAGACTGCAGGGTGGGCCCGTCGTGCAAGGTAGGCCCCTACGCATATATCAGGCCCGGCACCGTGCTTGGCGAGGGTGCGAAGGCCGGCTCCTTCGTGGAGATCAAGAATTCGAACATTGGAGCAGGATCCAAGGTTCCTCACCTCTCATACATCGGGGACACTGACATGGGCTCGGGAGTCAACATCGGCTGCGGCACCGTTGTCTGCAACTATGACGGCTTCAGGAAGCACAGGACTGTGATAGAGGACGACGCTTTCGTGGGCTCCAACACCAACCTGGTCGCCCCTGTGAAGGTCGGGCGCGGCTCCTACATCGCGACGGGGTCCACCGTTACCAAGGACGTGCCGGAGGGCGCGCTTGCGGTCGCAAGGGCGAGGCAGGAGAACAAGGAAGGCTGGGTTGAGCGAAAAAAGGGTCAGGTCAAGGCCGAGAAGGAAGGCCAGGGGGGAAGATAGGATGATCGCATGCCACAGGAAGCTGAAGCTCATCACGGGGACGTCCAATACGCCGCTTGCACAAGAGATTTCTGACGCGCTGGGGACTCCTTTGGTAAAAAGCGCGGTTACCCGCTTCTCGGACGGGGAGATAAGGGTGCAGATCTTCGAGACTGTAAGGGGAGCAGACGTATTCATCATCCAGTCGCTCGGAAACCCCGTGCACGACAACCTGATGGAGATGCTCATCATGGCAGATGCCCTAAGGCGGGCCTCCGCAAGGTCAATCACCGCCGTGATACCCTACTACGGCTACGCAAGGCAGGACAGGAAGTCCTCCTCAAGGGAACCGATAACAGCGAAGCTCATCGCAAACCTGCTTGTTATGGCGGGAATAACCAGGGTGCTCACGCTTGACCTGCATGCGCCGCAGATACAGGGCTTCTTCGACATACCCGTGGATCATATGCAGGCGGCCCCCCTTCTTGCGGACTATATGAAGGACATCGGCCTTACCGGTTGTTCGGTCGTATCCCCCGACGTTGGCGGCGTCTCCCGCGCAAGGGCCTTGGGTGAAAGAATCGGAGGCACGCTTGCCATCATCGACAAGAGGCGCCCCAGGCCCAATGTATCCGAAGTCATGCACATTATCGGCGATGTGGAGGGAAAGCCCTGCGTGCTGGTGGATGACATCATAGACACGGCTGGCACCATGTGCCAGGCAGCCGATGCCCTTATCGCCGCAGGCGCAAGCGAAGTTTACGCCCTGTGCTCGCACGGAGTGCTTTCGGGCCCTGCGATCGAGCGCATAAACAACTCGAAGATCCAGCAACTAATCATCACAAACAGCCTCCCAAGGGACAACTCGGCGCCTTGTGACAGGATAAAGGTCCTGTCGGTCGGCCGCATGATGGCAGAGGCCATAAGAAGGATCTACGAGGAGCTTTCGGTCTCAATACTGTTCAACTAGGAGGCCCTGATGGGTAAGTGGCTTGTCGCGGGCCTCGGAAACCCCGGAAGCGCATATGAGACGACGAGGCATAACATGGGATTTCTTGCGGCGGACCTGATAGCCCGCCGAATGAAGGGGCGCTTCGTCCGCACGCGCTGGAATGCGTCGGCGGCAAAATGCGAGTTCGCAGGAGAGCAGGTGGTGGTCCTTAAGCCTCACTCCTTCATGAACCTGTCCGGAGGCCCTGTCGCAGCTGCCATGCGCGCGCTGGGCATAGACGAATCCAGGCTCATCGTGGTCTATGATGACATGGACCTGGACCCCGGAAGGATCAGGATAAGGCCGTCGGGTGGCGCCGGGGGCCACAAGGGCATGAAGTCCATCATAGGCATAATCGGCACCGAGCAGTTTGCTAGGGTAAGGATTGGAATCGGCAGGCCTCCGGCATATTCGGAGACCATAGACTTCGTGCTTCAAAGGCCCGACAGGCAGGAGGCGAAGCTTCTTTCCGAGGGCATCGCCGCCGCCGCCGAGGCCGTCGAGGAGATAATCCTGGCAGGCCCCGCTGAGGCCGCCTCCAAGTTCAACGGCGGCGGAAAGGCCAGGGCTGAGGAAGGCACGGCTTAGAGGCAATCGGCACTAAGGTGCCGGGTGTCGGATTTCTCGATAAGGGGCCATACGTCAGGGGAGGTTAAGCCGCTCCTGACGCCTGCGGCGTTTCAGGCGGCATCCGCGGGATTCGGGGCTCTCTTTCCCAGGGAAAGGGCGCTGCACTCAACAACAGGCGGCTGGAGGAACAAATGTCCAAGCTAACCGAGCTAATAAGGTCGACGAAGGAGTTCACGGACCTCCTGGCGGCGGCAGGGCCCGCAAGAAGGGGCGGAAGGGTTCGCCTCACAGGGCTTTCCGGCTCCCGGAAGGCCTTTGCCCTGTCCGCGCTGGCCGAGGCAGAAGGCGGGCTCGCCGTCATGACATTCAACCAGACGGAGGCAGACAGGCTGGTCGCCGACATGAGGGCGTTTCTGGGAAGCATCCTTCCGGTGTACGAGTTTCCGTTCAAGGACCTTCTTCCCTATGAGGAGGCAGCGGCGCCAATAGAGCTTACGGCAAGGAGGATAGCCGCGCTGTCCGGCCTGTCAAGAAGGGCGCCCGGCGTCTATGTCTTTGCTGCACGGTCAGCATCCTACAGGCTGATGCCCCCGGAGGACTTCCTTCCCCTCCATATCTTCCTTAAGCCCGGCATGAGCATAGACCCGCTCGAGGCGATGGCGAAGCTCACATCCCTTGGCTATGAGAGGGTGGACAGGTGCGAGGCCGAGGCCCAGGCAAGCTTCAAAGGCGGCGTCCTCGACATATTCCCCGCAGGCTCGGAGTTTGCCGTAAGGGCCGAGTTCTTCGGAGACGACATAGAATCGATAAGAAGCTTCGACCCTGAGACCCAGCGCTCGACCGGAAGGCTGGATGAGGCCGTCATCGCCCCCGCAAGGGAGATGTGCGTCGATGGCACGCGCCTTGATGAAGGAATCACGAGAATCGCCACAGCGCTGGAGAAGGCAAGGCAGGATGCCGTGAGGTTCGAGGATCCGGCAGCAAGGCTCGCTGCTTTGGACAGGCTCGCCGAGAGGGTCCAGCGCCATATCCAGAGGCTCAGGGATTTCGGAAGGTTCGACAACGACGAGCAGTACATAGGCTACTTCTTCGAGAAGCCGGCATCGATACTGGACTACATCGGAGACGCGCTGCTTGTTTCCGACGAGCCCGAAAGGGCGCACAACAGCCTTAGAGGATACGACCGCGACGCGTCCGAGACATATGCCTCCTTCGCAGAGCAGGGGCTGGTGCTGCCCGGAAACATGGGGGCGCATCTTGGCGCAGGTTACGTAGAGATGAGGGCCCAGGGGGCAAGGCGCATAGAGCTTACATCGGCGCCCGCCCAGGAGGAAGGACCGTTCGAGGCTGTCGAGGTAATGATGAGCATGAGGGAGCCGTCGTTCAAATCGGGCGACTTCCCCGGCCTGGTGATGGAGGCGGACAAGTCCAGGAGGAAGGGCTTTGCCGTCGTAGTCGCCGCCTCCACGGCGGAAAGGGCCGAAAGGCTCAAGGCCGCATTCCTTGATGAGGGCTCTCCAGTGCTCAGGCAGGACTGGGATAGCCTCGAGCCTGCCCGGGGGACCATAAGGGTCACCGTCGCCGACATATCCTCAGGCTTCATCTCAAACCCGGCAAGGCTGGTGCTTCTCACGGATACGGAGTTCTTCGGCGCGGCGAAGAAGAGGAAGAGCTACAAGCAGTTCGCCGAAGGCTCGAAGATATCAAGCTACAAGGACCTTTCCCCCGGCGATTTCGTAGTTCACCGGGACCACGGCATAGGAAGGTATCTGGATATGAGGCCCATGGAGTCGCTGGGCGCAATACGCGACTACATGTCGGTCGAGTATGCGGGCGGAAGCATGGTCTACATTCCGGTAGAGCAGGTTAGCGTCCTGCAGAAGTACATCGGAAGCGAGGACTCTGCCCCGAAGCTCAACAAGCTGGGCGGGATTGAGTGGGCGAAGGCGAGGACCCGGACCGGCAAGGCAGTGATGGAGATAGCCGAGGAACTGGTGCGGCTCTATGCTGCAAGGCTATCGGCAAGCGCGAAGCCCTGCGGGCCTGACGGGCCCTGGCAGGCTTCGTTCGAGGACCGCTTCCCCTACGACGAGACCGAAGACCAGATGGAGGCGGTGAAGGCCGCAAAGCAGGACCTGGAGAAGGATCACCCGATGGACAGGCTGGTCTGCGGAGACGTAGGATTCGGCAAGACAGAGGTGGCATTAAGGGCCGCATTCAAGGTGGCGGCCGAGGGCAGGCAGGTGGCCGTGCTTGCACCCACTACTATACTATCCTACCAGCATTTCAACACCTTCAAGGAGCGCTTCGAGGGCTTCCCGGTCAGAGTGGCGCTCCTCTCCAGGCTCACCAGGCCCGAGGAGGAGAAGAGGATACTGAAGGAGATGGAAAACGGCCTTGTGGACATCGCGGTCGGCACCCACAGGCTCCTTTCCAAGGACGTCAAGTTCAGAGACCTGGGCCTTCTTGTAGTCGACGAGGAGCAGAGGTTCGGAGTCGAGCAGAAGGAGCGCCTCAAGATGATGCGCACCGATGTCCACGTGCTCACCCTCACTGCCACCCCCATACCGAGGACCATGCACATGTCGATGGTGGGGGCAAGGGACATGAGCCTCATCGGCACCCCTCCCGAAAACAGGTTCCCGATAAGGACCTACGTCACGGAGCACGACGACAAGATGGTAAGGGAAGCGATACTAAGGGAGATAGACCGCGGCGGCCAGGTGTTCTACGTGCACAACAGGGTCCGCAGCATCAACATGGTCGCCGAGGAGCTGGCAGGCCTCGTCCCCGAGGCGAGGATAGACATCGCGCACGGGCAGATGAACGAGGAGAGGCTCGAGGGGATCATCATGAGCTTCCTCAGGCACGAGTTCGACGTCCTGGTCTGCACGACGATAATCGAGGCGGGCATAGACATGCCCAACGTTAACACGCTCATAGTAAACGATTCCGAGAGGTTCGGCCTTTCACAGCTCTACCAGCTTAGAGGAAGGGTCGGGCGCTCCAGCAGGGTGGCCTATGCGTACCTCACCTACAAGAGGGACAACATACTGTCGGAGGCGGCTGACAAGCGCCTTGCGGCCATCAGGGAGTTCTCAAACCTCGGCTCCGGCTACCGCATCGCCATGAGAGACCTTGAGATAAGAGGGGCCGGAAACCTACTTGGACACGAGCAATCCGGCCACATATCCTCAGTGGGCTTCGAGATGTACTCGGCGATGCTGGAGGAGGCTGTGAGGGAGCTGAAGGGCGAACAGCCCGCATACGTGCCGCCACCGATTGCAATCGAGCTGCCGTTTAGCGCTTACATACCCTCTAGCTACATACCCGACCAAGCTGAGAAGATCGAGGCGTACAGGAAGGTCAACGCGGTGCTCGCAAGGCAGGATGCGCTGGAGCTCGCCGAGGAGCTGGCCGACAGGTTCGGAAGGCTTCCGGAGGAGGTGGCAAACCTCATCGCGGTAGCCGAGATAAAGGCCATGGCAAGGGAAGTGGATGTAGCAAGCATCGGCATCGAGGCGGAGGACAGGTCCGGCGAGGTCATGATAGCGGTGAGGTTCGCCGAGGGGAAAAGCTTCCAGAACCTGGCAGACGGGGAGAGGATAGCAAGGCTTTTCCCGGGCCTTATGCCCATTCCCGTATCGCGCACGGCGCCGCTTCTTATGAGATACAGGGAGATGAAGGCGCCTGCCATAGCTGACAACCTGAGAAGGCTCATGGAGGAAATAGCGCATACGAAGCTTCGCGACAGGCTCTTCTACGAGAAGGTCGAGGCGGGGGAGAAACCGGAAGTCGCGGCCAGGAAGGCGATTCTTGAGTCCGGCATCGTGATACCTGAGGGGATGTCCGCAGAGCATCTTCAGAAGAAGCAGAAGCAGACGCCTTCGCCAAGGCCCATCCGCTACGACGAGGAGCCTATGAAGCCGGTCGGGCAGATGAAGCCGCCTGAGCTATACAACAGGAAGCTTGCGATTGCGGGAAAGAGTCCGTCAGACAAGGGCGCATCCGGGAAAAAGGAAGACAAGTAGCCTGTTGTGCCTGTTAAGGGGCACATAAGGCGATAATGGAACGGAGAGGGAAGATGATTAAAGGGAAGATCAGAATCGCAGGGATGGGACCTGGGCCGGTGAATATGCTGCCGCCTGCGGTGATGGAGGAGATAACTGGATGCGACAAGGTATTCCTAAGGACTTCGAGGCATCCCGCGGCAGCGCTCTTCACTGGACTTATGAGCCTGGAGAGCTTTGATTCGGTTTACGACGGGGCGGGAAGCTTCGATGAGGCTTATGAGACGATGGCGATGAGGGTCGTGGCGGAGGCGGAGGCGGGATTGGACGTTGCATACGTCGTCCCGGGAAGCCCCTCCGCCGGCGAGGTCTCGGTGGGCCTTGTCATGAGGAAGGCGGAGGCTCTGGGCATACCCGTAAGGACGGTGCAGGGCATGAGCTTCATAGACGCCTGCTGCCTTGCGGCAGGCTGCGACAGCCTGGTCGACGGTATTGCCGTGATAGGGGCCTTCAGGCTGGATGAGCAATGGCCGGAATCCTCAGCCGGAAGGAGGGCGCCTTACCCGATCCCTCTTCTAATCGGCGAAGTCTTCGACAGGATGATGGCAGGCGAGGTGAAGCTTGCGATTGCGGAAGCTTACGGGGATGAGCATGAGGTGAAGGTCATCACCGCGGCAGGCGACATGGCATCCATGTCGGTGAGAAATGTACCGGTTTACATGCTGGACCGGCTGGAGGGGTTGGACCACCTGACCTCGGTCTTCGTGCCGGTGGCGGCCGACAGGCGTAAGGCGTGCCCAAGCGGCTGGCCTGCCGACAGGATTGTGGAGATCATGGCAAGGCTTAGAGGCGACGACGGCTGCCCCTGGGACAGAAAGCAGGACCTTCAGAGCCTCAGGCCCTATGTGCTCGAGGAAGCATATGAGGTGGCAGAGGCGATAGACGAGAAGGACATGGACCACCTTTGCGAGGAGCTGGGCGACCTTCTCCTGCAGGTGGTCTTCCAGGCTAGAATCGCCCAGGAGGACGGCTATTTCGACTTCCTGGACGTGGTGGACTCCATCTCCGAGAAGCTCATAAGGCGCCATCCTCACATCTTCGGGGAGGTCGAGGCCGACACGGCGGAGAAGGTGCTGAGAAACTGGGAGTACATAAAGCAGCAGGAGAAGGCCGACAAGGCGGCAAGAAGGGGGGATGCCTTGGAAGGCGAGGAGGCCCCCTCCCTTCTGGACGGCATCGCAAACGCGCTTCCCGCGCTCTGGTATTCATCCAAGATGCAGGACAAGGCCGCTAGGGTCGGCTTCGACTGGAAGAGCCCGCGGCAGGCTATGGCCAAGGTGTTCGAGGAGGTTGAGGAGGTCAACGATGCGCTGTCAAGACCGAAAGAGCTGCTTGAGGAGGAGATAGGCGACCTTCTGTTCGCTGTGGTGAACGTGGCAAGGCTTGCCAAAGTGGATGCGGAGGCTGCCATGAAGAAGACCGCCGGAAAGTTCAGAAGGCGCTTCATGTACATAGAGGCGAAGGTGGCCGCGATGGGAGAGCGCATGGAGGACATGGGCCTTGAAAGGCTGGATGCGCTCTGGAACGAGGCGAAAGCGGAGGGGATATAGGCCTTCGGATGATGGGCTTCCGGCCGAGGAGGAAGAGCTCCCAACAAACAGGAGGACAGGAGTGAATGCCTGTCCTCTCCTTATCCTGGCCGGAAAACGCTGCTTCTATAACGCCATGCCGCGCCTGCTGAATATCATGATTCCGGCGGAGTATGCCGCAATGGCGATCGCAATAAGCGCGATTGCCTGCAAGGCGATTGATGAGCCGGCCATTATCCTGTCTACATCGTATAGGGAGAATATCGTGAGATTCTTAAGCCAGGCAAGCTTGTCGCCGACGTTGGAGAGCATGTGGATTACGTAGAAGCCAAGGGGTATTCCCGAACCCAGGGCTGATGCAATCTTTGCCTCGTCAAAGCAGCAGGAGCACAGGAAGCATATCCCGGAAACCGCCAGGAAAAGGAAGAATGCGCTGTAGTTGAGCGTGAAGTACTTGTCCGTTTCCAGCATTTGCGGAAAGCTGGCTTCGCAGAAAGCGAAACCGCCCAGCGCCACGATCCCAAACAGCAGGCAAAGGCTGAGGACGGTGAAAAGCGCCTGGGTCAACGCTATCCGGGACCTTCTGACCGGGCATGCCAGCAGGTATGCCATCGAGCCCCTGTCCACGTATTTCGAGATGAGCCTTCCTGACAGCATCATGCAGTAGATCATCGGGAACATGAGGATTATGAAGCCATAGTAGTAGCTGGCCATGAACTCCGTAAGGGTGCTGCCCAAATCGTCGAAGCCCATCGCGGAGATGAGCTGCTTGGGCATTGCTGAGAGCAGGTCATTCATGGCATCCATGCTTGCCGGGTCGTACATCATCGAGATAACGGATATGTACATCAGCATTATGGCCAGAATCACCATGAACAGGAACCAGTTGGACTTGATGTCGTGCTTGAACAGGGCTCTAATCATCCGAGCCGCCCTCCTTCCCGTAGTACTTGAGGAAGGCGTCCTCCAGGCTCTTCGTCCCGGGGTACAATCCTCTTATGTCGCACTGGGCGAGGGCCCTGAGAAAGGCGTTGTAATCCTTGCCCACCATGATTTCCGCCTGGGAGTGCCTGCTTGCCGCTATCTCCAGGCCCATCGAAGCGAGCTTGCTGATATCTGAAGGGTCATTAAACAAAACTATGTAGCTGCTCCTTTGCTCCGCCTTCAGCTTGGCGATCTCCTCTATGGCGGCAAGCCTGCCCTCCTTCAGTATCGCCGCTCGGTCGCAGGTCCTGTCGACCTCCTCGAAGTTATGAGACGACATGAGGAAGGTCTTCCCCCTCTTTTTCTCCTCGAGGACAAGGTCGATGAAGACGTTCTGCATCAGAGGGTCAAGCCCGCTTGTGGGCTCGTCGAGGACATAGGCTTCGGGGTCGTGCATGAATGCGGCCACTATGGCGATTTTCTGCTTGGTGCCCTTCGACATCCGCCTTATGCCCTGCTTAATATCAAGGCTGAACATGGATGAAAGCTCCGCGGCCCTTCCCATGTCCTTCCTGCCTCGCATCTCCATCAGGAATTTCAGGAAGGACGAACCGCTCATCTCATCGAACAGCGAAATCTCCCCCGGAAGGAAACCGAGGCCCTCCTTCACTTTGGCGGCGTCCCTCCAGCAGTCCAAGCCATTTATGCTGCATGTACCTGACTTGGGCTTCATGAAGCCCATGAGGAGCCTTATCGTGGTCGTCTTGCCCGATCCGTTAGGCCCAAGGTAGCCGAAAGCCTCGCCCTTCCTAACGGAGAAGTCGAGGTCGAATACGCCTTTGCCGCCCTTGTAGGTGACCGACAGTCCGCTGGCCTCGATCATAGGGTCACCTCCGGATCCATCGCATATCCTATAAGCGTATTCTACATCCGATGCGCCGATTCGGGCTCGTTTTTTGCCATTTGGGCCTGCGGCCGCAACATATGATGGCAAAAGGTGGCTCACGGCGCGTTATAATAATAAGACAGGCGGTATGGCATATGCTCGGGAAGCGATGATGGCCGCGCGGGAGGCAGGATGTTGTTCGCGAAGGGCAGGGACAGAAGGTCGCAGAGGGCAAGGTATAGCGCGGTGGCGAAAGGCCGCCCGGCGATGGCGGCGATAAGCGCCGTCGGACATTTCCTTGCCGCCCCGTTTATCATGCTCGCCGCGGTTTTCGCCTCTGCCGTTGTGCCCGCAAGAAGGCATGTCGTATCGGTGATACTCATGCTTATGCTTGCAGCGGGCTTCTCATGGGCCGGAAGCAGCGTGGTTGACGGCTGGATGGACAAGAACCTGGCGTCGCTTGGAAGATATGACGAGGCGCTCATAGAAGTAAGGGACATACCCTTCTCCGATGTGATAAACCTTGAGGCGATAAGAGCAGGCGTCGATCCGGCGCTAATCGCCGCCATGATCTCACAGCAGAGCGCGTGGCAGGCAGAGAACACCTCCTGGAGGGGAGGTAAGGGCCTTATGAACGTCACTCCGTCCGTATGGCGCCAATTCAACCCCAATGCCTCCTGCACAGGGGAGCATGCAGCGCCTAAATGCAGTGCGGACTGCATCTTCGATGTGGAGGACAACATCAGGACAGGTGCATCCTACCTGCGCAACATAATCGACATGTACGGCGGAAGGGTGACAGTGGCTCTTGCGGCCTACGCAAGCGGCATAGACTATGTCGAGGCATACGAGGCGTCAGGCGCGACGGGAGAACCCCCTGCCCCGGCGTTCAGCGAATATTACGGCACACTCAGGCAGGTGCTTACATTCTGGCGCGAGGCGAGGTCCAAGGGCGGCTCGGACGACGTGGCCGCAGCCCTGAGGCTGATGAGCGTAAGAAGCATCTCGGGCTTCGTGGCTCTCGGGCTTGCTGCGCTGCTTCTCATTTGGTCGGCGGTTAGATACAGGCGGGAGGCGTAGATTAAGGTGGCAGAACCGAAGGCAAGGGCAAGATGGGAGAGGGCGGGCTATGTGGTAAGCATAGCCGTCATAGTCGTATGCCTGGCGGGGATAACCATATCGTCGATGTGGAGGCTCTCACAGATAAAAAAGGAGACGGCGGCCCTTGAGCTGGAGCTCGCCTACTGGCAGGATAAGCTGGCCGACATCGAAGAGCAGATAAGACTCGCCACCGAGGACGAGACCATAGAGAGAATCGCAAGGGAGAAGCTTGGCCTCGTCATGCCGGGCGAGACGGTCTACCTGCCGAAGTCCGAGGACGACTTATAGAGCAGATTCAGGCTTCAGCCGAGCTACAATTGACTGCTTGCATAGCTTGAAGTATAATTCTCTGCAACGCGCATAATTATTATCCCCTGGAGGACTCGCTGAATGGTTCCTGCCGTAGGTGAAGTGCTGAGTGGTAAGGTAACGGGCATTACGAAGTTCGGTGCCTTCGTGGACATCGGGAACGGCCGCACAGGCATGGTGCATATTTCCGAAATAGCGGACGAATATATTAACGAGATTACCGACCACGTGCACATCGGCGATATCGTCAACGTCGCAGTGACTGCCATAAACGGGGACAAGATCGGCCTGTCAATCAAGCAGACGCTGCCCAGCTACGTGGCAAGGCAGGAGGCCAGGAACAGGGCAAGGGATGCGGCCTCCGCGCAGAACTTCGAGGACAAGCTGGCGAAGTTCATGAAGGACAGCGACGAGAGGCACTCGGACCTGAGAAAGAGCCAGGATTCGAAGCGAGGCGGCCGCGGAAGCCGAGGAAGCAGGATGTTCTAACAGCGGGGCGCCACAAGGCGCCCCTTCTTTTTGGAGGATGCATGATCCGGGGAATGGAGTGCGACAGCTTCATATGCGGGAAGGGCACGGATGCGGAGGTCGCCGAAAGGCAGCTGGGAAGGCCTCCGGAGGGCATGTTGAACACATCCGCCAGATGCTCATATGGGGCCCCTGCCGCGCTTCTGTGCTCGCCCGTTGTCGCAAGGGGGACCAAGGGGGCGGGTGATTCGGGAAAAAGCCCGGCCGAGCCCTTCCCTACGCTGTACTGGCTCACCTGCCCATACCTGAAAGAGCGGGTGGGAAGGCTCGAGGGGGGGCAGGCGTTCCTCGACATCAGAAGGATGATTGCCGAGGATGCGTCCTTCGAATCAAGGTTTAAGGAAGCCTCTGAGGACTATAAGAGGCTGAGGAGGAAGCTTTACGGGGAGCTTCCTTCAGAGCTTAGGGCCTCTTTAGGAGAAAGGGCGATAAGGAGCCTCCTTTCCTCCGGGCCAGGCGGAGTGAAGGACTACAGGAACATCAAGTGCCTTCATATACACCTTGCCAACTTCATATCGGGCATGGACGATCCAGTAGGAGAGGAAGCGGCGAGGCTCATCTGCCTCATGGCTGACTGATGAAGAAGGATGCCCCGCAGTCAGGCATCCTCCCATTGAGTATTCAGATGTTAGAAGCAAGGGCGTCTTCCAGGATGCCCCTCGCATTACCTGTCCAGGACCTTCACTATCTCGTATTCGAGGCTTCCGATGCCCATCTCGGCGGCCCTTGTAAGCTGCACCCTCCAGTCGGATCCGGGGGCTACGCGCGCGAACTTGTCGTCACCGCAGCATAGTCCGTGGGCCACGCTTCCGTGTTCGCCTGCCGCCTCGTTCACCATGTCGGCGGCGGCCATGTCTATGGCTACGGGGTCAGTCGAAGCCATGATGCCAAGGTCGGGGACTATGGGCACATCGTTGTTGCCGAAGCAGTCGCACTGCGGGCTGACATTGAGGATGACGTTTATGAATACAGCCTTCCCCGCCTTTCCGGTGAGCGCTCCGGATGCATATTCCGCCATCTTCCTCTGAAGTGCGGATGCGCTGTCGTCCCAGCTGAACTTGATAGTCCTTACAGGGCACATGGCGAGGCAGTCGCCGCAGCCTATGCACTTGTCGCTGTCTATCCAGGCCTTGTGGCCGTCCGTGAAGAAGATGGCATCAACGGGGCAGTGCTTGGCGCACCTTGCGCAGCCTGTGCAGCCTGCCTGCCTGACCATCGGCTTTAAGTGGGAATGCTGCATGAGCTTGCCTGCCCTGGAGGCGCAGCCCATGCCCAGGTTCTTTATGGTGCCGCCGACTCCGGTCGAAGTGTGCCCTTTGAAATGGGATATGACCACCAGTGCCGTGGAATGGTAGATCGATGAGGCGATCTTCGCCTCCTTCACATCATTGCCCTTCACCGGGACGGAGACATAGTCTCCTCCCATGAGGCCGTCGCCTACGATGAAGGGTGCGCCTGCCGTCTCGAGGGTGAAGCCGTTGAGGCTCGCGTTTATGTGATGTCCGACGGCGTTGTTTCTTTGGCCGCTGTAGAGAGTGCTGGTGTCGGTCAAAAACGGATGTGCGCCAGCCGATTTTATCTTGTCCACCACGCGCCTGACAAGCTGGGGCGACACGAAGCTGAGGTTTCCGTATTCGCCCACATGAAGCTTGATCGCCGTGAAATCGCCCTTTCCGAGCATCTTCCTTAAGCCCACTGCCTCGCAGAGCCCGTCCATCTTGTCCAACAGGTTCACGTCCGGATTGGTCCTTGCGCTTGAGAAATAGACCTTGCTTGACATCAACTTACCCCCGAAATCCAAAGAATCGCATCCAACAGGAAGGTTATAAGGAGATTATAGCAAATATAAGACTTGATAAAGGCAACATGCGGCCATGCCGGACCTACCGAAGAAGGCGGCCGGCTGCGGGGAGGTAATGATGAGAAGGACATTGATAATCGCAGCTATTGTGGCACTTGGGGCGATGATGCTGGCAGTGCCGGCCCAGGCGGCGCTTCCCGGTCAGTTCTCGCTTAGCGCAAACGGCGGCTATATGTTCACTTACGGAGAGCTTGAGCTGGAATACAAGGAGGGCGTTGGGTCGATAGGCTTGAATGTGGGCTCCAACGGCCTTCTTCTCGAGGTGGGCGTCCCCATCAAGTACTTCATACCGATGAGCAATACGCTCAGCTTTTATGTGGGAGTTAACCCGGCAGCGCTCATATACTTCGCAGGACCGACCGTGGAGTTCGGCATCAAAACCGGCCCCGGCATCGAGTTCAGGTCAGGGATGCTGAAGCTTGCAGCCGAGATCGGCTACAGGTATTCGGCGAGCACGAGCCACGGCTTCTACGCCAAGGGGGGCATCGGAATCGCTTTCTGATAAAAGGCGCAAGGAAAAAACACTTATAGGAGGTGTCTGCAATGAGAAGGTCAGTCCTTACGGCAATTTTGGCACTCGCGATGGTCCTTATGGCAACGTCCGCTTCGCTTGCCCAGCATCAGATTACATTGGGAGCAAACGGAGGCTACACTTTCTCCTGGGCGGAGCTTGAGCTTGAATACAAGACTAATGACCTCGGCTTCGGAGCGCAGTTCGGCTTCGGATACGGAAGAGTGGAGATTGCAGGCTTCGGCAGGTATTACTTCCCTTTGAACTCGCTTATCAACCTGGCACCCGAGTATGAGCTGAACCTTTACGCGGGAGTCACGCCTTCGGTTCTATTGGACTTCATACCAATCTTCGAGGCGGGCTTCGGCCTTAAGGTGGGTCCCGGCATCGACTTCAGGTGGGATCATCTGAGAGTTGGAGCAGAGCTGGGCTACAGGTTCGACACGATATATGGCATAAGCCACGGATTCTATACCAAGGCAGGCATCGGCTACAGGTTCTAGAACCAAGCCTGAACCGGCGCGGTGGCGGAGGGCTTCCGCGCCTTATCATCATGATGGAGGTATGGTATGAGAAAGACGCTGGTATCGTTGATTGCCATAATGGCAGTCGCGCTTGCTTCAATAGGCGCATCCGCAACCGTACCGGGTGAGTTCACGCTGAGCCTGGGCGGAGGATATCCGCTGACGCTGGGGGAGCTTGAGCTTGAATATAAGAATGGTCCCTGGGCGGGAGGCATCCACACAACCTTTGTCGGAACAGGCATGGATATTGGCTTGTTCGGCAGGTACTATGTACCCCTCGGCAAGGGCTTCAATTTTTACGCTGCACTGAACCCGTCGATGGTAGTCCTTTTCGCAGGAGGCGTCAGGGGGATCATCAAGGCGGGCCCCGGTTTCGATTACAGATGGAAGCATCTGAGAGTCGGGATAGAAGGCGGCATATTCTACATCTTCGGGGCGACCACCCCTATGGGATACGGTAAGGCCAGCATCGGCTATATATTCTAGTTGAGGGCACCAATGAGCTTGGTCAAGAGATTAAGAAGTCCCGCCGCAAAAGGCGGGACTTCTATTTATAGCTGCTTCAATTCAGTCTTCAGTCTTGCGCCAGAACGTCTTGCAGTCCCTTTTGTCCTCGATGTTGAACCTGATCATCCGCTCAAGGAGGGGATAATCTACAGGTTTGCCCCATGGGATGCGGAAAGTCATGGATCCATAGCCGTAACCTGCCCTGGTGATCTCATCCGAGAAGCGGTCGATCCTGGCCTTCTCAGGAGAGACGGAAAGGTGGTTCTTGGAAGGGCTGAAGCTTACTATGAATGTACCATGGTCTGTGAATGTGGGCTGACCCCAGGCAATCCTTGGAGCAAGCGAAGGGAAGTTACGCTGAACCCATTCGAGGATCTCCTCTATTCTGGTTCTGTTGCCCCCATCTTCGATTTCGGCTAGTGGTTTAGCGAAGCTCTCCACAGAATCCCTCCGTCGCTTATCTGTGTAGGTTTTTCTTAGAGTTGCGTTTCTGCCTCTGCTGGTCGGAAGTTGAATATCGCAATTAGCACAAATACTCCTTAGATTCTTGGGTGAGTTATTTCTTCTATCTCCATCTATATGATCTAGTATAAGCACCATCTCTTTATTATTCCAGAATGGAGCTTGCCCGCAGATTTCACAATAATTCTTTATATAGCCCAACTCATTAGCCCTTTGTTTTATACGGACGGAACTTCCCAGATATGAGCTGTCTCTACAGAATAGAAGAGCCTCAGGGAATTCTCTGCCTCTACTGCCGAGGTTTTTACCGTTTGCCCATCCTTGATTGCGCTTAGATCTCCAATTCAACCCTAGCCTCTCACAGTTATGTTTTAAGTATCTTAAAGAACCTCCGGCTTGGGCAAGTCCTAATGCTGTCGCTAACTGCGACAGAGAATCTGATAATGGGAACTCCCTCACCAAATCATCATCAGAGTACTTTCGTTTCATCTGATACCATCCGAATGAATGTGATAACCACAGTTCCGATACTATAGGCTGGGTTCTATCTTGGGTAGAATCATAGATAGTCTCTCTCTTGCGGTTTACAGGTAAAAATGTGAACAGGTTTCTGCCAACGTAGCCTATCAGATGGGTATGTGACTACTCCTCGAGTGTGATTGATTTTAAGGCAGTACTCCGTAAGTAATTCAAATCCAATGTGATTAGGTTGGTGCAGGTGGTGGGATTCGAACCCACACGTCCAAAGGACAAAGGTTTTTAAGACCCTCGTGTATGCCATTCCACCACACCTGCACGTATGCACACCGACATTATACAATACGCCGCTGGAGTAGGAATATTGGCATCGAAGAATTGAGCCTTATGTATTGCTAGCCCCTGCCCGTCAATGGTATCTTTTTCTCATATCCTTTGCATGGAGGTATGTTTATGCATAGAAGAGATAACCTCAGGTCGGGGCGCGACGGGAACCTTAAGCTCAACAAGGTGGATCTTGTGAGCCTTGCAGGGAAGTACGGCACCCCGCTTTACGTGATGGACGAAGACTATATGCGCTCGCAGTGCAGGAGATACCTTGAGGCGTTCAAGTCGAGGTATGAGAATTCGGAGGTTCTCTTCGCGTCCAAGGCGTTTCTAATGAAGGCCATGGCGGCTTTGGTAAGGCAGGAAGGCCTTTCGATCGATGTTGTCTCCGGTAGCGAGCTCGCCCTTGCGCTCTCGTCGGGGATGAAGCCGGAGAACATCCACTTCCACGGGAACAACAAGAGCGCAGACGAGATAACCCAGGGCCTTAAGGCGGGGATAGGCCGCTTCATAGTGGACAACTTCGATGAGCTGGGCCTCATGGATGAGCTTGCGGGGAAGTCCGGCGTTAAGGCCCACATAATGCTGAGGCTCGCCCCGGGCGTGGAGGCCCACACCCATAAATACATACAGACCGGGCAGACCGACTCCAAGTTCGGCCTCGGCATCGCGGACGGCAGGGCCGACAAGGCCCTGGACATGGCACTTCTGAAGAAGAACCTGGTTCTCCATGGCTTCCACTGCCACATCGGCTCCCAGATCTTCGACATCGAGGCATATCGCCTTGCGGCCCAGAAGATGGTGGCATTTGCGGCTGCGGCCAGGAAGCGCACCGGCTTCGTCATGAAGGAATTGAACCTGGGCGGCGGCCTCGGCGTGCGCTACACGGAGAAGGACGAGCCCAGCACGATAGAGCAGCTGGCCGAGGCGATCTGCTCTACTGTCAAGGCGGAAGTAGCCAAGCACAAGATGCCGCTTCCCAAGCTCATGGTGGAACCCGGCAGGTCCATAGTCGGCGAAGCCGGCATAACTCTCTACACTGTAGGCTCCATAAAGGAGATACCTGGCATCAGGACATACGCATCCGTCGACGGCGGCATGACCGACAACCCCAGGGTGGCCCTGTATCAGGCGGAGTATGATGCTATAGTCGCCAACAAGGCCAACAGGAAGCCCTCCAAGCTCTATTCGATAGCCGGCAACGCCTGCGAATCGGGCGACATGCTCATATGGAACATCAATCTCCCCGAGCTTGAGGCGGGAGATGTATTGGCGGTGCTTACCACAGGCGCATACAACTACATAATGTCGTCGCACTACAACATGCATCCGAAGCCGCCCGTGGTATTCGTCCGCGGCGGAAGGGCCCAGCTTGTGGCGAGGCGCGAGACCTATGCCGACATAATGAGGCCGCAGCTGATGCCCAAGAGGTTCAGGTAACCCAAAGCAAGCTCCAAACGTATATCCGGCAGGGCGCTGCGGAAGCGGCGCCCTGCTTCTCTGCTGCCGGCTCCCGACGGGTTATAATTCTCTTATGAGAGCATTCGGAGGTATTCTAATGAGACGTGGAAATCCGCGCGGATGGTTAAGGTACGTTGTTCTTTCCGCAATCATCATGCTGACTTTGGCAGCCACATGCTTCGGCGCGCAGAAAAGGCCGGTGAGCCTCATCACCAGAGTCATGCAGGTAGGGCAGAGCAGAGTCACTGTGAATATCGTGGAAGTGGACCTGAATGACGATAGAATACGCATCGAAGCCGCACTTGCAGGTGACATCGTCGGTGCAATGGAGGAGCTGTCAGCTCTTGCAGCAAGAAGGGGCGCCGTCGCCGCAATAAACGGGACGTACTTCGACGCATACAGCGACGGGCCGGTATGGAACCCCGTAGGGACGATAATAACGGGCGGGAGGATGGTCCATAAGGGCGGCACCGGCACGGTCATCGGATTCGCAGGGGACAACTCCGTCTACATGGAAGCAGCCCGCTTCAAGATAGTGGGCGCGACCGAAGGCTCCTACAGCTACCCCCGGAGCTGGTATGCCCATCATATGAACAGGGTCAGCACAGCCAGGGACTCTGCCGTTCTCTATACGCAGGAGTGGGGAAGGGAAGTCGGCGGTGATGGCAGCACCGCCGTGGTCGCATCAGCAGGCAAGGTGACGATTATTACGGATGCCGCAACCAAGATACCGAAGGACGGGTTCGTCCTTTGCTTAAAGGGCAGCGAGAAATCGCTTCTGTCCAGGTTCAGGCTCGGTTCCGCCGCGGAATGGAAGGTCGTGCAGGCTTCGGGCGCCCCGCTCGAGGCCTTCTGGGCTGAAGCGGACGAGGCGATAGGGGCGGGGCCGAGGCTCGTATGGGATGGCAAGGCATCGTTTAACATAAGCAGTGCCATAGGCGAAGGCTTCACGGAGGCGAAGGTGCTGTCTCAGAGCCTTGCCAGAAGCGCTGTGGGTGTGACGAGGGTCGGAAGGCTCCTCATGGTGACTACGAGCGAATTGAAGATGCACGAGCTTGCCGCCCTTATGCTGACTTTGGGTGCCGAAAACGCGATGAGCCTGGACGGTGGGGCCTCGAGCGGGCTGTGGTTCGACGGGAAGTATGCCACAAAGCCGGGAAGGCAGATACCGAACGCCATCCTGGTGTACGAGAGATAGCGCAGGGTAAACGGTAAATGCCCGGTGCCACAGACGGCACCGGGCATTTACACATGTATGCGGCATATTTGGCCTAAGGCTGTCCTACAGCTCGGATGTGCAGTTGGGGCAGCGCTTCGCCCTCAGGTCGATCTGGGTGAAACAGCGCGGGCACTCCTTGGTCGTCGGTGCGGGAGCAGGGGCCGCCTCCTTCTTCTTGTCGGCTGCCTCCTTCGCCTTGTTGATTGCGCGCACCATGAGGAAGATAACGAACGCGATGATCAGGAAGTCGATCACGGTACTGATGAAGCTGCCATAGTTGAGGGTTGCGGCGCCTGCTGCCTGGGCTTCCGCCAATGTCGCGTAGCTGTTGCCATCAAGCGGGATGAACAGGTTCTTGAAATCCACCTTGCCTAAGAGCAAGCCTACTACCGGCATTAGCATCTCGTTCACGAAGGAGGCGACTATCTTTCCGAAGGCGCCTCCTATGATTATGCCGATTGCCAGGTCTATGACATTGCCTCTCATCACGAACTTCTTGAACTCAGCGAACACTAAATACACCTCCCATGATATTCGTCCTCATGAATTTGTATTCGACATTGTATACCATTATCCTCCATGCAGTACAGGGCGGTTTGGAACTCTATATAAGTGAAGTGCGTTATATGAAGTGAGACATATAACATAACAAGTAACGACAGAAGATATTGACAAACCATTATAGGAAACTTATAATGGAGGCGAAAATAAAACTTCTCAGAAGAGGGAGGTAATGATGATGAACATCGTAAGGTGGAACCCGTACAGGGAAGTTACTGACATGATAAGGACGATGAACAGGATGATGGACGACGACATTCCCAGGCCATACACCAGGGAGAAGGGCTGCTGGGCACCGGCAGTGGACATCGAGGAGGACGAGAAGCAGGTAGTCTTGAAGGCCGAGATGCCCGGTTTCTCACCTGAGGAGATCGACATCGACCTCAAGGAGGACAGGCTCGAGATCAAGGCCGAGACCAAGGTCGAAGAGGAGAAGGCCGAGAAGAACTACATCAGGCGCGAGCGCAGGTGCGGGTCATTCTACAGGGCATTCGAGCTCGCAGAGGGCCTTGACACGGTAAACGCGAAGGCGAGTTACAAGAACGGGGTGCTGGAGCTGACCATACCTAAGAAGGCCAAGGAAGAGGCGCCATCGTTCAAGCTCAAGGTGAACGCCGAATAACCTAATCAGCAACTGAAGCTAGGGCCCCTTCCTTCGTGGATGCGGGCCCTATAACTTTCATCCCTGCCTGGGCCTTTCTGCAGTATCAGGGTGCCCCGAAGAAGATGCGCTTGATAATCCAGCCCGCGGGGCACTTAAGCTCGTCCATCCTGGCAAGCACCGCCCCTACGTCGTATCTTGCCTCGACGTGCCTGTATGAAGCCCTTCCTTCGAGTATCTCAAGTATTCCGGCCCTTGCGGGGCCATCCTTTGCATGAGGGCAGCCCAGTGACCCGGGGTTGATATATAGCCTTCCGTCCTTTCGCCTTAGCGCCGGACGATGGTCATGGCCGTGGATGAGTATATCCGCCTCTATACCTTCGTAAAGGTAATCCCAGTCGTCCGGGCCGGCCTTCCAGATGATCGGGGAGTAGCGTCCGTCCGGCTCCATCCTGTAGTGCATGGCGGCAATCCTCACGCCGTCGCGCACCATTACGGCCAAAGCGGGGAGCGATCCGATGAAGCGCCTGCTGTCGGGGCTTAGCCTTGCGTGCTCCCATTTATGAAACTGCACTTCCTCTTCGCCCATGAAGGAAGTCGATAAGGGGTCCATCCCGCTTAGGAGGTAACCTTCGTGGTTTCCGGAGACGCAGGTCGCGTTATCAAGGGACTTCATCTTAAGCACAGTCTCCTCAGGATAGGGGCCGATGCCGATGATGTCGCCGCAGCAGATGATCTCGTCGCACCCTTCGCGGCCGAGAATCCCAAGCACGGCCTCAAGGGCCGGGAGGTTGCTGTGGATGTCCGCGATGATGCCGATCTTCAAGCGAGGTGGCCTCCTACGGAAGCGTGAGTAAGAGCTTGCTTTCGTTACCTAAAGGATACCCCCAATCATAAAGCTCCGCTACGCCCAATAAGACAGGCGCTTCACCAACAGGATCATGACGGGCGCCTCTTCAGGCCCATAGAAGCCTCCTCTTTGACTAAGCGGCCTTTTCTTAGGATAATGATAGGGCATCGGATATTTAGGCAGGCTGCCTTCGGAGGGCATCGGATGAAAGTTGGGATAATCGGAAAAGGCGCATCGGGCAAGACCACGCTGTTCAGGCTGCTTACAGGCAAGCCCGACTCGGGCAGGCAAGAGGCGGCAATAGGAATGGCAAGGGTGCCCGACAAGAGGATAGACGAGCTTTCTGCCATATTCAGGCCGAAGAAGACTACATATGCCCAGGTCGAGGTCCTTGACCTGGCCGGCTCCGGCTCTGAGGCAATGGACAAGAAGGCGCTGATCAGGTTCGTGAACCACATGAGGACCATGGACGCGCTGATAAACGTGGTCAAGGCCTTCGATTCCGGCGATGTAGCTATGAAGGCATACGCAGACGCGATTCATGCCACCGACGAGCTTATTTTGGCCGACATGGCGACCGCCGAGGTGCGCGTCGAAAGGCTCACATCCCAGAAGAAGAGGACGCCTGAGGAGGATGCGGAGCTGGAGCTGATGACAAGGCTCGGCAATGAACTGGGCGAGGGGAAGAGCCTTAGGCAGGTTGACCTTAGCGCAGATGATAGGCAGAGGCTCATCGGCTATGGCCTTCTTTCGGTGAAGCCCATGATCATGTGCGTGAACTTGGGTGAAGGGGAGCTTCTCGAGGGCAATTACGATGGCATGGAGAAGGTCAGGGAGCACTGTGCGTCGTACGGCATGCCGCTTGTCGAGCTTTGCGCAGGCGTTGAGGCCGAGATGGCTGAGTTGGACGAGGCCGACAGGGCGCAGCTTATGGCGGACTACGGCATAAGCGAAAGCGGTGTTGGCAGGATCGCAAGGGCGGTGTACGAGGGGCTCGGCCTCATCTCCTTCTTCACTGTGGGCGAGGACGAGGTAAGGGCATGGCCCATACCTGCCGGCATAAACGCCAGGGGAGCGGCGGGGAAGATCCATACGGACATCGAGAAGGGTTTCATAAGGGCCGAGACCGTGGCATACGACGACTTCATGAGGCTAGGGGGCATTGCCGGGGCCAGGAACGCGGGGCTGTTCAGGCTCGAAGGCAAGGAGTACGTAGTAGCCGACGGCGACATAATGAACTTCAGATTCAGCCAGAGCAAATAGGAAAAGACGCCGGATGGTGATAAAATAATAAGTGGCAAGCGCCATTGCTAGCGGCGCAACGGAAACGGAGGAAATGACATGCTTGAAAAGGTACAGGCTGTCCTCGATCAGATCAGGCCCAGCCTTAAAGCGGACGGCGGGGACGTGGAGCTAGTCGAGGTGACGCCCGAGAACATAGTCAAAGTCAGGCTTCAGGGTGCGTGCAAGGGATGCCCGATGTCCCAGATGACTTTAAAGATGGGAATCGAGAGGCTTCTCAAGAAGCATATACCCGAGATCGTCTCGGTAGAGGCGGTGCAGTAAGCAAGGAAGGGCCGGCGCATGAAAAGCGCCGGCCCTGTTCTGTTGTGAGAAGTTTGTGAAACGGTAGTGAACCGGTTGACCATAAGGTGTGCGCGGTTTGGGACATACCGGCTGGACGAACTTCCGGGGGAGCCCGCCGCGGCACGCCGACTCGAGGAAGCGGTATCGCAGAGGCCAAATAACCTGTAAAGGGTGATTGGGGGGAATCTCCTGTGGAGGGGACTATGAGGGCCGTGGCTAAGCTTAAGCCCGGCCAAGGTTGTTCACTTATCGAGGCGCCCATTCCGGGCATCAGAAGAGGCGAGGTCCTCATCAAGGTGAAGGCGGCCGCAATCTGCGGCACAGACGTACACATATACGAATGGGATGAATGGTCTCAGAAGAGGATAAAGACTCCCCTCATCTTCGGCCATGAGTTCTGCGGGAACGTGGTCGAGGTGGGCGAGGGCGTCACGTCGCTTGAGATAGGGCAGTTCGTCTCGGTGGAGACGCACATCACCTGCGGGCACTGCTTCTATTGCAGGCAGGGCATGGGGCACATCTGCGAGACCATGAAGATAATCGGAGTGGACAGGGACGGCTGCTTCGCAGAGTATGTGACGGTGCCTGAGACTGCATGCTGGCCGTGGGAGATAGAGGTCTCTCCGGAGATAGCGGCGATACAGGACCCGTACGGAAATGCGGTGCACACCGCACTGGCGCAGGACCTGGTGGGCGCCGACGTGCTGATAACCGGCATGGGCCCTATCGGCCTTGCGGCGATACCCGTGGCGAAGCTTTCAGGGGCGAAGAGGGTATTCGCGACCGACATATCGGAGTACAGGCTGGGGTTGGCCAAGAAGCTGGGCGCGGACGTCGTGATCAATCCCAGGGAGAAGGACCCGATTGCGATAGTCAGGGAGATGACTCAGGGCAGGGGGGCCGACGTGTTGCTGGAAATGAGCGGGAACGCGGGCGCGATAAAGCAGGGCTTCGCGGCATTGAGGAAGGCGGGCAAGGCCGCGCTTCTTGGTATACCTTCGAAGCCTGTGGAGTTCGATATCGCAAACGACATAGTCTTCAGGAGCATCGAGGTCAAGGGCATCAACGGCCGCCATATTTGGGATACGTGGTATAAGGGACAGGCGCTGCTGGCGAAGGGCATAGACTTAAGTCAGCTGATTACTCACAGGATGCCTCTTGCGGAGATAGAGAAGGGGCTAGAGCTCATGAAGGCAGGGGAGTGCGGTAAAGTCATTCTTTATCCGTGAGCACAACCGGGCAGTAATGGAGAGGAAGAAAGAATAGGACTGGGAGGGTCGCTGCTATGGGCTATTCACTTAGTTACCTGGAAAACGAAATTGCGAAGATGAAGGAGCAGAAGCTCTTCAGATACCCGAGGGTGCTTACGGGAAGGCAGATGGCGAAGTGCATCTTCGACGGCAAGGAGATCGTGAACCTCTCCTCAAACAACTACCTGGGATTTGCCACGCACCCGAAGCTTATTGAAGCGGCTGACAAGGCCGTCAGGGAGCTGGGCGTAGGCTCCGGTGCGGTGAGGACCATTGCCGGCACCATGGAGGGGCACACCGAGCTTGAGAGGAAGATCGCGGAGTTCAAGCATACGGAAGCCGCTCTGGTGTACCAGTCGGGCTTCACGGCTAACGCGGGGACCGTCTCCGCGGTGCTAGGAAAGAACGACATCATCATCAGCGACGAGCTGAACCATGCGAGCATCATAGACGGCTGCAGGCTGTCCAGGGCCGAGATTAAGGTGTTCAGGCACGGGGACATGGGGCATCTGAGGGAGAGGCTCGAAGAGTGCAAGGATGCGATGGCTGCGGGCGCTCATGTGCTCGTCATAACTGATGGCGTCTTCTCGATGGACGGAGATATCGGGAAGCTGGACGAGATGTGCAGGATTGCGAAGGAGTACGGCGCTATCACCATGGTGGACGATGCGCATGCAAGCGGCGTATTAGGGAGGAACGGGCGCGGCACGGTAGACCACTTTGGAATACACGGCCAAGTCGACATACAGGTTGGCACGTTGTCTAAGGCCATTGGTGTAGTGGGAGGCTATGTGGCCGGGTCCAGGACCTTGATAGATTACCTGATAATGAGGGCAAGGCCAATCCTGTTCTCTACTTCAGCGCCACCAGCGGTGACTGCGGCTTGCATGGAGGCGTTCAGGCTGCTGGAGGAGGAGCCCTGGCATATCGATAAGCTGTGGGATAACGCCAAGTTCTTCAAGGTGGGGCTTAAGCAGCTTGGGTTCGACACGGGCATAAGCCAGACTCCGATTACGCCTGTTATGGTGGGCGATGGGGCGAAGACGATGAAGCTCTCCGACAGGTTGTTCGAGGAGGGTGTGTTTGTTGTCGGTATCGCTTTCCCGACAGTGCCGGTGGGCAAGGAGAGAGTGAGGACTATTGTCACAGCTGAGCATACCAAGGCGGACCTGGAGTTCGCGCTTTCTAAGTTCGAGAAGGTCGGCCGGGAGCTAGGGTTGATATAGGCAGGAGATAACCAGCTAATCTAAGAGAAAGGGCGCAATCCCAGCTCGGCATTGATTGACTTATTTTCGGTGATTCGGTAACATAGTTTTTGCGCTGTGGCGGCGTAGCTCAGTTGGCAGAGCATGCGGCTCATACCTGCAGTGTCACTGGTTCAAATCCAGTCGCCGCTACCAAGATGGTTCTCCGGGAAACCGGTTGATATTGATAATAAGATAAGCATTGTGGTAAATTGTAAAAGTAAGTCTTCGTTTTGCGCCACTAGCTCAGTTGGTAGAGCAACTGACTCTTAATCAGTGGGTCCGGGGTTCGAGTCCCCGGTGGCGTACCAAGTAAAATCCCAGCTAAATGAAGGTGAGCGGAGATGTAAAAGTCTCCGCTCATTCTCATTTTCTACACTATTTCTACACCTTTCCCTTAATACCTGATAAATAGGCATATTAATTAGGGGTGATCTTCACCGAATAGCAGATTGGCCAAATTAGCTGCGGCTTTCTCCTGATGACCAGGAACGACTCCCGTGTAATAGGACAGGGTGGTTCTGACCTCTGAATGTCCCAAACGCTCCTGTATCATGCGAATATTAGGGTCCTTGAGATAAATGAGCGTGGCACTGGTTCGGCGAAGGCTATGAAAAGTGAAGGGTTTCGTGATGCCTGCCTCTTGGAGGGCTAGCTTCAAGGACTTGGTGAGGTTCTTCCTTGGTATGGGATTGCCGTTGTCAAGCGCGAACACAAGGCCAAGGTCCCTATAGGGGACGCTGGTTGCCTGCATCTTCTCTTGCTGGTGCTTCTGTTCTTGAAGCAACTCAATGTCCCTATCTGATAGGTTAATAGTCCTTCTACCTGAACTCGTCTTCACGTCTGCGAAGGTAGCTTTATTACCCTCCCCCTTCAATTGAGTCGTTACCCTGATCGACTTCTGTACCAGATCCACATCTGACCAACGTAATCCCAGGATTTCACTCTCACGTAGTCCAGTAGTGAGGGCAAGTAGTATTAGGGTGTAATACCTGGTGTACTTCTCTCGAATGACTCGAAGAA
>CAZJHY010000012.1:0-63754 GCA_964545975.1 uncultured Clostridia bacterium | reverse complement strand
TAGCCTACCATTATTTCAAGGACAAGGAGGAGATCTTCCTTGCCCTCATGGACCGCACCATAGAAGTCGTTGGCCGGACCCCCAGGCTGAATGGTTCAGACGATGCAAGCGAGAGGCTTGGCAACTACATAGCCGACCTTCTTAAGGTGACTGTTGACAACAAGCACCTCATAAGGGCGTTCAGGCAGGGGCAGTACAGGCACATCGAGTACGAAAGGCGCCTTCGCGACATCTACACCGACCACCTTGGAAGGGTGCTGGGGAGGCCTGTTACCGACCCGGAGTATGTCTACATGCTCTCGGGCTTGAGGTTCACGAACATAAGGCATGCTATAGAAAATCAGAACGCAGACATCGCAACGCTTAAGGGAATCGCTGCCTGCGGGGCATTTCAGGACGAGACTGCAAGGCCCATCGACGAATTCCTGCCCAAGAGGATACTCCCACCGGCCGTGGAGCTCGAGCAGGACACCGCGATGCGCCTCAAGAAGGCAGGCAAGGAGCTCTTCGGAAGGTTCGATTTCTCTGCGGTGGGGGTAGCCGAGATAGCCAAGGCCGCAGGTACCTCCGTGGGGACCTTCTACAACTGCTTCGAGTCGAAGGAGAGCTTCCTTGCTGAGATAATCACGGGCATTTCCAGGGAGATAAGGCGCTTCATCGCCGTGAACATGCCAAGGGGTCTGACAAGGCTCGAGGAGGAGGTTGCAGGCGTGTACCTGTTCAGCCTGTTTCTCACCTTCGACCCCGACTGCTACCCGGTGGTGCGGCAGGCGGAGTACGTTGTGCCTGAGGCCGCAAGGGAATACTACGAGGCCTTCAAGAGGGGCTACCTCGCCAGGATGGACTGGCTTCCCGAAGGTTGGGACAGGGAGACCGCGGCGAACTACCTGATGGGAATCGCCCACTACTTCGGGCTGGAGTTCGCCTACGCAAGGGATATTAAGGACGCGAAGGGCTTCCTTTCGGAGCTCATAACATACTATACGGGCGGCTGCTGCCGCCGGTCGTGCAATGGAGGTGCCGATAAATGCTGCCGGTAAGGATACTCGGAACGGGGCTCTACGCCCCCGGCGAACCCATAGACAACTGCGAGCTAATGAAGCTTGCCGGAATAAGCTTCGACGCAGAGAAGACTGAGGCGAAGCTCGGCTACAGGACAAGGCACATCGCAAGGCTGAGGGGGATTGACGAAAGCACGCTCGATTTCTGCGAGAAGGCGGCGATTGACGCAATATCAGGCGCAGGGATAGACGCGGACGACATTGGGCTTTTCATAGTAGGCACGGACACGCCTGAGTACATATCCCCCGCAACGGCGGTCATGCTACAAGGAAGGATACAGAAGGGGCAGAAGCCTGTCCCAGCCTTTGACATGGTGGCATCGTGCGCAAGCTTCACGTCCGCCTTCAGCACCGCAGCGAGGATCATGGCGACTGACCCCAAGATGAAGTACGCGCTAGTCACCGGAGCTTACAATATGCCGGCTTTCCTAAGGTCGGGGGACGCCTTCGGCTTCTCCATCTTCGCAGACGGGGCAGGCTCGTTCGTGCTAGGACGGGATGAGACCGGGCAATCCGGCTTCATAGAATCCGCCTTCGTGGCCGACGGCACCCAGTGGGATTATATCGGCATATACACTGGAGGTGCCCGCAGGCAGCCTACATGCCAGCTTCTGGAGGAGGGGAAATGGGGCCTCGAGAACCTTCAGAGGCTTCCTCCCGACAGGAACCTCAAGCTCTGGCCGGGTGTGGTGCAGGACCTCCTTAGGCGCGGCGGCATGGAGCTTTCGGAGCTGGACCATATAATCTTCACTCAGATAAACAAGTCTCTTATCGTCGACATAATGGCGTTACTGGGCCTTCCCATGGATAAAACCACCATGGTGATGGACCGCTACGGCTATACCGGGTCCGGCTGCGTGCCAATGGCATTCCACGTCGCAGTCGAAGAGGGAAGGGTTAAGCGCGGGGACACCGTAGCCTTCATGGCATCGGGCTCGGGGCTTTCTGTGGCGGCAAACCTGTTCAGGTACTAGCGGGCTCGCCCCCTCATTAAGGGGGCTTGTCCATGATACAAACCAAAGCGAGATTTCGGAGGTGCGACATGCCCAACTGGAACGACATCTACAAAAGCAAGCTGATCTCAATCGAGGATGCTGTGAGGAAGGTCAAGACGGGAGACGACATAGTAGTCGCCATGTGCGCAAACGAACCGCAGGGCTTCATGGGCAAGCTCCACGAGGCGGCCTCATGGGCAGATGACATCAAGGTCTTCTCATGCCTTACCCTTCTTCCCTACGACTTCTACATGAAGCCCGAAATGAGGGGGAGGTTCGAGCTCAACTCCTGGTTTCATACCGCCAACATCAGGGAGACCGTGAAAAAGGGCTACGGGACCGCGACTTTCGTGCCCAACATGCTCCACAGGGCCGCAACCGACAGGATGTACGCGAAGATGCCGGATATCTTCGTCGGAACATGCACCCCTCCCGACAGGCATGGAAATGTCAACCTGGGGCTGAGCCTCACCTATGAGAAGGACGTCGCCGAAAACGCGAAGGTGGTAATTTTGGAGGTCAATGAGAACATGCCCAGGGGTATGGGCGAAACCATGATGAGTATAAGAAGCGTCGACTTCTTCATTGAGAACACAAAGCCCGTGCCGGAGATGCCAGGCATGCAACCTAGTGAGATAGACATGAAGATTGGCGCGAACATCGCCGAGCTCGTGGAGGACGGAAGCACGATACAGCTTGGAATCGGAGGCATACCCAACGCAGCCGCCCTCTCCCTTAAGGACAGGAAGGAGCTTGGCGTTCATACCGAGATGTTCGTGGACTCCATGATGGACCTGTATGAGATGGGTGTTATAACCAACTCGAGGAAGGGCTTCATGAAGGACAGGGCGATAACCACATTCTGCATGGGCTCAAAGAGGCTCTACGAGTTCGTCGACGACAATCCGGTCGTCGAGTTCCACAGGGGCAGATGGGTGAACGACCCGTGCGTCATAAGGCAGAACACGAAGATGGTATCCATCAACACCTGCCTATCGGTGGACCTCACCGGCCAGGTGGCATCAGAATCGCTGGGAAACGTGCAGTACTCGGGCACCGGCGGCCAGTCAGACACGGCTATAGGCGCCGTAGAGGGCCTGGACGGCAAGGGCAAGTCGATAATTGCCTGCTACTCGACGGCAAAGGGCGGCACGATATCGACGATAACGCCCATGCTCGCCGAGGGGACTTTTGTGACCCTTCACCGCTCGAACGTAGACTTCGTGGTAACGGAGAACGGCATTGCGGCGCTAAGGGGGAAGAGCGTTCGCCAGAGGGCCCTTCAGCTTATCTCAGTAGCTCATCCGAACTTCAGGGAGGAGCTAACCCGGAAGGCAGCGGCGATAGGCCTTCTTTAGGCTCAAGGAAGATCCGATATCCCATGAATAGAATGGCTCTAAGCTAATTGGAGGTAAGGACATGAGGCAAGTCGTTATAGTAGGCGCGAAGCGCACAGCGATAGGCTCCTTCGGCGGCGTATTCAAGGACGTCTCGGCAGTCGAGCTGGGGGCGGTCGCAGCCAAGGCCGCGATGGAACAGGCGGGCGTGAAGCCGGAGCAGGTGGACGAGGCCATAGTCGGCTGCATACTCCAGGCCGGGCTGGGCCAAGGAGTAGGAAGGCAGATAGCCATCAAGTCGGGCATACCAGTCGAGAAGCCCGCGTATGCGATAAACAAGCTGTGCGGTTCGGGGATGAAGGCGGTTGCCCTGGGCGCCCAGGCCATCATGCTGGGCGACGCGGATGTGGTTCTGGCAGGAGGCGCGGAGAACATGTCCCAAGCCCCATACCTCGTGCCAACAGCGAGGTATGGTGCAAGGATGGGAGATACGCAGCTGGTAGACTCCATGATTAAGGACGCTCTAATGGACGTGTTCAACAGCTACCATATGGGCATCACAGCCGAGAACCTGGCCGATGAGTGGTCCATCACGCGCGAGGAGATGGATGCCTTCGCCGCCTCCAGCCAGCAGAAGTGCGAGGCAGCCCAGGAGGCGGGCAGGTTCGAAGACGAGATCGCGCCTGTTGTAATACCCCAGAAGAAGGGCGAGCCGATTATCATCGGCAAGGATGAGTTTCCTAGGAAGGGCGTTACAGCAGAGGGCCTGGCAAAGCTTAAACCAGCATTCAAGCAGGACGGCAGGGTGACCGCTGCCAACTCGTCAGGCATCAACGACGGGGCTGCATTCCTGGTGCTCACAAGCGAGGACTACGCCAAGGAGCATAGCCTCAAGGTCCTGGCTAAGCTCGTATCCTACGGCTCCGCAGGAGTAGACCCCAAGGTAATGGGCTTCGGCCCGGTTCCTGCAATCGGCAGGGCGCTGGCGAAGTCAGGCTGGAACCTTAAGGATGTGGAGCTCGTTGAGCTTAATGAGGCCTTCGCTGCGCAGTCGCTTGCAGTGATGAAGGGCCTTAAAAAGGAGTTCGGCGGCGTGGACCCCTCAATCGTGAATGTTAACGGCGGAGCGATAGCTCTCGGGCACCCTGTCGGTGCATCTGGTGCGAGGATAATCGTGACGCTGCTTCATGAGATGGAGAAGCGCGGCAACAGGAAGGGCCTAGCAAGCCTCTGCATTGGAGGCGGGATGGGCATCGCGGTGCTAATCGAAAGATAGAGGGATTAGGGCAGTTGCTCAATCAACAAGCTTCGCTTGATCGGTATTCAGGGTGGACGACCTGTTGATGCCGGACCGGACGAAGACAGCAAGAAGGGAACCCCGGCCTGCCGCCGGGGTTCCCTATTCCTGCCAATCCGCACCCTTGCTGCACATGCCTTCTCGGAGTAGCACCCGGCCGCACCAAGCCTTGATGCTCTTCATGCTGATGATGCAGCTGACTGAATCTCTACGTCTTCATGCATCCTGCTCTCAGGATGAGAACCGCCGCCACTATTGTCCGAGGGATACTCGTTTGTTCATCGTCATACTTCAGGAAGCTTAAGCCGCTCAGCCTATATCTCCTGTATATCCCCCGTATATGTTATCGACACTTCCTTTACGACAAGGGCGCCGCCGTACGTGCCGTCCTCAATCTCCCCCTTGATCTGGATATAGAACCAGCTGGGGAAGTACATTTGAGCGACATAGTCGGAAAGCAGCTCGCCGTTCAGCTTGAATCTGTAACGGTCTCCCCTCTTGGTGATCTGAAGCACATTTTCGCCATCCTTATCGAGCCCTGGAATAGCCCCGGACCAGTAACCGTTCACGTTATCACTAGAGTAGTGCTTCTCCGCAATGATCGCATCCTGTAGCAACGGATTTCCTGCCAGCACTGCCCCCCCGTGGTAGCTGTCGCAGGGATATTCAGGGTCGCTTGAAATGAGGAAGAAGAACCTTATCTGCTCCATATCGGAGACGTCAAGTTCATACGTGATGTTGATGGTGACATCGCCTCTGAAGGCGAACGGACAGACTATCCACTTATTGTCCAGCGCAACTCCGTTCCAATAGAATTGGGCGGTCCCGTCTCCGTAGGCGTTCCAATCGTGTTCCCCGTCCGTCAGGCTCTGATTGTCCTTGAAGCTGAAATAGTACTCCTTGCCGCAGCCTGCATAGCTTATCAACGAGAGCAGTATTATCAGAGAAAGGCAGATCCTTACGACCTTCAAAGTGCCACCTCCTTCATAATCTACCTGCATATGATGCCGTTCCTGACCTAATCGCCAAGGTGTCATTCCCCCCAATCTCCTTTTTATTGCCTCTGTTCTTCTAACATCTCCTCTTCATTTCCTTCATGGAACCATTTAACCACTATACTTTTCTTCCGGCGAGAGCAGGCCATCAATCTTTCTGGCCAGTTTCCTCCCTGCTTTACCCTCCTCTGCCTACATTGAAAAAGCCTGTTTAGAAGACCAATATTTTATAATGGCTCAACTGCTCGGATGATCGCATCTGGAAGCCCTGCCGGTGTGCATTTCTGCATAGGTCCTTTTATTAGTGCCCGCCATGGCGTGAACTAGTTGCAATCAGCCTGGTATTATCTCCAAAGAGGGCCTGATTTGCATGGTTGACTGAGAAATGGTTGGCATCCATCCACAATCTGGTTGCTTATTGTGCGGGATTGAGCAGCGTTTGACTTAATGGAATCCAAGCCGCTTTATCGCTCCCTCCATCTGATATACAATATAGATATATAGGATGTGCTGGAGGTTTAAATGAAAGCGCTTATTCTTTGCGCTGGCTTCGGTAAGAGGATGTACCCGATTACGCTTACCACACCCAAGCCGCTTCTTCCGGTGAACGGAAGGCCGCTGGTGCTTAACATTATTGACAACCTTGTATCATCAGGCATCAAGGACATCACTCTTATCTCGAACGAGACGCACTACGGGGATTATAGCGCTGCTCTTGAGGGCTACGCCTGCGACAAGGGCTGCGCCTTGAATCTTATCAGCAACGGGGTGACTTCCCCTGAAGGTGCGCTGGGCGCCATCACGGACATGGCGCTTGCGATCTCCAAGATGGGATATGACGATGACGTGCTGGTCATAGCCGGCGACAGCCACTTCACATTCAGCCTGAAGGGATTCATAGATTCTTACAGCAGATGCGGGAAGTGCTGCGTAATAGTACAGAAGGTGCTTGACCCGGAGTATTTGAGGAGGTTGGGCGTGGCTGAACTCGATGCATCAGGGAAGATCGTAGGCTTCGAGGAGAAGCCTGAGCACCCGAGATCCGACTTTGCAGCTTATGCGACCTACATCTTCAGGAAGGAAGACCTCCCCTGGATTGATGAGTACCTGTTGGTGGGCAATCCGAAGGATGCGCTCGGGAAGATCATCGGCTGGCTTATGGGAAGGACCGATGTCATGGGATATGTGCCGGAAGGGGCTTTCGTGGATATCGGTTCCATAGAGACCTACAAGAAGCTGTAGGGATATTGGATTTAAGGTATGGACTGCCTGTATCTGATACCCAGGCAGTCCTTTCTGTCTATATGGGAATAACAGCCCGGCTAGCCTGTCAATCTGAACCTTGCCGCTTCTGCTTTCTCTAGTTAAGCATTCGCTGTACCCCATAACCTGAAGCCGCAATGATTATGGTGGCGATTGCATTACCGGCCAGTATCGCTAACAAAGCCCATTTCAACCTCAACCTCAGGACGGATGCAATCAGGCTCCCCGACCATACCCCCGTTCCTGGCAGGGGGATGGCTACGAATAGCAGCAGCGCCCATGACCCGTATTTGTTGTAGGCGACCTCATATCTGCCGGTGGTCCTGGAGACTATGTGCTGGGTAAGCCTTCTTATCGGCTCCCATCTAGAGATAACCTCCACCGCCTTCCTTCCGGCAAGGACTATCACCGGTGCGGGAAGGATGCTGCCGATATAGGCGATTGCAGCTGCGTGATATACATTCATGCCGAAGGCGAGGCCAATGGGGATGGCCCCTCTAACCTCGACGATGGGAAGCATTGATGCAAGCAGAACATTGAGTTCGTGCTCGAAGAAGACGATCAGTTCAGAGACCAAATCTTGCTCCTATCACTGGATATTGATTGGGTAACGGAGAGATCAACCAATACTTCAACATAATGGACCCATTTAATCACATGTTCAGATGAAGTTCCCTGCTTCCAACGACTTGATCACCTTTTTCTCAGGATCCAGTTGCCTTGCCAGACTTGCCAAGCTCTTCCCGCCGGGGACCCTCATCCTGGGGGCGATTTCGGCAAGCGGCACCGCCACGAAGGCTCTCTCCCACATCCTCGGGTGAGGAAGCTGGAGCTCGCCTGATTCCCTTGCAAGCCTTCCTACCTTCAGGACGTCGATATCTATGAGCCTCGGCCCCCATCTGACAGACTTCTGCCTTCCCATCCTGAGCTCGATGTCCTTGACCGCCTTCAGGATGTCCTCGGGGCTTTTATCGCTTCTGAGCTTCGCGCACATGTTAAGGAAGGCCGGCTGCTCGACAAAGCCCCAAGGTTCGGTCTCATAGGCGGCAGAAAGACAAAGGACGGTCCCGAGCTGGCTTTCAAGCTCGGATACCGCCCTTCTCAGGTTTTCCGCCCTATCGCCTAGGTTCGTCCCTAGGGACAAGTATACATTCCTTTGCATCTTACAGCTCTATCATGTTGTATCGCTTCTCAGCGTTAGCCATCAGCGCTGCGAAGGTCGCCCCGGCGAACAGGACGTTGAAAGCCGCTATTGCTCCGATCGGGAGCCAGCCGCTCCAGCCTGCAAGGTACATCCTGTAGGCGGCGTAGCCCTGGGCGAAGAGGATACCCCACCCTCCGAACATCGGAACGACGGCGTTGATGTTCTGCTTCACGGCCCTAGTGGGATCTGTCCAGTTCAGATACGGCCTCATGACGTCGATAAGTATCCCGCCGAAGATGGACCACAGGCCCCCTATATGGCCGACGAGCAAGGCAATCAGGGCATATCCGGCCGGCAGCTTGAATAAGTACTGCCCCACCGCCATCATCGGTATGCTGGTAACAAGCTGGAACAGGATCGCATATCTGATCTTCGCGAGAACGACATTTCTTCCGCTTATTGGAAGGGCCTTGGTTATTGCCAGCGAGTGCCCCTCCCTGGAGAAGCCCGTCGCCCCTATCATGGAGCCCGTAGTCACCATCTGGGTAAGCAGCATCAACCCGATCGTCTTGATCCAGGGCACGTTAATCGTGGTCAAAAACTGTATCAGCTGGTCTTCGGGGGCGTTGGAGGCAATGTTCCTCCCAAAGAGCGAGTACATTAGGAGCAATCCCGGCCAAATGAGAGGAAGCGTGCCGCAGTTCATAAGGTATGATGATGTGCGAAGGAGCACCTTGTGGTCCTTTGCCGCGATTGTGGCAAGCGGATCTCCCTGGCTGAGCTTCTCCCACATGCCGTCATCTACCACAGTCCTCCTCTTCGCAGAGGTCTCCCCTCCGCTCATAAGCACTCCATAGTAATACCGGGAGCCAATGAAGCCCATGGCTGCTACGCCTACTATAGAGACGCCTAAGAACATCGCGAAGTACCTTAGTCCTATTGCATTGAAGTTCTCGGCTACCGCAAGAGTGGCCCAGAAGCTTGGCGGGAAATTCTTCGACGCCGCAAGGGCCAGGTTATAGTTCATAGTAGCTAGAAACTGCATGACGTTGGCCTCGTCCTGCGGCATCTTGAACAGGACGAAGTACTGGAAGCCGAAGTAGACCGCCATGAAGATGAATATGCCCAGTATGTTCATGACCGTCTTGTTCTTGCCCCTTGCTATCACGCCAGCGAGCAGCATGGCAAGAAGAGATGAGATCGCAAGCGGCAGAAGCGGGGCGATGAAGAATATGAGCAGGCACATGACCCAGTAGCCGGCTCCAGCACCGGACATCGCGCCATATACGCCGAAGACCGGGCCCAGTATAACCAGCTCAGTCATGTACTCATTCACCAGCACCACTGTGAACTTCGACATGAGCACGGTTGCCGGCTTCATGGGCATTGCCATCAGCTGATCCGTACCCTTCGAGTAGTAGAAGGCAGCGATGACGTAGAACATGCCGAATATGAGGACCATGATCTGGCTCATCGATATGCCAAGGGTGAGCATCGAGCTCTGCTGGCCCATCATCGCAAGCTTCGGATAGATGTCGCGCATGAGGAACACGAACATGACCTCATACACGCCCAGCACTGCCAGCGCGATCATCCCTATCGCCGCTTGGCCCACTACCTTGGCGTTTATCTTCCTGAGGTTAGCCTTCCAGTAGCCCACGCTGAAGTTAATCTTCAGAAGGGCTTTGACCAGAGAAAAGTATTGCCTTCCTGAATCCATCTTCATCTCTCCGTCAGCTCAAGGAAGATCTTCTCGAGCGATTCGCCCGAGCTTCCCTGCATATTGGACTTAAGCTGGTCCATGGTGCCTTCTGCTATGAGCTTCCCTCCCTTGATTATCCCCACCCTGTGGCAGAGCCTCTCGGCCACATCGAGCACGTGAGTCGAGAAGAAGACAGTCCCGCCCTCAGCGCAGTGCTCGTTCATGAGCTCCTTGAAGAGGTGCGCGGACTTCGGGTCGAGCCCTACCATCGGCTCGTCCAGTATCATGACCTTGGGTTGTGATAACAACGCGCCGGTAAGGGCCATCTTCTGCCTCATGCCGTGCGAGTAGGACGAGATCAGGTCGCCTGCTGCAGCTTCCAGGTCGAACATAGACAGGAGCTTCTTCGCGCGCTTCCTCCTGTCCTCAGTGCTTACACCGTATATGTCGCCCATGAAGTTCAGGTAGTCGACGCCAGTCAGCTTGTCGAACAGCTCCGGTGTATCGGGCACGAAGGCTATGGAGGCTTTGGCTGCAACGGGATCCTTCATCACATCGTGGCCGTTTACCACTATGGTGCCCTCATCCGGCCTGAGAAGCCCCACTATCATCTTGATCGTGGTGGTCTTGCCCGCCCCGTTGGGACCCAGGAAGCCATATATCTCTCCGGCCTTCACTTCAAGGTTAAGCCCGTCAACCGCCTTAACCTTGTTCTTGCTGTAGCTTTTCGACAGAGCCTGTATGCTGAGCAATTCGGATTCCCCCCTGCTTTGTATCTAAGTCTTATGAAGCCAGCCATATTTTAATCCAAACCTTCACATATGTCGAACTATATCGAAGAATCGAAAGCTCCGCGCCCACAGGAACATTCTGCCAACAAAGGCGTCATCATCAGCGTGAAGGTGCCAGAAGGGGAATAACGCGCCTCCGCTGGAAGGATTATCAAGTATTGCGAAGAAAATACCTTATGGTATCTTTATTATTAGGATAGTGTCGCAAATCCCAATTATCGAAGGAGGAATATAATGAAGAGAGCACTGCTTATCGGACTCGCGGTTATCATGTCATTGTCCCTGGTTGCCATGGCGAAGACCGACCTGTCGCTCGGAACCGGCGGTGTCGCGGGAACCTACTTCCCGCTCGGCGGCGTGATCGCAGGCGTCATCAACAAGTACAACACGGACATCAACATGAACGCCGTATCAACCGGAGCCTCGATTGCCAACCTAAACGGCATCAAGGCCGGCGACTATGACCTCGCGATAGTCCAGAACGACACCGCGTACTTCATGTACAACGGTGCCGAGGGCAGCCAGTTCGCCGGAAACGCCTTCAAGGGCATCGGTGCCATCTCCAACCTCTATCCGGAGCCCCTTCAGATCGTAGTCAGGGCCGACTCCGACATCAAGACCTTCACCGACCTCAAGGGCAAGAGAGTCTCCGTCGGCGACCTAGGCTCCGGCACCGAAGTCAACGCCGGCCAGCTGTTCGCAGTATACGGCATGGACTACAAGAAGGACACCAAGTACGAGTACAGCAGCTTCGCCCAGGCCTCGGCAAAGTTCAAGGACGGCGGGCTTGACGCCTTCTTCGTGACCGGCGGCGTTCCCACTGCGGCGATCACCGAGACCGCTGTTACCCACAAGATCAGGATTCTGACCATTGAAGACGCCAAGATAGCAGAGCTTCAGAAGAAGCTGCCCTTCATGGCAGGAACAACTATCCCCGCAAGGGCATACGGCGCAAACCAGGCTGAATCCGCAAAGACGGTGGCGGTCATGGCCATACTCGTGGCTAACACCAAGCTCAGCAACACCGTTGTCTACGCAATAACCAAGACCCTCTTCGAGAAGACCGCCGACATCGCGGCCGGCCACGCGAAGGGATCCTCAATAGTACTCGCCGAAGCCATCGACGGCCTCGGCTGCCCGCTGCATCCCGGCGCGGTGCAGTACTACAAGGAGAAGGGCCTCATAAAGTAAGCTAGAGGCACCGATACTTCAACAGCTGGGAGGCACTCACGAAGAGTGCCTCCTTTGTTCTATAATGGTACTATGGCAAGAAGGCGCATCTTTGGGTTAATATGTATAGGGATACTGTTGCTCCTTTCCGCGCTCGCGGTTCTGATAAAGGCTGGAGCAGGCAGGGACATGTACTTCGAGGTAGTAGCGCTTGACAACGGGGAGGTGATCTTCAAAAGGAAGGTATCCCCCGGAGACAGGTTCAGCACCACATTCGAGCATTCAGTGCAGCTCAGCGACTGGACGGACTTCTTCGAGATAACAGAGGACTACGAGTTCAGGGTGTATGAGACCCATTTCGCCGACATGGGATGGGGTTTTCCCTCCGAGCCGGATCCCGGCGCGAAGATTGAGATGACCCCGGAGTACATCAGGTACTACGACATGGACCGGCGGATGGAGAGCTTCGAGATAGGCGTCCAGACCGAAAACGAGAGACATTTCCTGGAGATGGACGGCTTCCTGGTCGACTTCGTGAAAGAGGCGGGACCCGGAAGGCGCCTCCTGTTCAGGATTATCCAATAAGAACCACAGCGATAAGGGGGTAGGCTCTAGTGTCTTCAGCTGACATCAGAAAGGCCCAGGTGGACGACGCTCCGGTCGATGTAGAGGAGTTGTTGGCCAAGTACGACAAGGAATCCGCCACAAGAAAGACCGGACCGCTGCTTACCAAGATAATAACGGTGATGCTGTTCATATGGGGTACATGGCAGCTTTACACGGCCTTCGTAGGTGAATCGCCTCTTCAGAGGATAATCCACCTAGGGTTCGTGCTTTCTCTCGTGTTCCTGCTGTATCCGGCATCTCCCAAGCTAAGGGGCAAGTTCTCCTGGTTCGACGCGGTGCTTTCCCTAATCGGCGTGAGCATCACTGCCTACTACATAAGCCAGTACGACCAGCTGGTCATACGCTCGGGAATGAACAATACTTACGATGTGATAATGGCATCCCTTGCTATCCTGTTGGTACTAGAGGCAGCAAGAAGGGTCGTCGGCCTTCCGATTCTAATCGTGGTGTGCACCTTCCTTCTCTATGCCTACTTCGGAAAGCAGATGCCGGGCTTCCTGAGGCATAGGGGTGTGCGCTTTGAAAGGCTCACCTCCTACATGCTTTACACCGGGGAAGGTATACTGGGCGTGCCGCTGGGGGTATCGTCCACGTTCATCTTCCTGTTCATCATGTTCGGCTCCTTCCTTGAGAAGACCGGAATCGGCAAGTTCTTCATCGATTTCGGCAACTCCATCGCAGGAGCGGCGGTCGGGGGCCCCGCCAAGGTCGCAGTCATCTCCTCAGCGCTTCAGGGAACGATCTCCGGCAGCTCAGTCGCAAACGTAGTCGGCACGGGCAGCTTCACCATCCCGATGATGAAGAGCCTGGGTTACAGAGGTGAGTTCGCAGGCGCGGTAGAGGCCAGCGCATCTACGGGCGGGCAGATAATGCCCCCAGTCATGGGTGCCGCAGCCTTCCTGATGAGCGAGTTCCTAGGGGTCCCATATGCGACGATCGCCAAGGCGGCCGTCATCCCCGCTATACTGTACTTCACAGGCGTCTTCCTGGGAGTCCACTTCGAGGCAAAGAAGATGGGCCTTAAGGGTCTTCCCAAAGACCAGATGCCGAAGATACTGAACCTTCTGCGCTCGCAGGCACAGCTCCTGCTTCCGGTAATTGCAATCGTCTTCTTCCTTTCCACGGGCGTGTCGGCGATGAAGGCGGCGCTTTACGCCATAATCCTCTCTGTTGTGGCCGGCTGCTTCAAGCGCGACTATTCCATCAACTGGAAGGAAGTCGGCAAGTGGGAGAGCAAGTCATTCCAGACAGTGACTGGCATAGTGATAGCGATAATCGCCGCGCTTTACGTTGCGAACGTCTTCGTGAAGCTTCCAGTATTGTCGCTGCTTCTGGTCGCGCTAGTGCCAGTCGCCCTATATTTCCTCGTAGTGTACGCGTTGGGTAAGGCCAACCCTGAGTCTGCCGCGGTGAAATTCCTGACCGACTGGGGAAGGATAATCCTCCCGATAATTACCTTCGGCGTCGTCTACGCAGTCTACAGCGACCTGGCGAAGGCGTCTTTCCTAGCAATCGCCTCCTTCTTCATCGTGAACGCCATAGGAGGAGAGCCCAGGATACACTTCACAAAGCTGCTGCAAGCAATAGTCGATGGCTCCAGAGGAGCTCTCGGAGTCGCAGTGGCTTGTGCTTCCGCCGGTATGATAGTAGGCGTCGTCACGATGACCGGCCTGGGCCTGAAGTTGGGAACCGGCCTTGTTGAGCTCGCCAACAACCAGCTGCTCCTGACGATGTTCTTCACGATGATCACATCGATAATCCTGGGCATGGGCGTGCCTACTACGGCAAACTACGTCATCACGTCCACCATCGCGGCGCCGGCTATCATCGGCCTCATCGCTAGGGACCAGGCGCTTGCAGCCCACCTGTTCGTGTTCTACTTCGGCATCATCGCAGATGTCACCCCGCCGGTGGCGCTTGCGGCTTTCGCAGGAGCAGGCATCGCTAAGGCAGACCCCTTCAAGACGGGCGTCAACGCGACGAAGCTTTCGATTGCGGCCTTCATGGTGCCGTACTGCTTCGTCTATAACACAAACCTCCTCATGATCAACCAGAGCTTCTTCTCATTTGTGACGATTTTCAACCTGATAACAGCCTTCCTCGGCATGATGTTCATCGCAGTGGGCGTGCAGGGTTGGCTTAGGACGATATCGCCCTGGTGGGAGAGGGTCATATCGATCATCGGCGGACTCGCTATGATAGGCGGCTCGCAGTTCTTCCACGGCATAGCCGAGATCTTCGAGTTCATCCCATCGATTGCGGACAATATAATCGCAGCGAAGGACTTCTTCTACAGCATGACGGGCGAGTATCTTATCAACGGCGTCGGCTTGGTCCTAATCGCCGTAGTCTTCATCGCCCAGACCGCAAGGAAGAGGAAGTACGGCGAAAGGTCCATAGCCCAGATACAGGAGCTCATAGCTTCCTCCAAGTAAGGGGCGCAGACAGCCCGCATCGGAAGAAACGCCCCCTGCGAAGGCCTAAGCCTCCAGGGGGCTTTGCATCATAAAGGGGGTGCACATGGGTGGCAGAGGACAATCAGAGGGATCTCAAGCTCATAAGGATGGTGCTGAAAGGGCTCACATACGACTCGAGCGCGCTTTGGCATGTCAGGCAAGGTGGGATGAACATAGAGGCGTCCGTTGCTGTTAAGGAGGTAACTAGTCCCTCCGAGGGCAATGCGATCGTGCAGATGGCTTATGTCGTCAAGGAGAAGGCCACGTCTCAAGAGATCATGAGCGCAAGGCTCGAGGGGCACTTCCACTTCAAAGGTGAGCTAGGCCTCGTAGGAAAGCCGCCGTACGTGCAGATAATTGTTCATTCAGCAATGCAGCACGGCAACCTTTGGCTTTCCACCCTTACCGGTTGGTCAGGGCCAATTCCTCTCATGCTGGTGCACGACCGGCACGAGCTTAAGCACTAATACTCCCGTAAGGTGGCAAATGCAGCATAACCCCAAGTAAAGGCGTCAATTAACAATATCCTAGCAAGTATTGACATTTACCTTCATTTACTTCATTCTTTAATTCGATTCTTAAAAATAGGAGAGATGGTCTCTCTTAGCGGATATGCCGCCGGATGGAGGGTTATGATGCTATATGGAAAGGTACATCCTGGAGCTTAGGGACGTATCTATGAAATTCGAGGATGCCGAGGCGCTTGCCGGCATCAACCTGAAGATCAGGGAGAAGGAATTCGTAACGCTCTTAGGGCCCTCCGGATGCGGGAAGTCCACCATGCTCCGCATACTCGGGGGGTTTCTCACGCCCACGTCGGGAAAAGTCTTCTTCGACGGCGTGGACGTCACCGATGTCCCCCCATACAAGAGGAAGCTCAACACAGTCTTCCAGAAATATGCGCTCTTCCCTCACCTAAATATCTTCGACAACATCGCCTTCGGCCTCAAGCTTAAGAACGTCTCCAAGGACGAGATCAGGCAGAAGGTCAAGGCAATGCTGAAGCTGGTGAACCTCGAAGGCTTCGAGCGCCGCAAGGTGCAGTTTCTGTCCGGAGGCCAGCAGCAGAGGGTGGCTATCGCAAGGGCGCTGGTGAACGAGCCACAGGTCCTCCTTCTAGACGAGCCCCTCGGCGCATTGGACCTTCAGCTCAGAAAGGACATGCAGCTTGAGCTGAAGCGCATGCAGCAACGCCTGGGCATCACCTTCCTCTATGTCACTCACGACCAGGAGGAAGCTCTAACCATGTCCGACAGGGTAATAGTAATGAAGGACGGAGTCATCCAGCAGGACGACACCGCGATAAACATATACAACGAGCCGGTAAACCACTATGTGGCCGACTTCATTGGTGAAGCCAACATGCTCTACGGAGTCATGCGCGGAGGCTGCAATGTAGAGTGCATCGGTCAGCTGTGGGACTGTGTCGACGAAGGCTTCGGCCAGGATGAATTCATAGAGATCCTGGTCCGCCCCGAGGACCTGGAGATGGTCAAGGAGCACGACGGAATGGCAAATGGCGTAGTGGAGAGCGTCGTCTTCAAGGGTGTCCATTACGAGATTGTGGTCCGAGACGATTCCGGTTACGACTGGATTGTCCAGAACACGAAGAATGCCGAAATTGGCTCCAGGATGGGAATAGACTTCACTCCTGATTCGATACATATCATGAAGGTGAGCCCGGACTGCATGCTCCCTGCGGTTATAACCCAAGGCGCAATTAAGGTAGAAGGAGAGCTTTGGATAACCCAGGACAGCGAGGACTATGTGAAGGACGGAAGCGGAACTTTGGACGCCGTCCCCAAGCTTCACACAACATCGAAGGGCAGACACATCACCAATGTCTATTCGGAGGACATTAAGCGAACTTGGGTCTTAAGGACCGATGAGCCGCTGGATATGTTCTCGCCCATGGTCATACGCTACGGGGCAGGGGCTGATGAGCCCGACGGGACGGAGGTGCGCTAGCGATGGACAAGAAGAGGACGCTTGCGCTGCCATACATTCTCTGGACCATAATCTTCAGCATAGTCCCGCTCATTATCATCCTGGTGTACAGCTTCTGCGAGCGTACGCCCTACGGCGATATTGTCTTCAAGTTCACGACTGAAAACTATGTAAAATTCTTCCAGCCGATATACCTCAAGGTGCTCTGGCGCTCAATTGTGCTGGCGGTGGCGTCCACAGGCCTCACCCTTCTCATAGGCTATCCCATGGCGTGGATTATTTCGAGGGCGGGAGACAGGGCGAGAAACTTCATGGTCATGCTTTTCGTGCTGCCGCTTTGGACTAACTTCCTTCTCAGGACATATGCCTGGATGGGCCTTCTGCGGGAGAACGGCTTCTTCAATCAGGTGCTAATGTCCATCGGATTGATAAACGAGCCGCTTAAGCTTCTTTATACGGAGGGGGCTGTGCTCGTCGGCATGGTATACAACTTCCTCCCCTTCATGGTCCTTCCCATATACTCTGTACTCGTGAAGATGGACCAGGGGCATATCGACGCAGCCAACGACCTTGGAGCCAACCCCACCCAGACATTCGTAAAAGTAGTGCTGCCGCTGAGCTTCCCGGGCATAGTCTCAGGGATCATTATGGTGTTCATGCCTGCGCTCTCGACATTCATTATCTCCGACCTCCTAGGCGGCGGGCAGACGATGATGCTCGGAAACCTCATCCAAAACCAGTTCCTGTCTGCAAGGAATTGGCAGTTTGGCTCTGCCATATCCACTGTCATGATCCTCATGGTGCTCATCATGACCCTCATATCCTCCCGTTACAGGAGCGAGGAGAGTGAGATGCTATGGTAAAGAGGTTCGGCAAGTGGGCATATGCCGGTTTGGTATATATCTTCATGTACCTTCCCATAGTGCTTCTGATCGTGTACTCCTTCAACGACTCTAGGTACAGGGGCAACTGGGAGGGCTTCACCCTCAGATGGTACACTGAGCTCTTCCAGGACAGAAGCATCATGGATGCGCTCAGAAACACGCTTCTCATAGCTGTGATCTCGTCGTTTTCCGCCACGGTGCTGGGCACAATGGCCGCAATAGGCATCTATGCCATGAAGCCAAAGGTGAAGAGCTTCATGGTGAACATGACCTACCTTCCGGTGACGTACCCCGAGATAGTGATAGGCGTGTCGCTGCTTGCGCTGTTCGTAGGAATCGGCCTGCCTCTCGGCTTCTGGAGCATCGTGCTTTCGCACATAACTTTCTGCGTGCCCTTCGTTGTCATAGCTGTGCTCCCGAAGCTATACCAGCTGAACCCTAACCTTGAGGAGGCTGCAATGGACCTGGGCGCAACCCCTTCGCAGGCCTTCTGGAAGGTGATACTGCCGGAGATAATGCCCGGAGTGCTGACTGGGATGCTGCTGTCGTTCACCCTTTCGCTGGACGACTTCCTCATCAGCTTCTTTACGACCGGCTCCGGGGTCAACACCCTCGCAATCAAGATCTACTCCATGACAAAGGTGGGAGTGACTCCCAAGATCAACGCGCTTACAACGATAATCTTCGTGACGATTCTGGCCCTTCTGCTGGTACTGCAGGCAAGGGACAAGAAGAAGGTGGAGAAGTAGGGGCGGTCTGAATGCGCCCCAATATGAGAAGGGGGATTGTGCAGTGAGAAAGTATGCATTCTTGCTGGCATCGTTCCTCGTCATGGCAGCCCTGGCAGGCTGCGGAGGCGAGAAAGCCAACAAGCTGGGGTATTATCCCAAGCTTAACGTATACAACTGGAGCGATTACATCGACCCCGAGGTCTTAAAGGGCTTCGAGGAGGAATTCGGGATAAAGGTGAACTACGAGAACTTCGCTACCAATGAGGAGATGCTTGCCAAGCTCAAGGCCGGAGGCACGGACTATGATGTCCTGTTCCCGTCAGACTACATGGTGGAAGTGCTCGTCTCGCAGGATATGCTGCATGAATTGGACCTCCCCTCGATGAAGAACTTCGCCAACATCGACCCCCGCTTCAAGAGCATGCCATTCGACCCTGAAGACAGGCACAGCGTACCCTACTTCTGGGGAACCATGGGCATAGTCTACGACTCGGAGAGGATACCCGAGGGGATTTCGAGCTGGAGGGCGCTCTGGGACGACAGGTACGCAGGACGCATAGTGATGCTGGACTCATCAAGGGATACTATAGGCGTAGCGCTCATCATGCTGGGCTATTCCCCGAACACCAAGGACCCAGGCGAGCTGGAGGCAGCCAAGATGGCCCTCATACAGCAGAAGCCTCTAGTGCGATCATATGAGGTGGACGCCTACAAGGATATGATGGCTTCCGGCGAGGCGCTTCTGTCGCTTTGCTGGTCGGGAGACGCAGTGCTTCTTATGGGCGAGCACGAGAACCTGGCCTATGCCATCCCTGAGGAGGGGACAAACGTCTGGGTCGACTGCATGGTTGTCCCCAAGTCGTCCAAGCACAAGCGCGAGGCGGAGCTCTTCATAGACTATATGATGAGGCCTGAGGTTAATGCAGCTTGCGCGCTTGCGGTAGGCTACTCGACAGCTAACGCCGAAGCGCTGAAACTCCTGCCAGAGGAGGTAAGAGAGGACAAGGCGGCATATCCCGACGGGGACATCTGGGAGCATGGCGCGATATTCGAGGACCTGGGTGAGTTCACCGCCGAGTATGACAAGGCATGGACTGAAATAAAGTCGAGGTAGGGCCAGTTTCGTTTCCAGGATATTTATGCTTTACATGTACAGGGTTTCGTATATAATTCTTCCCATAATGGACTAGGACAACGAAAGAAGGGCGATAGCGAAGATGAGGACGAGGATGATTTCGGCGGTTTTAGCTTTGGCATTAACCATAGTCGCTTTAGGAGGTTGCGGCAAGCAAGCCACGGTGAACATATACAACTGGGGCGACTACATGGATCCCGCAGTCCTGGAGGCTTTCGAGAAGGAGACGAAGATAAAGGTCGTATACGAGGTGTACTCCACCAACGAGGAGCTCTTGGCGAAGCTCAAGGCCGGAGGCACGAACTACGACGTGGTCATCCCTAGCACCAACATGCTGGAGGTGTTCCTCGCTCAGGACCTGCTGTCCGAAATCGACCTTGATAAGATACCCAACTTCAAGAACCTAGACCCTCAGTTCACGAACCTCGATAGCGATCCCGGCAACAAGTACTCCATCCCCTACTTCTGGGGAACCATCGGCATTCTCTACAATGCCGCGGCCATCGGCACCGACATCGACAGCTGGACTTCGATGCATGACCCGAAGTACACGGGAAAGATCATCATGTTCGACTCGGTAAGGGACACAATCGGTGTAACCCTGATGATGCTGGGATATGACCTCAACAGCACCGATCCGGCCCAGCTTGAGGAGGCCAAGAAGGTCCTCATCGCCCAGAAAGCCCTTCTGCATTCATACACCGTCGACGGCTACGAGGACCCGCTTCTTGCAGGTGACGCATTGCTGGCCATGGCATGGTCCGGCGACGCTTTCAAGGTGATCCAGGAGAACGCCGGCTTCAAGTACGTCCTTCCCAAGGAGGGCAGCAACGTCTGGGTCGACTCAATGGCGGTGCCCAAGAGCGCGAAGAACAAGGATGAGGCCTACAAGTTCATCGACTTCATCCTGAGGCCCGAGATAGCGGCGCAGCTTGCGCAGTATCTAGGCTACTCGACGCCTAACCTGGAAGGGCAGAAACTGCTTCCTGAGGAGATAAGGACCAACAAGGTCATCTATCCGGACGGAAACGTCTTCGAGAACAACAAAGTGCAGGTAGACATCAGAGAGGCAACAGAGCTGTATGACAGGATCTGGACCGAGATCAAGTCGAACTAGTGCAGAAGCACTGGAGGGCGGCCTATGAAGGTCGCCCTCCTTCATTACCTTAAGCTCGTATGCGAATATATCCAAAACATTTGATATAATTCAAGTGAACGGCAGGCGGATTCCTGCCGGACTTGGTTTATGGAAGGTGCTGTAAGCTTTGAAGAATAGAACATTATTGATTGCAGTTGTGCTGGTCGTAGCAGTGGCGGCAGGCCTCCTCGGCGCATATAAGCTGGGATTCATAGGCAAGAAAGCCACGCTTAGCGTCTACAACTTCGGGGAGTACATAGACCCTGCGGTCATCGAGGAGTTCGAAAAGGCCAACAAGGTGGATGTGATCTATGAGACTTACTCCACCAACGAGGAGATGCTCGCAAAGATCAAGGCGGGCGGTAACAGTTATGACGTCATCTTCCCGAGCGCCTACATGCTGCAGGTGATGATAGCTCAGGGTATGCTGCTTCCGCTTGACAAACAGGAGCTTCCCAACTACGCGAACGTCGACCCGATGTTCAAGGGGCTCTCCTGCGACCCCGAGGACAGATACTCCGCCCCATACTTCTGGGGCACCGTCGGCATCCTATACAACTCTGAGCTCGTAGAAGAGCCCGTGGACAGCTGGTGGGCCCTTCATAACCTCAAGTACTTCGGCAAGGTCATCATGTTCGACAGCATGAGAGACACCATAGGCCTGACATTGAAGATGCTCGGCTTCTCCATGAACAGCATCGATCCTGTCCAGATAGAGGCGGCCAAGCAGGCCCTAATCAACCAGAAGCCCATGGTCCGCTCATACGATATCGATGCCTACAAGGATGCGCTTCTTGCAGGCGATGCGGTTATGTCCATGGCATGGTCCGGCGACGCGTTCCTTCTAATAAGCGAGAACCCAAAATTCAAGTATGTGATACCCAAAGAGGGAACCGGCGTGTGGGTGGACTACATGGCCATCCCCAAGGATTCCAAGAATGCAGCCATGGCGCACAAGTTCATAGACTTCATGCTTGACGCCCAGGTAGGCCTGAAAAACGCAGTGGCGGTAGGATACTCGACTCCCAACGCAGCCGTCAAGGAGCTGCTGCCTGAGGAAGTAAGGGAGAACAAGGCAGCTTACCCGGACGGAAACGTCTTCGAAGGCAGCGAGTTCGGCATCGACCTTGCAGAAGCTACCGAGCTCTATGACCAGGCTTGGACCGAGATTAAGTCTAAGTAGCGCATAGCAATGGCATAGAAGGGGCGGGAGGGATTCCCGCCCCTTTCCCGTAATAGACTGCTTATTAAGTAGAATGCCGGGACTGGACAGGAGGCGGCACCATGCTGATCAAGTACAGGCAGGAGAACGGAAGCTGGGTCGAGACACAGTCTGACGATGCATGCTGGGTCAGGGCCATCAACCCGAACGAGGACGAGCTCGGATGGCTGAGCGAGAAGTACGGAATCGCCCTCCCCCACCTTAAGGCAGCCCTGGACGACTACGAGCTCCCCCGCTATGAATCCGAGGAGAGGTACGGGCTGTTCTACCTAAGCACAGGAAGGCAGATTGAAGATGTGCACTGGAAGGTCACTACTGTGGGCATCGCTGTGACTTCTAAGGCGACGGTAACCATCTCAGGTCATGAGACTGAGCTCGTGGAGGATTTCGCATCAGCACCGGTAAGCTTACCGGGCGAGACGTGCGGTCCGCGACTGATGCTGCAGCTTCTCTTGAGGGCTACTGAGCTCTTCCTCAGGGACTTGAGAATCATCGAAAGGAAGAACACAGAGCTTGAGAAGAAGCTGGGCCTTGCTATGAAGAACTCCTTGATATTCGAGTTCTTGGCTAACGAGAAATCTCTCGTCTACATGAGGACGGCAGTCAATGGAAACCTGATGGCCCTCGAGAAGCTTCGCGCCTCTTCGATCTTCATGGAAGATGCAGCGCTTCTGCGCCTTTTGGACGATATTATCATCGAAAGCAGGCAGGCTTCCGACATGGCTGGCATCTACTCCGACATAATGGGAAGCAGCATGGATGCTTTCGCTTCGATTATCAATAACAACCTGAATGTTGTGATGAAGTATCTGACCTCCATCACCCTAGTGCTTGCAGTGCCGGCTATCGTGACAGCCTTCTTCAGCATGAACTTGCCGATGAAGTGGGCTTCTGGGGAGGGGGCCTTCGCCCTGGTGGCAAGCCTTGCTGCAGGCTTAACCCTGATTGCAGTAATCATAATGAGGCGATTGAAGCTTCTTTAGGTTCTTCACCCCTGGCATAACGAAGCGGAGCTCTAACCGAATCATATAGTGCGTTTCTATACAGCCAACCAGATGTGATTGGCAGATTCCTTGATAACCTCCCCCCTCTTGGTTGTAGAATGCTTCTGGGGACCAAGCATTTTCGGGAGGTATTGCCATGAAGAGACTGCCAATCCTGCTTGTAGCAGCAGCGCTAGCACTTATGGTAAGCATCGCGCCGGTCCTATCCGCAAATAGGCCGGACACCCAGCGCCTCGTGATCATAGAGACCACTGACATCCACGGTTCCTTCTTCCCCTACGACTTCATAACGGACAAGGCCGTGGACGGCTCCCTCGCTCAGGTGTCCACGATACTTGCCCAGGAGAGGGCCAAGGCGGATCAGCACGTCGTATACCTCGACAACGGGGACAACCTGCAGGGCCAGCCCTCGGTATACTACTACAACTTCGAGGATTTCAACTCGACTCACCTTCTCACCGAGATATTCACTTACTTGAAGCCTGATGCCACTATCATGGGAAATCACGACATCGAGGCTGGCCACCCGGTATATGACAAGATGGTCAAGGAGATGCCCGTGCCTATGCTTGCGGCCAACGCCGTACGCGCAAGCAACGGCGAACCCTACTTCAAGCCCTACACTATGATCGAAAGGGGAGGCGTGCGCATAGCCGTGATTGGCCTTGTCACCCCATGGATCCCCAACTGGCTGCCTTCCCAGTTCTGGAGCGGCATGCGCTTCGAGGACATGGCCTCCTCCGCCCAGAAGTGGATGAAGGTAGTGCGAGAGAAGGAGAAGCCAGACCTGGTTATAGGCCTATTCCATGCTGGCATGGGGACCGGCAAAGCCACCGACGGCGAGAACGGTTCCAAGTACGTCGCCATGACCGTGCCAGGTTTCGACTTCATCTTTATCGGCCATGACCACAACAAGTACAACGAGACTTTGACCGGCCCCGACGGGCGGACTGTCCGAATAATGGGCGCCCAGAACGCCTGCCGCAGCATCGCGCAGGCCAAGGTGGACCTCGTCCTCGACAAGGCGACCGGCCTTTACAAGGTCGATAAGGTCGACGCTCAGGTCAGAGACATCGCCGGCACCCCTGTCGACCAGGCTTTCGTATCCGCCTTCCAGAAGCAGTTCGACGCCGTTAAGGCCTATGTATCAAGGCCGATAGGCAAGATGACGGGCGTCATAACCACGAGGGATTCCATGTTCGGTGACAGCGCTTTCGTAGACCTCATCCACAATATCCAGCTGGAGCTCACAAGGGACGACTCTTTTGGCCTCAACAAGGCTGAGATATCGTTCGCCGCCCCGCTCTCGGCCGATGCCCAGATACCCACATCGGTTGACGGTACCCTGTACGTGCGCGACATGTTCAACCTTTACAAGTACGAGAACTTCCTCTACACGATGAACATGACCGGCAAGCAGATAAAGGACTTCATCGAGTTCTCATACGCCGGATGGTTCGACACGATGAAATCTGCAGACGATCATATAATCAAGTTCGCGAAGAACGCCGACGGGACCCTGAAGCTCACAAACGGCCTTGCCGAGCAGGCCACGCGCTACTATAACTACGACTCGGCGGCCGGCATCGACTACATAGTCGACGTCAGCAAGCCTGCTGGCTCAAGGGTCACGATACTAGGCATGAGCAACGGCGGTGCGTTCGACCTCGGCAAAACGTACTCGGTAGCCATCAACTCATACCGCGCACAGGGCGGAGGAGCCCACCTCACTACAGGCGCGGGCATGAACGCGACCGAGGTCCAGGCTATGAAGTACGTTACCTCCTCCACGATAAAGGACCTTAGGTACTACATAATGAAGTGGATAGAAAAGCAGACTGCTGTGCTCGAACCCAAACCCATCGGAAACTGGATCGTGATTCCGACTGACTGGGCGGCGAAGGCCAAGGTTCAGGACATGCCGCTTCTCTACAAGAGCAACCTGCATTAAGCACTCTCAGGTCTGACATCCTCCCGCCGCTCCCTCCATGGGGGCGGCTTTTTGTTCACATTCAGTTAATAAATCCGTCACACAGATGTAACATAAGGCCCCTATCATAGTGGTTGAAGAGCGATGGGAGGAGATCCGGATGCCACTTTCCATTTCCAGGCACGAGCTGAAGTACTTCATAAACAGGCCCGAAGCTGAGGTCCTTGCCGTAAGGCTCAGGTGCCTCATGGAGAAGGACGCCAACTGCGGCCCGGACGGCACGTACAAGGTACGGAGCCTATATTTCGACGATATGCAGGATACGGCCCTCGCGGAGAACCTCGCAGGGACCGACAACAGAGTTAAATTCAGGTTTAGGTGCTACAATGACGACTTCTCCTTTATAAAGCTTGAACGCAAGGCGAAGCTGATGGGCCTAACGGGGAAGCGCACCTCGGTCCTTGACAGGCAGTTCGCCCAGCGCGTCATCTCGGGCGAGCTTGATGCGCTGCTTTCATCCGGCGATGCGCTTCTCACAGATTTCTACCTGGCCTGCCGCACCCGGCTACTTGCCCCGAAGGCGATCATCGATTATAGGCGCATGGCCTTCATCGCACCCGGCGGAGACACCAGGATTACGATAGATGCCGACATAAGGACGGCCCCGGCGGGGCTCGACATGTTCGATGCGCGCCTCGCCTCGGTGCCGGCAATAGATCCCAGGGTATACGTCCTGGAAGTAAAGTTCGACGGCTTCCTTCCGGAATACATCCAGCGGGCGTTGCAGCTTCCAGGAAAGTCCAGGCAGGCCTCGTCCAAGTTCGTGATGGGCAGGCTTCTTTCCATAGGCCAGACTATTGAGCGATAAGGGGTGCATCAGATGAATTCGACGATCAGCTTCAGCGACATCTTCAAATCAAGCTTCCTCGAGCGGTCAGTGACCAGCTTCTCGCCGTTGGACATACTCCTGGCGATCGGCGTAGCCTTCCTAATCGGCCTTTTCGTCTACAGCGTGTACCGCAAGGTCTACAGCGGAGTCATGTTCTCCAGGAGCTTCAGCGTGTCCCTTATCGCCATGAGCATGATGACGGCCCTTGTTATCCTCGGCGTTACATCTAATGTGGTGTTATCCCTGGGCATGGTGGGGGCGTTGTCCATCGTAAGGTTCAGGACGGCGGTCAAGGACCCCATGGACATCGTCTTCCTGTTCTGGTCCATTGGGGCCGGCATACTCTGCGGCGCCGGGCTCTTCCCCATCGCCATCCTCGGGTCGCTGTCTATAGGGCTGGTCCTCGTGCTCTTCATAAGGAGGGCGAAGTACGACAACCCGTATGTGCTCGTGCTTAAGCTGAAGAGCGAGGCTGCGGAAGCGACCGTGCAGAAGGCCTTGAGCTCATGCGTCAGGCGCTTTCTCGTTAAGTCCAAGACGGTTGGCGCCTCAGGCATAGAGCTTGCTGTCGATGTCCGCCTCAAAGGGGCTGATACTGGCTTCGTGAACGAGCTGGCAGCCATCGAAGGAGTCACGGGAGTGTCCCTCATCAGCTACGACGGGGAGTATGCCGCATGAGGGCGGATGCATTCGGAGGTGTACGGTCATGAAGGCGGATTTCCCCAGGATGGGCGCCGTCCTTGCGGCGCTGCTTGCCGTGGTGCTCATGGTCGGCTTCTCTCTTGTAGGAAGGGACGGGGGGCGGGCTGCACTCATCAATCCCGAGTATGTGGGCAGGCTCTTCGGAAAAGACAAGGTAGTGCAGATAGAAATCACACTTCCGGAATCGGAGCTTGAGGACATGCTGGCAAACGCCATGCAGGAGGAGTTCCATGTTGCTGACATAACGGTGGACGGCACCAGGGTGACCAACGTCGCGGTGCGCACCAAGGGCAACTCATCCCTGTTTTCCATCGCAGGTTCCCGCGGAGGCTCCTCCAGCTCCCGCTTCAGCTTCAAGGTGGACTTCAACGAGTATGTCAGGAAGCAGAGCCTATGGGGCCTCAAGAAGCTCAACCTCAACAACTGCTACAGCGACCCATCCTATATGAGGGAGTATCTCACCTACGCGGCGATGGAGGAGATGGGGCTTGCCACCCCCGGAAGAGTGTTCGTGAGCCTGTCGATAAACGGAAAGCCATGGGGGCTCTACCTGGGAGTCGAGGCTATCGAGGACGAGTTCATCGCACGATACTTCGTAAATAACAAGGGAGACCTGTACAAGCCGGACGGCACAGGCTCGGACCTCAAGTGGATAAGCTCAGACGCCTCGGACTACACCGGCATGAACCTGAAGACTCCCGACGGCAGGCAGGACGAGTCCGCGCTGATCGCCTTCCTCTCCGCAGTGAACGGCAAGGGCGGAGAGCTTGAGGACGTCCTGGACGTCGATGCCGCCCTAAGATACTTCGCGGTCAGCACCGCACTGGGCAATTTCGACAGCTATCAGGGCCAGATGAAGCACAACTACTACCTTTACCAGCACGATGGGGTCTTTACCGTGATCGGCTGGGACTATAACATGTCTTTCGGCGGCTTCGCGCGCATGAGCACGGACACCGGGGCTGCGGTGGCCATAGATGAGCCTGTCCAGGGTGCGCTCTCCGACAGGCCCCTTCTTGAGCGCCTGCTTGAGGACGAGACGTACCGCGAGAGCTATTACGGCTATCTCAGGCAGGTTGTCGACGGATTCATGTCAGAGGAGCGCCTCGCCCTAAGGACCGCCGAACTATCGGAGCTCATCGCGCCTTACATAGGCCTTGGTGACGAAGGGGAGAAGGCCGTCTCTGAATTCGCCTCCTCCCTCAACGGCGGCGGCAGCGGCAGGTCGCCTGCGCTTCTTGATTTCGCCTCTGAAATGAGGCAGAGCATACTATCGCAGCTGGACGGGGAGCTTCCCCGCACTGCCGAGGAGCTTGGCATTGCCTCTTCCGGCATGGGCGCAAGGGGCGAGGGAGGGTTCCCCGGAGCTGATTTCCCGGCGGGAATGGTGCCCGGGTTGGCCCAGGACCGGCCGGGCGCGGGACTTGACGCTGCAAGCCGGCAGGAGATTGCAGGGCTTGCGGAGAAGGCGCAGTCTGGCGCCCTGGACGATGAGGACCGGGCAAGGCTTGCGGAGCTTGGCCTGGCGGAGGCCGACCTGACGCGCTTCGGCTCAGCCCCCGATAGGCCCATACCGCCCGACGGCATGATGCAGATGCCGGGCGGCGCCGGCCCGCGGGGCTTCTCTCCCGATGATGGGCAGCCGAGGGGTCAGATGCCACCTGGAATGCAGGAGTGGCCGGGGAGCTGGGCGGCGCCCGGCGACGCAAACGAAGCCTCACCGCAAGGCCTGTCTGAAGCGCGACCAGAAGCACAGACCGGGCAGCAAATCGAGCCTCAAACCGATTTGCCTGCGGATGGGCTCAGATGGTCCATCAGGGAGGACTTCCTGAGGCCACAGCAGCAGGATGCCCAAGCCGGAGAGGTCATGACAGCAGGAGGCCTCATCATGGCCGGAGCCACCGTTCTGGCACTCATAGCCGCGACGCTTGCCGTAATGGCTCTGAGGCCGAGAAGATACCGGGTCTGATGCGTTACAATTATCATGTGCGAAGGGCCTCCGGGGGACGCCTGTAAAGTATGCGGCACTACGAAAGGAAGCATTGAGTATGATCAAGATACTAATCGCCGAGGATGAGGCAAGGATTAGGGGGCTTGTGGAGGATGCCCTGAAGAGCCAGGGCTATGCGACCGTGACAGCCCCGGACGGGAAGAAGGCGCTTGAGGCCTTCGAGGAGAACTCCGACCTCTCCCTCATAATCCTCGACGTCATGATGCCAGCATATGACGGGTGGACGGTCTGCAGGGAGATAAGGAAGCTCTCCGGCATCCCCATACTGATGCTTACGGCCCGCGTAGAGGAGTTCGACCAGCTGCACGGCTTCGAGGTAGGCGCAGACGACTACATAACGAAGCCTTTCAGCCTGGCGCTTCTTCTTGCTAGGGTGGCGGCGCTTCTAAGGAGGTCCCTTCCGGCCAAGGCAGGGCAGGTTAAGGCAGGCCAGCTAGAGATAGATGCCGCAACTCACGAGGCGCGCTATGCGGGACAGAGCCTGGAGCTTGCCCCCAAGGAGTTCGAGACGCTGATGATGCTCGCCTCCAATATCGGGCAGGTGTTCAGCAGAAGGCAGCTTCTCACCAGCGTATGGGGCTATACATACTACGGCGACGAAAGGACTGTCGACACGCACATGGCAAGGCTGAGGCTGAAGCTCGGAGACGAGGGCGGCAAGATGATCAAGACCGTCCGGGGCTTCGGTTATAAGCTGGAGGTGTCCGGATGACGGGCTCCAGCATAAGAAGGCGCCTTCTGTTATCAATTACAGGCATAGTCCTGCTCATGGGGGCTATCATGATCCTCATGAATGGGACTTTCTTGGAGGAGTACTACATCTTCATTGAGAAGAGGATGCTGACTAGCCAGGCGGCTAAGATTGCCGACATTGTGGAGGCATCTGACGACGACAGCGGCCTTTCAGGCCTTCTGGAGGGGACTGAAAGGAAGAACAGCCTTTCTGTCTCGATAATTGGCGCAGACGGCAATCCGAGGTATTTCACAAGGACCGGCGTGATGGACCAGCCTTTCGGCGGAAGGATGCCGGACGACAGGCCAGTGCCTGTTCAGAAGACGCCTACCTTCTTGATACTTGACTCCATAAAGCTTGAGGATGGTTCCATACTCGAGCTGCAGGACGATATCAGGCTAGGGGTAAGATACATGGCCGTGAAGAAGCTCCTATCCGACGGAAGCTGGCTCGACATAAGAGTGATGCTGAGCTCCATAGAGCGTGGCGCATCCGTAGCCAACACCTTCACCCTCTATGCGGTTGCATTAGGGCTTCTGATCACAGTGATCTGGGCTGTCGGTTTCTCAAGGAAGTTCACGAAACCGCTCGTGGAGATGAGCAGCATCGCCAAGGATATATCCGAGCTGGACTTCTCCAGGAAGTGCGAGACCAGCAAGCAGGACGAGATGGGACAGCTGGGCACCAGCATAAACGAACTGTCTGAGAAGCTGAGCGCAGCGCTCGGAGACCTGAAGCTCAAAAACAGCATGCTTGAAGGCGAGCTTGAGAGGGAGCGCCAGCTGGACAGGATGAGAAAGGAATTCGTCGCGAACGTTTCTCACGAGCTCAGGACCCCTATTTCCGTGATCCAGGGATACGCCGAGGCTTTAAGGATGAACATCGCCGGAACTGAGGATAAGAAGGACTACTACAGCGGCGTGATAGTCGACGAGGCAGAGAGGATGAACAAGCTCGTAGCAGACCTTCTGGAGCTTTCCCAATATCAGAGCGGGGCCGCCAAGCTAGACAGGAAGTGCTTCTCATTGACGGATATGGTGATTAGAATCACCGACAGGTGCTTCAAACCTGAGCTTGCGGCAAGCCTAAGGCTGCATCTTCCCGAAGAGGCGGAGGCATGCGCAGACGAGAGGCGCACAGAACAGGTCCTCATCAATTTCCTGAACAATGCCTCGGAACACCTCTCAGAGGGCGGACGAATCGACGTCAGCGTCTTGGAAGGCGATGCCGGCGGCCCCTGGGTCCTTGAGGTCGTTAACGACGGCGAACCCATACCGGATGATGCCTTGGAGCACATCTGGGACAGCTTCTATCGGGTCGATAAGGCTAGAAGCAGGAACAATGGGAGATACGGCCTTGGCCTTTCTATAGTAAGGGCCGTACAGGAGATGCACGCGATGGGATACGGTGCTTTGAACCTGGAAGGAAGGGTCAGGTTCTGGGCTGAGATAGAAAGGGCACGATCCGGGGATTCGGTTGCTGAAGGTGCTTGATGCCATTAAGGGTGTATAGGTAAGGCCAGCATGCACTCATAGATTATTGGATGCCGGACAGGGACGGCTTGATGAGATGGTGACAGGTGTTAGGACGCCTGCCCCATCTCTTTCATTTGACGATGAACCGATTACGAGAGTTTCTTCGAGAGGAACATCGCAGCAGTAAGGGATATCGCAGCTCCTGCAATGCAAAGCAGGAAGGCGTAAGTGTAGCCTGATGCAGCCCCGTTCACGAAGAGTCCCATGACTGGCTGGTATACGGCGCCACCCAGCAGCGTCATCATGTTCGTCATGCCCAACACAGTCCCTCTCACCTGTTCCGTAGTTGTACGCCTTATGTAGTTGTTTATCGAGATGAGGACGATTATATCTGCTGCGCCCATGACCGCCATGGAAACATATATCCCCCCTAGGGCTGAAGCTGACGGTGCCAGCACCATTGGCACCCAGCAGATGAGAAACAGCGCCGATGACGCCTTAAGCAGGCTCCCCTGTCCCAACTTGGCCATGGAAATGAGAGGTCCTAAGAGAAGGCCCCCGGCTATTGTGCTTAGCGAAAGGAGGAAAATCACCCGACTTGCTGCCACCTTCGTCATCGAGTATGAGGCCATTAGGAATGGCACTCCCCAGAGGCCTTGGTATGCCACAAACGGACCGTATTTGAAGAAGGTTACAGTACCGGGAAGAAGCGCATGCCTTAGGTGCCCGAGCGCATCATCATCCTTGCCCACCTCGCCCCTGTCAGCCCTCCTTGATGCCTCGTTGCGGCCGTCCCACGGCCCTTTAATCAATGCAAGGCAAAGGGCTCCCACAAGAAAGCTCGCCCCTGCGATCATATAGAAAGTGGACCTCCAACCGTAGGCGTCGATGAGCATGGCGAGAGGGCTTGATGCGCCTAGGGTTCCGGCTGCGCCTGCTGCCATTAGTATGCCGTTTGCCATCATGAATTTCTCGCCGAAGGCGACGCTCAGTATCTTATAGGAGGGTATGAGAACCGCCGATACGCCCAAACCGGTGACCGTCCTTGCAAGAAGGGCCGTTCCCATGTTGCCCGCCACACCGAAAAGGATCGAGCTTATGCCCGCCAGGACCGTACCAAGGCCAATGAGAAGCCTTAGAGGGAGCCTGTCTGTCATATAACCGACCGGAATCTGCATGGCCGTGTATGCATAGAAGTAGGTCGATGAAAGGATGCCGATAAGAGCGGCGGTGCCTCCGAACTCTGCCATCAGCTCGTTGACCATGACGGCCGGGGTCACCCGGTGGAAGTAAACGAGGAAGTTGGCTAGCGAGCACAGACCCAGTACAACCCATTTATTAGTCACTGCGCCTCTAGAAGTATCAGGAGAAGACGGCAATAGAACAGCCCCTTATCCCCGCGTCAGTTCATTATGCCGTACAATCCCGTCGGCGAGTCAATGAACAGCGGCATGCGGGGAGGATAATATGTAAATGCCACCAGCATGGCGAACATCGCCGAAAATAGCACGAGCCCGGGGAGCCACCAGGAAGCTGAGCTTGCTGACCTGTAAGCCACCCTGAAGGACATGATGCCGTGTGCGATGCCAAGGACGAAAGAACCGAAGTATTTAACGAAACCCAGATCGCCGAAGGCATGCGGCATTGCGGAGTGCACTGCGAACATGACGGCGAAGGCGCTCCATACGCAAAGCGCAGCAGGCATCAGCCAGCTTCTTAACCTGGCCCAGCCATCCTTGATGAGCACAATAAGTGCCCAGGCAAGAAGGGGCCATGCCGCCATCTTCGCGTGCTCCCAATTGCTCTCGTTCACAGGAAACAGGACGGCAGTCCATCTGAGTGCGCCAATCCCCTCGACTCTCTCCCAGGCGAAGTGCATGAGGCCTCCGATTGCAGTGATGAGGATAAGGGCCAGAAGGTCCGGCCAGAAGGTCGGCCTCTCAGTCATCCCGCCCCTTTTGGACATGCACATCACCTCCACGCCTTATCATATGTATATCAGAAAACGGGACCGATTTCACCCCTTCCAACAGGACGGCAGCAGGTAAGGGCTTACCGCCGTGGAATGTATGAATATGGAAGCCGGAGAGCAATACCTGCAACGGAGGTCCGCCATGCCTGTCATGCTGCCGCAGGAAATCAACGAGGGTACGTTCTGCTCGGAAAGCGAGAGGAAGGTCTTCGACCATCTCAAGGAATCGGGCATTAAGGGATACGTGCTGCATTCCCTTTCCTTCGACTGCGGAGGGGAGAAGGAGATAGACTATGTCGTCATATCAAGAAGGGGGATTCTATGCCTCGAGGTCAAGGGTGGCTTGATAAGCCGCGTGGGCAGGGAATGGTTCTACACCGACCATACGGGGAGGCGCCATTACGGAGGGGACGGTCCTTACGAGCAAGTCAAAAAGAACATGCATGCGCTGCGCGACCGCTTCCTTAGCGCATTCACAGCAGAACCTCTCAGGAATGTGCAGTTTGCTAAGGGAGTCATCTTCCCCGACCAGCCGATGGTCTTCAAGAGGGGCGATATCAACGAGGAGATCACCTTCGACAAGAGGAGAGGCCTGGACGAGCTGGCGTCGTTCATCGAAGGCTGCTATGATTTCGCCGCGAAGGAATGCATCAGGATGAACGGAATTGCCGGCACAAGAATCGAAGGCGAGATCGACATGGCTTCGGTGCTGAAGTATCTGGCCGGCGACTTCGGATACGTCCCGACCCTGAAAGATCGGCTGGATGAGGCTATGGAGGGCATCAACAGGGCCACCAAGGGGCAGCTGGAGCTACTTAGGAGCCTTGCGGACAACAGGCGCCTGCTTATTTGCGGCGTCGCGGGTTCAGGCAAGACGGTCGTTGCCGTAGAGCATGCAAGAAGGTTGTCGTCGGAAGGATGTTCTGTGCTCTTCCTATGCTTCAACAAGCTTTTAAAGACGCATCTGGAGATGACGAACCCGCTGAGGGGAGTAACGTACGACAATGTAGACAACTTCCTGTACAACCACGTATATCCGAATGCCGACCAGTCCCGGCCCTCCGATTCGGCAGGGGTCAGGACGTTCTACAGGCAGCAGCTCCCTGAGGCCTTCATAAACATGGGCGGCATCCCCGCAGAGCTAAGATACGACGCGCTCATCGTAGACGAGGCTCAGGACATTCTCAGCGAATGCATGATCCTATGCTTCGACCAGATGATTAAAGGCGGCCTTTCCAAGGGGAGGGCCGCTGTATTCTACGATGGAAAGCAGAACATCATAAACCGCGAAAGCGAGGAGGAACTGTGCAGATCAGTTAGCATGCTTAGGGATGAGTTCGGCTTCGCGTCCTTCCTTCTCACTGCTAACTGCAGGAACACGAAGAGCATAGCGGACTTCGTGAAGAAGGTCACCGGAATGGACACGGGCAAACCCTTCACCGTGGCCGGCTTGAATGTCGAGGTAATGTATTACGAGAACCCGGACGGGCAGCGGAAGACACTAGCAACAGCAATCAAGGACCTTATAAAGAAGGGAGTGGCTCAGGACGACATCGTCGTGCTCTCCCACAAGGGCAGGAGGATGGAAGACGGCTGCTTCCATGACCTGTCTGCGCTTGACGGCGTCTGCAGCCATATGATTGTCGACGGCTCCACTGGGCTGGCCGGGGCGAAGGGCAAAGTCAAGATCGCCACAATCCAGTCCTTCAAGGGCCTCGAGGCGAAAGCCGTAATCGTTGCGGATGTGAACAAGCTGAGCGATGAGGCCGGCTTCAGGAATTCCATCAACTACACGTCGTTTTCGAGGGCGAAAGCGCACCTTGTGGTCCTGGTGCACAAGGATGCCAAGAAGGAGCTCTCCAGGGCTTTAAGGTGAGGGGCATTGGCATGATGTGCCCTCTTACTCATAGAAGATCTCATCTGGTCTCTTCCCCAGCGCCTTCGCTATAAGCAACGCAGTCTGGTAGGAAAGCCTGATGTTGCCCGCCTCCAGCTGGTACATATACTGCTTAGACCTGCCTATCATAGCTCCCAGCTGATCCAGGGTCAGGCCGTTCACGGTCCTGGCCTCTCTGATTTTCTCCGCCAAGCTCATCTGCATCACCTTACTTCGGGACTTGATACATTGATTTCAAGCATAGTCAAGCCTTGCTTTACTGTCAACATAAAGTAAAGCAATTCTTTACTTGCTTTAAGCTATCCCTTGGTTCAGATTTATAGCAAGGGGGTTTGTAATGGACTTTAAGGTAAGGCTCAGACAGGTGAGGCTATCCAAGGGCCTTTCACAGCAGGTGCTGGCTTCCAGGTTAGGCCTTTCCAAACAGGCCATCTCCAATTATGAATCAGGCGCCAATACGCCGACCTTCCCCGTCCTGTTGCAGCTATCAAGAGAGCTGGGTGTCAGTTTGGATTGCCTTGCAGGCATAGATGGAATACTCTCGTGCCAAGTCGAGGCAATTGAAGAGTGCAGGGATGCAACTGAAATGATGCGCAGGCTCTCCCCTTCGGGAAGAAGAGAGGCTTTCTCCTTCATGGAGTCACTGCTTGAGAAGGAGACGCGGTATGGGGCGATGCCCGAAGAGGAAACGGCAGGGAACCCTGAATAACGTTAGCAAACCATATAGCTGCTAGGGACCATCCCTCAGGCACTCATTCGATGTCATCCATCTTTCCGTTGACATCCTTCACAGAAGCCCTGACCACCAGGCTGCAGTCCAGCATCACGCTTCTCTTGGGGGTTTTTGAGCCCTCGATCCTGTTTATCAGCATGGTCATGCCCATGCTTCCCATCTCAGGATGGGGCAGCTCGACGGCTGTGAAGCCCGGGCCCGCCATATCGGTCCATATCGGATTTCCAACCACTACCACCGAGATGTCATCCGGGACTGAAATCCCCTTCTTGCGCATAGCCCTTATGACATCCTCACCGACAAGGTGGGATCCAATTACGAGGGCGCTGCACTCACTGGCCTGCGCGTAGGTATCCAGCAACCGCTCCCCCTCGCCCTCGCTGAGAAGGCCCAGGTGCACGGGACAGGCATTGTCATCCAGCTTGAGCTCCCGGCACGCTTTTCTGAATGAGCCGTTCCTTCTGGCCATATCCTCCGTCGCGTAGCCCATGTATCCTATCTGCCTGTGCCCCATGTCATACAGGTGCTTAACCGCGATCGATACTGCTTTTTCATCCTCGAATCCCACAGAATCGTGCGGAAACATGGATGGGAAGTCCCTATCGAGTACGACGTACGGGATATCAAGCATCTGCAGTTTCTGTACAGATTCAGTCCCCTGAAGGGTAACGGCTATAAGGAAGCCGTCCACTCCCTCTTGCATGAGGCTTTGAATGTATCCTTCCTCCTTGGCTGGGTCTCTCAGCGTACTGCATATGAGTATAAGATATCCCCTGTCAGAGGCGACTTTCTGAGCTCCTTGTATCATCCTCATAAGGACTGCGTTGTGAAGCTCCGGAACCAGCACCGCCACTACATGCCTTCTTTTGCCATGGATGGTCCTTGCCAATTGCGTAGGCGAGTAATTGAGCCTCTCCGCCGCCTCCAGGACCTTCTTCTTCAGGCGGTCGCTTACAAACTTGTTCTTCTTCCCGCTTATGACATTGGACGCCGTAGCAATGGAAGTGCCTGCAGCGCTTGCGACGTCTCTCAATGTTGGCCTGCTATTGTTCCTCATTTCAGCAGTTCCCTTCTAAGAAGGCAGTCACCAGAAAACATTTTCTATAAGTGAACATTACCATCAAGTTTTTTCTTAGTCAATTGACCCACTTAAGCTCCGTAACCTATTTACGCGGACAGAGCGCGCCAGATCTCTCCGTCGCGGTCTGAACAACCATAGCCCGCCGGCATTCCGGCGGGCTGACAGGATCCCTCCATGCTTAGGTTTTATTTCGGATCTTCCTGCTTCAAGGCTTTCGAGCACTGAATGCACCTGGCCCTTGTCCTCTCGACGAAGCTCTCATCCTTGATGCCGCAGAGGTTCGTAAGCACATTCTGCCAGGCGCCCATTGATGCGGCTCGCAGGTTCAGCATTGCCACCTCAAGATCGCTTGCGCAGTTCGGGTTGACCTTTCCCCTTATGCTTTCGGCAATGGCAAGGGCCTGCTCCGCCTTTTCCATCGTCTCGGCGGGGATATTGGTGGCCATCTTGAGCGCGTCCTGAATCGCAGTGGCCCTGATCGCCTTCTCCGCCTCGGAACCCTTAGGCAGCTTGTAGGCCGAAGTGACATTGTCATACGAGTCCGTATCCATGTCAATGAGGTCAGTGAGCTCGAGCCTCAGCCTGTATGCATTCTCCAGCGCATCTTTGAGAAGCCCCTCGTGCTCCAGGAACTTCTCCCTGCCGATGGTGAGCCTTGCGACCATCTCAATAAGCGCCGCACCGCTTGCCCCCTGGAGCGCGGCCACGCTTCCTCCCCCGGGAGTCGGGCAGTCGGAAGACAGCTGCTCCAGGAAGTCTTCCACGCTCATCTCAACAAGCTTCATCAATTCCATACCCCCAATAGGTTAGTGGGAATGACCTTGGTCCCCGCCATGGACCTTTCCGCCCTTAACGACGATGCTTGCCATGTTGTTTCCATACCTGTAAAGAAGGTAATCAAGGTCAGGCGCCTCCCAGATGACGAGGTCGGCATCCTTTCCGGGCTCGATGCTTCCGATCCGCCCCGCCATGCCGATTGCTGCTGCCGCATTCAGCGTAACGGCCGTGAGCACCTCCTCCGGGCTCATCCTGTACTTGAGGCAACCGAGGGTCATGGCCATCTGAAGGTTAAGGTTCGGCGATGAGCCGGGGTTGAAATCGGTTGAGATTGCCACCGGTATGCCGAGCTCTATCATCTTCCTGGCTCTTGCGAAATCCTCGCCCAAGTAGAATGAGGTGCAGGGCAGAAGCACCGCGACCGTTCCTGATCCCGACATCGCCTTAAGTCCCTCATCATTGGCTTTGATGAGATGCTCCGCCGAAGCTGCCCCCATTTCTGCCGCAAGCTTGGCTGCGCCCGTGTCGTGTATCTCATCGGCGTGCAACTTTACGCCTAAGCCGTATGCCTTAGCCGCCTCCAGCACAGCCCTGGTCTCATCAGGGGTGAACGCCCCCTTCTCGCAGAAGGCGTCGCAGTATGCAGCAAGGCCCGATGCAGAAGCCTTCGGAATCATCTCGTCGACGACGAGCCTTATGTAAGCCTCCCTGTTGTCGATGTACTCCTCAGGCACGGCATGTGCCCCCATAAGTGTCGGCACTATCCCCACATCGTGGTTCTCAGCCATTATCGCGATTGCCTCAAGCTGCTTCATCTCGTCGTCTATAGTCAGCCCGTAGCCGCTTTTCGCCTCAACGGTGGTGGTTCCGTGGGCGAGCATCTGGTCGAGGACCCAAAGCCCCTTCTCCACAAGCTGGTCGAGGGATACTGAGCGAGTAGCCCTGACTGTGCTCAGTATGCCGCCGCCGTTTCTCAGTATCTCGAGATAGGGCACGCCCTTCAGCTTCAACGCCAGCTCCTTGTGCCTCCAACCGCCGAAGGCCAGATGAGTGTGGGCGTCTACGAGCCCCGGAGTCATAAGAAGGCCGGTTGCATCCAGTATGTCGTCAGCGAAATCCTCTGCCCTGCCTCTGCCGTCCTTCATGCCGCCGATTTCTGCGATCTTCCCGTCCTTGATGCCGATCCAGGCATCCCTTCTTATCTCAACTGCGGCCTGACCGGCCCCGCTTAGCGCAGCGCTGCCCTTTGGCGTGGCGACAGTGCCGATGTTCAAGATCAGCAGGTCGAATGGCTTGCCGCTTCCGGTCATGCCATGCGAGCAGCTCTCGTCGTGTACGTGACCGGGCTCTCCGTGGGCCGCATGCCCGCATCCTGGTCCGTGCACATGAGTCGTTTGGCCGCATTCCCCGTGCTCGCGCCCGTGATCATGCCCGTCATCTGAGCATCCGCATCCCTCGTGATCATGGCCGTGCGAACAGCCTGGTCCGTGTATGTGTCCCTTCTCTTTATCCGTCATCAGCTCCCTAACCTCTCCCTAACCAGCCTTGCCACCATCCCGTCGTCCGCGACGGACGGTATGGTTATATGGCCCTTGCCGGCGTATTTCGCATTGTAATCGCACGATGTCTCTATGGAGGCGGGGTTTCTGGCCCAGGCTCTCCTTGCCACTCCTCCCATGACGTCCCACATCATCGCTGATTCGATTATCCGGTCGACCCTCTCGCTCCCGTCCAGGACCAGGCCGAATCCCCCGTTAATTGACTTGCCTATGCCGACGCCGCCGCCGTTATGAAGGGCCACAAGGCTCATCCCCCTAGCCGCGTTTCCCGCGAAGCACTGGGTCGCCATGTCTGCCATCACATTGCTTCCGTCCTTTATGTTGGCAGTCTCCCTGAAGGGCGAGTCGGTGCCACCCGTGTCATGGTGGTCCCTTCCGAGCATGATTGGCCCCACCTCGCCGTTTCTTACAAGCTCATTGAATTTGAGCGCAATGCTCTTCCTTCCCTCGGCATCCTGGTATAGTATCCTTGCCTTTGTGCCGACGACGAGCCTGTTCCTCTCGGCATCCCTTATCCAGATGTAGTTGTCCCTGTCCTGGCCCCTCTTCGAAGGGTCGATGCACTCCATGGCGGCACGGTCGGTCCTTCTGAGGTCATCATCCTTTCCGGAGAGGCACACCCACCTGAACGGACCATAGCCGTAGTCGAACAGCATGGGGCCCATGATGTCCTCTACATATGACGGGAATATGAAGCCGTCCTTCTCGTCCATGCCATTCTTCGATATCTCCTTCACACCTGCATCGTATACTGCCTTCATGAAGGAATTGCCGTAGTCGAAGAAGTACGTCCCCCTTGCTACAAGCGCCTTTATGCACTCGAAGTGCTCTCTCAGGCTCCTGTCAACAAGCTCGGTGAATAGCTTCCTGTCTTCGGCAAGAAGCCTCGTGCGCTCCGCAAAGCTGATCCCCTGCGGGCAATACCCTCCGTCATATGCGTTATGGCAGGAGGTCTGGTCTGAGAGAAGGTCTATTCGCTTCCCTTTGTCCACTGCATATCTAAGAAGGTCCACGATGTTCCCGTGGAAGGCCACTGACATAGGAAGGCGCTTTCCCATATGCTCCTCGGCCATTTCGAAAGCCCTTTCGGGCGTTTGCGCCACCGCTCTCACCCAGCCTTGCGAGTGCCTGGTCGCTATCCTCGATTCGTCGACTTCGGCGATTATGGAGACGGCGCCTGCTATCTCCGCCGCCTTAGGCTGAGCCCCGCTCATCCCACCCAAGCCCGATGAGACGAAGAGGAAGCCTGCAAGATCCCCCTGCTTTGCAACTCCCAGCCTCGCCCTGCCGGCGTTTAGTATCGTATTGAATGTGCCGTGGACTATGCCCTGGGGGCCGATGTACATCCAGCCGCCGGCCGTCATCTGGCCGTAGTTTGCCACTCCCATCTGCTCTGCTATCTCCCAGTCCTTCATGTTGTCGAACATGCCCACCATGAGCGCGTTCGTGATGATGACCCTGGGAGCGTCCGGCCTGGAAGGGAAAAGGCCCATAGGATGGCCCGATTCGACCACAAGTGTCTGCTCTTCGGTCAGCTCCTCCAGATATCTCTTTATCAGCCTGTACTGAAGCCAGTTCTGGCAGACGGAACCGGTCTCGCCGTAGGTAACCAGCTCATAAGGATATAGAGCCACATCGAAGTCCAGGTTGTTTTCTATCATCACCTGGAAGGCCTTCCCGGCCAAGCATCTGCCCCTGTAGCTTTCCACCGGGAGGCCCTTGATGCGGCCCTGGGGCCTGTACCTGTAGGCATAGATCCTGCCTCTTGTCACAAGCTCCTCGATGAACTCAGGCGCGACTACGGCATGATGCTCTTCCGGCACGTACCTCAGCGCGTTTTTCAGCGCGGTCTCAGTCTGCGCCGGGCTCAACCTGAATCCCCTGTCGGGAGCCCTTCTTATGCCCTCCTCGAAACTGGGGGCCTCAGGAAGCGGACCTTCAATCCTGATGTTTCCCGCCTGGTTGTCCATGCTCCCACCTCCCGGTTATCGCTATAGCTCCCCGACGACGCTTTCCACGACGTCGGCCAGTGTCCCGTCCTCGACAAGCGCCACTATCTTCTCGAGGTCCCTGTACATGACCCTGTCCTCATGAAGAGTATCCACCGCGCTTCGCACCACCTTGTAAGCTGCCGCCGTGCCCTTTCCCATCCTGCCGTCGCAGCCTCTCATGTCCAGAGCCTGGGCTGCGCATATGAGCTCGATGGATAGCACGCTCCTTACGTTTCCGATTATCTCCATGGCCTGCCTTGCCGCAATCGTTCCCATGCTGACGTGGTCCTCCTGGTTTGCGGAAGTCGGGATGGAGTCCACGCTTGCAGGATGGCATAGCACCTTGTTCTCTGACACCAGCGATGCCGCCACATACTGGGTTATCATGAGGCCCGAGTTAAGGCCTCCGTGTTCGGTAAGGAAGGCAGGCAGCTTGGACAGGCTGGGGTTCACCATCTGCTCGATGCGCCTTTCGGATATATCCGCTAGCTCGGATGCTGCTATCTTCAGATAATCCATAACAAGGGCCACCGGCTGGCCGTGGAAGTTGCCGGCGGATATCACATCCCCGTCGTCAGGAAAGACGAGGGGGTTGTCGGTCACGGAGTTCACCTCAATGGCTACCGTCTTCCAGATGTGAGAGAAGGCGTCCCTGGATGCACCGTGAACCTGCGGCACGCACCTAAGTGAGTAGGGATCCTGCACTTTCTCGGAGGTGCCGCACACCACCATGGAGCTTCCCTCGGTGATCCTTCCGATGTTCTCGGCCACTACAGCCTGTCCAGTATGGGGCCTCGTGTGGCTCACCCTAAGGTCGAAGGCGTCGCTTATGCCGTTCATTGCCTCAAGGCTCATGGAGGCGGCGATGTCCGCGGTCTTCAGCAATATCTGGGTGTCGTACAGGGCAAGCGCCGCTATTGCCGTCATCACCGGAGTTCCGTTGATGAGCGCCAGCCCCTCCTTCTCCATTAGCTCGACGGGCCTGATGCCCGCCCTGGCCATGGCCTCTGAGGACGGCATCCTCCTCCCCTTGTACGTTGCCTCGCCCTCGCCAATTATCGTTAGCGCCATATGCGCAAGCGGTGCCAGATCCCCGCTAGCCCCTAGGGAGCCTTTGCATGGGATCACCGGCAGAACGTCCTTGTTGAGCATGTCTATCAGGGTCTGTATGAGCTCCGGCCTTGCTCCCGAGTGCCCCCGGGAAAGAGCGTTCGCCCTTAGAAGCAGGACCGCCCTCGCCTGATCGGGCGGAAGAGGTTCGCCCACGCCTGTGGCATGGGATACTATAAGGTTCCTTTGCAGCCTCTTGGTGTCCTCGGCTGAAATCGCCACACTTGCGAACTTGCCGAAGCCGGTGGTCACTCCATAGACGAGCTTACGTTCGCGCACAAGCTCCTCTATGAGACCGCGAGCTTTAACAATCCTCGCCAAGGCGTCTCCGGAGAGCGATACGCGCCGGCCTGCCCTTGCGACGTCCACCACGTCGCCGATAGATAGATGGCCCGACAAATCGAGGCTACTCATTAAACCACCCCAATCGCGATTATCAAAGATGATTATACCATCCTTGCATATGGGGGCGGTATCGGCGCATCAGATCCCCTAGAAGGCAGCGGACATCATATCGAAGGCTATTCCCTTCCTTCCGGGATCTTTCACAGCGGAGCAGATCGCCCTCATCGCGCCTTCTGCCTGCGAATCGCTCAGGTATCTGTACCTTCCGCTTCCCCACCCCACATATTCAGGCCTGTTGGCGTTTCTGTAGTAGTCCCAGAAGTATACGAGCTCGTCCGGAGAAAGGGCCAACCTTAGCCCCTCGTCACCCTGAACCCAGCCCGACTTGTCAGGGTCGTAGGAGACCACCTTGGCGACTATGAAAGCTGCGAAGATGAAGCGCTCGGCCTCGCTAGTGCCGGGATACCTTGTAGTGAGGAAGCAGAGCCCGCCCTCGCCTGCGCCTGTGATTCTCCTCGGGGTCCAGCTGTATGGGCCGTCGTGGTCGAAGCCGGCATAAGCCTTCCACTCTATGAGCATCCTGCACTCATAGCATGGGTTTTCGGGTCTGGGCTCTCCCTTGAGGATATAGGAGCTGCAAGGGCACTCCGGAAGCGAGCACCATGGGGCGCCCTTCTTCACATTGTATACTGTCGCCGCCCTGGAGCATGCCCCCATATATCCTATAACTGGGTTGTCGTCTCCCTTATTGTCGTTGTAGGCGCATTTGAATGCCATATGCTTCCTTCCCATGATGGCCACTCCTCCCACCCATACTCATTTCGCTGGCGATTTACAATAATTCTCAATACCATATTGCATATATTTCCATCTGTGCTATTATCAAGGCAGAACCAATCTTCCCTTCCTCCTTTTCTTGGGCCGGGGCTTCCCGAAAGGAACCCCGGCATTATTATATCCTCCCGGTCGTAATAAGATAATCGCCCACCCCTAGGCTAAAATGCCGATATTTCCTTCCTCCTTGGAGGATTCAGGCTCGAAGTGTTGAACCTTCTCAAAACTTCACCTATCACGGAGGTGTTCGCTTGACATCAGGTTCGGTGCTTAAAGGCACGGCATCAGTCAAATTCGCCTGGGGTCCTTCGGTGCTTCTGGACAGGGCGGTTGAAAGGGTCCGGGATATGAGGGCAAGCATTGACCCGGGGCTGTTCGACCTGTATCTTGCCGGGCAGAAGGCGCTTGCAGAGATGCCAAGAAGCTCTGGGGGGCTTGTAATGGCGGCAATCCGGGTGCCTGCGTACAAGATCTCATTTTCGAAAGGCGGAACCAGCTCACACGCCCTCATCCCTCCCACCTACGCAAACATAGAGGAGGCCATCAAGGAGGCCGACTGCATGGTGGAGACAGCGTTTCAAGGGGCGGAGGCGATCCGCGCTCCATTTAAGACGCTCGCAGTCGCGATGGGCCTTGCCGAGTACGGAAGGAACAACATCGCCTATGTAAAAGGTTATGGAAGCTATGTTAGGCTCAGGTGCTATCTTGTTGATGCCGACCCCGGGTGCTCAGACCCGAGGCAGCAGATATTCCTTTCAAGGGGCTTCGATGAGGACTTCCTTGCCGAAGCATGCCTAACCTGCAGTGCCTGCACCTCTGCCTGCCCCACAGGCGCGCTTTTGGAGGACAGCTTCCCTGTGGATTCAGGGCGCTGCATAACCTACTTAAACGAGGTGCAGCCGCCTTTCCCCGAATGGCTCGACAGGACGGGCCACAACTGCCTCATAGGCTGCATGAGGTGCCAGGATGTCTGCCCGATGAACGGGGGCCTGCTTCAAGTCGTCGATCTGCCTGTCGGCTTCGGCGAGCAGGAGACGAAGTGGCTCCTTGATCCCGAGAACTCGGGCGTTATCCACGTTCCGGAGGGGGTTAAGCGCGTGCTCAGCACCTGTGGCCTGGATTACCTCGAGGATGTCATAGCCAGAAACGTTCAGGCTCTGGTCGCATCAAGGCATCTTAGATGGTAAGGTGCCTGTACTTGTAGTATATGGCTATCCTCGTCAGAAGGACCAGCAATGAGCAAGCCAGAGCCAGCCTGAAGGACGCGAAGTAGCCGGCTTGGATGCCGGCTGCTGTCTTCATTGAAGAATCAATCATAAATCCCATCAGAGGTTGGAATATGGAAGCGCCTACCATCGAACATGCGTTCAGTATGCCGAAGAACCTTCCCCTCGATGAATCGTCAATGAAGCTGTTGCCGAACGTCGGGTTCAATATGGCGGTGAAGGAGCTCGCCCCTCCCAGAAGGAGAGCGGCCGACGAGAGTATGAGCTGAACATTGGATTCCAGCTTCAGGCACATCGGAAACCATGACAGAAGCACCAGTGAAGCGGACCAGAGCATAAGCGAATGCGGTGATGCCTTCTTAGAATCGACAAGCCATCCTATCAGGGCTGAGCCTACGACTGCGCCCAAGCTTGCATAGGTCAGGATGTTGCCTGCTGCAACCTTGGTGAATCCGTAGATGTCCATCAGAAACGGTACTCCCCAGAGGCCCTGATAGCCCATCTGCGTACCGTACTGAAGCATTAGGGCAAAGCTCAGCCCGTACAGCATGAGCATGTAATCCTTCCTGCCATCCTTCAGCGAGAATCTGGCCCCGTGTCCATCCTCAGACTTACTCATGATGCCCGGCTTGTACTTGTCCGTCGCGAGCAGTATCAGGAAGGCCACTGCGAGGGTAAGCCCCGCAGTGGCGATCATCGAATTTCTCCAGCCGAACCTTTCTACATAGACTGCAAGAGGCGCAAGTGCTGCGATGCCCCCAACGTTTCCGGCTGCGACCATCACCCCGGTCGCCAGAGAGAAACCCCCCTTGGCGAAGGCGTAACCGAATATCCTGACTGCCGCTATGAATACCGAGGAGATCCCAGCTGTAAGCAGGATCCGGGCGAACATGGCCTCTATCAGGCCCCTGCTTATAGCGAACCAGACCGACCCGATGACGCTTGTCAGCATCGATATGCCCATTACCCTTCCGGGCCTGAACCTGTCGCACATGAAGCCCACGGGTATCTGCAGTATTCCGTACGTATAGAAGTAGCTTGAGGAAAGAAGGCCGAGCACCGAAGCGGAAGTATTGAACTCCCTCATCAGCTCTGAGGCATAGACTCCCGGGGAGATCCTGTGCAGGTTCGCTACAAGAAAGCCCATTGAGCATGCGGCAAGGGCTAGCCACCGGCCCCTGTCATAGACTTCGTGCTGCACTGCAGCCCCTCTCATGACGCCTCCGGCATAGCAAGCGGTTCGCAGCCCCTGCCTCTGCCCTTTGCCATGTGGCATGCGGTAATAAACAGCGCGGCGGAAGCCCAGACAGAAATCAGGCCGAACATAAGGGCAGATGAGTAGCCTGCCGCGATTCCCCTGCCTCCCGTTTCAGCCGCATCCAGCATGTAGCCCATAGCGGGCTGGAATATGGCTCCTCCCAGTATGGACATGCTGTTTGTTATGCCGATCGCCACGCCCCGGCCTGCTTCAGCTACGCTGTCTTTCAAAACTGCCTGCATCATTATTGCCATCAGAGTGCTCGTCACCCCGAACAGTGCGCCTGTAACCCATAGCGACTGTATTACGAAGCCTTTGATGGCTATCGCTATGGGAATCCAGGATATTGCATGGAGCACGGCATTAAGGTCCAGGAAGCGCCTTTCTCCCATGCCTGATGCCCTGCAGAAGCTTCCACCCAAGGCTCCCGCTGCCGCCGCGGAGGAGGACATCACCATAAGCACGGTGCTGGCCTGCATCCTGGACAGGGCATGCACATCCATAAGGTATGGCACCCCCCACAAACCTTGGAAGCTGAGCAAAGGACCGTTCTTGAAAAAGATGGCCATGCCGAAGACCAAAGAAAGTGCAAGCTCGAAGCCGGATAAGCTTCCCTTGCCGCGTACAGCCTTCGGCGGAGCGCTCGGAGAGTATTCCTTATTTCCCAGTAAGATGAAGGAAACAACTGCGATTACAACCGTGATGCCGCTCATGATGAGAAACGACAATCTCCAGCCGAATCTGTCAACTACCGCGGCAAGCGGGCTTGCTGCCGTCATCGACCCTATGTTGCCCATCGTAACCAGTATGCCGGTCGACAGGATGAAGCCCTTCCGGTCGAATATCTTCCCGAAGAGCTTGATCGAGGTTACATATGTGGAGGCAAGGCCAAGGCTGGTCAGACCCCTTGCGAACATCGCTGCGGAAAATGATCCGGCGGTTCCGAACAAAAGGGATCCGGCGGCAGCAAGAGTGAGAAAGAAGCCTAGGACCTTCCCAGGGCTGTACCTGTCTGCCAGATATCCTATCGGTATCTGCATAAACCCGTATACGAAGAAGTAGATGGAGGAAAGCATGCCAAGCTGAGCCGAGGTTGTCGAGAACTCCAGCTTGATCTCATTGGCGATTACCGCCGGGGCCATCCTGTGGAAGGTGACGAAATAGAACCCCAATGAGCAGACTGCAAGGGCCACCCACGCCTTCTGCACCTCTCCCCCGGTCATCCGCCCGGCTTTCTGCTGCAACTGGCATTCCTCCCTGAAGCGAACTGGACAGAATGATTATACATCAAAACGTCCTGTTATACTTCTGTGATGGGATTCCCCCAGCCGGAAATGTCCCCGGAATGGGATAGTACTATGAACTGCCTTTCAGGAGCGAACCTCGTAAGCATCAGCTTTATTCGGGCAAGCCTTGCGCTGTCCGTCGTGCCGAACGAGTCGTCCATGAATATCGGCACCTTCCTGCCCTCTTCGAGCACTGATGCCGCAGCCAGCCTCATCGATATGTACAGCTGGTCTCGTGTCCCCTGGGAGAGCTGCTCAACCGAAATCCCGCTTCCGTCACGGCTTACGCCCAGCGTGAAGTCCTCATTCACGCCAACCTGCCTGATTGAGATCCCTGTTATCTCCTGCAGCAGGGATGTGGCGCTCTGCTCCAGGACGCCTCTTGCCCCTGTGCTGAAGCTCGCATCAGCCATTCTCAGTGCCCTGATCGCCTCTCCGAGCGCTTCAGCTTCGAACAGCATCCCCCTCTCTTCCTCCATAAGTCCCTCAAGCTCGTCTTCAAGCTCCGGTATATTGGAAAGAGACTCCGAATCGGCCTGCCTCAGCTCATCCTCAAGCCCTCGAATCTTAAGCTCAAGGACTTCAATCTGCAGCAATCTCCCCTCCTGTTCCGCATCTATGCTCTTTAGCTCCCTATCCGCCGCCCTTAGGACCTCCTCATCCAGCTCAGCCCCAAGGATCAGGTCTCCTTCGAAACTATTCTTCCATTCACTTCTCGCGCTTGCAGCGTCCACCATCTTCCTGGAGCAGTCATCCTGAAGCTTATCAATCGATTGGAAGCCCTTGGCGGACAGCATCTTCGCCAGCGCATTCTCGGTTTTAGCGACCTCAGCGGCCGACTTTCTCATGGCCTCTCCGGCAAGTGCCCTATTTGCGTTCTCCTTGCGCACTGCCGTCCAAAAAGCGTCGCCCCTGCCTATGATGCCTTCCTTTCCAAATGAAGCTTCGCTTCCGGAAAGGTCGGCGATGGCCTCCAATGCATCCGTTGTCACCGCATCGAGCCTGGATCTTATCTTAAGTGAGATCCTGGCGAGCGAGTGAGCCGCCTCTGCCCTCCTGATGAGCCCCGCAAGCTGCTCCTCGGCATCCTCTGCAACCGAAGGCTTGTCTGTGAGCATCATAGTGTCATAAAGCTCGGCGATTCTCCTCGCTTCGGTTGCCTCGTCTTCACCGGCAGAGCTTCCCGCCTGCTTCCCTCGCCTACCCCTGAAAGCTATGACCGCAAGAATGGCGGAAAGGCCCAGCGCTACCGCACCTGCAGCAGCAAGCCAGCTTACGCGCATGAAGAAGCCGACGGCGATTAGGACAAGGCCTGTCAGAGCCGCAAGGCCCAATGCGCCCTTCATTCCGCCTGTGCCCCTGTTAATGGACTTTGAAGCTCCATCAATTAAAAGGGGCAGCTTGCGCCTCTCATCCTCGCCCATACCCGACACTTCATGAAAGCGCCTGTCCCATTCCGACCTGGCATCCATAATCCTAGTAAGCTCAGCTGCCCTCCTCCTGGCATCGTCCTCCGCATCTTTCAGCAGAACCTCTGCATCCGGGGAAAGAAGGTCTAAACCTGACGGCAGCCCTGCCCCATCGCCTCCGGCAGCTTCGTCGTCCGAAGAGCCGAGAAGAACTTCGACGTCTGATGCGGTCTTCTCAAGAGAGGCAATAAGGTGCTCCTCGCAGGCCGTTTTCAACTCGTTTTTCGAAGCCTCGTCGTATTGTTGCCTTAAGGATCTCAGAAGACCTTCTTCGATCTTCACAGCCTCGAGGTAGCTAGCCGCGTCGGCTGCCTCCTTCTGCTTTACCCGGTACTCCTCCCTAAGCCTTGCCCACTTCAGTAGCTGCTCGCGCCTGCCATCCTCTCTTCTTTGCGCAGCCTTGGCGCGTTCTAGCTCACCTTTCGCGTTGGCAAGCTCCAGCTTCGACGGTTGGATCTCATCTAGCTTCGAAAGCGCCCTGCCAAGCTTCTCCCTTATTCCAGCCATTCTCCCTCTGAGCTGTTCCAGCCTCCTATCCTTCTGCTGTTTGCTGCTCTCGCTGTCATAGGCATCAAGTGACTTGGTAATGCCGTCGTTCGCCTTACCGAGTCGATCCAGAAGCTCCTTGATAGCCTTTTCCAGAAGGAGGCTGCCCTGTTTGGTTAGAAGGTCCTTCCCCGCTCCTAGGGCGAACTCCCCAGATATGGGCTGTTCAATGACATATGCCGCCCTGAACGCAGCCTCATCGGCTGTGCCGAGCACCCCGCTCAGAAACTCCATGTATGCCTGGCTGCGCTTTCCTCCGGGGACATGGCTCTGCCTTCTGATGTGCTCTGAAAGCAGGCCCCTGAGCTCATCCTCGACAAGGACCTCTACCTTGTCCCCTGCGAAATCCATTCGTATGACATAACGGGTGCCTCCGCAATCAAGCGTAAGCTCCCCTTTGGAGAGGGCGGCGCCATCCCAGGGGCGGAAGCGGTCCTTCGCCTTCTTGTCCATGCCGAAGATGGTGTGGACAAGGCCGTTTAGCATCATACTCTTTCCTGCCTCGTTCGGCAGCGACATCGTGTCTATGCCGCCTGAGAATCGGAACTCCTTCCTTGCGGCGAAACATCCGTATCCGTCCAGGACCAGCTTAAGATACCTCAGCATATCAGCCATTCCTCCTAAGCGCATCCAATCCAAGGCTGAGGGCCCTTTCGAGGACCTTCTTCCTCTCAGGGGCCGCCGTTTCCATCTCGGACAGCAGCCTCTTCACGAAAAGGCCCCTTATGCTCATCTCGCCAGCAGCCACCGAAAGCTCCTGTTCATCGGCGCCGACTTCGTCTGCGGTGATCCTTGCCCGCTTGCCTGCCCTGTCAAGCTCGGCCTCGAAATCTTCGATGAGGAAGCCGGAAGCGGCCGTACCGTATAGGGTTGCGTCCACATAGAGGTCTCCTCCTGCTGCCTGAGCTATCATCCTTGCCGCCTCGTCCGCTCGGCAGCCGCTGATATCAGCACGTACCTTTTTTAGCCCTTCGCAGCCTTCCAACGGTATCCAGCTCACTTGCGCCCTGCCTCCGGAGATATCGACAGAGACCCAGGATCTGACAGGGTCGTCCGCATAGCCTGAGGGCTCTATCATGCCGGGGTAGACGAATGTGGTCCCGCCATCCTCCAGATGCATCCTCTTGTGGAAATGACCGAGCGCCGCATACTTATATCCGGCGGAGGAAATGGCGGAGGACTTCACTATCATTGCCCGGTCCATGTCCCTGCCGGGTGGCGCGTTGTTCAGGGATGCATGAAGGGCCACGATGCCGAAGCTGCCTTCCTCAGGCTCAGGAAGGGACTGAAGGTCCTCCTGCCTTGTGATGCCGCCGGTATAGGCGCATGACAAGACCGTCACATGTTCCCCTTTGACCGGGCCTGAGAACACAATGGAAGGTTCAGGCGACGTAACCAGGGTGCATATGCCATCCCATCCGCCCCTGCGGTAGACGGACTTAGGATATGTTATCTCATCGTGGTTTCCGGGGACCAGTATGCTCACGCCGCCTCTGGAGGAGAAGCTCCTCAGACCGGCTTTGACCTGGGCGACCAGCGCGGAATCGGGGTCATGCCTGTCGAATAGGTCGCCGGAGATGATCAGCATGTCTGCCTCAGAGCACGCCTTGTCGATTAGCCTGCCGAAAAGGAGGTCTCTTGCCGATTTTCTGTCCTCAGCCCACTTTCCGAAGGAGGAGCAGGGGGCTCCCAGGTGCAGGTCTGCTATATGCATGAGCTTCAATTTCCGTATACCTCCCGAAAACCGGTTTCAAGGGGCTATTCTCATTGCTGTTGGTGCGGATGCCAGGCAGGCCTTATTATTCGTTATAGTAGGTATCCGGTGCTGTCCGGACCGTGATAAGTCTGTATAATAATTATATTGCAACGCAGCGGCTTGAACCACACTGATTTGGGCAAAGGGTGATGGCATGTCATACGGCGAGAACGGAAACGGCGGAAGGGACAGATACAAGCTTATTAAGTTCCCCAGGAGCAGCTCGCCGCTGTCGAGGCTATCAAGCCCGACCGTAGCGATAATCGCCATCAACGCCGCCGTGTTCCTGATGCTTGAGGTGGTGGGAAGCTCCCAGGACCTCGATACCTTGATAACCTTCGGCGCGAAGGTCAACCTTTATGTCAGGGCTGGCGAATGGTGGAGGATCTTCACCGCCATGTTCCTTCACTTCGGATTGTTCCATATACTTGTTAACTCCTACTCGCTTTACAACCTCGGGTCATTCTCGGAGAGAGTCTACGGCAAGTGGCGCTTCGTCGCCATTTACCTTACCGCAGGCATCTCCGGCAATATTCTCAGCACCATACTGGGAAGCCTCTACTCCGTAGGTGTCGGTGCTTCAGGCGCGGTCTTCGGCGTAGCAGGTTCGATACTTTACCTGGGCGTAAGGCGCCCCGAGCTCTTCAAGTACATACTGGGTTCGTCCTTCGTAGTCTCGATCCTCTTGAACCTGTTCATTGGCTTTGCAATACCGGGCATAGACGTATGGGCCCACATAGGCGGACTTATCGGAGGTTTCGCGGCGTCTTGGGCCATAGGCACCCAGGCAGACGAGATGAGCGGGGGCCCGGCCTGGTGGAAGGGTGCGGTCGTATACGGAGCGCTCGGACTCCTGCTGGCGTACATACTCACCTAATCAGAATGCAGTAATTTCCCCTTGCACCGGGCATGTTCGCTTGACAGCCCGGTGCGCTTTATTTATCATTCTCTTTAGCTTGTGCACAATTTTGTGAACAATTCTCGAATGGAGGATCGCCGATGAGCGCAATTGAGGATAGAATCGAAGCCTTCAGGCATAGGATAGAAGGGCTAAGGGCTAACGGCCATTACTACTATCTGCAGCAGGTAGACGAGGTCGGCGACACAAGGGTTAGGATAGGCGGCAGGGAGATGATAGTCTACTCCTCGTACAATTACCTTGGCCTGCTGCATCATCCCCACATCCTGAAGCGCTCAATGGAAGCTCTTCAGCAGTGGTCCACCGGTACCCACGGCGTAAGGGTCCTTTCGGGCACGACCAAGCTTCACGTGGAGACGGAGGCAAAGCTCGCCTCCTTCATGGGCACGGAAGATGCCATCGTCTTCTCCAGCGGTTTCATGGCGAACCTTACGAGCCTGGATGCATTGACCGGAAGGCATGATCTCATCATATCCGACCAGCTGGCGCACGCAAGCATAATAGACGGCTGCCGCATCTCCGAAGCCGAGTTCCAGCGCTTTCGCCATAACGACGTTGAGGATCTCGAAAGGCTTCTTAAGGCCCGCCGCGAGAAGAGCGCCGACTGCGGCATCCTTGTAATCGTCGACGCAGTCTACAGCATGGACGGCGATGTCTGCCCGCTTCCCGACCTTTCCAGGACCTGCAGGCAGTACGGCGCGTGGCTTGTGGTGGATGAGGCGCATTCACTGGGCGTCCTCGGGAAGACCGGCAAGGGCATACTTGAGCACTTCGGCATGCCGATGTCCTCGATCGACATCCTGACAGGATCGCTTGCAAAGACCATCCCCTCGGTGGGCGGCTATGTAGCTGGTTCCAAGGACCTGATAACCTACCTAAGGAACAACGCCAGGGGCTTCGTGTTCTCTGCTGCGGTGCCACCGGCTGCGCTTGGTGCGATCATTGGCTCAGTCGAGGTTATGGAGACCGAGAAATGGCGACTTGATAAAGTCAGAAACAACATCAGCCGATTCGTGGGAGGGCTCAACAAGCTCGGATACGACACGCTGCACACCCAGAGCTGCGTAATCCCGGTAATGGTGGGAGATGACGAGCCAACTCTGGAGCTGACGAGGCTTTGCCACGAGGACGGCATGTTCGTTTCACCGATACTGCCTCCCGCGGTACCGCCCAGGAAGTCAAGGCTAAGGGCCAACGTTACAGCGGCGCACACCGACGAGGACATCGACATCGCGCTTGATATTCTCGGAAGGCGCGGAAAGCAGCTCGGGATAATATAGGCATGGTTCGTCAGAGGCCTCCCGCACCTGCGGGGGGTCTTTTTGTTTGAGCCTGCATCTACCACGGTACTGCAACCGCGTCTTCCCATACTGTATAATTGTCTCATTGAAAATATAGAAGAAGTAGGTGGTTTCTATGATAAGGGAGGCTAAGCTGCCCGAAGGACGCATGGTTGGCGTGATGGACACGACGCTGAGGGATGCACACCAGTCCCTGTTCGCGACCAGGATGACTACCCCGCAGATGCTGAGAATCGCATCATACCTCGACAAGGTCGGTTTCTTCTCAATGGAAGTCTGGGGCGGCGCCACATTCGACACTTGCCTAAGATACTTGGGGGAAGACCCCTGGGAGAGGCTGAGGTCTCTGCGTTCCGTGATAAAGAACACCCCCATGCAGATGCTCCTCAGAGGGCAGAACCTAGTTGGATACAGGCCTTATGCCGACGATGTGGTAGATACCTTCGTGCAGAAGTCCGTTGAGAACGGCATCGACATCGTACGCGTCTTCGACGCCCTGAACGACATAAGAAACGTGGAGCGCTCGGCTAAGGCTGTCAAGAAGGCGGGAGCTCATCTCCAAGGAGCGCTTTCCTATACGATATCCCCAGTCCACACCACCAAGGGCTTCGTAGAATACGCAAAGAAGTTCGCCGACCTAGGCGCTGACAGCATCTGCATCAAGGACATGGCGGGCATCATGTCACCATATCCCTGCTACGACCTTGTGGCAGCGCTTAAGTCCGAAATCGGGCTCCCAGTCCAGATACACTCGCACTACACCTCGGGCATGTCCTCAATGACATACATGAAGGGCGTGGAGGCAGGCGCCTCCGTGATAGATTGCGCAGTCTCTACAGTTGCTATGGGATCCTCCCAGTCGCCCGACGAGACAATGATAGTCGCCTTCAAGGATACGATGTACGACACCGGAGTGGACGTGAGGAAGATTAGGCCGGCTGCCCAGCTGCTTAAGTCCATCCAGGAAGAGATAGCGACAGCAAACCCCGGAGTGGCAGCCCCCAGGACCGTCGACACCGACGTCCTGAACTATCAGATACCAGGTGGCATGATATCTAACCTGAGGGCCCAGCTAACGCAGAGCAACAGCCTGAATAAGCTCGAGACCATACTCGCAGAGGTGCCCGCAGTGAGGGAGGACCTCGGCTTCCCGCCCCTGGTGACACCAATGAGCCAGATAGTCGGCGTGCAGGCCAGCATGAACGTGATGACCGGCCAGCGTTACAAGATGATAAGCAAGGAAGTCAAGTCCTACATTAAGGGCGAGTACGGAAGACCCGCAGGCTCAATAAACCCCGAAGTGCAGAAGCTTGCGATAGGAGACGAGAAGGTGCTCGACGAGAGGCCGAAGCTGCCCCTCGAGATGGAGAAGTGCAGAGAGGCCGTCAAGCCTTTCAACGGGAGCATAGAGGACGCCCTCTCCTATGCGCTTTATCCTGACCAGGCCCTGAAGTTCTTCGAGGCGAGGGCCAAGAAGCAGGGTTAATAGGCAGACACTACATGGCGATGACGCCCGGCCGCCGAGGCCGGGCTTTTTCAGGGGTGGCAGATGGGATTCGCAGCTGTGCTAAGAAAGCAGAAACCTTCAGGCCTGTTCTTTATGGGACTGGGCCTTTCGGTTGCCATGGTACTGGGCGCACTGGCTCATTCCGGAGGGCTTGCCGGTTCATATATGAAAGTGCTCACCGATCCTGCGGTGCTCCTCACCGACTTCTCATATGTAGGTGGAATCGCGGCAGCTTTCCTTAATGCGGGCCTCATGGGACTTCTTGCTTCAGCCCTCGTCTATGCATCGGGAGATCATTCCGGGCTGTCGTTTGCCGCAGTCACCATGTGCGCCGGGTTCGCCTTCTTCGGAAAGACACCCCTAACTGCCGCAGTTATCATAGCAGGGACGGTCATCCGAAACTTCTTCCTGCAGAAGCGACCCTTCGAGGATATCAACACAGCGCTTTTCGGCACATGCATGGGTCCCATGGTATCTTACATAGCCTATTCAACCCCAGGGGGTTGGCCTGTAGCAGCGCTCTCAGGCCTTGCTGCAGGATTTCTTCTCCCTGAGATGGCTTCAATCACGAAGAGGGCTTACAGGAACCTGAATCTTTACAATACTGCGTTTGCCTGCACAATGATAACCACCGTGGCTGCCGAGATCCTTCGAGGGCTCAATTTTCCCCTGGAGGCGTTCGCCGGTCCTACGGTCAGCTACCCATCATGGGTGTACGCGGTCCTTTTCGCCGTATTCTCGCTGGCGGGCATAGCGGGCCTTGCTCAGGGTAGACCTGCCATCGAGGGCCTAAAGAAGATCTCCGGCAGCAGATGCGAAGGGGCGGATTACCTTATAACGGGGGGCCTTGGCGGAACCTTGCTGAACTTCTCCCTCGTCGGTTTCCTCCTTGTGCTGGTGCCGTGGTTCGTCTTAAGGGCACCTCCAACCGGGCCCCTACTGGGCACAATCATCGCTGTTTCAGGATGGGCAGCCTCGGCGAAGAAGCCGTCTGCCATGGCGACGCTCATCGCAGGCTATATCGTCGCCTTCTTAATATCAAGCTATGCGCTGACACCGGCGATAGCCATGGGGGCGCTGTTTGTAACAGGGCTGACACCACTGTCGGACAGGCTGGGGCCAGGATACGGCATTCTGGCCGGTTTCCTGCACTTGTTTGTTGTAACCAAGTGCTCATCCCTACACGGAGGCCTGATGCTATACAACAACGGCCTCTCTGCTGGCATAGTGGCCATCGTGGTGCTTGCTCTTTATAAAACGCTTCATCCTCAAAAATCGAAGGAGCTTTGATCCGTTTATCGGGACTTCACCTTCATAGGCACTGATGCATTGAGGACATTTGATCTTCCTCGAGAAAAGAGGAAAGGGGTCCGGTGTGAACCGGACCCCTTTTTGCCATGCAGGGTTATCCTTCTACTTCACGGGCCTTACGATCTTGCTGAAGCCGACTGCCTTGAGCCACTCGTCAGGATAGCCTACGGTCTTGAGGTCTGCGTAACCGTCCTGATACTTGACTGCCAGGTCGTCGAACAGCTGCCACCATGCGTCAACTACCTTCTGAGCATGGGAGTTCGTGTAGTTCTCGAGGAAGCTCATCGCGAGCTTGGGATCCACTTTGTATAGCTCGGCGGCTGCGCTCTCGACTACCGGCTGCATCGAGAGGGCTTCAGTCTCGAACTTGGTTGCAAGGGCCTTGATGTCCTTGATCATGTGCGAGAACTTTAGGTCCGCGAAATTGGAGACGAGATTGAATGCCCACCATGCCGAGTTCCTGTCCAGCTTTGCGCGGCTTCCGACCGTGAAAGCCGCAGGAACGGAGGTGGCGCCTGCGTAGAAGGGTACGTAACAGGTGCTGTGAGGGGCATCCTCACCGAACCAGATCACTCCGCTCATGGGAGCCGGCAGCCACGCACGGGCCTGCATCACTACCACGTAGGAGCATCTGAACATGGAGATTGCGCGCTCCCACTCACCAAGAGTTGCGGGGGTCGCGTATCTGTTGGGGTTGCCGAACGGGCCTGCTGCCAGCCCCTTGGTGAGGTCGAACTCGGTTCCCTCATAGTAATCGCGCTTGATCGTCATAAGATCCTGCACGGTTACCTTCTTGTCGGGCTTTATCGAGAAAGGATACTCGATGGCCCAGGGGTCAAGCTTGAGCGACGGCGCCAGAAGGGACATAGCCCTCCACTCGCGGCGGGTGTTGTATACGGAGTCCTTGTAGCCGTAGACATTGGCGAAGTGCAGAGGTCCCTTTGTGGGATCCCACCATCCGATCTCCTTGGCATAGGTGAAGACGTTCGAGGAGTACATGAAGTTGGGGTCGTTCTCCTTGATGACGGCGATCCTTGACCTGTTCGCGGAGACCGCGATTTCGCCGTCCGGGACCCTCTGAGCTGCCCATATGGCACCCTTCTCAAGGGGGCCTGCGCCGTAGATCTCGAAGAACCACGCTTCGTTGCCGTCGATGACGGTGAGGCACTCGCCGCCGTCGCCATAGCCGTACTTCTCAGCAAGGGAACCCATGATCTGGATGGCCTCGCGGGCGGTCTTCGCGCGCTCGAGGGCTATGCGCTGCAGCTCCCAGATCTCGAACATCCCTTCGGAGTTCCTGAGCTCGCGCCTTCCGCCTATGGTTGTCTCGCCCATCATTACGGAGTTCTCATTAGCGAAGGGATAAGCTATGTCGAAGTACCTGTAGGTATGCGCGACTTGGGGGATCTCCCCGACCTGCTTGGTGTTAAGAACGTGGGCGCCAGTTCCGCCTCCCTTGATTGTAGGCCTCATTGAGCCTGCTGCCCAGTCCTTGGCCTGCACGACGTTGATCCTGAATTCATAGGTGCCGTCGCAGGTGTGGGTGGTCATCACGGAACCGTCGGCCGACGCCAGCTTGCCTACCACTACGGATGTGCAAGCCACGGCGGGTATTACGGATGCCAGCAGGATCGCCGCGAGGACGATCGCAAAGGTCGCATGCCTGATGCCGAATAGCTTCATTAATGTTTTCCCTCCCTCTTATTGTATGGGGTACGTCAGGACCAGCCGGCCCCTTCAGTTCCCTGTAGCTTCTATTCTATATGGTCGGGGATTTTTCTTCAGCATTATTAATGTATCAAAGTTATCGGTAAAACCTAGCATAGATGGACTTTGTGATTTATTTCGTATATTTATCCGCAACTGGCAGGGATGGGGAAAGCTATAAAGAACTTCATCTACGGACCCAAGAACGAGGAGGTGTCTAGGTTGAGGAAGATCAGGTTAACCCTGGCAATAGCGGCAGCAATCGCCGCTGTAATTCTGCTGGCGGCCCCTATCATGGCGTGCACTTCGATTCCAGTAAGCAAATCGGCATCCGCAGACGGTTCCGTGATGACCGCCCATACCTGCGACGGCTGGTATGATGCGCGCACATGGGTGGTTCCCGGAACCAAGCACGCCGCAGCAGACACATTCAAGGTTTACTCGGGCCTTCTGCATTCAGACAGGGCAGAACCCAAGCTTCTGGCCGAAATCCCGGAAGTGCCGGAGACTTACACCTACTTCTACGCAGCCTACCCCTACATGAACGAGCACGGGGTGATAATGGGCGAGACTACTATCGGTCAGCGCACCGAGCTCAGGACGACAGATGGCATAATGTACATCGAAATACTGCAGATACTGGGCTTGCAGAGGGCTAAAACCGCTCGCGAGGCGATCAAGGTCATGGGAGCCTTAGCAGAGAAGTACGGCTACCGCGACTCGGGCGAATGCCTCACAGTAGGCGACCAGAACGAAGTATGGCATTTTGAGATCCTTCCCCCGGGCCCACTTAACACTAGCGCAATTTGGGCGGCAGTTCGCATCCCCGAGGGACATGTCGGCGTATCTGCCAACCGTCCCAGAATCGGCGAGCTAAAGGAGAACGACCCCGACAACTACATGTTCTCCTCCAACGTATTCAGCTATGCGACGGAAAAGGGCTGGTGGGACCCCAAGAGCGGCAAGCCCTTCCTGTTCTACGAATGCTATGGCGAGAACACCTCGATGGGAAGCCGCAGGCGTGAGTGGAGGGTGCTGTCAACCTTCGCACCTTCGCTAAAGCTGGATGCCAATGCTTCCCGCTTCCCCTTCACCGTGAAGGCTGAGAAGAAGATAACGGTTCAGGACATGATGGCAATATACCGCGACACCTACGTAGGCACGGCCTATGACAAGGGCAACCTCAACGACTGGTATGTACCGGACGGAAAGGGCGGATTCGTGAAGAGCCCGTTCGCCACTCCGCATGCCAGCACCGAGTTCCAGAAGCTCATCGACTCGCCCTCCGAGAGGAACATATCGATACCTGGCTGCTCCTACTTCACGATTCTGCAGTCAAGAGGATGGATGGATCCTGCGATAGGCACATTGTGCTGGTTCGGTCTTAACAGCACCGATTCTTCCGTCTATGTGCCCATCTACGCAGGGGTAAGCAGCCTGCCCAAGTCCTATGCCATAAACGACAGGACCACCTTCAGCATGACAAACAGGGTCTCAGCATGGTGGGCATTCGACTTCGTGGACAACCTCGTAAACCAGAGGTATCAGGATGCCATCAAGGACGTAAGGGCTGTCCGCGACCCCTTCGAGGCTGAGCAGTTCGCAGTCCAGCCTACAATAGAGAAGATCGCGGCGGACCTTATGAAGGTGGACAGGACGCTCGGCATCTCGTTCCTTACAAATTATACCAACACCCGCTGCAACATGGCGGTAGACATGTACTGGAAGCTTGCCGAGGCTCTCATCGTCAAGTACGATGACAAGTGGTTCTAGAAAGAACCTTAGCCTGAATGAAGATGCCCGGGGCAACCCCGGGCATCTCTTATTTCGCGTCCAACTGCATCATAGTCTTCTTCAGCATCTGAAGCCCCCGGCTTCCGCGCATCGGAAGGATGATCTCGCCGACCTTCCTGAAGCCAATATTCGTGTAGAACTCCATCCCCCTGTGGTTTCCCTCCGTGACCGCGACTCTTATAGGCTTCCCATCACCTATACGCCCGAGCCACCTTATGGCCAGAGTGCCGACCCCTCGCCCGTTGAAGTCCGGATGCACCTCGATATTCCTTATGTAGACTGCGTCGTGCACCTCGAATGACAGGAAGCCAGCTCTTTCGCCCTCATACAGGAGGATCAGCATAGGGGCGAGGTTCATGTCCCTTTCAAGCTGAGCCGCTTCTATGTCATCATCCCAGCCCCTTGACTCTTCTATGATTGCCCCGAAGTTGAGCCTGTATGTCTCGAGCATGAAAGGAAGGTCCTGCCCGGAAGCGGCTACGGATGTCAGTTTGCCCAGCTTGATGCGGCAAGAGGAGTCCGGAATCATGCTTTCGCATCCTTGGGCATGAGAAGGCCGCAGACTACAGCAAGCCCAATAGCTCCGAGACAGATGAGAAAGCCTGCGGCATAGGCGTTCTGTGAGTAGAGCCTCACACCCTCAGAGAAGTACTCGCCCCTCCAAAGGCGGTCCATCACTGCGCTCACCAGTGCCTGCATGCCGATTGCACCTACGAAGCCTGATGCATTGTTGAGGCCCTGTGCAAGGCTCGACACTTCCGGCCTGTTGGATTTCCTGATGACCACAAATGCGGGGAGGAAAGACGAATTGCTGAAGCCCATCAGAAGCATCGCGGCGGCGATTAGCGCCTTCGCCGTTGACGTCCCTGCAATCCTCATGGTGTACAGCAGCAGAAGCCACGACACGATCTGGAGGCTAGCCAGTATGCAGAACAATAGCTTGGGCTTTCCGCTCCTGTCTGTAAGCCAGCCGACGACCACAGCCGCTGTCGCCCCTCCCGCCGTCGAGATGACCATGAGCGAGCCTGCGACCGACTGGGGTATTCCGTGTATCTGCATCATGAAGGGTATCCCCCATAAGCCCGTGAAAGTAAGAAGCCCCCCAAAGATCAGGAGAAAACCGATAAGAGGCTGAAGAGACCCCTTTGACTTTAATATCTCCAAGGTTCCTTTGAGCATGAAGCCCAGGGATTCCCCCCTTCCGCCCGCCGCCTTCAGGTTTCCGTAAGGCCCCTCATCCCTGACGAATATCCATATCAGTACAGCAATCAGTAGCGTCGCCCCAGCCACGGTGTAAGAGGACGCCCTCCAACCGATGGCGCCGACAAGAATTACGAAAGGGAACATGGCCGTCGCCACCCCGAGGTTGCCGAAGAATGTGCTTATGCCCGTAAGAGTGCCGTACCTTCTCGCAGGAAACCATATGGATATGGACTTAAGAAGCCCGAGGAAGATCCCTGCAAGGCCGAAGCCGGCTAACAGCCTTGCCAAGGATGCGACGACAATGGAGTTGGCTGAGGCGAATATGAACCAGCCGATGGCACCGACCAGCATTCCACCGGACATGACTTTCCTGGGCCCAAGGGTATCCGCAAGCGCACCCGCAGGAACCTGCATGAGGGCGTAAGTGTAGTAGTATATGCTCGATAGTGCGGCAACTCCCACGCCCGTAGTGCTGAACTCCGCCATAAGCTGAGGGAACATCTGCCCCACGGCTACTCTGTTGAACATGACTGCGAAATGCGAGGCGGCTCCAACCGCGAAGATCAGCCAGGCTATCCCCATGCCTTTGTTCGATGTCATGACACGCCTCCAGTTTCTCCGATGTCTAATATTATAAGGCGCATTGCAATAAAGAGGGTGTGGGAAAGCGGCATCAAATACAAAGGAAGCACGGTTTGTCTTTTTTACATCCAGGTAAGAATTATCGCATCATTAGTGAAGTTTTCGACTATCATATTAATCGTTAAAAACGACAGAAGGCGGTGGCGCTATTGGCAAAGGCCATTGAGGTAAGGGACCTGATCAAAGACTACGGGAAGCTCAGGGCCGTGGATGGTATCTCCTTCGATGTGGAGGAGGGAAAGCTTTTCGCTTTCCTGGGGCCAAACGGAGCGGGCAAGTCGACTACGATAAGCATCATCTGCACCATAATGTCCATGACGGCAGGAAGCGTGAGAGTGTTCGATCACCAGGTCGGGGCGGCTGACGAGGCGATCCGGCAGGACATCGGTGTAGTCTTCCAGGAATCGGTGCTGGACAAGCTCCTTACCGTGAAGGAGAACCTCCAGATGAGAGGATCCTTCTATGGGAAAAGCGCCGCTGAGGTCCAGGCAAGGCTGGAGCAGGTGTCTTCCATTACTGGAATCAAGGATTACCTGAACAGGCCTTACGGCAAGCTCTCAGGCGGCCAGAGAAGGAGGGCCGACATCGCCAGGGCCCTCATGAACACTCCCAGGGTGCTCTTCCTGGATGAACCCACCACAGGCCTTGACCCCCAAACCAGGGCCAGGATCTGGGAGACCATAGACGGTCTGAAGAAGAAGGAAGGGGTCACGGTCTTCCTTACAACCCATTATATGGAGGAGGCTTCGGGGGCCGACGATGTTGCGATCATCGACCACGGGAAGATCGTCGCAAGGGGCACGCCGGATGAGCTCAGGCTTAAATACAGCTCCGACAGGCTGAGGCTGATGCCTAAGGATGCCGGCAAGGTGACGGCAGTCCTGAATGATATGGGCGAGAAGTTCGAGGCGAAGCAGGATGTCATCGAGGTAAGGCTCAAGGATAGCCTCTCATCCCTGCCCATATTAGGCAGGCTGGCCGGAGACTTAAAGGGGTTCGAGGTTGTGCGCGGCGACATGGACGACGTGTTCATTTCCATAACAGGCAGGAAGATAAGGGAAGGGGAGGCTGAATAGATGAACGTAGCTCTGAAGCTTGCAGGAAGGAATATCAGGGTCTTCTTGCGCGACAAGACCTCCGTGTTCTTCTCCTTCCTGTCCGTGATAATAATAATCCTTCTGTATGTGCTCTTCCTGGGGGATACGATGGTCTCCTCAATCAAGGGGCACATCGCGGACCCGAACCTTGCCAGGTTCTTCACTGACACCTGGATAATGGCAGGCGTCTTGGTCGCTAATGCGGTCACGACTACATTGGGAGCCCTGGAAGTCATCGTCAACGACGAGGACAAGGGTGTAAACAGGGATTTCATGGTGGCGCCGGTCAAGCGTTGGCAACTTGTGGCAGGCTACATCCTTTCCGCATGGGTGATAGGGATATTCATCGGCACACTGATATTCGTCATCTCCCAGGCATACATAGTCATGCGAGGAGGGGAGCTCATAAGCCTTGTGAACGCCGCCAAGGTGATGGGCCTTGTAGTGCTTAACGTCCTTGCCTTCTCCTCTTTCAATTTCCTGGTGGTCTCATTCTTCAAGACGAACGCCTCCTTCTCGACCTTCAGCACTCTGGTCGGGACCATGATCGGCTTTGTTACAGGCGTATATGTTCCCGTGGGGGTCCTTCCGAAGTTCATACAGCAGCTGATGCTCATAGTCCCGCCTACGCACGGGGCAGCGCTCATGAGGCAGTTCTACATGGAAAGGGCCATCGAGAAAGTATTCGCCGGGGCCCCTCCGGATATACTTTCCGAGTTTCTGAGGATCTACGGCGTTACGCTTCATCTAAACGGCAAGCAGATAGAGGTCCCCGTGATGGTGCTCGTGATTGCCGTGTCCGGAGTACTTTTCTTCGCGCTTTCAGTGCTGAGGCTGATGGGCAAGAAGGCAGCCTGATCTCTTCCTGCCATAATGCATAATGAAGGACCGCCATGCTCACCTGGCGGTCCTTCGCTTTCTTATTCTTGAGGCAGATAATTGGTTTACCCTTTGAGCGTTTCTCTCTTTGCTGTCTACCGATTACCTTGTCTTATCCTATCTATGTGAACGGGGCCTTCCTTCCATGACGAATGCGGTACGCTTTGAGTTTCTCTCTGACTTCCTCTTTCTCTTAATCATGAACCACATCCTTTCACGGTATTAGCTCGGTCATTCACTTCTCGGAAGGCCCCCGGAGGTGCTGTGCCATTTTCAACCCGTTCACTTATTATTACGATATGTTCCCGACCTGCGTTCCCGTTTCCGCCATTGTTCACAAAACGTTAACAGAACGGCCGGATCCATACAAGGATCCGGCCGACTGGCTGCGATTTTTCCTTCTCTTAGTTCCAGCGTCCGCCCATCATGCCCTTGCTCTGGGTGCCCGACTGCCCTGCGAAGCCTTTGCCATCGGCGCCGTTCATAGTGCAGCTGCCGCATCCGCGACCGCCCCTCATGCCGCGGCCGTTGCCCATTCCGAGGTTCAGCCCGCAGCTTCCTGCGAATTCGTTTCCGAGCTCGCCTGACGCCACCTTCTTGGCAAACTCCGCCTTCCATGCGTCAGCCTGCTCCTTCGTGATCTTGCCAAGGCTTACCATGTAGTCAAGCTGGGAGTACTTATAGTCGGTGAATGCCTTGGTGAAGCCATCCTTCACCTTGAGCTCCTCAACTACAGTCCAAACGCCCTTTCCTGCCACCAGGGTCCTGAGCTCCTCCACGGTCTTTCCTGATACCTCGGCGAGAATCTCAAGGGGATGCTTATATGTGAACTGCGCCTGGGTCTTGACTGCCGTCTTTGTCTGGGTCTGCGTCTGTACCATCTTGGGGGCTTCGTCCGCCGCCAGGATGCCGAAC
>CAZJHY010000011.1:0-64983 GCA_964545975.1 uncultured Clostridia bacterium | reverse complement strand
GGATAGCAGTAATCGGCGGCAGCGGGGTTTACGACCCCGCTATGCTGTCTAATGTTAGGAAAGAAAGCGTAAGAACCATATTCGGAGACGTTGAAGTGACGGTAGGAGAGCTTGAGGGCCAGGAGGTTGCCTTTCTGGCAAGGCACGGCTCCGGCCATACCGTTGCTCCGCACAGGATCAACTATAGGGCGAACATAGCGGCGCTGAAAGTGCTCGGCATCGAGAGGATAATCGCGACTGCTGCAGTTGGCTCCATGAATCCCTCAATGCCGCCCGGATGCTTCGTAGTCCCTGACCAGTTCATAGACAACACATGGGGAAGGCCGGTACAGTTCTTCGACGAGGGAGAATGGGCGGTCACCCACCTTGACATGAGCGCGCCCTACTGCACGCAGATGAGGCCGGTGATATCCAAAAGCTGCGCAACCGCAAACGTGAAGCATCTTGATGCGGGCTGCTATGTCTGCTTTCAGGGACCGAGGTATGAAACCCCAGCTGAGATCAGGATGTTTGCAAAGCTTGGAGGGGATATTGCCGGCATGACCCATGTCCCTGAGATCGTCCTTGCCAGGGAGGCTGAAATCTGCTACGGTGGTGTCTGCGTGGTTACGAACTGGGGCGCCGGCATCTCGAAGCAGTCGCTTACGCACTCTGAGGTGTCGGAGATGATGCAGCAAGTGAATGCTAAGCTCAAGGTGATAATAACCGACGCGATTAGGACTATGCCTGGGCAGAGGGGCTGCTCTTGCGGCACTGCACTAAACGAGATGGTCTCTTGGGGACGCAGAAGGCCGGATTTTCGAGCAGTATGAGGGAACATGAGGGTTGACTACAGGATAGACTGCAAAGCTATGGTTCCGGCATCGGATAAGCTTCCGGAGCTTATCAGGGAAGCTACAGTTTTAATTAAAGGTAACAGGATAGCGTGGGCGGGGCCTACGGCGGAGCTGCAAGAGGGCGTTGAAGCGCAGCATGCGCTATCATACCCTCATTTTGTTTGCATGCCAGGGCTTGTGAATACGCACTGCCATGCGGCGATGGTTCTTTTAAGGGGCTTCGGAGATGACCTGGCGCTTCAGGAATGGCTGCAGGAAAAAGTATTCCCTGCAGAGGCGAACCTTGTGGCGGATGATGTCTACTGGGGGACTCTGCTTGCCTCAGCAGAAATGATAAGGTCAGGTTGCACGGCCTTCGCAGACATGTACTTCTTCATGGACAGCGCTGCCCAAGCAGTTGCCGACATCGGGATAAGGGCTGCTCTGGCCAGAAGTGTTGCCGGGGTCACCGATCCTGATGGAACCAAGCTGAAAGAGTCATTGGAGTTCGCCAAGAGGTGGAATGGAGTGGCGGATGGGCGCATAACGACGCTTCTCTCTCCTCACTCCCTTTATACATGCTCTCCTGAGTATGTTTCGAACTTGATAGAAATGGCAAAGGAGAACGGACTTGGCATCCACACTCACCTCGCCGAGACAAGGCGGGAGGAGGAGTATGCCCAGAGGCATTATGGGATGAGCACCGCAGAGAAGATGAACCAAATTGGCCTGTTCGACTGCAGGACCATGGCGGCTCACTGCATCTGGCTTAACGATGAGCAGATTGACATCCTCGCGGAGAAGAAAGTAAGCGTGGCTCACACTCCGGGTTCCAACACGAAGCTTGCCTCCGGTATTGCCAAGGTGACGAAGATGAGGGAGAAGGGAATCGTTGTTGGCATAGGCACGGACGGTGCATCTTCGAACAACAATCTGGACATGATGGAGGAAATGAGGCTGGCATCCTTGCTTGCCAAAGTATCCACGCTCAAGCCCACGGCTCTAACAGCATTAGAGACTCTTATGATGGCCACTGCCGACAGCGCAAGGTGCATACCCGGAGAGGCTGATTACGGAAGCATAGAGCAAGGAAAGAAAGCGGACCTAGTCTTCTTGGACACCCGCGCTTCACATATGTGCCCTGAGCATAGCCTGCTTTCCAATATCGTCTACTCGGCAAAGTCATCGGACGTGGACACTGTTTTCATAGACGGCAGGAAGGTGATGAGTTCAGGGAAGATCCTCACAATCGATGAGGAAGAGGTTAAAAGGCAGTGTGGAATAAGGGCTGCAAGGCTGGTAGAAGGCTTGTAGAAGCTATTGCCATCAGGCCTTGCTTTTGTTATACTAACCCTTGCGTAATTCGGCGTTGGGGAGTCGTCTAATGGTAGGACGTCAGACTCTGGATTTGATTATGAGGGTTCGAATCCTTCCTCCCCAGCCAAAATGTGGCCCCGTGGTCTAGTGGTCTAGGACATCGCCCTCTCAAGGCGGGGACACGGGTTCGAACCCCGTCGGGGCTACCAAAAAGGGCAATGGGCGCAGGCAGCGATGCCTGCGTTTTCCATTTCACCTATGGTGACGTCACTAAGGTCGAAGAAATGCGCCGCCTTGCGGCATTAGAATCGGCTCGAAAAGGAGGCGATTTCTATGAAAAGGCTCATAGCTGCGGCATTAGTATTAGTCTTCTCTATTTTATTCACAGCCGGTGGATGCACTACACAAGGTGTCGGGGAACTAAGCGTCATTCTTACTGACATTCAAGCGCTTTCCTCTGGGAGCACCGGTGTGCAGGGGATAACGGTAGTCGCGAAGAACGGGGGCCTTGCATTCACCTCGAACCTGGATTTCCTGGCGGGGCAGAGCTCCTGCCTCTTCCAATCCGTGCTTGCAGGCATCTGGACGGTGGAAGCTTCCGGCAACGACGCTGACGGAAAGACGATCTATTACGATAAGGCGACGGCAATCGTCAAGAAGGGCGCGACGACGGCTGCCTCCCTAAGCCTTAAGCCTGTAAACGGTGAATATCAGATGGCGCTTGACCTCACTGGGATAGACACAGCCTCAGTTGCGACTGCGGAAGTCTGGGTGTATCCGCTCGGCGAGGGGAGCTACACAAAGAAGCACGTGATAACGGGGGAGCTCAACAAGATCCATACTTTGACGGCCACGGGCATCAAGCCACAGTCATACGAGTTCCAAATCAGGCTCTTCAACTCAGCCGGCACAAACATTTACCTCGGCCCGTGGCACTCATTCGATGTGCTTCCGGCATCAAAGACCGATATTACGGCAGGGCTGGAGTTCTCAGATTTCAGCGTGAGCCTCGCTGTGCTCGGAATCCCACTGAAGCCCTCAATCAGCTCCATGTTTGCAACAGTGAACACCAGCAATAGGCTGGAGGTGATGGTCTCCTGGAACCAACCGGGCGGAAGCGAGCTGGAGAAGACGATCTTTTATGTAAGGTTCTTTGAGACTGACAGATTCGAGCAGCAGTATGTTTTCGGCCCTGCTACAATGCCTGAGACATTCAGCGGGGGGTTCAGCATGGACAGCGAGGACTACCTAGCGTCCGGCAGGATATGGGTCAGGATAGTTACTGTAGGGAAGAACGGGCAGAAGAGCGTGGCAAGCGATGTCAGGCGATACCCTACAACCTAGAAGAAAGGAGGCCTGCAAATCGCTGCAGGCCTCCTTTGTCCTTTATGGTTTGCTGCCCTAGATGCCAATAACAAGTTTGGCGATTGAGAAGTAAACGATGAGGCCAAGCGCGTCCACCACAGTTGTGATAAGAGGGCCGGCGATCACCGCGGGGTCAAGGCGCAGCAGTGTAGCAATCAGGGGCAGCGCAGCTCCGGCGACGGTTCCTATTGTCACCGTGAAAAGGATCGATATGCCTATGGTAAGGCCCATGGCCATCCAGTCTACCCCTGCGTGAGGGATGATGAAGGAAAGCACTATGCCCGCGATGCCAGTGACCAGGCCCAGAAGAATGCCCACACCTGCCTCCTTTGCGATTATCGGCATGCTGTCCTTGGGCTTGACCTCCTTTAGCGCAAGGGAGCGGATAACCACGGCAGATGCCTGCGATCCTGCGTTTCCCCCGCAGCCTATGAGAAGCGGGATGAAGAAGGTCAGCGCAACTACAGCCTCAAGGGACTTCTCGAAGCCCTTCATTATGAAACCGCTGGACATATCCGCGAAGAAAAGGATCATAAGCCAAATCACCCTGTTGCCCCAGTGTCTGGCAGATGGCGTCGCAAGATATGAATCGTCGGAGGATATTGTTCCGGCCATCTTATGTATATCCTCTGTAGCCTCGTCATCTACTACATGAAGGATGTCGTCCGCAGTGATTATTCCTGTCAGGCGGTCTTCCTCGTCGACAACCGGAAGGGCTGAGATGCCATACTTCTTGAAGAGCTCGGCGGCCTCCTCCTGGTCGCTGTCGACCTTGACCTTAAGGACCTTCCGATGCATCGCATCAGCTACATTAAGTATCGGGCTTGCAACAACGAGGTCTCTTAAGGAGAGGATTCCGACGAGGCGCTCGTCCGAATCCACCACGAATATGTCGTTTAGTGTCTGCGCCTCCGACCCGTACTTCTTGATGTACTGGAGGGCCTCCTCGACCTTCATTCCCGGGGAAAGGGATATGTATTCGGTGCCCATGATGCCGCCGGAGCTGTCCTCCTCATAGCTCATGAGCTCCTTGAACTCCTCGGCGTCCTCTGTGTCCATCTTTCCGAGGATGTCAGATGCCTTCTGCTCCCCCAGCTCGGTGAGAAGGTCTGCTGCATCATCGGATTCCATCTCTCCGATGATGTCAGACGCCTTGTCGGAACCTATCTCTGAGACGAGCTCAGTCTGCTCCTCCGCCTCAAGCTCCTGGACAATATCGGCTGCGATTTCAACAGGCAGCTTCTCTAAGAGCAGCCGCTTATCCGAATCCTCAAGCAAGAGATATGCCTCAGCAAGGTCAGCGGCATGCAGGTCCTCGACGTATGATATAAGCTCGGCTGCATCATCCTTCCCGAGGCGCAGCCTGATTCCTTCGACTATCTCCATTAGCTTCACTTTGTTCTCCTCGTTCATGTCGCGCCTCCTTTCAGATGCCGAGCACCGTCTTTGCAATCGTGAAGTAGATTATCAATCCGAATGAGTCCACTATCGTGGTTATGACAGGCCCGGCAAGAACGGCCGGGTCGAATCCGATCATATGGGCCAGAAGCGGCAGCACCGAACCCAGTACCGAGCCGAAAGCCACTACGATGAGCGTCGAGGAACCGACGATGATGCCTGCCTGAGCCCAGAAAAGCCCCCCTGAGCTCATAAAAGAAGATGCCGCAAAGCCGAGTCCGCCGATGGTCAGGCCGAGCATTATGCTCACTTTGGCCTCTTTCCAGATGACTTTGAAGTACTCGCCCGCATCGAACTCCCTTAGCGCAAGGGACCTGATTATTACCGCTGAGGACTGAGAGCCTGCGTTTCCGCCCTCGTCGATGAGCATTGGTATGAAGAAGACCAGGGTTACGAACTGGCCAAGTATGGCCTCGTTGCCCTTCATGATGTTGCTTGTGAACGCACCCGTTATGAAAAGGGCCAGCAGCCAGCCCACCCTTTTGATCCATAGCTCCCTTACGCCGGTGCTGAGATAGCTTCCTTCAAGAGGGAGCGAGGCGGACATCTTCTGTATGTCTTCCGTCGTCTCCTCGTCTATGACGTGGATGATATCGTTGGCCGAGATTATTCCCGTAAGACGGTTCTGCTCATCTATGACAGGAAGGGATAGGTAACCGTATTTCTTGAAGAGGTGGGCCGCCTCCTCCTGGTCGCTGTCGACCCTCACAGACAGGACATTGGTGTTCATTATGGACTCGATGGAATCCATCCTGTCAGCCATGACCAGATCCCTCAGCGAAAGCACGCCGAGCAGGTGATCCTCGTCGTCCACCACATATACGTAATAGGTCTTGTCAGCATCAGGGCAGACCTTCCTGAGCTCATCGAACGCCTGCTGGACGTTCCACTTGGCGTTCAGGCTGACATACTCCGTCGCCATGATGCCGCCCGAGCTGTCCTCCTCATAGCCAAGGAGGTTCTTCACCTCGTCAGCTCCCTCTTCAAAGCTTGCCAGGATGGATTCCTTTTCCTCGTCCTTGAGCTCTGCCAAGAGGTCGGCGGCATCGTCCGATTCCATTTCGGATACGACTTCAGCCGCCTTCTCTGCGCCCAGAACATCAAGAAGCTCGATTTGTGTCGGTATGTCGAACTCCTGGAAGACGTCTGCGGCAAGTTCGTTAGGCAACAGCAGAAGAAGCCGTCTTCTCTCTTCGGAAGGCAGCAACTTGACCGCGTCGGCTATGTCAGCCGGCAGGGCCGAGAGGGACAGGTCAGTATAAGTCTTGTAGGAAGGGTTGGCCAAGAAAGCCCTAACAAGCGACAGCGCGTCCTCTTCCCTTACTGTGCGGCGAGGTTCAGACTGCATCCGGAGCACCCCCTTTGAAGGGGCGTCATAAGGCTCGTGTTAGAGAGCTGATGCGAGCGCCCCTGGAATCATTCGTTTATGCGTGCCTGACAGGCTACTTCGGCTGCCGGGGTCAGATTCCATGACGCTCACCTCCTTATGAAAAGCAAAGTAATTATACACCTCAATCGGGCTGAAGGTCACGAAAAGTTCAGAAGCGGCAGTGAACGGCCGACCTGTTCCTTGATGCGCATCCGAAAGGGTATAATTGATTAAATATAGTATGGAGGTGTCCTGATGGACCAGCTGGCGATTTCCGCTACCATCGCTCTTAGGGACTGCATGAAGGCCCGTTCCGGCGAAAGCGTTCTCGTGGTTACTGACGATGCCAAGCTCGAGATAGGCATGGCGATCTACAAGGCGGCCAAAGAACTCGGGACCGAGGCGCTGATAATGGTGATGGCCCCGAGGACCAGAAATGGCGAGGAGCCGCCCCAGGCGGTGGCTGAGGCCATGAAGAGGGCTGATATCGTGCTGTGCCCAACATCGAAGTCACTTTCGCACACGAACGCCAGACACGATGCGTGCAACCACGGCGCCAGGGTGGCGACGCTTCCTGGCATCACCCTGGACTGCATGGCAAGGACTCTGGGAGCAGACTATGACGCCATCAGGGTTAGGACCGAGAGGATGGTGTCGGCTCTGAATGGCACCAGTACGGTTAGGATAACGGCCCCTGCCGGTACTGACATAACGATGACCGTAAGCGGGCGCAAGTTCGGATCCGACACGGGGATAATCACCGCTAAAGGCGAGTTCGGGAACCTTCCCGCCGGTGAAGCCTACGTGGCGCCTCTTGAGGGGACCGCAGAGGGCATCGTGGCGATAGACGGGGCGATGTCCGGCTACGGGGTGCCTGCCAAGCCAATAATCATGGAAGTAAAGGGCGGTTATGCAGTCAGCATCAGCGGGCCTGAGGATATAGACAGGCTGAACAAGTTGATAGATCCTCTGGGCATGCCTGCGAGGAACATCGCGGAGCTGGGCATAGGCACAAACGATAAGGCGATCATAACGGGGCTCGTGCTTGAAGACGAGAAGGTCATGGGCACAATACATATTGCCATCGGCGACAACTCGCATTTCGGAGGCAAGGTCCAAGTGCCGAGCCACCTTGACGGCATAGTAAAATCCCCCACGGTATGGGCAGATGGCAAGCTTGTCATGAGAGACGGGGAGTTCATGATATAGCGGAAAGGAAGGCCGCAGTGGCGGACAAGTTCGTTCACCTGCACCTTCATACGGAATACTCCCTTCTTGACGGGGCCTGCTCGGTCAGGAAGCTGATGCCCAGGCTCAAGGAGCTGGGCATGGATGCCTGCGCGGTCACCGACCACGGAAGCCTTTTCGGCGCTGTCGAGTTCTGCAATGCAGCCAAAAAGGCGGAGATAAAGCCGATAGTAGGCTGCGAGGTCTATGTCGCGCCTAACGGTAGGGAGAGCAGGAATCCCGGAGACGACGACGACCCTTACCACCTCATACTCCTTGCCGCAGACAAGACCGGCTACAAGAATCTCGCTCAGCTTTCAAGCATCGGCTACACTGAGGGCTTCTATTACAAACCTAGGGTGGACATGGAGACGCTGGCTCAGCATTCGAACGGCGTAATCGCGCTGTCAGCGTGCCTTGCCGGCGAGATTCCAAGGAAGCTTCTGAATAGGAACCTGAAAGCAGCAGAGGAAGCCACGCTAAGATACGCCGACATATTCGGCCGAGACAGCTTCTACCTTGAGGTGCAGGCGAACAGCATACCGGAGCAGGATATGGTGAACAGGGCCCTTGTGCAGCTTGCATCAAGGACCGGCCTTGGGCTTGTGGCTACAAACGACGCTCATTACATAAGGCGAGAAGACGCCAGGTTCCATGACGTGCTGCTATGCATCCAGACTGCCACCACTGTCCAGAACCCCAACAGGATGAGGTTTCAGGGCAACGACTTCTACGTCAAGTCGCCGGAGGAGATGTACAGGCAGTTCAGCGAGATACCGCAGGCTGTAAGGGAGACTCTGGACATCGCTGACAGGTGCAACTTCTCGATCGACACCGGCAGAAGGACAACACCCCGATTCACCGTTCCGGAAGGTTTCACAGAGGCCACCTACCTAAGGCACCTGGCTTATCGAGGAGCTGAGGGAAGGTACGGGGAGGAGCCCGGAAGGGAAGTCTGCGAACGCCTTGAGTATGAGCTGGGAAGCATCGAGCAGATGGGCTACAGCGGATACTTCCTGATTGTGCACGATTACGTCGAGTTCGCGAAGGGAAGCGGCATACATGTCGGGCCGGGCAGGGGGTCAGCGGCAGGATCTCTTGTGGCCTACTGCCTGGGGATAACCAACATCGACCCGCTCAAGTACGGGTTGCTGTTCGAGAGGCTCCTAAACCCCGAAAGGGTCAGCATGCCCGATATCGACATAGATTTCTGCTGGGTCAGGCGCGGCGAGGTGATGGACTACCTTAAGCACAGGTACGGAAGCGAGCATTTCGCGCAGATAATCACCTTCGGGACCATGGCTGCAAGAGCTGCCATAAGGGATGTCGGAAGGGCACTAGGCATGCCATACGCCGAGGTCGACAAGATCGCAAAGCTCATCCCCATGGAGAAGGACATGGACCTTTCCAGGGCGGTCTCTCAGGTGCCAGAGCTTACTGCCATGGCCGCTACGGACGCGAGGATCAAGGAACTCCTTAACATCGCTGAAAGCGTGGAGGGCATGCCCAGGCACGCTTCGGTGCATGCTGCCGGAGTCGTCATCACCGATGAGCCGATAACAGACGTGGTGCCGCTTTATAAGTCAAGCGACGGCACCGTGACGACGCAGTTCGAGATGGGCGCGCTTGAGCAGCTGGGCCTTCTCAAGATGGACATACTTGGACTTAAGACCCTGACGGTCATAGGCGATGCCGTTGAGATGCTGAAGAAGAGAAGGGGCATAAGCATTGATATGGATAAGATACCGCTTGATGACCCGGCGGTCTTCGAGATGCTCGCCAAGGGAGATTCCGAAGCCGTGTTCCAGGTGGAATCCGCCATGTTCAAGAGGCTGCTTACCGACGTAAAGCCTACCTGCGTGGAGGATATCATGGCGCTTGTGGCTCTGGGAAGGCCGGGGCCCATCACCATGGCGCCGGACTTCGCCCAAGGAAAAAGGAATCCGGACGGAGTAAAATACCTGCATCCGTGCATGAAGGAGATTCTGAAGGAGACATACGGCGTGATGCTCTACCAGGAGCAGGTCATGAAGGTGGCCAGCGTCTTCGCGGGCTTCAGCCTGGGTGAGGCCGACATCCTCAGAAGGGCAATGGGGAAGAAGAAGCCCGAGGAGATGGAGGCAATGCACAAGCGCTTCATGGACGGAGCGAAGGCCGAGGGCATGGACGAGAAGCTTGCCGACCAGGTGTACAGGCTAATCGAGAGGTTCGCCGGCTACGGCTTCAACGCCTCGCATTCCGCGGCATACGGCCTCATCACGTACCAGACCGCATACCTTAAGCATTATTACCTGCCTGAGTTCATGGCTGCGACGCTGACATCAGTCGTCGATAACAGCGACAGGGTGGCCGCCTACATGGATTACTGCCGCAACAAGGGCGTCAAGATAATACCTCCGGATGTGAATCTTTCAGAAAGGTACTTCACGGCGGAAGGCGGTGCCATAGCCATAGGTTTGGCAGCGGTCAAGAACGTAGGATTGAATGCGGCGGACTTCATCGTAGCAGAGAGGAACGCAAGGGGGAAGTACAAATCGCTTGCCGACTTCTGCGACAGGATCGATACATCCATGGTGAACAGGAAGGCGGTAGAGAGCCTGCTGCAGTCGGGCGCGTTCGATGCGTTCGGAAGCAGGAAGGCTCAGCTGTCTGTAGTGGGGAACATACTGGCCACGAGCGTATCAAGGAACAGGGGAAGAGGCGATGGCCAGAGCTCCTTCTTCGACCTCTTCGCAGACCCGGAGGAGTTCGGAGTCAGGCAGGATCAGCTTCCGGATGTGGGTGAGTTCACAAAGAAGGAGATGCTCGATATGGAGAAGGAGATGCTCAATATGTACGTCTCCGGGCATCCTCTTGAAGCGATATGGGGTAAGCTGCAGAGCCTCGTGAAGGACAGGATACTGGACTTCCCCGAGAAGAAGGACGAGGAACCGGTCGAGTTCGCCGGAATGATAACCGGCCTGAGGAAGATGATAACGAAGTCCGGCAAGCAGATGTGCTATATGAGGGTGGAGGACGTGGCAGGTTCCGTGGAAATCGTAATCTTCCCAACGCTTTGGGAGCAGAGCAGCTCGCTTTCCGCAGGCGAGGTAGTCCTGGTGAACGGAAGGCTTGACTACAAGGAGGAGGCCATCAAGGTCATTGCTGACAGGCTAAGAAGGGTCAAGTTCTAGAAGGCAGGTGAGACGCGATGTGGGTAGTCATACACATAGCTCCGAACAAGATGGAGGCAGAGATTCTTAAATCAGTGCTAGAAGCGGAGAACATACTGGTGAACCTGGCTCCCGCCTCCGTCTTTCATCTAGGAGACCTAGGACCTTTCGAGGTCATGGTGCCTGAAGCCGAGGTGGAGCTGGCAAGGGAAGTGCTAGAGGGATCCGTGGAGTAGCCGAAGCACCCCCTTTTCCTTGACTGCGGCACCCTGAGCAGGTATATTTTCTATGTGAGCCGAAGTGGCGGAACGGCAGACGCAGCTGACTCAAAATCAGCCGGGTGAAAGCTCGTGCGGGTTCAAGTCCCGCCTTCGGCACCAGTAATCCTGGAAACCGCCAACATAATGGCGGTTTTCTATTTATCTGTCTGGAAGGCGCCATATCGTTTCATTAAGGAACTGCTGCTTCGATGAAGCCAGAACCATCTTGATAGGAATGCTTGGAGATCTCTGATAGACTTCAAGTTGATAAAGACCTGATGTGTCAAAGAGGTAGTGCAATTGAGAAGACCATCCATCGGCATTGTCCTCATAGTCGTCATGATAACTGCTCTTGGCGTCTCTTGTGGTGATGCTTCAAGCAGTAGCCATTCATTTGACTTTGCCAAATTAGGAAGCGAGAAGACAGACTTACAGTCAGAAGATCGAGGCTTAAGGCCTTCGGAGTTTCGTCCATACCAGTTCATAACAGATGCCGGAAACGTCAGGTATTACGAAGAATCAATCATTAATGCTATCAAGAGGGTCGATGGAGAGCAGACAAGGGAAGCCAATTCCAGGAGCAGACTGGCTCGCATCACTTGCTTCATCCCCGGCAGGACAAACTTTGCATGCCGCGGTTCTCAGGAGCAAGGGCCTCCTGTACTAGATACCCCTTGCCTGACAAGTATTGATCAGCTGCCTCTCGAAAACAGGCCACCTCCTTCACCACACATCCTGGGCACCTGCTAAGTAAATCATCATATTCTGATACTGCTCATGCGCATGTGGATTCTACATGCAAGGCTGGGCTTCATCGGAACAGCACTTGCATTCAGCCAGTGCCTTTCGCTGCCTACAGCGAGACTAGTCTCGTTGGGCTTAATGTTGGATCGGAGGGGTAAGTTGTGTCGAGTGAGAATGAATCTATGCTTGAAGCTAAGATGAAGCTTGATAGCGACATTTCGGTCGAGGATATCGTCGCGAAATATGATAAGGAATCAGCAACCAGAAGAACAGGCAAGACGCTGACCAAGGTCATCGCGGCGCTCCTGTTCGTTTGGGGCTCCTGGCAGCTATATACAGCTTTCGCCGGTGAATGGCCATCACAGCTGCAGCGCGTAACCCACTTAGGGTTCGTTTTGTCAGCTGTGTTCCTGTTATATCCCGCTACCGCCAAAGGAAGAGACAAGTTTGCGTGGTATGACATCCTGCTTTCCGCAGCAAGCGCTTTGATAGCGGTCTACTATATGACGCAGTATAACGGGCTTGCTACAAGGGCAGGCATGAACACTGCGATGGACGTGTTTGTCGCAACTATAGCAGTGGTACTGGTTCTTGAGGCGGCAAGGAGGGTTGTCGGGCTACCGATACTGATTGTTGTAATGGCGTTCCTGCTATATGCCTATTTTGGCCAATCCATGCCGTCTTTCTTAAGGCATAAAGGAGTCCGCTTCGAGAGATTGATGTCCTATATGCTGTACACTGGCGAAGGGATACTAGGAGTGCCATTGGGAGTCTCCTCGACTTTCATTTTCCTCTTCATTATGTTCGGCTCTTTCCTTGAGAAGACTGGGATAGGTAGGTTCTTCATTGACTTGGGCAACGCCGTGGCGGGAGGAGCCTCCGGAGGACCTGCCAAGGTGGCTGTCATATCTTCAGCACTTGAAGGGACAATCTCAGGCAGCTCTGTTGCTAACACAGCCGGTTCGGGCAGCTTTACGATTCCGATGATGAAGAACCTGGGCTATAGGCCGGAGTTTGCAGGTGCTGTTGAGGCCAGCGCGTCGACAGGAGGGCAGATCATGCCGCCTGTGATGGGAGCGGCAGCGTTTCTAATGTGCGAGTTTCTGGGTGTGCCCTACGCGACAATTGCCAAAGCAGCGGTTATCCCAGCCCTGTTATATTTTACCGGCGTATTCCTTGGGGTGCATTTCGAGGCACGGAAGCACGGACTTAAGGGTTTGCCCAAGGATGAGCTTCCTAGACTTGGAATGATCCTTTTAAAGCAGGGTCATCTGCTTGTCCCGATAATCGGGATCATCGCTTTCCTTTCCATGGGAATCTCGGCAATGAAGGCAGCATTGCTGGGTCTTATACTATCGGTACTGGCAGGTTCCTCAAATAGGGATTATTGCATGGATTGGAACGAAGCGTTGAAATTCGAGAGCCGCTCGTTTCGCCTTCTGACCGGCATTGCAATAGCTGCCGCCTCGGGCATCTACATTGCTGCAAACCTGATCAAAGCTCCCATAATCCAGCTACTCACTGTCTTACTGATACCGATGGTTTCGTACTATATTGGCTGGCGCATATCCTCGAGTAGTAAAAGCATCAGGGGGCTGTCATCGGCATTAAGGAAGTATGCCCTGATTGTTCTTCCGCTTATGGAGTTCTTCATCATGCTCATAATAATGGGAGACCTAACGAAAGCTGCAATAACAGGGGTCATTGTCTTCTTCATGGTCAAGGCATTCGAGGGTGAACCGAAGATTCATTTTGCAAAACTGCTCGAGGCGGTGCGGGATGGCTCCAAGACTGCCCTTGGAGTGGGCGTGGCCTGCGCAACGGCCGGAATGATTGTCGGTGTTGTCACTATGACTGGACTCGGCCTTAAACTAGCGACCAACCTTGTCGAGCTTGCAAGCGGAGAGCTTTTATTGACCATGTTCTTCACAATGATAACTTCGGTGATACTTGGCATGGGTGTGCCCACTACTGCAAATTACGTGATAACCTCAACTATAGCAGCCCCTGCGCTGATAACCTTGATTGGTCAGGGACAAGCCTTGGCAGCTCATCTCTTCGTTTTCTACTTCGGTATTATTGCCGATGTAACCCCGCCTGTTGCCCTGGCTGCGTTCACTGGAGCCGGGATAGCCAAGGCAAATCCGATGAAAACCGGAGTGGAGGCTACAAAGCTGTCAATAGCAGCATGGCTGGTTCCATATTGTTTTGTGTACAACACCAATCTGCTTATGGTGAATGCGGGGTTCCTCTCATTCACGACTCTGTTCAACCTAATCACTGCGGTGCTGGGGATGTTCTTCATCGCAGTTGCGGTTCAGGGGTGGTACCGTACGATTTCGCCATTGTGGGAAAGGATATTGTCCTGCATAGCAGGCATCATGCTGATAGGCGGCGCGCCTTTCTTCCATGGAATCCTTGAGATATTCAGAGGGAAAGGCCTTGTCGGGTACTTTGCATCTGAGCATAGGGAGTTCTTCCATAGTACTCAGGGAGACCTTCTTATAAACGGAATAGGGCTTGGGTTAGTCATTGCAGTCTATTTGAGCCAGACAAGGCGGCAAAAAATCTATGGCGAGAAGTCGATAAGCGAGATTAGGCTGCTCTTGAAGAGGCAATAACAAAACAGATCAGCGTTGCCCCGCCTAGTAACGGATAGATGGTAAATGCGGGAGCAATGCTGCTTACAAGTACAAGAGGATTCCCATTCTTCCGGGGCTTCTGTACTTCTACTGCAAACGAGCGATTGCTTCGACCTAAGCTGTTCTGAAGAAAGAAAATCTTCGGATAACGCCATGAAGGAAATATGATTCATTTGTTGAATAGTTCAATTACGAAAGGAGGATGCTCTAATGAAGAATAACGTAAGGATACTGGCGATAATGGTAGCAGTAATAATCCTAATACAACCAGCCTGCGTTAGGTATATCAAACCGTCTGCTGTGCTGCTATTCGACGAATCCGTTAATGGCTTTGCTGAGGAGGCGCTAGAGAACCTAGCAATCGCCTCGGTAAAAACGACAAATCAGACAGACTTCAATGACGCGTTCTCCGGGGCGGAATGGGATCTCGTTGTATTCGACAACCCGAATAGTGTCACTTCGGCATCCTATGGCCTTCTGTATGACTATGTCACTAAAGGAGGAAGGGTAGTCATCTCGTCTTGGCAGCTTAACAACGGAGCTGCTCTATGGGAAGCACTCGGCTACGATTACGGATCAAATGTAAACATCAAAGTGGACGTATTGAGATTGAATAAGAGCGACCCTCTGTGGAGAAACCCATTTAGAACAACAGACCTATATTTCGCAAACGCAGAGGACAACTACTACACGGTAAATTCACAACCTGGAAGCGCCACTGGAACAGGAGCCCAATTCGCAACTTTCGAGGAAGGGAATCCGGCGAAGGGGGCAGTTTTCGTAGCAAATGCCGGAAGGACGATTCTCAATGCTTTCCTGCTGGATGATGGTGTGGACAGCTTGGATGTTCCTGTTGACTCCAATGCAAATGGAACACCCGATTCAGAAGAATGGTGGACAAACCAGATAAAGTACGTGTGTTCTAGGCCTGGAGAGAAGATACAGCCCGTAATGCCGGCAAGCGTAGAAACAATCAGTGATGAAGGAAGCAACAGGATCGAGTAGACAAACAAGGGGTTATTAACGATTCTATCGGGGGAGAACCAGCTTCAAGTCCTAAACTGCTTTTGGCCCTCTGAAGAGGAAACCCTCTGAAGAGGGCTTTCTTATGTTCAATAGCATTCGCTATCTAATGATTGTGCGTATTGAAGGCTGCGGTATCAAAGCAGCTGATTCCATACAGATTGAACAGACTTCCTATTTTGGGTAGAATAGGCGTAATCAACAAAGAAGAATCTATCTATGCAGGTGAGCGAATACTTATTTATTGGCTCACATTGTGTCTTGGAGGTTTCCATTATGGATGTTGGCGAAAGGCAGAAAGAAGGGAGCGTGCTTTCTAAGAGAAGAGATCTGGTGGGAAGTCGGTCGTTCGGGCTGACGACGATCCTTCTAAGCTACATATTGGCTGTATATCTTGGCGTGAAGGTCTACGGCAGTTTCGGTTCAAGCATGTTCATAAGGCTTTATGTTGCAGATGTTGCTGCTACGCTCTTCATATGGGTGATAAGCACGGTATTTCGAAACGCTTCAGCATACGATCCGTACTGGAGCGTGCAGCCAGTTGTCATCCTGGGCCTTCTGATGCTTGACAACGAGGTGAGTTATGCAGTTATGGTCTTCTTCGCACTCATTGCGGTCTGGGGGGTTAGGTTGACAGCGAATTGGGTGCGCACTTTCAAAGGGCTAGGGAGTCAGGATTGGCGATATAACATGATAAGGGATATAAGCGGCCCTTTGTATCCGTTAGCAAACCTTATCGGTATACAAATGATGCCCACCACCATTGTCTTCGGGTGCATCCTGCCCGGCGTAGTTGTAGTGACAGAAGGCGCATCATTCAACCTTACGGCAACGATCGGACTTACGATAATCTGTGCAGGGATTGTTTTGGAAGCAGCAGCAGACTATCAGATGCACGTTTTTAAAAGGCAGACCAAGGACAGAGCAAAGATAATAAGGTCGGGGCTCTGGAAACACTCAAGGCATCCGAACTACCTTGGGGAAGTCATGGTTTGGTGGGGTACTTTCATATTCATGGTGGCATCACACCCTGACAAATGGTTTCTGGTTATCGGGACGATTGCCAACACTGCGCTCTTCTTGTTTATAAGCGTACCAATGGCGGAGAGGCGGCTTTCGAAATATAAAGAGGGATTCGCGAAGTATAAGGAAGAAACCAGGATGTTTCTACCCTGGCCGAAGCGCAGGGCTGTATGATAAGCAGTCGAAGGGGTAAAGAGGCCTCAGCTGTCGAGAAGGAATGCGTTTGTCAATCAGCCGGATACCATATGAAGGGGGTCAGGATACTTCTTATCACTCTCGGCTCAGTCTCGCTATTATTCGGGATGATTGGGATATTCCTTCCTTTCCTGCCGACAACTCCATTTCTTCTTCTCAGTTCATTTTGTTTCATGAGGAGTTCACCAAGGTTTCATTCTTGGCTTATCAACCATAGATTGTTTGGAGAGTATATCTATCTCTACACCAAACATAAGGCGATTCGAAAACGCACCAGGATTGCTGCCCTTGCCTGTCTATGGGGTACCATTGCATTCTCGGCTCTTATAACCGAGAAGCTCCATGTCAGGTTGATCGTGCTTGCCGTCGGTGCTGCTGTAAGCATTCACCTTATCAAGCTGAAGACAGTCGATGAAGAAGAGCTGCTTGAAGAAAGGGAAAAGGGTTGTTCGTTTAGAAAATAGCATCTTAAGATAAGTATACGACATTCCTCACACTGTTAATATTGGCATATCCGAATATATGAATATAGACTTAGGTTTGAATATCTGCTGAGAATCGGGCAACCAGCGTTGCCTTTGTATAGAGAAAAACTCGATTGAAGAGCGTGCATTAAAAAGAGCTCAATAGATGGAATAATCATTGAGCCCAAGGATCATTATCAGGGGATATTTGGTGCTAGGTAAGTTACTTGCAAAAAACCTCAACGTATCTATCGATGCACTCTTTGACTATTGCCTCAGCATTCACACGATCCTTTACGCTTTCCATGGCGGTCTCCTTGCCTTCTAGGGTCTTATATACAGAGAAGAAGTGGGACATCTCGTCGAATATATGGCCGGGAAGCTCATCGATGTTCCTGAAGTGGTTATAAGTAGGATCTCCGAAGGGTATTGCGATTATCTTCTCGTCCTTCTGGCCGTTGTCCTCCATTATGATCACGCCAATTGGATAGCACTTCACCAGGGATAGCGGGTGCAGCTCCTCGGAGCAGAGGACCAGCACGTCAAGAGGGTCGTTGTCCTGGGCGTATGTCCTGGGGATGAATCCATAGTTGGCGGGGTAATGCGTTGAAGTATACAGGACTCTGTCCATGAGGAGAAAGCCGGTCTCCTTGTCCAGCTCGTACTTGGTCTTGTAGCCCTTGGGGATCTCAATGACTGCGTAGAAGCTGCTTGGCTGTATCCTCTTCGGCGATATGTCATGCCAGATGTTCATCCTGTCCTCCGATGCATTGTCTGCGATTATGCTCGACACCTAGTATAACAGCATACTATTCCGGCGTTAGCGGCAGGTCAAGTGCGTTAGTTCTCATTCTTGCCCGTAAGCTTTCTTATCAACCATTGCTGCTATGCATAAGCACACCAACACTCTTCTCAGCTAGACATCAGCATTTCTTGCTCTGAGCAGGCTGTCAGCAAGAAGCGCCATAAGCAGCACCGGGAGCGTCCCCTTCACGACTTTCAAGGCATCATAGGTCCTAATTCCTGATATGATGGTGACCCCAAGCCCCCCGGCACCGACCGATGCCCCTAATGTAGCTGCCGAGATGTTGATTATGAGGGCGACTTTAAGCCCTGCCAGGATTATTGGGTATGCAAGAGGCAGCTCTACTTTGGTCAGGACCTGCAGCTTGCTCATCCCCACGCCCTTCGCGGCTTCCCTGACCCCTGAGCTGACCTCCTCAAGGCCTGTTATTGTGTTTCTCAAGATGGGTAGAATCGCATAGACGAAGAGAGCCAGCATGCAGGGGAGGTTGCCGTATCCGAGAGCCGGGACCGAAAGTGCGATTATCGCTACGCTTGGAAAAGTCTCTCCGATTGCGCATGCAGAAAGCATGAGGCCCTTAAGTTCGCGGTTGCCCGTGAAATGTAGAGCGCAGCCCAGAAACAGGGATAGTATAAGGGCAGCGGCAGTGGGCAGCAATGATAGCTGCATGTGCTGCCATGCCAGAACATACAGCGGTGTACGCTCGATTACCTTAGCTCCCACTCGAGAACCTTCAAGCATTCCCTCAACGTAGCCGAATCCGAAGATGGATGCCGCCAGGAGAAGGGCTATCACGATTATTTGAATCCGTCTCATCTTCTTGCCTCATGCATCAGCCACTTTATGTCGGCAAGAGACAACCTGCAATACTTCCCGTTGCTCTGCCTGACCTGCACGAAGTCCTCCTTGGCGCTTATCATCCTGGCCATCAGGTCCTTCAGTGTGGTCTCGGAGCTCAACTCGATGATGCCTGCCTGTTTATCCAACTCATTTCTGTCTATGCAGTACAGCTCGAGGGAATCGACCTCATATCTCTTCAGCAACCTGAGCGAGTACTCCTGCCCCAGAAAGCTTCTTACGAAATCGACTTGGGAGTATTCGAGCTCGAGCGGCTCGCCTATGGCAGCCAGCCTGCCCTTTTCCATGACCGCGATCCTGTCGGCAAGAAATATCGCTTCCTCGACATCGTGAGTGACGAACACTACTGTCTTCCTAAGCTCCTTCTGAATAGAAAGGAACTGCTTCTGCAGGTTCTCCCTTGTCTGCGGGTCAACCGCTCCGAACGGCTCGTCCATCAGAAGGATAGGCGGGTCTGCGGCAAGAGCCCTCAAGACGCCTACTCGCTGGGCTTCACCTCCTGAAAGCTGTGAAGGGAACTTGTCGAGGTAGCTTTGAGGAAGTCCGCTTATCGAGATGAGGAAGTCGACCCTTTCTGAGATCTTCTTCTCAGGCCACTTCAAAAGCCTCGGCACCGTTGCGATATTGGCAAACACGTTCATATGGGGAAATAGGCCGACTTCCTGTATGCAGTAGCCGATTCCTCTGCGCAGTGCCTCCTCCTTGTAGTCGAAAACGCTCCTGCCGTTAACGGAGATGCCTCCAGAGTCTGCTACCACCATCCTGTTGATGCATTTGAGGAGCGTAGACTTACCGCAGCCTGAAGGTCCGATAAGGATGAGAAGCTCACCTTCTGAGACGTTAAGGCTCACCCCGTCTAAGGCTGGCTGTCCGTCATAAGCTTTCCTAAGGTCGCTGATCTCAATCATTTAGATGCATCACCGCTTTTCTAATTCCCCCCTCGGCGGCTACCATCGCCCCGTCGAGAATCAACGCCATGAATATAACGGGAAGCGAGCCGAGCAGTACCAGATCGTATGCCGCCTGTGAGAGCCCTAGGAATATCAGCGTGCCCATGCCGCCTCCGCCAACTAAGCCTGCTATGGTGGCATTTCCGACATTCTGTGTTATAGCTGTCCGGATGCCGGAGAAGATGACGGGGAATGCGAGGGGCAGCTTAACCTTCACGAAGACCTGGGATGGCGTCATGCCCATCGCGGACGCACCGAACAAGGTCCTTTGGTCTATGCTGGAGAAGCCAGCCATCGTGTTCATCGTTATCGGAAAAAGGCAATAGAGACCAAGTGCTATGAAAGCGGGAGTAAAACCGATGCCCCTTATGCCGAGCTCCTGCAGGAGAGGGAACCTCCTTGCCAGACCGGTAAGGGGAAGCATTATGATCCCAAGAAGGGACAGCGTGGGAAGCACCTGTATGAAGTTTATGAAGCCCAGCACCAGAGCCCTTGCCTTCCGGTTGGCATGGCAAAGGTAGCCTAGAAGGACTCCGGGCAGTATCGCTGCAAGCGCCGAAAGGAAAGCCAGCTTCAAGTGGTTGCCAATCTCGGCCGAGAATGTCGCCCTCCTGTTCAGATACTCCTTATATAGAGAGAGGTTCGGCGATATCCCTCCTACGAAGACTATGGCTATCGAAGCTGTGAGGATAAGCAGCCCGATTCCTCTAGGTTTGCCTGAAGTCGCAATCATGGCAAAGCCGATGCCCGAAAGCCAGAAGCCGGAACCCAGCGCGAAACGATAGCCGGGTTCCACAGGAAGCTCCGGGGAATGCGAAGAGGTTGCAAGCATTAAGAGAGCAGGCAGAAGGGATGATAGGATACTGACTGCAACGCCTGCCCTATCACCCAGCTTCGACGAGAGCAAGTTCAGGGCAACGAAAAGCCCCACCAGCAGAACTCCGACGAGAGCGCTTGTCCCGATTGCCTCATGGAGCATTACGGGCACGCCTGTCGACAGCCTCCCCTGCTTGAAGAAGGCGAGAGGCTGCCACAACAGGGCGCTTATCAGCGCAAATGAGAAGAGCTGCCGGTAGGACAGCGCCCTCATTTCAGAAAGCCGTTCGTCTTCAGGTACTCGTCAGCAACTACTGCGGCATCCCTGCCGTCGTAGGCTACCTGCGAGTTCAGATTCTGCAGGGTCTCCAGCGTAAGCGATTCGAAGACGGGCTTGAGAAGGGACTCTATCTGAGGATAAAGCTCCAGCACCGTGCCTCTGATTACGGGAGCCGGCAAGTAGACCGGCGGGATATGGAGAGGATCTTCCAGGACCACCAGGTTCATCTGCTCCAGTGCGCCGTCAGTCCCGTAGACCAAGGAAGCGTTCACGCCGCTCGTGCCCTCTGAGAGCGCCTTGAGCATCTCTGCGGTGTTCCCCGAGGACAGGATGATAAGCTGGCTTTCGTCCAATTTGAAGCCATAGCCCTGCTCATATCCGAGAAGCCCCATCGGGTTCTCGACGAAGCCTGCAGCGCAGATGAGCTTAACCGGGTTTCCCGCGTTCACGTAGTTTGCGAAATCCTCCATGCTCCTTACCCCGGTAGCCTCAGAGAAGTCACGCTTCACGGCTATCATCTCGGTGTTGTTTGCGGGAGCGGGGGTAAGCCAAATAATGTTCATCTTATCCTTATCGAGCTTTGCTGTGAATTCGTACCCCTTTACCGGATCGTTCCATATGGTCGTATCGGTGGCTTCGTCAGGGTGGTAATACTGGCCGGAGCCTGTGTAGTCCACCACAAGGTCCACCTCCCCGTTTTCGAGCGCCTTTCTTAGTATATCCGGTGTCCCGAAGTTGACCTTGTCGACCACCTTGATGTCATCCGACTCAAGGAGCATTATGATCATCTTTCCGAGGACACTTCCTTCTGAATCTAGCATGGTTGCAACAGTCACAGGCGCCTTGTCCTTCTCCCTTAGCAACAGCACAGCGGTTACAGCAACTGCCGCCACTACTACCAAAGCGACCAGAAGAACCCACTTCTTCATTCGAATAACCCCCCAATTTTTAAGGCCCTCCTGAGCCTTACCTCGTTCTAAAGTTCTACCGCAAAGTGCGGAATCCTTTATATGGACTGACAGGAGAACCATACTTCGCATGCGCTGAGCCGATCCCCTGTGCAGTTGTTGATAAGTCAGCAATGTGCTTATATGTACTTAGCATGACTATTTCGGGTTGATTAAGGAGGCAGCATGCCTGGGATACTGATTGCTATCTGCTACGATTTCGACGGCACGCTTTCACCCGGCAATATGCAGGAGTATGACTTCTTCAAGGGGCTTGGCATGTCACCCGCCGAGTTCTGGGAGGAGGCGAGGAAGCTCGCCCTGGCACAGTCGGCAGACTCTGTCCTTGCCTACATGAAGCTTATGATAGACAAGGCCGGAAGCAGGGGCGGCATGAGGATAGACCGGGAGGCCTTCGCAGAGTACGGCAGCAGCGTCGAGCTTTTCAAGGGAGTGGACGGATGGTTCGAACGGGTGAACGAGTATGCAAGGAGCAGGGGGGCGGAGGCAGAGCATTACATCATCTCCTCCGGAATCAAGGAGATGATAGAGGGCACGAGAATCGCCCGCCACTTCAAGGACATATTCGCAAGCTCGTTCATCTATGATGAGCAGGGCAGGGCGGAATGGCCTGCTATGGCGATTAACTACACGAACAAGACGCAGTACCTCTTCCGCATCAACAAGGGAGTTGAGGACATAACCGACAATAAAGTGGTCAACAGGCATGTCCCTCATGACGAGAGGAGGATCCCCTTCAGCAGGATGGCGTACCTTGGCGACGGAGACACCGACATCCCATGCATGAAGCTGGTGAAGGAGAAGGGAGGCTTCTCGCTGTCGGTATTTCCCGGAGTCCCTGAAAGGAAGAGGAGGGAAGCCTGCGAGCTTCATGCGCAGGGAAGGGTCAATGCAGTTGCGCTTGCTGATTACTCCGAGGGCTCGTACCTGGAGTCGATAATCTTCGCGTTCATAGACCACGTGGTGGCAGACGCCAAGCTTGACGACGTTTCAGCAGTGCTTGATTGCGGGGACCCGCGGTTGTGGTAGCAGCTGCGGAGGTTGCTCCTAACTGTCCATTTATGTGCAAATTAGGTATTGATATTTGTCTTAGATGCATTTAAAATAGAGATGCTGTCTAAAGTAAGGTCCATCAACTATGGCGCTCCGAACTCTGGCAGTTAGATCAAAATTAAGCGAGGTAAGAAATTAGTGGTTTACGAAGACAGGGTATTGAATTGCAGAGATTGCGGCAAGGATTTCGTTTTCACGGCAGGAGAGCAGGAATTCTTCGCACAGCGCGGCTTTGAGAACCAGCCCACAAGGTGCCCCGAGTGCCGTAAGGCACGCAAGATGCAGCAGAACGGTGGAAACGTCAGGCAGATGTATGATGCCACCTGCAGCAACTGCGGCGCTCCTTGCAAGGTTCCCTTCCAGCCCAGCGGCGACAAGCCGGTCTACTGCAGCGACTGCTTCTCGGCTCACCGCAGCGGTCGTTAACAGAAGCTTCCAAATCGGAAGGAAGAAAACAGGCCTCAGGGCCTGTTTTCCTTTTTGTTACAGGATTCATTTCCGCCTTGTCGAAGAGAACCGAAATGATGGATTGCGGCAGAGGGCGCCATTGTGTATACTTCATTCTAAAATGCTATGATAATCAAACAATATCCGCTAATCACATGGGAGGTCTGAAACATGAGAAAGCAGACACTAGCTATCATTGCACTGCTGGCATTCGTTCTCGCACTGGCATTTGCCGCATCGGCTGCAACGTTCGCAGAACAGGCTGATGCGCTATATGCCCAAAGGAAGGACATGGCCAATGTAATGAAGGGTATCGCCCTCATCGACGCTCAGCTTGCAACCAATGAGAAGCAATACGACCTACTCTGGAGGCAGGCCAGGTTCTACCATTTCGTGGGGGACAGGGCTACCGGCAAGGACAGGCAGGCAAACTTCGAGAAGGGCAAGACATTCGCCGAGAAGGCGGTAGCGCTTAATGATGCGGGCCTGGATGGGCACTACTGGTTGGCCGCCTGCATCGGTTCGGTCGGAGTCGAGCGTGGTATCCTAAGCAGCCTATTCATGGTGTCACCGATGAAGAAGGAGCTGGAGGCCTGCATCAAGATCGACCCTAAGCACGCTGGAACAAGGTATGTCTATGCACAGCTGCTATACAAGGTCCCCGGCTTCGCAGGAGGCAGCGTGAAGCAGGCGCTTGAAGAGGCGAAGCTATCCATCGCATATGATCCCAATGTCATAGCCCACTGGTTGAACTATGGCATAATCGCCGCTGCCAACAAGGACTATAAGACGGCGAGGACAGCTTTGGAGAAGGCGATAAGCATGCCCGACGACCCTGAGGATCCGTTCGGAAGCCAGCAGGACAAGGAAGAGGCCAAAGCTGAGCTTAAGAAGATCGAGGGAAAGTAGGCAGAATACCGGGCCGGGGGAGCACCCCGGTCCGCTTGTTTGAGGTGACAGCATGAGGAAGTCGTGGTTATTGGCTCTCGCCTTTGCAGTCGGCATAGGGATTCTCCTTTCTCTGACCCCTGCCCCAGCAGAGGCGGCTGCAGTCAAGGCAGGTAGGCCCGGCGCAAAACCGATTGTAGATACGATATCAGAAGGATATGGCATGGATGCATTCACTGTAGGCAAGGCTACGGTAAGCATCGCTGTGTGGCAGGACAGGATTTATGTGCACGTCAAGGCGAAGGCTACCGGATGGGTCTCAGTCGCGTTCAACCGCCAGGGTAAGGGGATGGACGGCGGGAACATGGTCTTCGGTTACCTGGATTCGTCGGGCAAGCCTGCGGTCAGAAACGACCTCGGCAGGGGCTGGGCGCACTCAGCTTCCCCTAAGCAGGATGTAGCCGAGTTCTCATTCAAGGTTGCCGACGGTGAGGCGTCCTTCGAATTTTCATATCCTTTGAGCTTTGCAAACGGTTATGGAATACCAGGCCTTCAAGAAGGAACTACATATACGATGCTAGTTGCCTGCAATGAGAGGTCGTATTCGCTAACGGCTAAGCACAGCTGGTATGGCAAGGCGGACTTCACTTTGTAGATAACTAAGAATTTCACAAGCATATATGGGGTTATCCTATATAAGAAGCGCAATAACAGGGAATTTGGGGCTGTGAGAACGGCCCCAAATTCACATTGACATACTGTATAATACATAGTATTGTATCTTACATAATGATATGTGATGCCAAAAGGAGGTGCCGGATTGGACCTTGAGAACCTTGAAAAGGAGATGAACAGGGGTTTCCTGCAGCTTGTGATACTGATGCTGCTGGAAAGGCCGATGTACGGCTACCAGATGTCGAAACTCATGGAGGAGAAGGGCGCCTCGATAGAGGAGAGTACCCTGTATCCTCTGATGAGAAGGCTTGAATCCCAGGGGCTGCTGGAGAGCAGCTGGGACACGTCTGAGGGTAAGGCGAGGAAGTACTACCAGGTGACCGAAGCCGGCCGCGAGGTCAGAGGCCGGCTGGAGGAAATTGTCAGAAGGCAGTCGTCTCTGATAGACGACTTGCAGGGAGGGATTTAGATGTCGAAGATGATCGAAGAATATCTTTCCGAGGTAAGCCATTACATATCCGAGCCGGGGAAGGCTTCAGACATCGTAGAGGAGATCAGAAGCCATATTGCCGATAAGGCGGCTGAGGCCTACGGCGAGGCAAGCGAGGCGAACATGGAGAAGGTGCTCGCAGGCATGCCCAAGGCAAGGGAGATGGCTGCGACATTCTCACAGGACAAGGAGATAATCGCCCCTTACTACAGGAAGCACATAATAGTCTACACGGCTTTCCTGTTCGCAATCAGCCTCGGCGTATCGGTGGCGTCTGCGGTGCTAGGAAAGGGCATACAGCTCATCCCGTTCTTAAGCACATCCACATCAAATGTGCTTGAGCTTCTTACAGGGCTTCCGGCTGCATTCTTCTTCTACTTCGGCGTGGTCTGTCTGTTCTTCATGATCCTGACCAAGTACAGGCAGGTGAAGCCTGCATGGCTGGGCGGTGCATTCGAAAGCGCCGGCAAGGAGTTCGGAAAGCCGAGCCTTGCAGGCCTCGGAGGAAGGCTCATCGGGTTTCTCGCGGTTGTGATGGTGTTAAGCTTCCAGAAGGAAATAGCGGAGACCATCTCGAAAGCCGGGAATCTGAAGGTGTTCTACCTGCCGCAGCTTCTGACCAATGCATTCCTGGCGCTTGCCGGCATAGACCTCGCTGTGTATGTCATGAGGTTTCTTGCCAACACTCCGGTCCTCGAGGCGGCTGGGGCGGCATTCAAACTCATCGTTCTTGCATTCATAGTGAGGATGCCGTTGGGGTTCGAATCACTCGACGGGCTCAGCGGGACGCTTGCAGCCGGCATCGAGGTCGGAATCAGAACCGTGATCGTTGTAGTAGTGGTGATAACCACCATAGAGCTCATAAGGTGGCTGATGTACTCATTCTCCGAGAAGTACCTCAAGTAGGAAGCGGGGCTCAGGCCCCCTTTCCTTTATTGGGGCCTTGCAGGAAGACGGGCCGGCGGGGTGGTATTATCTACTTAAGGCGCCAAGTCGGGTATGCAGGGGAGGTCGGAGCTTGCAGAGCATTGAGGAAAGGTATGCGATAGGGGCAAAGGCCATGGTGCTGCTCCTTGCGGTGAACATACCGCTCGGAGCCCTGAAGCTTGCGTTCGGAGTCACATCTATGAGCGCTGCGCTGGTCTCAAGCTCGATAATGACTACCATGACAGCGCTGACGACCGTCTCGACGCTTACTTCCATGAGGCTGGCAACGAGAAGGGCCGACAAGCAGCGCTTCTTCGTCCAGAGCAAGCTTGGCGTGATGTTCTCCAGGCTTGTTGCTACACTGCTTGTAATATTCGGCATCATCATCGCCAGGGGAAACGCAGTCAACCTTCTCACCGGAGACTACGCAAGGCCCAAATGGCCGGCTCTCTTACTTGCTCTGGCATCGATCCTCATAAAGGAGGCATGCTACATAACCACAAGGCGCGCCGCAGCCAGAACCCACAACAGCGCCATCATGACGGAGGCAGTCTACCAAAGGATAGATATGGGAGGGTCGCTCGTGGCCTTCTTCGGGGCGCTCATCGGGATGCTGTGGGTGCCTGCCCTGGATCCGGTCGCGGGCATCATCATCGGGGCGGGCCTATCCTGGATGGGCCTCCAGCTGTGGTGGAATTCCATAGCAGAGCTCCTTGAGGAGAAGCTGGAGCCTCAGCTTATGGGATCAATCAGGAAAGTGCTTGACGCAGTGAGGACACGGCAGGGTAAGTTCACGCTTAGGGAAGCCACTGCGAGGAAATATGGAGGCTTCGTCTATGTCGACGTGAAGGTTGGCATGGACCCGTCGATTACCCTTCTTGAATCGCATGCGGCTTCCGAGAGGATAGAGAACCTTATCAAGCGGGCTTTGCCGTTTGTGTCGGGAGTGGACGTTGACGCCGAACCTTCGACGGACGGAGGCGAAGACTTCGACTGTGGCGCGGAGGAGCAGGCCAGAGAACCCAAAGCGGAAGATCAGGGGTGATTAAATGAGCGAGGGCGGCATATTCTTTCCGGGTTTCAACCGGGAGCATGCAAGGGCGCTTGAAGAAGTAAGGCAGGGGCTGAGGGCTCCCCATGCCGGAGACGGGGCTGAAAGCACAGCCATAGACGAGCTTGTGGCGAACGGCCTTCTTTATAAGGACAGGCATGGGGTCTCAATAGACCCAGAGTACGGCTACCTTCTCGGCATTGATATCGGCGGCACCTCCGCCAAGTCCATGCTCATAGACTTCAGCTTCACGCCTGTCGCCGGAAGCTTCAGGAGCGAGAATAGGGGAACCGACATCGAATCCTTCAGGAAGAGCCTGGGAAAGGCCCTTGACGGCACGATGGCCGCAGTGAACCCGAGAAGGCTGCTGGGCATCGGAATCGCGCTTCCGGGCACCGTGTACCCGAAAGCCGGCAAGGTGCTCTTCACCCCCAACATTCAGTTTCTTTCCGGGTTGGGGGCTCATGACCTGCTTCCGGAGAGGTACAGGAAGAAGTGGCTAGGCCTCAAGATAATGCTGGAGCACGACTGCAAGGCCGCGGTTGTTGCCGAGAAGCTCGCCGGCGGCCCGCGCCACACGAAAAGGGTCGAGGAATCGGTGGTATCCGTGACGGTCGGCACAGGTGTCAGCGCCGGATCCTATGTGAACGGAGGCGTTCTCAGGGGAACGGGAAACACGGCGGGGGAGTTCGGCCATATCGTGGTCAACAGCGGCGAGGGGAGGCTCTGCGGTTGCGGCAAGGTGGGCTGTCTTGAAGCTGAGGCGTCCGGGCTCGCCCTTCAGGCCAAGTGGCTGGAGAGGACAGGGCTTAAGGCCACGGTGGTGGAGATAGCGCACGCCGCGATGAACGGCGAGCCGGAGGCGATAGAGCTCTTCAGGGAGACCGGATACTGGCTCGGCCTCGGCCTTAGCTATATAGTGAACCTGATGGAACCTGCCCTCATCACATTATACGGAGGAGTCTCCGCAGCCTATGACCTGTTCAGCGAATCTTTGAACGAGACCTTGTCGAAGTATGCGTGGCCTCTTGCGACATGGAAGGTCGAAAGGTCAATGCTTGGTGCGGAAATCGTGGGACTTGGTGCGGCTCTCGTAGTATATGAGGACATACTGGCATCGTTTGCCTGACGCGGAGGTGGCGCATGGGAAGGGCATTGGACAATTACCGTAGATGGCATGATTTCAAGGGTATGGACCCGGAGATAAGAGCCGAGCTGGAGGAGATGAAAGGCGATGCGGGTCTCATCGAAGAGACCTTCGGAGCAGGCCTTGAGTTCGGCACGGCTGGCCTAAGGGGCATAATCGGCGCCGGCACCAATCGTATGAACATATATACTGTCAGGAAGGCGACGCAGGGTCTCGCCAGATACGTAAGGGAGAACTCACCCGAGCCATGGTCTGTGGCAATATCCTACGACAACAGGCGGAAGTCGAGGCTGTTCGCCGAGGAGGCGGCAAGGGTGCTCGCCGCAAACGGCGTGAAGGCGCTCATATTCGACGAGATGCAACCGACGCCGCTTCTATCATTTGCGGTTCTGCACAATGGCGCAAGCGCCGGCATCATGGTCACGGCAAGCCACAACCCGAAGGAATACAACGGCTACAAGGTATACTGGAGCCACGGCGGGCAGGTCGTGGAGAAGCACGCCTATCCCCTTATGAAGATGTTCGACGAGATAGAAGACGAGCTGGCCGTGAAGGTCATGGACCTATCGGAGGCTAAGGGAGAAGGCCTTGTGGAGACGCTGGGCGAAGATGTAAAGGAGCGCTACATGTCGAAGGTGCTGGGCCTTGTGCAAGGCCAGAAGCTGAGCGCGAAGGCTATGGGCATCCCGATCGTCTTCACACCGCTTCACGGGACGGGGGCCAAGCTCGTGCCGGAAGCGCTCAATAGGGCGGGATTCACAGGCATAAGGTATGTCGAAAGCCAGATGGCGCCTGACACCGAATTCAGCACGACGGCGAAACCCAATCCTGAGGAGCCGGAAGTCTACAGGATGGGCCTTGAGATAGCGAAGGTCTGCGGTGCAAGCCTTGTCATGGCGACAGACCCCGACGCGGACAGGCTTGGGGCCATGAGCAGGGAGAAAGACGGGACCTTCCGCCTTATAACCGGAAACCAGATGGGAGCGCTTCTCACCGACTACCTGATCTCGAAGTCGGCAAACAAGCTTGACGGCAGCGTGATGATCAAGACTATAGTGACCTCGGACCTTGGGGCCAGGGTGGCGACAAAGGCCGGAGTCAAGGTAATCGACGTGCTGACGGGCTTCAAGTACATAGGCGAGCTAATCGACAGCTTCGAAAGAGAGGGCGCCCCGAAGTTCCTGTTCGGTTATGAGGAAAGCTACGGCTACCTTGCCGGCGGTTTCGTAAGAGACAAGGATGCAGTGCAGATAGCCTTGCTTGTGGCCTTCATGGCGGCATCGCTGTCCGAGAAGGGGATGACTCTGGGAGACAGGCTTGATGCACTGCACGAGGAGCACGGCTACTTCGTGGATGAGGTGGTTAACATAGCCCTTGCAGGCCTTGAGGGACAGAAGAAGATAGATAGGATAATGTCTTCTTTAAGAAGCGATCCTCCGTTCGTAGTGGGTGTGAACAGGATACTCTCCACAGCAGACTTCATGGAGGGGAAGGTGAGCTTCGCTGACGGAAGAGACAGCGTGCCGACAGGCCTGCCTGAGTCGAACGTGCTCAAATATGTGCTGGAGGACGGCTCCTGGATCTGCGTAAGGCCGTCAGGGACCGAACCCAAGCTTAAGGTCTACATCGGGGCACAGGCGAAGGAAAGAAGGCAGGCCCAGGCAAAGGCCGATTCCCTGAAGGCATCTTCGAAGCTGATGGTGGAGGAGAGAGGCTGAAATAAGTATATGAAAGAAAGCCCCGGCGAAGCTCAATGCCGCCGGGGCTTTTGTTTTGCCGCGCTCTAAGGCATCCAGAACATCGCCGATTTGGGGTGGACCCCGCAGCACCTGACTGAACGGTCCGGGTTCTCAGCCGCGTGCCTTAGCATGATGAATATCGCCTCGACCTCATCCTTACGCCCGATCTGCTCTGCGACTTCCGAAGCAGAGTATCGCTCGCCCCTTCGCCCTGACAGGAACTCCAGCGCCTCTGAAAGAGAGACCAGTGCCCTTCCTGCGCTCAGCTTGCCGGCTTCGACTCCGGGCTGATGATAGGCGTTTACTCCGACCATCGAGGCATAGAAGCCGACCGCCCTTTCGAAGAGCGCGATAAGAAGGCCTATGTCGAAGGCATCGGCTGTCCTGACCGTGATGGTCATGGAAGGCCTTCCCTTCTGAGACAGGGCATCCCGCGTTCCCGACATGAAGGCCGTAAGGTAGTCACCGCTCGTGTTCAAGCCGTCCACCAGTGGTGATGGTCCCAGCCTGTCGCGCAGCACGTGTATGAATGTGACCAGGTATTGCTCAGGGCCTTCGACCAGCTGCTGGACGTAGGAGTGCTGGTCAGTGGAGCCCTTGTTGCCGAAAAGGGTAATGCCTTGGTTCACCTTGTTGCCCTTCGTGTCCAGCTCCTTGCCCAGAGATTCCATCACCAGCTGCTGCAGGTATTTTGAGAAGAGCGAGAGCTTGTCCTTGTAGGGAAGGACCACCAACGCCCTCCTCGCCTTTCCATCTGTCGCTATCAGCCAGCTCATGGCCAGTATAAGAGAGGGGTTCAGCTCCCATTCGGGGCATCTTCCGAGGACGTCGCAGTATTTGGCACCCGCTAGAAGAGCATCGGTGTCGATTCCCTGAAGAAGCGCCGGCAGAAGGCCTACCGCCGACATGAGCGAAGTCCTTCCTCCGACCCAATCCCACATGGGAAATCTTGCCAGCCAGCCCTCGGCCTCTGCCGTCTTGTCCAGGGCGCTGCCTCTCTGAGTCACGGCCACCGCCTGGCCCTCAAAGGACAAGCCCGCCTGTTTCAGCCTCCTTTTCGCCTCCACCATTCCGTTTCTTGTCTCGGCTGTGCCGCCGCTTTTGGAGACCACGATGAAAAGGGCGGCATCCAGAGACGCGTCGAGGCAGGAGAAGAGCCTGTCGAAACCATCCGGGTCGGTATTGTCCATGAAATGTGCCATCATGCCGCCGCACTTGGGTGCAAGCGCGTCGGATACGAACTGCGGGCCAAGGGCCGAACCCCCGATTCCGATCAGCACGAAGCTTTGGAAGGGCTTGCCTGACGGGGATTTGATCTTTCCGGAGTGCACTTCGGACGCAAAGCTCCTGAGAGAAGCGTAAGTTTCGTTTATCTCAGAGGCGATGGCGCTGTCCGGGCATATCGAGGCGTCCCTCAGCCAGTAGTGCCCTACCATCCTTCCCTCGTCGGGGTTAGCAATCGCGCCTGCCTCAAGCTCGGACATCAGCTTCAGGGCATTTGATGCACGAGTGGACAGGGCCTGGAACTTCTCCTGGGTCAGGCAGAGCTTGCTGTAGTCCAGCGAGAGGACCCCTTTGGGGTCCGAGTAGCTCATGCTGACGAAACGGGGCCAGTTTGCGGTCATCTCGCTCACCTCAGATCCCCTTTCTTCTCCCGATGGCATTCCGGTACAGGTTCATATACTCGCCCGCAGAGCGCTCCCAGCTGCTGTCATAGGACATGGCGTTTCTTACGAGCCTCTCCCACGTCTTCCTGTCGTTTCTGTACAACCACAGAGAGCGCCATATGGTCTCCTGCAGCTCATGGGCGTTATAGTTGATGAAGCTGAAGCCTGTGCCCTCACCGGTGTACTGGTTGTAGGGGACCACAGTGTCCCTGAGCCCGCCGGTCTCTCTCACAAGGGGCAGTGAACCGTAGCGCATGGCTATCATCTGACTGAGGCCACAAGGTTCGAATGCCGAGGGCATCAGGAATATGTCGGATCCGGCATAGAGCTTCCTTGCCAGGTCCTCGTCGAAGTATATCTTGGCTGACACTCGTCCAGGATGCTTGGCCGAGAGCATCCTGAAGAAATCCTCGTACTTCGGGTCTCCGGTCCCCAGCACCGCTATCTGCACCTCGGGGTCCTGCAGGAGCTCCTCTGCTATCCTTACTACCAGGTCCAGGCCCTTTGGGGCGACCAGTCGCGAGATCATGGATATCAGGATCCTGTCATCGGATTGGTTCAATCCCAGCATCGCCTGCACGCCTGCCTTGTTTTCCGACTTGCCGGCGATGTGCTCCGCATCGTAGTTCATGAAGATGTGCCTATCGTGCGCCGGGTCATAGGAATGGATGTCTATCCCGTTTACTATCCCGCTAAGCTTGTCTGAGTTCTGCCTTAGAAGGCCGTCGAGCCCCTCTCCGTACCAGGCGGTCTTGATCTCCTCTGCATAAGCTTTGCTTACCGTGGATATCACATCGGAGAAGACGATGGCGCCCTTCATCAGGTTGGCTGCCCCGTTGAACTCGAGCCTGTCGGTGGTGAAATACTCGGCAAGCGGCAGGCCAAGGATGTCATCTATGACGTTTTTGTTGAAGACTCCCTGGTAAGCCATGCTATGGATTGAGAATGCCGTGGCAGTGCTCTTGAGATGGGGCATAGCCTTATAACCTGCGCTCATAAGTATCGGCACCGATGCTGTCTGCCAGTCGTGGCAGTGGATGACATCCGGCTTGAAGTCTAGAAGCGGCAGCATGTCGAGGGCTGCCTTACTTAGGAAGGCGAAGCGCTCGGCATCGTCCCCGTAGCCATAAAGGCTTTCCCTCCTGAAATAGAACTCGTTGTCCACGAAATGCCACTTGATTCCCGCGTGCTCCAGCGTCTTCACGCCGCAGTACTGCTTCCTCCAGCCCAGGTTCAGGGTGAACTCGCAGTCAGTTGTCATCCGCTCCCGCCATACGGAACCGATGCTGCCGTACAGCGGAAGCACCACGCGCACCTCTGCACCAAGCTCTGACAGCTTGGGAGCGAGGGAGCCCACCACATCGGCCAGTCCTCCAGTCTTGCTGAAGGGCACGGATTCAGGGCTTACGAACAGAATCCTAAGGTGATTGCCGCCATTTGCCTTCTTAGAAGGAGACATCAGAACACCCCGTTTCTCAGAGCCTGCTTTCTTTGCCGATTACAAGAGGCTTTCCTCCGGCGCTGTCGATTTTCAGCGTGATGCCGGAGCTTATTACCACCTCGCTGTCGAGTATCGCGTTTTCGATATGCACATTGCCTTCTATCCTGCACCTTCTCAGGAGGATGCAGTTTCTGACTACGGAACCCTCTCCTATGAACGTGTTCCTGGAAAGGACGCTTCCTTCCACCTTTCCGTGCAGGTGGCAGCCGGAGGAGATTATGCTGTCTCTTACTGCTGCCGAGTCATAGTACTTGGTAGGCGGTCGATCAATGGACCTGGTGAATACCGGCCCGTTGGTGTAGAACAGGTCCTCCCTCACATGGTCTTCCTTCAGTGCCATGTTGCTCTCGTAATAGTTCTGAAGAGTGTTGACCTTCGCGGCATAGCCTTCGAACCTGTGGGTATAGACCCTGAGGGATCTGATGTTCTCGGTGACTATGTCGCAGAGGTCCTTTTGGCCGCCCGACGCCATGCCGAGGTTTATGCAGTCTATGAGAAGGTCCTTGCTCAGAATGACGGTCTCCATAGACAGGCTGTTCATCCCGGACTTTGGCTTAAGGCCGGTGCCAAGGAGCCTGCCATCCCTGCCTATGCTCATGTACTCAAGGTATTGGTGCCTCTCAGGGCTGGCTGCGAAGGCCTCCTCGCAGTCTTCCTCCTTATACAGCACGGTCATGTCGGCCCCTCTTGCCAGGTGCGCCTCAAGAAGCCTCCTGTAGTCCATCCTGTACAGGATGCCTACTCCGGTCAGAAGCACATATTCCTGCCTTGCCTTCCTCAGCATGTCCATGTTCTGGTGAAGGTCCTTCAGGTCGAACCTGAGCTCGGAGTTGTACAGGGAGGGGCTTGCGGTAGGCAGTATCTTCAACCCGTCCGTCTTCCTGTCCAGCCCCCAGGCCATGCCGGATCCGAGGTGCTCAAGAAGGGTGCTGTACTTGTTGTATATGACCACCCCGACGTGCTTGATTCCTGAAAGCACCATGTTGGAAAGGGGGAAGTCGATGAGCCTGTACCTGCCGCCGAACTGGACCGAGGGAAGGTTCCTGGTCCTTGTCAGCTCGCCGAGCGACGAGTCGGGCTTGGTGTCCATTATTATGCTGAGTATGTCATTCATGCTTCTCACCGCCCTTTCCGTTGGAATCGGCCGCTGAGTTGACAATGGAGCCGGCTATTATGCATGCTCCGTTGCAGACGTTCTCACCGCTTGCCACCACGGAGATTGGCCCGTCTAGGGCAGGTGCGTCACCGCAGTCGCCGACCATGCAGTCGTCGCCGATCGCTGCCCCTTCGCCTATGATGGACCGGCCCACCTTGGCGTTTCGCCCTATGCGGGTTCCAGGTAGAAGTATGCTGTCTCTGACCTTCGAACCTCTTCCCACCCTTACGCCTGCGAACAGCACGCTGTTGTAGACATCACCTTCCACCACGCACCCGTCGGTGACTATGGCATCCCTTACGTCCGCTGTTGATGCCAGGTAGTGGGGGGGAAGCACCGGGGATCGGGACAGGAGCCTCTTCTCCTGGCTGCAGATGTCGAAGGTCGGATTCTCACCCAACAGGTCCATGTGGGCGGAGAAGTATGATTCGATCGTCCCTACATCCTTCCAATAGCCGCGGAAGCGGTATGCGAACATCCTCCTGCCGGATTTCAGTATCGCCGGTATGACATCCTTGCCGAAGTCATGCGAGGAGTTGGGAAGGGCATCGTCCTCCCTCAGGAAGTCCTTCAAGAGGCTCCAGTTGAATATGTATATGCCCATGGAGGCGAGGTTGCTCTTCGGCTGCTTGGGCTTCTCGTGGAACTCGGTTATCCTGCCCTCGCGGTCCGTGTCCATTATGCCGAACCGGGAGGCCTCCTCCCAGGGCACCTCCATCACGGCGATGGTGGCATCGGCCCCGTTCGCCTTATGCTCCTTCAGCATCTTCGAGTAATCCATCTCATAGATGTGGTCGCCTGAGATGACGAGGACGTAGTCGGGCCGGTAGTGGTCCACGAAATCTATGTTCTGGTAGATCGCGTTAGCGGTGCCGGCATACCAGCTGCCTCCGCTCTCGCGCGTGAATGGGGGAAGGATGCTGACCCCTCCGCCTTCCACCGCAAGGTCCCATGCAGTGCCGATTCCGACATGCTCATGCAGCATGAAGGGCTTGTACTGGGTCAACACCCCAACGGTGTCAATCCCGGAGGCGGTGCAGTTCGACAGGCTGAAGTCAATTATCCTGTACTTGCCGCCGAAGGGGACCGCGGGCTTTGCAAGGTCTCTTGTCAGGGCCCCGAGCCTGCTTCCCTGTCCGCCTGCAAGGAGCATGGCCACCCATTCCTTACGAGCCATGTTAACCCTCCTGTCCTAATCACTGGGTTCTATCTTCCAGATCTCCCTTGCGTAGTTTCCTATCGTGAGGTCGCTGGAAAACCTTCCGGATCGGGCTATGTTAAGAAGAGACATCCTGGACCAGCGTGCCCTGTCCCTGTAAGCCTGCTCTACTTTGGCCAGAGCCTCCGAAAAGGAAGGAAAGTCCTTCAGCGTCAGGAACTCGTCATTCTCCTCTAGAAGATGCGTCCTGATCCTGTCGAACTCATGCCTTCCTGCAGGAAGAGTGCCATCCTCCAGCTGGTCTAAGACCCTTCCTATGGGTTCATATGAGCAGTATAGGTCGTACGACCTGTAAGAGTGGGAGCTGTAAAGGGACATGACCTCCGCGGGGTTCAGGCCGAATACGAACATGTTGTCCGGCCCGACCTCCTCGAAGATTTCGATGTTGGCCCCATCCATGGTGCCCAGAGTCACAGCCCCGTTCATCATGAGCTTCATGTTCCCGGTGCCTGAGGCCTCCTTGCTCGCGGTCGAAATCTGGTGGGACACATCCGCGGCCGGGATTATCCTCTCGGCGAGGGAGACGCCGTAGTTCTCCAGGAAGACCACCTTCATCAGCCCGTTGACGTCCACATCGGAGTTCACCCTGTCAGCAATGGAGGACAGGAGCTTGATCGTGTCCTTGGCAAGGTAGTAGGTGGGTGCGGCCTTGCCCGAGAAGATGTATGTCCTCGGATGCATCCCGTTTAGGCGCCCGTCCTTGATCATGTTGTATGTGTCCAGTATGGAAAGCGCGTTCATGAGCTGGCGCTTGTAAGCATGTATGCGCTTTATGTGCACGTGGAATATGCTGTCGGGGTCCGTCGCTATTCCTGTGGCCGATGCGATATAGTCCGAGAGCCTGACCTTGTTCGCCCTTTTAACGCCTGCAAGCTTCTCCATGAACGAGGAATCCTCAGAGAAGGCCTCCAGGCCCTTTAGCATAAGGGGGTCCTTCATCCATCCGTCGCCGATGGCGGAGTTTATAAGGCCGGTTAAGCCTGGGTTGGCCTTGACGAGGAAGCGCCTAGGTGAGATGCCGTTTGTCATATTGGTGAACTTGTCCGGATACACCTCCGCGAAGTCGCGGAAAAGGTGATCCTTGAGTATGGCCGAGTGCACCTTCGCCACCCCGTTCACCTTGGTGCTTCCGAAGATGGCCATGTTGGCCATGTGGACGTGCCCGTCTTTTATTATGAACATGCGCTGCTGCTTGTCGAGCTGCCCAGGATACAGCTCCTCCAGCTTCAGCCTGAGCCTTCTTTGCATTTCCTCTACGATCATATAGATCCTCGGCAGCAGCGTTCGGAAAAGGTGCTCTGACCAGCGCTCAAGCGCTTCGGGCATTATCGTGTGGTTAGTGTAGTTGACCGTCCTTGTGGTGATGTCCCATGCCTGCTCCCAGCCCAGGCCCTCCTCGTCCATGAGGATGCGCATGAGCTCCGGTATGCAAAGCGCAGGATGGGTGTCGTTTATCTGTATCGCAGCCTTCTCCGGAAGCTCGGTGAGCGGCCCATAGAACTCCTTGTGGTGCCTCAGTATGCTCTGAAGGCCGGCGGAGACGAGAAAATACTGCTGCTTGAGCCTCAGCTTCTTCCCCTCGGGGCTGGAATCGTCCGGGTAGAGCATGTCTGAGATGGCCTCGGCCTCATGCTTGCTCTTCATGGCTGTCGCATATTCACCCCTGCTGAAAAGGGAGAAGTCGAAGTCCTTTGTCGGCGCTTCGGATTCCCATAGCCTGAGGGTATTGACGATCCTGTTGCCGTATCCGACTATCGGCACGTCGTGCGGTACGGCGCGAACCGTCTCGCTTCCCTCGTGGAGGAAGACCATCCTGCCGTATACGAAATCGGCCCTTACGTTTCCACCGAACTTCACATAGACAGCCCTTTCGGGCTTCCTTACCTCCCAGACGTTCGAGGAGACGAGCCAGTTGTCAGGCATCTCCACCTGGTAGCCGTCCACTATCCTCTGCTTGAAAAGGCCGTACCTGTACATTATCGAGCAGCCGTGCCCCGGTATGCCCATCGAGGCCATGCTGTCCAGGAAGCATGCCCCGAGCCTTCCAAGGCCTCCGGTCCCTATGGCGGGATCCGGCTCCTCCTCTGCGATGGCCTCAAGGCTCAGCCCGAGCTCGCTCAGGGCGCTCTCGGCCAGGTCCTTCACCCCGAGGTGGATCATGTTCGAGATGAGGAACCGTCCTGGAAGGAACTCCATGGAGAAGTAGTAAACCTGACGAGCTGACTTCCTGCTGGTTGCCTGCCTGCTTTCGACCCATTTCCTCAAGACGATATCCCTGATCATAGATGAGAGGGCTATGTATCTGTCGTGGTTGGTCGAGGCTTCCAGGCTCTTGCCGAAAGTGGATTGAAGCCTTTCGATGAAGGCCTGCCTGAAATCCTCGGTGGTGACAATCGCCATATTGATGCCGTCCTTAATCTGATTTTATGTGTTTAATACAATTTCTACGGCCTCTGCCCCGATTCCTGCATCTGGGTCTGCCGCATGCCGGGCTAGCCAAGCTTCATCAGAAGCGATCCCAGCGGCGGTATCCTTATGAGGATGGAGTGGTCCAGCCCATGGAAGGCGATATCCTCGGACTCGACGGGAGCCCCGTTGCTCACCCCGGAACCGCCGAATCTCTCATCGTCCGTGCTCATCAGCTGTGAGTAGGTGCCTGCCTCAGGCACGCCCACCCTGTAGCCCTCGTATGCCTGGGGGGTGAAATTGTGGACGCAGACTATCCGCTCCCCGGCCCTGGAGGACCTTACAAACGTTATTATGCTCTGATCCGAGTTGTTCACATCTATCCAGCGGAAGCCCTCCTCGTATGAATCAAGCTCCCACAGCGAAGGTTCTGACCGGTAGAGCATATTGAGCTCTCTGACGTACTCCCGATGCATCCTGTGCTGCTCAAAGGCGAGCACCTTGCGGTCCAGCTCCTCGTAGTCGCGCCATTCCAGAAACTGCGCGAACTCGCCGCCCATGAATATGAGCTTCTTTCCAGGGTGGCTCGCCATGAAAGCCATAGCAAGCCTCAGGTTTGCGAACTTCTGCCAGTAGTCGCCCGGCATCTTGCCGATAAGGGAGCCCTTCCCGTGGACGACCTCGTCATGGGAGAGGGGGAGTATGAACTTCTCGGAGTAGTGATACCACATAGCGAACGTGATGAGGTTGTGGTGATGCCTCCTGTGTATGGGCTCCTCCTTCATGTAGCGGAGGAAGTCGTTCATCCACCCCATGTTCCACTTGTAGCTGAAGCCCAGGCCTCCGTCCTCCACGCTCCAGCTCACCTTCGGCCATGAAGTCGATTCCTCCGCTATGACCAGCCTGCCGGGGGCCTCCTGGCTCACGGAGAGGTTGAGCTGCCTGAGAAATGCCACATTGTCGAGGTTCTCGCGACCTCCGAGCCTGTTGGGCCTCCATTCTCCCTGCTTTCTGGAATAGTCCAGGTAGAGCATGCTTGCCACGGCATCTATCCTTAGGGCGTCGAAGCCGTACTCCGTAAGCCAGAAGAGGGCGTTTGATATGAGAAACGAGCGGACCTCGCCGCGCGCCATGTCATATTGCATTGTGCCCCAGTCCGGATGCTCGACATGGCCGTACAGCCCGGTGCCGTCGAAGTTCATGAGTCCGTGGGCATCCTTGCAGAAGTGCGCTGGAACCCAGTCGAGTATCACGCCGATTCCGCCCTCATGCATCGCCGAGATGAACCTCATCAGCCCGTCTGGGCTTCCGTGCCTGCTAGTCGGCGAGTAAAGCCCGGTGGCCTGGTAGCCCCAGGACTGATCCAGGGGGTGCTCGTTTATCGGCATCACCTCAAGGTGGGTATAACCCATGTCCTTAAGATAGGGGAGCATCCTCTCCGCCAGCTCGTCGTAGCTCATGAACGAGCCGTCGAAGTGCCTCATCCACGTTCCGAGGTGCGCCTCGTAAATGTTCATCGGCCTCTCGTAGTACGGAGCGTCGGTGTCGGGCAGCTTTCTTATCCCGCCATTGAAAAGCTTCGCCCTGTCTAGCGCGATGGATGCAGTAGCGGGCCTCATCTCGGAGGAGAAGCTTACGGGATCCGCCTTGAGGTGAGAGCCGCCCTTCCAATGTATGTGGTATTTATAGGGGGAACCTTCCGGCACCGAAGGAATGAATCCGGCCCAGATGCCAGTCGCCTTTCCCCTTGAGTCTTCCAGCTGGACAAGCATGTCAGATGAATCGGACCAACCGTTGAAGGGGCCTGCCACGCCCACTGCCTTCGCGTTGGGGGCCCACACTGCAAAACGAGCGCCTGGCACCCCGTTCTCACGGCATGCGTCCGAGCCCAGGAACTCGAAGGTTCTCGTATGAGTGCCCTCGCGGAAAAGGTATAGGTCATAGTCGGTGGGAAGCCTCATCCGCATCCTGCATTCGGGCTCCTTATTCACCGCAGCACCTCCCCGAGGCCTTGGCGAAGGCCAGCATCCTCTCAGTAAGCGCCCTTGTGAGCTGAACTCTCAGAACCCTCCATCCCCAGTTGCCCTCGGCAACCGAAGGCATGTTCATCCTGGCCTCGGCACCCAGGCTCAGGAGGTCCTGAAGCGGCGCGATGGCCCAGCGGTAAGGGGACGAGTACAGCGCGGTGAGCATTCCCTCCAGATACAGCGCCTCATCATTGTCCGGTTCCCTTTCCTCCTGGGGCAGGTCCTTTACGCTCCTGTAGCGCTGCAGGAGAGTCTCGTTGTCATGAGTGCCGGTGTAGGCTACCCAGTGGGTGTCCGCCGATTCGTTAACCGAGGGAACCGAGTCCATGAACTGCAGAACCTTCATGCCCGGAAAGCCCAGCGACTCCCTTAATGCGACCACGTCCGGGGTTATGACGCCCAGATCCTCCACTATGATGGGAAGGTTCACCCTTCCGTCAGCTATGGCGGCGAAAAGCGACCGGCCCGGACCCTCAAGCCACCTTCCGTGCTCAGCGGTGCTGTTGCCCGCAGGCACAGCGTAGAAGCCCGCAAAGCCGCGGAAGTGGTCGATTCTTGTGTAGTCGAAGTCGGCGAAGGACTTGTCCATCCTTCGTCTCCACCAGGCGAAGCCGTCCTGTGAGTGCTTCTTCCAGTTGTAAACGGGATGGCCCCAAAGCTGTCCTGTGGCGCTGAAGCTGTCGGGCGGCACCCCGGACACCAGAAGGGGGGAACCGTCGGGCTTGAGGCAGAACATGTCCTGTGCAGCCCATACATCGCTGCTGTCGCCGGAGATGTATATAGCCATGTCGCCTACTATTAGGACGCCGAGCGAGTTAGCGTACGATTTCAGCCCCTTCCACTGCGAATCGTAGATGAACTGCAGGAACTCGAAATATGATATCTCCTCCTCATGCTGCGCCAATACGCCGGACAGGGCGGAGGCGTCCCTTCTTCTCAGATCTTCGGGCCACTCATACCAGGGCTTGCCGCCGAAAACTCCCTTAAGCGCCATGAAAATGGCGTAATCCTCCAGCCAGCCACTGCTCCGCTCCTTGAATGCGGCGTACAAGGGGTCCTCCGGCCTCTCTCTGAATCTGGCAAAGGCCTTCCTGAACAGCCCATGCTTGTACTCGGACACCTCATTGAAGCTGACGCTGCCTTCATCGAAGAGGGGCGCTGCCTCAAGCTCGGATCCGTCCAGAAGGCCGGCCTCGGCCAGAAGGTCGGGGCTTATGAAGAGCTCGTTGCCGGCCATGGCCGAAAAGCACATGTAGGGGGAGTTGCCGAGTGAGGGAGGGTTCATTGGAAGCACCTGCCATAGCCTCTGGCCGCCCGCGGCAAGCATGTTTGCGAAGGCGAAGGCGTCGTGCCCGAAGTCCCCGATGCCATATCCGGACGGAAGCGAGGATATGTGCATCAGCACGCCTGCGCTTCTTTCCAGCTTCAGCCTGGGAAGAAGCGGGCGGGACGGGGCGGTGGCGGAAAGCGCCGCGCACGAAAGGGGCGGAAGCTCAAGGGAGAGCATTCCGGCGCTTGATCTTGTCGCATAAGGTCCGAAGAAAAGGTCCTGGAAGAGAAGAGGCTCCGGACTGATGAAGCTTACGTCCAGGTCAATTGCGGCATGCGAAGAGCCAGTGTTTACGGCTGCCAGAACGACGTCCTCTGCGTGGCGCCTTGCGAATGCGAAGGCATGGCCATCGGCGGCCAATGTCCTGTAGTCCCCGTCCTTCAAAGCCATATGGGCCCCGCGCGCTTCGCCTAGGGATTTGAACCAGGACTGCAGCAGCCTGTCTTCGTGCCCCCATGGGTATGGGCCGCGGTTGAAGGGGTCGGAGTAGCCCTGCATGCCGGCCTCGTCCCCGTAATAGAGCATGGGAGTGCCAGGGAGAAGGTACTGGAGAAGACCTGCCAGCATGAGCCTCCGCCTGCCGGTCTCCAAGGCATCCGGCGCAAGCTCAAAGGCCTCCCTGGCCTCAGGCTGCAGCGTGCCCTCCTCAGGGGCGCCGCCCAATATTGTGATCGCCCTTGCGACATCATGGGAGCTTAATATATTGAGGTTGCACTTCAGATGCTCCGGGGGATAGTTCTCCATTAGGGTCTCGAATGCCCTCTTGAAGTCTGCCGCCTTGGACTTTCCCGAAGCATAGGCGAGCACGGCGTTTCTGAAGGGGTACCCTGTCGCCGAATCAAGCTCATGGCCGAGGAGATATTCGCGCCTTACGGAGTAGCTCACCTTGTTCGATGCATCGTCCCATACCTCCCCGATCAGCATCGAGTCGGGGTTCTCCTCCCGAATAACCCGCCTTAGCCTCTTGATGAACTCGTCGGGCAGTTCGTCTGCCACGTCCAGCCTCCAGCCGCTCACCCCTGCGCGCATCCACTTTCTTACAATGCTCCGCTCCGATTCCACCATGAAGCTTATGTAAGAATCGTCCAGCTCGTTTACGTTAGGAAGGTTCTCAAAGCCCCACCAGCTCTCGTAGTCATCCGGGTGGCTTCTGAACCTGTACCATGAATAATAGGGTGATGACTTCGACTGATAGGCGCCAAGGCCCGGGTATCGTCCCTTCTTGTTGAAGTAGACGCTGTCGCTTCCCGTATGGCTGAATACCCCGTCAAGGATGACCCTTATGCCCCACTCCTGAGCCTCGCTGCAAAGCCTCCTCAGCGATTCCTCGCCTCCGAATGAGGGATCCACCTTGCTGTAGTCGGCGGTGTCATACTTGTGGTTGCTGGGAGATTCGAATATCGGGGATAGGTAAAGGGCATTCACCCCCATCTCCCAGAGGTAGGGAAGCTTCTCGCGGGCGCCGTCCAGGTTTCCCCCGAAGAAGGTCCACCTGGTTATAGAGCCGTCCTTGCAGCCTTTTATATAGAATGGCTTGTCATCCCAGTCGGCGTGAAGCAGCGCGCCCTTGGGAAGCTTAGGCACGCTGTCGCCTGACTTGCTGAACCTGTCGACGAAGGCATGATAGAATGCCCCCTGACCTGCCCAGGAAGGCACCGTCTGCTTCTCGTATACGGTCAGCTGGAAGGGTTTGGGATGATGCTGCACGGCGCGCGCTTGCCCCGAATCGGAGTCGGCGGCTCCAAGAAACAAGTCCCTGCCGCTTGCATGCACGGCGAACCAGTACCAGAAGAGGCCGGCTTGTGAAGGAGTGAACTCGGCCTTAAGCTCGGTCGTACCGTCAGGTACAGGCAGTGCGTTCATCGGAATCGACTGCCTTCCATCTGGGCCCGATACCTCCAGGTGGGCATACAGGCCTTCTGCCTGACCTGAGGCGATGACCGCGAAGCTTACTGCAGTATTCACCTCTACCGCACCAAAGGGGGCTTTATGCTTAATACTCCTGCTGTCATATGCCAAGCTGACTGAATCCAATTCTTTACCTCCGGTCAGGCCTGTTTTCAGGCGAAAGGGGACAGCCCCTTGAGGCTGCCCCCTGATGTTGTTTAGCCGAGCCCTTCAGTTCACTATTACTTGTTCGGTGTCCTTATCGAAAAGGTTCACCCTTGCAGCATCTATGGCGAACTTCATGGACGCGCCTACCCTGGCGGGGGACTTGGGCTCGACCCTTGCGGTGATCTTCTGCCCGTCTGAGATTAGGTAGAGGTAGGTGTCGGAGCCCAAGGGCTCGACAACATCGACGTCCGCGTTTATCGTGCTGCTCTTGTGCTGGGCTATCTTGTCAGGGTCGTCGAAGACGAACTCGGGCCTGATGCCCAGGATGACCTCCTTGCCGGAGTAGGCATGCGCCACCTTCGCCTTGTCGTGGGGCAGTAGTATCGAGTTGCTACCGTACCTTGCGAAGAGCATGCCGTCCTCCTCGACGAGTCCCACCTTGAGGAAGTTCATCTGAGGGGAGCCTATGAAACCGGCCACGAACAGGTTGTTCGGCCTGTCGTACAGGTTATTGGGGCTGTCTACCTGCTGGATTACGCCGTCTTTCATGACGACGATCCTTGTACCCATTGTCATGGCCTCGACCTGGTCGTGGGTGACATATATGAAGGTGGTGCCCATCTGCATGTGAAGCTTGGATATCTCTGTCCTCATCTGCGCCCTTAGCTTTGCGTCGAGGTTCGACAGAGGCTCATCGAACAGGAAGACCTTGGGATTTCTTACGATTGCCCTTCCAACGGCAGCCCTCTGCCTCTGGCCTCCGGAAAGCTCCTTCGGCTTCCTGGCAAGCAGGTGTGAGAGGTCCAGGATCCTTGCCGCGGCGTCGACCTTCTCGATGCGCTCCTGCTTCGGGATCCTCCTAAGCTTAAGTGAGAAGCCCATGTTCTCAGAGACGGACATATGCGGGTACAGCGCATAGTTCTGGAAGACCATCGCTATGTCCCTATCTTTGGGATGGATGTCGTTCACCCGCTTGTCGTCGATGTAGAGGTCACCCTCGGTGATCTCCTCAAGCCCGGCTATCATCCTCAGCACGGTTGACTTACCGCAGCCGGATGGACCTACCAGGATGATGAACTCCTGGTCGGCTATCTCCAGGTTGAAGTTGTAGACTGCCTGGACACCTCCTGGATATACCTTCGTAATGTTTCTCAGCGAAAGGCGTGCCATGGGCTGACCTCCTATCATGTTCGATGGAGAGATTGCGCTGATATACATTACTATTTTATACACCCGCCGGCTGTATTGGCAATAATAATACCGAGGGCGGCATGGCCGCCTGTATGTGCGCCCTTATGCGTGCCCGTTGCTTGACTTGCCGCCCGGAGCATGTAAAATTAAGTTAGCGTTATATAAGTGGTTGAATATTCAACCAATTTAGAAGGGGGATCAATATGAAGAGAATCCTGGCGTTGGCAATCATGACGGTAGTCATCGCATCATTGGCAGTCAGCGCGGCAACGACCAAGCTCTCCTTCTGGGAGCAGGACGACCCGTCCGCCCAGGTGGTAATGGATGAGCTCATCGCACTGTTCGAGAAGGCTAATCCCGATGTGAAGGTTGAGAGGTCCCATTTCGAGACCGAGGACCTCAGGAAGAACTTCATGGCGGCTGCAATCGGCGGCTCAGGACCGGATGTAGTATTCGGGCCCAATGACAACCTCGGCGTATTCGTCCCCGGCGGCTTCATCCTGTCAATGGAGAAGGTGTACGGCAAGGACGCTCTCGTGAAGAAGTTCGACGCGAACGCTCTCGAAGCTTCAATGTATGAGGGCGAGATCTTCATGCTGCCCGACCGCAACGGAAACGAGCTGTGCCTCATCTACAACAAGAAGCTCGTTACGGCGGCTCCCAAGACTATGGAAGAGCTCATAGCCACGACCAAGAAGCTTCAGGCTGAGAAGAAGGTCGAATACGGCCTCGCATTCAACACTGTCGAGCCGTTCTTCGTAGTCCCGTTCCTCAGCGCCTTCGACACATTCGTACTTGCCAATCCCTCGTCCGAGAAGAACGCGAAGCCCACGTTGGATAATCCGGGCATCGGCAAGATGTTCGGTTACCTCAAGGGCCTCATGGACGACAAGGTGGCAGCCCGCGGAGTCGACTACGGCGCAGCTGAAGGCCTCTTCAAGGAGGGCAAGGTCGCATTCCTGATCAACGGCCCGTGGTCGTTTGCAAGCTATGTCGACGGCGGGATGAGCATCGGCATCACTAGAATCCCGTCGGTCGCCGGCAAGTACCCCAGGTCATGGACGGCAGTCAAGGGATACAACATCTCGGCAAGCACCAAGAACCTCGAGCTCGCCAAGAAGTTCGTGGACTTCATGACCAGCGCCGAGGCACAGATAAAGCTCGTGCCCGCACACAACCAGATACCGACGGTCCCTGCCGCTATGAATAGCCCCGTCGTAAAGAACAACCCGCTTCTCGCCCAGCAGGCAGAGGCAGTGCAGTTCGGCATCCCGATGCCGGTAGTGCCCCAGATGAGGGCTTGCTGGGATGCCCTCAAGGCAGTGCAGGCGGACGTCTTCTCCAATCAGCTAAAGGCCGACGAGGCCCCTGCCAAGGCGCAGAAGCTGGCGCTTGACGCCCTCAAGCAGATGGGCATAACCGTAAAGTAAGCCAAGGACTGATGCAATAATCGCTCAAGGTCAGATGGGAGAGGGTCTTTCCCAAAAGCCCTCTCCCATCCGCACATGAAGCCTGGGGGGTTGTCATCATGCAGATCAAGAGGAAGGGCAAGTCGTACGAGCTTGCCAGGCCCAGATGGTATGTCCCTCTCCTTTTCCTTTTCCCGGCTATCGCGCTTCTTGTCGCCATGGTCGCATATCCCCTGTACTATGAGGTGGACATATCGTTCAGGCAGGTGACGATATTCAACCTGAGAAGCGGGGTGTATCCCTGGATCGGGCTGACCAACTACCGCGACATGTTCGCCGACCCGATGTTCTATTCTACTCTGCTGAGGACCATAATCTGGACTTTCGTGAACGTGGCTTCGCATGTCGGCCTGGGTTTCTTCCTCGCAATGATACTGAACAGGAAGCTGCCCGGAAAGTCGATAATCAGGGTGCTTCTGATATTGCCCTGGGCTGTGCCGCAGTACATTGCGGCGATTGCGATGAGAAACCTGTTCAACGAGATGTACGGGCCGGTGAATCTCATACTCAGGGCCCTTTTCGGGGAAGGCGCCATGGTCATGTGGCTCAGCAATCCCAGGAACGCCTTCATCGCCGCGATAATAACGAACATATGGCTCGGCGTGCCCTTCATGATGATGACATGCCTGGGAGGCCTGCAGTCCATACCGCAGGAGCTTTACGAGGCGGCGGACATCGACGGTGCGGGCTGGTGGCAGAAGACTAGAAACGTCATACTGCCACTTATGAAGCCGGTGCTCACTCCGGCGATCGTGCTTGGGACGATCTGGACCTTCAACATGGTGAACGTGATTTACATCCTGACATACGGCTCCACGCATGAGGCGGCGCAGATCTTGGTCTCGATGATCTACAAGAGGGCTTTCGAGTTCTTCAGGTACGGCTATGCCGCTGCGATGTCGGTGGTGGTGTTCATCATACTCGTAAGCTTCTCGAGCGTGTTCATACGCGCCCAGAAGCTCGAGGACTAGGAAGGAGGATGCGGGTATGGCAATCAGCTGGAAATCAAGGCTCAAGGAGCACTTCGAGAAGAACGATTCCTGGGGGAAGATCATAGCGATCTACCTGTTCCTCCTCCTGTGCTGCTTCATCACCGTATATCCGATAAGCTTCATCTTCACCATTTCGCTAAGGCCGGGAAACCAGCTCTTCTCCACATCCCTTAAGCTAATCCCGGACAATGCTACGCTGAAGAACTATGTGGACGCCTTCGTGAAGTACCCGATGGCCAAATGGATGCTAAACAGCCTCTTCGTGAGCTCGGTAACGGCGATTTTCGCCGTCATCATCTCGGTGAATGCAGGCTATGCCTTCTCAAGGTACAGGTTCTGGGGCAGGAAGTTCGGCATGACGCTGCTGCTGGTGACGCAGATGTTCCCGGCCCCCATGCTTCTGCTGCCGGTCTATCTTATGCTGGTGAAGCTGAAGCTTACAAACAACTACCTGGGCCTGATATTCTGGTACGTCGCAACGGCCATACCGTTTAACATCTGGCTTATGAAGGGCTACTTCGACACGATACCGAAGTCGCTCGAGGAAAGCGCATTCATTGACGGGGCGAGCGTCCTGAGGACTTATTGGTCAATAATACTTCCTCTGGCAAAGCCCGCAGTCGCGCTTAGCGCCCTGTTCGCCTTCATGGGAGCATGGTCCGAGTTCATCGTCGCGAGGATACTAATCACCGACAGGAGCATGCTGACATTGCCCATCGGGCTCATCGCCCTTCAGGGGTCGTTCTCCACCGAATGGGGCATCTACTCGGCGGCGGCGCTGGTGACGGCGATCCCGGTTACGGTGCTGTTCATATCGCTGTCGAAGTACCTGGTCGGAGGGCTCACCATGGGAAGCGTCAAGGGTTGATGAAATAAACGGGGAATAAGTGAATGCCGCCCGGTGAGGGCGGCATTCCATTTCTTTGCAGGCATGCTTCTTCCTTGAGGTTCTACCTCAGCTTCAGTATCAGCACCGACCTTGCAGGCGCGGTAATCACTATCGTGCCATCTGTTACGTTGCCATGAAGCCCGCTTTCGAAGATGTCCGCATAGGAAGTGAAGCCCTCAGCCGAGGGAAGGCTTAAGGTGAATTCCCTTTCCGCATCCTTCAGGTTCAGAAGAAGGACTATGGAGGAACCGTCGAGCCTCCTTTGATAGCTGAAGCCACCCGAACCAACATTGATGAGGGCGATGTCGCCGTAGACGAGCTCAGGGTTATCCCTTCTTATGGCAGTGAGCTTTCGGACCGCCTCCGTCGCCTCGTTCTCCTGGAAGACCATGTCCCTCCTGTTGTCTGGGTCGTTTCCGCCAGGCAGCGCCACCTCAGTGCCGTAGTATACGATGGGGATGCCGGTATAGGTCATCACGACTGCAAGCGCCTGCTTGAGCTTCGGTATGGGATCGTCAAGGCGGTGTATGAAGCGCTGCACGTCATGATTGTCCAGAAATGTGCCCATAAGCTGCCTGTTAGAGTAGGATCTGCCGGCGTTGACGGCATTCCAGAGCCCGATGGACCCTTCGTCCCTTGCAATGGAGTTGTTAATGCCGTAGTACATCGGGAAGTCGAGGAAACCGTCGATGCCGGTCTCCGAGTAGCTCTCGATGAAGGGGGCCCTGCTGTCGAATATCTCACCGATAAGGTAGAAGTCCGGATATTCCCTCTTTATTGCGTCGGTGAACTGCTTCAGGTACTCCTTCTGCACATGCTTGACCGTATCCAGCCTGTAGCCGTCGATGCCGGTCTCCCTTATCCAGAATTTGGCCATATCTATGAGGTAAGCCATCACCTCAGGGTTAGACTGGTCGAAGTCAGGGAGGCCTGCAAGCCAGCCGTTTTCCACCTGTGCCTGGTTGTTCCAGTCGTCGATGGAGGCCCTCCTGTGGAACCACTCGGGCTTGTCGTACACATAAGGGTGCAGGGAGCCGGTATGGTTAATCACAAGGTCGATGATCACCTTCATGTCCATGCTGTGGGCCTTCGCGACCAAAGCCTTCAGATCGTCCATCGTGCCGAGATGCTCGTCGACGGCATAGAAGTCTGTCGCCCAGTAGCCGTGATAGCCTCCCGATTGGTTGTCGACCACCGGCGTTATCCATATGGCTGTGAAGCCCAGCGACTTTATGTAGTCCAGCTTCTCCGATATCCCTGCGAAGTCTCCTCCGTGATAGCTGGAGATATCCTTCTTGTTGACGAACGCCTCGTTCGGGGCTGCATCGTAGAACCTGTCGGTCATGATGAAATAAATCATGTCGGAAGGGCCGATGGGCTCAACCGCAAGAACTGGAAATGATAGAATCACAATAAGGGCAGCCAGCAATGCCAGGGACGCGAAGGACCTGGTCCTCATAGATGTCACCTCCGGAAACGGCATTTCCTTAATTATAACATCATGCAAATAATTCACAGATACGGGAGGGAAGCTGATGCGAAGGAAGGACAGGCTGATAGGATCAATCGCGGAAGTTGAGCAGATATTAAAGGAGGAGGAGCTTGGATACCTTGCGACATGCGGCGAGGACGGACAGCCCATGGCAACTCCGGTGAATTACATCTACGAGAACGGTAGGATCACGTTCCATTGCGCGCTCGCCGGAAGGAAGCTTGACAACATCAAGGCTAATCCCAGGGTAGGCTTCACCGTGGTGAGGGACGTCTCAATCGACAGGGTAGAGATGACATCCTATTACTCCTCGGTCATGGCCGAGGGAGAAGCCAGGATAATAGATGGGGACGAAGAGAAGAAGGCGGCGATATCGGCGCTAACACGCAGGCTTGCCGCGCCTGGCGAGCTGTGCAGCGACAGCGAGGGAAGAAGGACTTGCATGGTTGAGATACGCTTAAGCTCATTGTCCGGAAAAAGGAACAGGCCCAAGCAATAGCAAGGCATGCCTTATCATGATAATCTGAATTAGGGAATAAGGAAATCGGAGGGATGAGCCATGAAGCTAGCAGAGAGGATCAAGAGGCTGGGCACAGAGAATGCGTTCACTACCCTTGCGAAGATAAACAAGCTGCGCGCAGAGGGAAAGGACATAATCTCATTCAGCATAGGCGAGCCGGACTTCGACACTCCCAGGAACATAATCGACAAGTGCCATGAGGCGCTGGACAAGGGCATGACACACTATACCGGGTCGCAGGGCATGCCTGAGTTCAGAAGGGCGGTCGCAAGCTATGTCTCAAGGACGCGCGGAATCCCCGTGGTGCCGGAGGAAGTAGTCGCCGTCCCTGGCGGCAAGCCTATCATATTCCATTCGATACTAGCCTGCGTGGACGAAGGAGACGAGGTCCTTTACCCCAATCCCGGCTATCCGATCTATGAATCGGTCATCAACTTCGCCGGCGCAAAGGCGGTCCCTTACCCGATACTGGAGGAGAAGGGCTTCTCGGTTGACGTCAACATGATAGAGAAGCTCATTACAACAAAGACGACTTTCATGGTGATCAACAGCCCACACAATCCCACGGGCGGCTCGATACCGATGGCAGACCTTGAGAGAATCGCAAAGCTCTGCATCAAGCACGACATAACCGTTCTTTCGGACGAGATCTACTCGAGGCTCATCTTCAACGGCGAGCATGCTAGCATCGCATCGGTCCCCGGGATGAAGGAGCGCACCATAATACTCGACGGCATGTCAAAGACGTACGCGATGACGGGCTGGAGGCTTGGCTATGGCGTGATGCCGCTAGCAATAGCGGAAGCAGTGACGCAGCTTGTCACGAACGATGAATCGTGCACCACCACATTCGTCCAGATAGCGGGCATAGAGGCCCTTGAAGGCTCCCAGAAGGGCGCGGACGACATGAAGGAGGTGTTCGCGAAGCGCCGCGAGATCATCGTAGAGGAGCTGAGGAAGGTGCCGGGCTTCACCTGCCATATGCCGAAAGGCGCCTTCTATGTGTTCCCGAATGTTACCGAAGCCTGCAAGAAGCTAGGATTCAAGGATGCAAAGGAGCTGGCTGACAAGCTTCTTTATGAGGCGGGAGTCGCGGTGCTGGCAAGGACCGCGTTCGGCAGGAAGTACGACGACGAGGAGCAGGAGTATATAAGGTTGTCCTATGCCACTTCGACAGAGAACATAATGAAGGGCGTGGCCAGGATAAGGGAGTACATTGCCTCTAGGATATAAGCATTAGAGGACTTAAGGAGGGCCGCCGAAAGGCGGCCCTCCTCGTTTGGGAACGCATGGGTTTGATATGGTATAATCACATATTATGGTCGCGATTAATGAGGTACTCCAATGTTGAAAAGCAACATCCGCGATTTCACGCAAGGAAGCATAGCCACCCATTTGATAGCATTCTCGACTCCCATGCTCCTGGGCAATGTATTCCAGGCGCTCTACAGCACTGTGGACAGCTTCTGGGTGGGGCGCTACCTAGGCTCTGAGGCTCTTGCTGCGGTATCGGTTAGCTTTCCCATACAGTTTGCGTTGGTATCTCTGGCAATAGGCCTTACCATCGCTACGACCACGCTGATATCCCAGAGCTTCGGAGCCGGCAACTATCCTCAGATAGCGCACATATCTGCAAATACGCTGACTTTACTGGGACTTCTGGGTTTGATTTTCGCAACCGGCGGCTTCCTCTTCAGAGGGGTGCTGATCGACCTGGTTGGCACACCGGAGAACATCAGGGTTCAGGCAGTTTCCTATCTGGGGGTATGCTCCCTGGGTTTTCCGGTAGTCTACATCTATAACGTAGCGGGGGCGATACTTCGCGGCCTGGGGGATTCAAGGACGCCTCTTAATGCGCTCATTGTTGCTACAATCACCAACATCGTTCTCGACCCGATAATGATATTCGGTTATGGCCCGTTCCCGAGGATGGGAGTCGCAGGAGCAGCTCTTGCTACGATAATCGCACAGGCGATAGCCTCGGCTGTTGTGCTCATCAGCGTATTCAAGACCATCTCCTTTAAAAGGAACTGGAAGGATTTTCTCAGCCTCGACAGGAATATTACATTGCAGAGCTTCAGGATCGGGCTTCCATCGGCTGTACAGCAGACGCTGGTGTCCTTCGGAGCCATGGCTGTGGTGTCGATAGTCAACAGCTTCGGTTTCATGCAGGCTGCGGTCCTTGGCATAGGCAACAGGCTCGACCAGTTCACCTTGATGCCGGCTATGAGCATAAGCACAGCCGTGAGCGCGCTTGTGGGCCAGAACCTGGGGGCAGGCAAGGTCGAAAGGGTCAGGGAGACAGTAAGGACGGCAAACAAGCTCTCCATAGGCATTGCGCTTTGTACTTTCGCCGCCATGCAGCTTCTCCCAAGGCAGATCTTCTCGATATTCAGTAAGGAGGCTGAGCTGCTGGACTTCGGAGTGACGTACCTAAGGTTCGTTTCAGTAGTGTATATTCCTATGTCGCTGCACTTCGTCCTCCAGGGTGTGATGAGGGGAGCGGGTGATACAATTCCGCCGATGCTCATCGCCCTCGGTGCGCTTTGGTTGGTGAGGGTGCCGGCCGCCTTGTTCCTTTCAAGGGTGCCCGCCTTGGGGGTAAGCGGAGTCTGGATGGCGTTTCCGATAAGCGGTTTCGTAACATTGCTTTTAAACTACATCTACTACCGGAAAGGCAAGTGGGCGAACAGGAGGCTAGTGGGCAGGATGTCAGCCCAGGCCAGCCTGGATGAGCTGTAAGGAGGAGCGTTTATGGCAAGCGAAATGAAGAGCATACCCCTTCGCACGGAGGTCCCGACCGATCTGAAGTGGCGGCTTGAAGACCTTTATGAGACTGATGACGCATGCGAGAAGGACATGGAGAGGGCAAGGCAGCTCGCCAAGGAGCTTGAAGGCTTCAGCGGAAGGGTTGGAGAATCCGCCATCTCGCTGAAAGGATGCATCGATACGGCCCTTGAACTAGGAGATATTGTCGAGGCATGCTTCACCTACTCAAAGATGAGACAGGATGAGGATACATCTGTAGCCAAGTATCAGGACCTTCAGGGCAGGGCATCAGCGCTTGCAGTATATGTCCGCAGCATAAGCGCATTCTTCGAGCCTGAGGTCCTGGCGATACCTGCCGATAAGCTTTCGGGCTACTTCGCAGAGGAGCCGGGCCTTAAGGAATACGAGCATCTATTGGACGACATAATAAGAAAGAGGGCTCATACCCTGAACTCCTCAGAGGAAAAGATCGTAGCCATGGCATCTGATGTCGGCAGGGGAGCCGGAAACGTCTATACGATGCTGAACAACGCCGACATCCGTTTTCCTGAGATAGAAGACGAGAACGGCAACAAGGTGGAGCTCACCAAAGGGCGCTACATAACGTTCATGGAGAGCAGGAACAGGAAGGTAAGGGAAAGCGCATACAATTCCATGTACGATTCCTACGGCGCCCTGATCAACACCATTGGCGCGAACCTTGATTCCGAGGTCAAGAAGAACATATTCAATTCTAAAGTCAGAAACTATGGCACCGCCCTGTCTTCGGCGCTGGACAAGAACAACATCCCTGTCGGCGTCTATGAGAACAACATAGCTGCGGTGAGAGGCAGGCTGAATCTGCTTCAAAGGTACATGGGGCTCAGAAAGAGGCTCCTTGGGGTGGATGAGCTTCGCATGTGGGACCTCTACGTGCCCATGATACCTTCAGTCGACATGAAGGTGACCTACAGCGAGGCGGTAGATACTGTCAGGGAAGCCGTGAAGCCTTTAGGTGAGGAGTACAGCAGCGCCCTTTCCAAAGCACTTGACAGCAGGTGGGTGGACGTCGTTGAGAACAAGGGCAAGCGTTCCGGCGCCTACTCCTGGGGCAGCAGGAAAGCCCATCCGTATGTCCTTCTGAACTGGCAGGACAACGTAAGCAACATGTTCACTCTAGCCCATGAGATGGGTCACGCCATGCATTCATGGTACACGTGGAGGACCCAGCCAATGGCATACGCAGACTACCCAATATTCCTGGCCGAGGTGGCGTCTACCTTCAACGAGGCGCTTCTGAACAACCACCTGCTCGGGAAGATAACCGGCAGGCAGGAACGCATGTATCTGCTGAACCACTACATGGAGGAATTCAGGGGCACCGTTTTCCGCCAGACGATGTTCTCCGAGTTCGAAAAGAGGATGCATGAGGTAGTGGAGCAGGGAGGGGCGCTCACAGCCAGCTCGCTTTCGGAAATGTATTACACGCTGAACAAGGAATACTTCGAACCGGCGGTGGTCCTTGACAAGCGCATCTCGATGGAATGGGCGAGGATCCCGCACTTCTACATGAACTTCTATGTGTTCCAGTACAGCACGGGCTTCTGTTCAGCTGTGGCTCTGGCGAAGAAGGTCCTGGCAGGGGAGCAGGGTGCAAGGGAGCGCTATATCGAGTTCCTTTCGTCAGGATCCTCCGATTATGCCATCAACCTGCTGAAGAAGGCAGGAGTGGACATGACGACCAAGCAGCCGATACTCGATGCCCTTGACGTATTCGAAGGCCTGCTTGACGAGTTGGAGTCGTTGCTTAAGCAGGCTTAGGGCGGCGGGGAAAGGTCAATTTCACGACATTGCGGGGTGACTTGTGATGCCGGCGAACCTTACACCGCAATACCAGCAGGCAGAGGATGCCTTTAAGGCTGCCGTGACCGACGACGAGCGGCTGTGCGCCCTTGAGGAGATGCTTAAGAACATCCCCAAGCACAAGGGCACCGAGAAGATGCAAGCCGACATCAAGAAGCGGATATCCAAGCTCAGGACAGCGATGAGCGAGGGGGGCGGCCGGAAGCAGGGCAAGGTCGATCCTTACAGGGTGCCCCGGGAGGGCGCGGCCCAGGTCTTCATAATCGGGCCGGCCAACTCCGGGAAGTCCTCGATGGTCGGCTGGCTTACGAATGCCAAAGTCGTGATAGCACCATATCCTTACAGCACGACGGTGCCCATCTCAGGCATGATGCAGTATGAGGATGTAAGCATACAGCTTGTGGACACTCCTCCTGTGCTCCTTGACGATCCTCAACCGGCGCTGTTTTCGAATGCCAGGCTTGCCGATGTGCTCATCGTCGTGATAGATTCGTCGGACTTTGATTCGATGGATGCCCTGGATAGGATACTTGAGCTGCTTAAGGAGAGGAAAGTGCTTGCCGAGGCGAAGGACAGCTACGGAGCGGGGATCACTGCCGACCGCCTCATTGTCGCGGCGAACAAGTGCGATCTGGCTGAAGCACTTGAGAACGCTGAGATGCTAAGGGAGCTCATCCAGGGATACAATATTATCGAATGCTCCGCTGTTACCGGGCAAGGGCTGCACGAGCTGGCTGTCGAGGTCTTCAAAAGGTCGGAGATAGCTAGGGTGTACGCCAAGCCTCCGGGGGGCAGGCTCGAGCGGAAGGAACCTTTCATAGTCAAGAGGGGCGCCACAGTGGAGGATGTCGCTGAGGCGATCCATAGAGACCTCAGGACCGGGTTTAAAAGTGCGAAGGTGTGGGGCTCATCGAAGTACGCAGGCCAGTCAGTGCACAGGGATTTCGTAATAACGGATGGGGATATAGTGGAATTCGACATCTAGCGAAATTTTGGATTGGGGATGAAACGTTTTGGATCTTCAAATGCTTCTTGGCGAGGGAATAGAGGATAAGTTCATCAGGTACTGCAGGATAGACACGACTAGCGTGGTTGGAAGCGAAATGACCCCCAGCAGCGAAGGGCAGTGGGAATTGGCGAGGATTCTGGTAGAAGAGCTGCAGTTGCTCGGAGTGGCGGATGCCGCCGTGACCGACAAGTGTTTTGTGATCGGCCATATTGGCTCGAACGTTTACGGCAGTGCGCCTGCGGTCGGTTTCATCGCTCATATGGATACAGTGGAAGGGGTTCCGGGAAAGGATGTCAGGCCTGTTATCCACAGGAAGTGGGACGGAAAGCCGATAAGGTTGGCCGACGGCGTCGAGCTAGGGATTCATACAAGCCCTGAGCTAGCAAAGGCAGTCGGCCTTGACATAGTCACCTCCGACGGCAGGACGCTGCTGGGCACGGACGACAAAGCTGGCATAGCTCAGATAATGCATGCGCTCTGCCTTCTCGTGAAGAATCCGGAGCTTAGGCACGGGGACGTCTGGATAGCATTCACGCCGGACGAGGAGGGGGCAAACGGCATAGAGAATTTCCCGGTGGCAGATTTCGGTGCCAGAAGGGCCTATACCATTGACGGAGGCCTTCTTGGGGACTTCCAGGAGGAAAGCTTCACCGCGATAAACGGAAAGCTTAGCATCCACGGTATTTCGAACCACCCTGGCACGGCAAGGGGAAGGATGGTAAACGCGGTTCACATCCTGTGTGAAGTACTGAGCCTGATTCCAACTGGAGAGAGGCCTGAGACAACCTTCGGCAGGGAGGGCTTCGTTCACCCGACCGACATCACTGGAAGCGTCGAGGAGGCAAGCGCGAGGGTAATAATCCGTGACTTCGAGATGGACAAAGTGAAGGCCAGGGAGAAGGCATTCGTGGATATGGCGAAGGCCGTCACTGCCATGCACAAAGGTGCACGCGCCGAATGGAAGAGCGTCGTGGGCTACAAGAATATGAGAGATGTCATAGATTCTGAACCTAGGGTGTCGGAGATCGCCAGGAAGGCCATCAAGCTGGAGGGCATCGAACTTGATGAAAGCCCGATAAGGGGAGGAACCGACGGGTCAAGGCTAAGCTACATGGGTATCCTCACACCCAACCTGTTCACAGGCGGAGGGGATTCGCACAGCAGGAACGAATGGGCCTGCGTGCAGTGGATGGAAAGCGGAAGCAAGGTGCTGCTCAGGATAATGGACCTTTGGTCCCGGGAGAATTGAGCGCTTGGCTTCTGAGTACGTTGGCTGCAGGATATGCCCCAGGGAGTGCGGGGTCGACCGTACGGTCGGCCCCGCAGGATTCTGCTCCTCCGGCGATGTTCCGATGGTGGGGCATTACGGAAGGCATAGCTGGGAGGAGCCCCCGATAAGCGGGAGCCTTGGTTCCGGGACTGTTTTCTTCTCCGGGTGCAATCTCAGGTGCTCATTCTGCCAGAACAAAAGAATATCGGTCTTTGAGACGGGATTGCCGGCAAGCCCTCAGAGGCTCGCAGAGATCTTTCTCGAACTTGGGTCGAGCTGCCATAATATCAACCTTGTTACATCCGCCCACCACCTACCGTCTGTGGCAGAGGGGCTGAAGATCGCAAAATCCTCGGGACTTTCAGTACCGGTCGTGTACAACACCAGCTCTTACGAGAAGGTGGAGGCGATACGACGTCTTGAAGGCCTTATCGATATTTACCTGCCCGACCTGAAATATGTATCCGCCACGCTCTCATCGGAGCTCTCGTCGGCCCCTGACTACTTCGAAGTGGCAGCAAGGGCGATAACCGAGATGCTTTCCCAGGTGGGCCACCTGTTTATCGACAAGCATGGTATAGCTCAAAGAGGAGTTCTGGTAAGACACCTCGTCCTGCCCGGCCAGAGCGGCGATTCAATAAGGGTGCTGGAGTGGATAAGGTCGAACATGGGCAAATACGCAAGCATAAGCATCATGTCGCAATACACTCCTGACTTCTATGAAGGCGGTTGCAGTACGATGAAGGCGAGGCTTGCTGAAGAGGAATACTCGCAAGTTCTAATGAAAGCTGAGGAGCTAGGCTTCCAGCAGGTGTTCGCTCAGGAACCGGAGTCGGCTTCCCCAGTATATGTACCACATTTCAATCAGATCTAGCTGATTAGCGACCTATAAGCCCATAAGAAGGATGCTTGGACAAGCTCCGCGCTGCGACAATGATGGCGGAGGTGGTTTCCTTTGTCGTTTTTTCTGGAAAAAGTGGCATTTCGTCACAGGGATGCGTGGGGAAACGAAACCGGAGGAGGGGTTCACGGGATAAGCTTTGAGATTAAGCCCGGAATCGTCACCTGCCTTACCGGACCCAACGGAAGCGGCAAATCGACGATCGTCAAACTGTGCCTCGGTTTCGCCATACCTGCCTCCGGAAAGATAACAAGGCCGAAGGCATTCAGGTCAGGATACATAGGAGATGGGGGAAGGAACCTGTACCCGCACCTTTCTACGGTAGAAAACCTGCTGTACATGCACGCCTTAAGGGGATGGCGGATGAACCCTTCTCTTCGTGCGAAGGCCTGCTTATATGCCCGGATGCTTTCAATAGACGCAGAAGGGATGCAGATCGGGCGCATGTCCAGGGGAATGAGGCAGAAGGCATCGATAGTCTGCGCCCTTCTCCTGCCGCACGATATCCTCTTCGCCGATGAGCCTACACTGGGGCTGGACGAACAATCTGTCTCAACCTTCGGGGAGATGCTTGAGGAGGAAAGGCGCAAGGGCGCCGGTGTGCTTCTTGCCACGAACGACTTGCAGCTGGCAGCAAGGTCCGCTGATCTAGGCATTGATGTGCGGCAGGGTACAATCTTCATTGGAGGAGGTGTTTTCCGATGCGCCTTGTCTGGCTTGAATTGATGGCAGCCGCAAGGCGCAGGCTCAGAAATCCGCTGGCGCCGCTTCTTGAAGGGGCGGTCTCCGGAGGGCTCCTTCTGCTCATCGAAAGGATGCTCCCTCCTGGATCGGAGGGCAGAACCGCGGCTCAAGTCATGTTCATAGCCTCTCTTCTTGCTTTGCCTGCCCTTCAGGGCCTTCACAGGCTCATCTCGGAGGAAGGGGCGTCAGGCACGCTGGAAACGCTCCTGCAGGTGCCAGGAGGCCCTATAAAGGCGTTTCTTGCCAGAGATGCCGCCTCATTGTTTTCCATAGCCCTGGTCTTGCCTTCGCTGTTTCTCATCCTGCACAGTTTCTCGGAAGTTCCCTTGGAGGCATTCGTCAGATATGCGCTTCCGATATTCATCATGAGGGCGGGGCTTACCGGAATCGGCATCGCCCTCGGATCCTTCACGCTTCTTGTCAAGCGCACAGGTGCTGTAGTGAACGCAATGAGCATCATAATGGTCGTCACATCCCTTGGAGCGGGGTACGGGAGGGGCTTTCTGGCCTTCCTGGCCGGGCTCTCGCCACAGGGCCGCCTTGCCATGGGCATCTACTCGGGAATACCCCCGTCCGACATGCTGCCCGGCATTGCCCTTCTGTCAGCGGTATGGCTAGCGGCTGGCTTCGCATTATATAATCTTGCAGTAAGGAGGGCGAGGAAGCACGGCCTCCTCATAAACTACTAGCTGCGAGGTGCATCATGCCCAGCATACCACGCCTTTTCTGTTTCGATATGGACGGTACCATCACCGACACTGCAAGCTCTTGGGAGCATCTGAGCAGGCATCTTGGCATCTGGGAGGGGCTTGCCGAGCATCATCTGCATGCCTTCGTAAGAGGCGAGATAGACTACATGGAGTTCTGCAGGTTGGATGCGCTGGTGCTAAAAGGGATCGAACTCACCCGAATCAGAGAAGCGATGGGTACGATAAGGATAGATGGCGGGATAACCGGGCTAGCCTCATACCTGAGAGCGAACGGATGCAAGACCGCGCTCATCTCCTCAGGGCTGAACGTGATGGCAGACAGAGTGATGGCTCTCGCGGACTTCGATTACGCCTTCGTGAATGAGCTTGAGGTCAGCCAGGGCATCATGACCGGCGCTGTGAAGGTGAACGTCTCCATAGACGATGAAACCATGACAAAGAGGGCGATAGTAAGGGCCCTTGCCGAAGAACACGGCTTCAGGGGTGCTGAAGTTGCAGCTGTGGGCGACAATTGGGGGGACCACGGAATGATAGAGGAAGCCGGCATGAGGTTCTTCGTTGACCGCATAGGGACTGAGACAGAGAAAGCAAGGTCCTCCTTCCCCGACATAACTGTGGTCAGGAACATGAAGGACCTTTTTCTTCATATTTCCGAGGGAAGCTCATCCTAGCCTAGGACGGCACCCTGGCTTACTGGCTCCGGGGCAGCCTGAGGCAGGCTGTCCTTGTACTGCAGCTGATAAAGACCGTAGTATATACCCTTTTGAGTGAGCAGCTCCTGGTGGGTTCCGCTTTCCCTGATCTTACCCTTGTGAAGTACAATTATCCTGTCCGCATGCTGTATTGTTGACAGCCTGTGGGCGATCACTATCGTCGTGCGGCCGGTGATTAGCTTCGGTAATGCATCCTGGATGAGGGCCTCAGTCTCGGTGTCTATGTTTGATGTAGCCTCATCGAGCACCAGCACCGAGGGGTTGAAGGCCAGCGCCCGGGCAAATGCAAGGAGCTGGCGCTGTCCTGCTGACAGCGTTGAGCCGCGCTCGGTCACCTTTGCGTCATACCCTCCGGGAAGCTTCCTTATGAATACGTCGGCGTTCACATACTCCGCAACGCTTCTGACCTTATCATCGGAGATCGCATCGTTGTTGAGCCTTATGTTGGTCTTGATGTCCCCCGTAAAAAGGAATACATCCTGGAACACCGTCGAGATGTTCCTCCTAAGATCCTCCAGAGGTATCTTCCTTATGTCGATGCCATCGATGAGGATGCTGCCCTTCTGAATATCATAGTATCTGCTCATAAGGCTTATTATCGACGTCTTGCCGGCTCCGGTCGCGCCTACGAAAGCGACCATCTGGCCCGGTTCGATCGTGAAGCTGACATCCCTCAGCACCCATTCCTCGCCGACATACGCAAACCAGACGTTCCTGAACTCGATGCTGCCTATGAGCTTGTCAACCTTTACGGCGTCGGAGGCGGTGGCTATCTCCGGCTTCCTGTCCAGAAGCTGGAATATCCTCTCGGAGGAGGCCATGGCGGCCTGCAGGATGTTGTACTTCTCTGCCATCTCGTTTATCGGATGGAAGAACTGCCTTACATAGTTGATGAAGGCGTAGAAGACTCCTATCTGCACGACGCCCGACATTACGCCCCTTGAGCCGTACCAGATCATAAGGGTCAGCGACATCGAGAAGATGAACTCCATGGTGGGCCTGAATATGGCGTATACCATGGTCTCCCTCAAACCGGACTTGAAGTAGGAGGCGTTTATCCTGTCGAAGTCCTCCTGCATGCGCTTCTCAACGCTGAACAGGTGAATGACCTTCATGCCGCTTATGTTCTCGGAGAGTGTGGCGTTTATCTTCGCCAGAGCGATTCTCAGCTTGCGGTACGCCTCCATGGCGTACTTCCTGAAAAGCATCGTGGCGAAGATTATGAAGGGCAGCAGGGCGTATGACACAAGCGCCAGCCTGTAGTCCAGCCTGAGCATTACGACGATGATGCCGACGATGAGGAAGACATCCTTGAAAAGGTTCACCAACACGCTGGTGTACATCTCAATCAGCGTATCCGTGTCGTTAGTCACCCTTGTCACCAGCCTGCCGACCGGATTCTTATCAAGGAAGGCCATGTCGTGAGACATTATGTGGCTGAAGATCTGCCTTCTCATAGTATAGACGATATTCTGCCCCACCCAGTTCAGGAGCATTATCTCGTAGTAGGTGAGTATGAAGCCGACGAGCCCTGCAAGCAGTATAATCCCGGCGATGTCCGCGATTCTGGCTATGTCGTACTTCTTGTACTGCCTCATCTGCTGCTGGGTTATCCTCACTGCAGCTGCCGAGTTGCCGCGGCTGTCCGTGACTGTGACAGACCCGTCACCGGCTTCAGAAAGCGATAGGTCATGCGAGGCCACAGCGCCCGATATGATGACCGGGGACTTCTGAACGGACATGACGGTGACGCGGGGAAGGCCATCCTGCTCACCATTCTTGAGTAGGGAACCCCTTACGTACGACTTTCCCTCGTTGATCAGAACATACTCCTCGTCTATATAGCCTGGGACCTCTTGGCCTATGTTGAACTCATATACTTCTGTCCCTGTGCCTATGATGTAGTTGTCGATCGCTATCTTGAGCAGGTAGGGCCTCAGCAGGCTCGTACCGGTTATGCCAAGGAGCATCAGCAGGCCCAGCATCAGGTACAGGAAGTATGGCCTAGCATAGCCGACGAGGCGTCGCATAAGGACGGAGTCGTAGGCCTTGCCCAGTATCTCTTCTTCGTGGTAGTTAGCCATCCGTAAGCACCGGGCCGCTAGAGCGCGGCCAACTCCTCCTCAAGTAATTGTCTCCTGTACATGTCGGCATAAACGCCATCTAGCTCGACCAGGCTTTCATGCCTGCCTCTTTCGATTACCTCACCGTCGTCGAGCACCAGGATCTCGTCTGCATGCCTTATCGTGGATATCCTGTGCGAGATCACTATGCTCGTATGTCCCCTGAGCTCTTCCTTCAGTGCAGAGAGGATGCTCTCCTCGGTCTGGGTGTCCACGGCGGACAGGCAGTCGTCCAGGATGACGATCCTGGGCTTGTGGATGAGCGCCCTTGCTATCGCGACCCTTTGCTTCTGCCCGCCGGATAGGGTGACGCCCCTTTCTCCGACCACGGTCTCGTACTTGTCCGGGAAGTCGGAGACATCCTTGTGTATGTGTGCTACTTTAGCGTACCTTTCGACCTCCTCGTCAGGGAGCCTGGAGTCGGAGAAGGCTATGTTCTCGCGTATCGTGGCCGAGAAGAGGAACGAATCCTGAGGAACGCATCCCACCTGGGTCCTAAGGGAGTGCAGCGGGACCCGGTTGATGTCGATGCCGTCTACGAACACTGTGCCTGACGGCGGATTGTAGAGCCTGGTGAGGACCGACGCCAGGCTCGATTTTCCGCTGCCCAGCCTTCCCACCACGGCAAGCATGCTGCCCGCCTTCACATCCACAGAGAGATTCTTAAGGACCGGCCTTGAACCGTCCTTCTCATAGCTGAATGTAAGGTCCTTTATGCTGATGTCGCCCTTCAGCGCAAACGGAACGACCGCATCAGGGGCGTCCGCCACATCGGGGACCTCCGAGAAGATCTTGTTAAGCCTGGCGGCCGAAGCCATGCCCCTTTGGATTATGTTTATCACCCAGCCCATCCCTATCATCGGCCATATGAGAGAGCCCAGGTAGCTGTAGAAGATCACAAATGAGCCCAGCGATATGTCGCCGTTTGCCACCATCATGCCGCCCTGCCATATGGCGATGACGAAGGCGAGGGTGGCGAATATGTTTATCATGGGCTCGAATACTGCATCGACTTTCATAAGCGCCACGTTCTTGTCGAAGTTGCTCTTCGCCGCCTTCATGAAGTTTGCGGTCTCCATCTCCTCCTGGGCGAAGCCTTTGATGACCCTGATGCCGGAGATGCTCTCCTGCGCCCTGTCCGTAAGGTCGGAGAACGACTCCTGGACGGCCTTGAAGCGCTGGTTGATGATCTTGCCGAAGTAGAAGACGCACACAGCGATAAGGGGGAATGGTATCAGCCCCAGAAGGGCAAGCCTGGTGGGTACGCTCACGAACAGCATTATCGTCGTCGCGATTGTGAGGAAGAGGCTGTCGAACGTCAGCACGATACCGGTTCCCAGGCTCTCGCGCACCGCCCTTATGTCGTTCGTGGCATGAGCCATCAGATCGCCCGTCTTGTTCTGCGTGTAGTACCTCTCCGACAGCTCAGTGAACTTCGCGAACAGCATCTTTCTCATCTCGTAGTCTGCCTTGCGTGACGTGCGGTTCACGAACCATCTCCAAAGGAAGCGATTCAGCATGGCAAAAGCGCTTATGCCGGTAAGCAGCCAGACGTAGTACATAAGGCGCGGATAATCCAGGGTTCCCTCTGCAAGCCCGTCCGTGATCGGGCCCAGGATCCTGGGCATTATGACCTCTGTTGCGTCGACAAGTATCAGGAACACGACGCCCAGGAGATACCTCCAGGCGTTCTTCTTCATGAATGCCTTCAGAAATGCATAGTTCTTCAAAGCGCGGACCTTCCTGCCTGCATACCGGGGCTAATTTCTCGGGGCTTGGCGCTGTCATGGCACCGAGATTTATAAAAGCCCTGCGTATGCGCTATTTGATTTAGACGAGTTTTTCACCTTCGTCGGGTGACGTTCCGTCGGTCAGCTCGTCGAGGCACCTTTTCATTTTACTACACCTCGCGCCGTCCGAGTGCAGATAAATGCGGACCGCTGTCTCAGGCGAGTGACCGAGGCGCGCTGCGACGTCGGCGATGGATATGCCTGCTGAATTGAGGAGAGATCCGTGGGAGTGTCGAAGATCGTGAAGCCGGAAGCCCGGCAGGTCGATGCCTGCTGCCTTCAGCACTTTCTGTATAGGCTTAGCGAACGCTGTCATTTGATTGAGCTTGCCGCCGTGACTGTTCGGGAACACGTATCGCCCTGGATTCCATGCGGGCGCGAACGCCCTGCGGCTCAGGTCCCAGCCGTGCATCTCGGCGAGCATCAGGTGAAGCGAAGCGCCCATCTCAACGTCGCGCTGCCCTGCCGCGCTCTTCGTGGTGCCGGGCGCATAGCCGCCCTCACGGACCCTTATAATCCCGTTCTCAAAATCGACATTATCCCAGGTGAGGCACAGCAGTTCGGCTCGCCGCATCCCGGTCAGCGCCGCCGTCGCGAGCACCGGGCCGTATATCGGAATGCGCATCGCAGCGTCTACGAAGCGACGGAGCTCCTCAGGCGTCAGCGACCGCACGTGCTTCATCGCAGGGGCCTTCGGGACCTTAGTGCTCTCCGCGGCATTCGTCATCACAAGTCCGGACAGCCGCGCGCGCCGCAGCGGTCCGCTTATCAGATATCGCGCCTTGACGAGTGACGCCCTGGCGTATCCGACAGCCGCCGCGTCATTGAGAGCACGCTGGATATGTTCCGGGGTGATCTCCTGCAACTTCATGCCGCCGAGCTTCTCAGCGAAGACGTGTTTGAACAACCGGCGATAGCTTGCTACCGACGGCGGGATTGCGGAGGGCTCGACATAGACAGCGATCCACCTCTCGAACATCTCATTGAGGGTGATGGACTGCGCGGCGGGGCCGCGGGGCAGCGCACCGACGCGAGCCTTCATCCGGAGCT
>CAZJHY010000010.1:0-67859 GCA_964545975.1 uncultured Clostridia bacterium | reverse complement strand
AAGAATTATCGAGTACAGAAAAGCAAGGGGAATAGAACTCTTAATCAGTGGGTCCAACTCATAATGAAGAGTATCGTTCTCATTAAGGTGTCAACGCCGAGATAGATTTGACTCCTCGATGGGTCAAATCTATCTCGGCGTTAACAATGAAGCTCAGCTTTTTTAAGTATTTTCTGATGAAACTGGGCATGATGAAGTTACATAAGCTGCTTTTACCAAGCAGTGATACTTTAGACGGCATGAGCTGGCCCTTTCCGAACTGCAGGATGCCGAATTGATGCATAGATGTTAACGACGGTGTAAAACTGAGCCACTCCAAGACCTCGCATTAACCTGTAAGGGTCGGACCAAGACAATTACAGGGGGAAGAGAATGAAAAGGAGTGGCAAAGTGAAAAGGATACGACAGCTTCTTCAGAGGGTCAGGGCATCAAACAGGCATACCGAGCTATGGACATAGCGAGGAACACCGTCAGGAGGCATCTGAGAAGCAGTCATGAAACGGATACTGCCAAGGCTTCCAATAACTAAAGGGCTGAAGCCTCATCGGCGGGTGATAGATCAGCTTCATGTCAGAGGCGAATGCTTGGTAGTAAGGGTCTCTCCCCTGCATTACCACACCGCTGAGGATGCGTACAGGTTCATAAAAATTGCGAAAAGGTCGCAGAGGCGCTAACAGGTAGATCCATTGGCGGATTGGGGCGAAGGCAGGCAGATTTCTGTCTTCGCCCCAACCCCATATGCGGGAATTGCCAGCTTAAGCAGGTTGAATTATGATGGCTGACTGGAAGGAATCCGTGATGTCCTGCGGGAATTATTACTCTAGAAAGAACAGAATAACCCATCTTCCATGACAGGAGACTATGCAATGGAACAGAACCTTGTCCGTCTGACAAGCATTGACCTTACCTCGGGGAAGAAGACCAAGCGCGAGACGCCGGAGTACGGTTTCTTCATCGGCGGAATGGGCGTTGGCGAGGAGATATTATTCAACATGGTAGACCCATGGTGTTCTCCATTCGATCCCGGTAACAAGATAGTCATCAGCTCAGGACCTGCGAGCGGGATTGGTGTCCCCGGAGGAGGGCGTACCGCCGCGGTCACGAAAAGTCCCATAACTCAAGGGATAGCATCTACAAATGCGGGAGGTGCCTTCGCACCGAACATGCGCCGGGCGGGACACGATCACGTCGTGATCGAAGGAAGGTCAACCAAACCGGTCTATATCCTGCTGACGGACGGCAGAGCAGAGATCCTGGATGCCGGGTTCCTTATGGGCAAGGGTGTCTGGGATGTCGATGATCAACTTAGGTCCATACACGGCAATGACATCAGCACGATGGTGATAGGCCAGGCAGGAGAGAAGCTGGTCAGGTTCGCCTCCATAATGATTGACAAGCACAGGGCGATGGCGCGCTGCGGTTTTGGTGCGGTCATGGGGTCTAAGAACCTGAAGGCGATTGTGGCAAAAGGGACGGGTAGGGTTAAGGTCCATGACGAGGAAGCGCTTGTTTCTCTGTTGACCGACTTTTACGGGAGGGTGGACAGGAGTGAGTCTTTCAAGAAGTTCATGAGATATGGAACAATGGCGGGTGTCGATGGGAAGGTAAGGGTGGGCGGCTATGTGTACAGGCATTTCCAGGACCTGAACATACCAGCCTCAATGCACGAAGCCTTCAAACCGGAACACATTACGCAAGATTATAGGATAGGGCAGACCACATGCGAGGGCTGCTTCGTGCACTGCCAGCCGAGATACAGGATTAAGGACGGACCTTACGAAGGCCTTGAGATGGAAGGCACGCAATTCAACTCATCTCTGGATTTTGGATCGAAGCTGGATATCGAGGATTTCGCTTTCTGTATAAAGGCAACAGCGATGTGTAACGACTTCGGCATGGACATCGACTGCATAGCGGAAATCGCCGGATGGCTTATGGAATGCTCCGAGAAGGGCTTGATTTCACCCACGGACATCGATGGTATGCACTACGGGTTCAAGGACCAGGCGAACACCCTGAAGCTTATAGAGAAGATAGCCCTCAGGGAAGGAATAGGGGACCTTCTCGCCGAGGGCATAGCCATGGCGGCAGCGCACTTTCCGGAACCGACAAGATACTATGCAGCTTATCTGAAGGGCAACGCGCTATATGAGCCTCTGAGCTCCTTGATTGCCTACGGCCTTGGGGCTGTCACTTCGACGAGGGGCGGGTCGCATGTGCTGGGCTCTCCGCTGTGCGAAGGAAGCGTCAAACACCATGAGCTGGCGAAAAGGAAATTCTACGGTTCATCGACATATAATGATCCGCTGGCGTTCGAAGGAAAAGCCGAGATGGTTATGCATACGGAGATAGTCACGCGAGCCTGCAGCTGCTTAGGGATTTGCATATTCGTCAGCGATTGGCAGGAGCTGAGCCTATGGGACGAAACCGACCTGGCCGACCTGCTGTATGCCGTAAGCGGGGTTAGGATGACCGGCAAGGAGCTAGGAGACAGGATGCTGGGGCTGCTGTGCCTGGAGAAGCTGTTCAACTATGCACACGCCGGCTTCACCCGTGCTGACGATTATCCTCCGCAAAGGCTTATGGAAGAGAGTGTGCCGTCCGGACCTGCAGAGGGCTCCAGGCTCGACAGGGCAAGATGGGACAAGTTGCTTGACAGCTATTATGAGATCCACGGATGGGATAAGCATTCAAGCCTGCCTGCTAAGGAAACCCTTATCAAGCTAGGCCTTGGCAAGTACGCAGATGCTTTGGAGAAAGGTGCGAAACCTCCGGGACACTGGTTCAGATGACCGCCTGCGGTAACCATCTGGCAGGATGAGGCGTGATGGATGGTACTGGATGAGGAATGTAAGAAGCGGCGCGGTGTGCGAGCACTGCGCCGCTTCTTAGAAGCCTGAGTATTTGCGGTACGATTAAGGCTTGCGCTTATCAAGCGCCTCACTCGAGCAGGCTGATTACCTTCTCCATTCTGACCATACCTTCGATGATGCTCTCAATAGATGTGGAGTACGATATTCGGATGTTCTCCGGGGCCTCGAAAGCTGCCCCGGGGACGGCGCATACATGTGCCTTTTCCAGCAGGAACTCGCAGAAGTCGTTCGAGTCTTTGATCAGCTTCCCTTCATGGGATTTCCCATAATAGGACGAGACATTGGGCATGAGGTAGAAGGCGCCTTGGGCGTCTGCGCATTTGATCCCGGGCATGCTGTTTAGCTTCTTAAGCAGATAATCCCTGCGCTCGGAGTAATGCTTCCTCATGAAGGGGATGCAGTCCTGGGGACCTGTAAGGGCAGCAAGGGCTGCGTACTGGGATATGGTGTTGGCGTTGCTTGTAGTGTGCCCCTGCAGCGAACCGATGCCCTTTGCCAGCTCAAGCGGGGTGGCAGAGTAACCGATACGCCAGCCGGTCATGGCATATGACTTCGAGAAGCCATTGATTAGGGCAGTGCGCTTGAATACTTCCGGGGAGATGGACGAGAAACATACATGTTCCGATCCCCCGTAGATGAGGTTCTCGTATATCTCGTCCGATATGACATACAGGTTATTCTCGAGCACTACCTGGGCCAACTCCTCCAAGACCTTTCTTGAGTAGACCGCTCCTGTCGGATTGTTTGGGGTGGTCAGCATTATCGCCTTGGTCTTGGGTGTAAGGGCATTGCGCACCGCCTGTACGTCCAGCTGGAACCCATCCTTCTCGTAGGTGGGGACAAGCACGGGCACAGCATCCGCCAGCTTTATGATCTCGATATAGCTGACCCAGCACGGGGTGGGAAGGAGCACTTCGTCTCCCGGATTGCAGATTACCTGCATGGCATTGTTGACTGCCTGCTTGGCCCCGGTAGATACAACGATCTCCTCAGGCTTGTAAACAACGCCGTTCTCATTCTTAAGCTTCTCGCAAATCGCCTTCCTGAGTTCGAGAATTCCGGATACTGCCGTATACTTTGTGTAACCGGCATCCATGGCTTTCTTCGCTGCTTCTACGATGTGCGCCGGCGTGTCGAAATCCGGCTCTCCTACGTTGAAACCGACTAAATCCACACCCTGACCGCGAAGCTCGGCTACCTTAGATATAAGCACCGAAGTCGCCGAAGGTATCATGTTGCGGATCCTGTTGCTTACCAAACTGATCACCCTTTCCATTCCTTATGCGTCAATAACGCTCCTCTTGCCGGCTTCATGAATAGCCCTAAGCGCGATCACCTCTGTCGGGTCGAGAGTCCTCCCCTTAAGCCCGTAAGTTTCGAAAGCGATGGGAAGCTCCGTGCATCCTAGCACGAAGACTTCGGCGCCTTCGGACTTAAGCTCATCAAGAGCAGCGTTGATGCCATCCAGGGGATAATCCTGCCTGCCTGCCTTGACGCCCTTGTAGATGATGTCCATCACGTGCTTCTGGTTATCGACAGAAGGCTTCAGCACCGTCATTCCGAAGCTTTCGAAAGCCCTGTCATAGACTCTCGTGGCCAAAGTCCCGTCGGTAGCCAACATGCCCACAGCCTTATAGCCGCATGATGCGGCATGCCGCGCGGTCTCCAAAGGCATGTCTAGCACCGGTACTGCAACAGCTGCGACTATATCGTCAAGGAAGTAATGAGCGGTGTTGCAGGCTATGACTATCATATCGGCTCCCATGCGCTCCAGGTTCCGTGCCGAGGCGATCATGTCGGGTACCGGGCTCGGGCCTCCTTCAAGGATGGCCTTGGTCCGATCGGGTATCTGCGGGTTGCAGTCGATGAAGATCCTTATATGCCCGCCGTCTGAGTCCGCCCTGGTCAGAGTAACGATCTTCCTGAAAAGGTCAACCGTGGCCAGCGGCCCCATGCCCCCCAATATGCCGACGGACTTCATGGTCAGGCTTTGCCGGATTTGTCTATGAATATCACGAAATCCGGGCAAATCCTCTCGCAAAGCTTGCACATGACGCAGTCCTCGGGGCGAGTTGCCGCCACTACGTTGTAGCCCTTCGCGTTGATGGTGTCGGAGATATCGTATACGTTTTTGGGGCAGGCGTTTACGCATAGCTTGCATGACTTGCACAAGGCTACGTCAAGATGATGGATCATGTTAGCGTCCTCCCATTCCGGCTACAAGCCTGAGGATGTCGGCAGGGGAGTAGGCGACCTTGACTCCGGCGTCTTTCAGCGAGCCAATCTTGCTTTCGGCGGTGCCTGTGTTCCCGCTTACGATAGCGCCTGCATGCCCCAGTGATTTTCCCAGTGGTGCCGTCCTTCCGACTATCATCGAAACTACTTGTTTTCTGACATACTGCTTGATGTAAGATGCCGCCTCCTCCTCAGAAGCGCCGCCGATCTCCCCCAGGAGCACGATAACCTTAGTCTCCGGGTCCTCGTTGAACAGCGCCACGGCATCCTTTTGGGTGAAGCCCCACATCGGTCCGCCGCCTAGTGCCACGACAGTTGACTGGCCTATGCCGGCTTCAGTCAGGGTCTTGCCGATCTCGTAGGAAAGAGCGCCGCTCTTGGAGACTATGCCTACGTTGCCCTCCCTGAAGAAGCGAGGAGGATGCGACCCGAGCTTGCACTTGCCCGGGGAGATGATGCCGGCGGCCCCCGGGCCGATAAGGCTTACGCCGTGAAGCCTCGCATAACCGATTATTCCGGAAACGTCATGGTCAGGGATGCCCTCCGAAGTAAGGACCATGACCTTCACCCCTGAGTCCACAACCTCCATGCAGGAGTCCTTGGCGGCTGAGGGGGGCACGAAGCTTATGACCGCGTCGAAGTCGTGCTCCTTCTTCGCCTCCGAGATGAAATCGTAGACAGGGACGCCATGGACGGACTGCCCGCCCTTGCCCGGGGTGACGCCAGCTACGATATTCGTGCCGCTATCGAGCATCACCTTGGACTGCAGGGAGCCTGAACGCCCCGTTATGCCCTGCACAAGGACCTTCGTGTCTTTGTTGATCAGTATCGCCATGCTCAGACCCCCGCTGCGGCGACGGCTCTTATGACGGCATTGGACAAATCGTCCTCCAGAGGCATCATGCCATCGGCCATAAGCCTCTTGCCATCTTCTTCCATTGTCCCGCACATCCGAGTGAATACCGGCACATCAAGGCCGAATTCGGCCTTGTACCTGATGATGCCCTTTGCCATGTCGTCCATCCTGTTGAAACCGCCTATCAGCACCACCACGACGCTCGAAGGCCTTCCTTCCATGGTGAGCTTCATTGCCTTGTACATCACATCTTCGTTCGTAATGCCGCCGAGCTCGCAAAAACTGGCTACCTTGCCTCCGGCGTCGTGTATCATGTCCAGCGTCATCATGCCTGTTCCCGCGCCATCGGATATCAAGCCGACGTTCCCGTCAAGCTGGACATAGGTTATTGTCGTCTCCTCCTTGATCGGAGGGGTGTATCGGGGAAGCTGCCTTCTGCCTTCAGCTAACCTATCGTAGAGGGCTTTGTGCCTGTAAGCCGCCTTCTCGTCCAAGCTGACCTTAGCATCCAGCGCGACAAGGCCCTTGTCGGTCATAGCAAGGGGATTGACCTCCACGAGCGTTGCGTCAAGGCAGATGAATGCCCTATATAGCGCCATGGCGACGCAGGACAATTTTCCTTCCTCTAAGCCGGTCATCTTGGCTGCCTGCCTAAGCTGGTATGGCTTGATCCCGAATACCGGATCGATCTTGACCTTCATTATGGAATCGGGATTGCTGCGGGCTGCTTCCTCGATGTCCATCCCGCCCATCGCCCCGATTATCAGCAGCGGCTGGGCGCCAGTACCTTTCAAGGTAACGGCAAAGTAGTATTCGTGGCTGATGTCGGCCATCTCCTCGGCCAGCACCGCCTGCACATTATGGCCCTTCACGCTCATTTGCATGATCGAGCCCAGTTTGGCCTTGTACTCCGCATCGTCGGAGCAGGGCTTGATCGCACCGGCTTTGCCGCGCCCTCCTGAGAGAACCTGCCCCTTCAGAACGAAAGGGAAATCCATAGGGGCCGGCTGGTTGACTTCGGTCAGAAGCCTGCCGGCCGGCACAGATATGCCGAACTCGGCAAGCAGCATCTTGCTCTCAAATTCGAATAGGTCCATGAATGCCTCCGGCTTAAACGTACAGGCTGTTGGCGCGGGCATACTCGATGCCGGCTTCAACTGCCTTCGTGTTGAGCTCATGATACTTCTCTGATACGTGCTCCTTGATGACCTCAAGGAGGTCGTCCTTCTTTATAAGCCCGGTGCTTTCCGAGATGAAGCCCAGCACAACCATGTTGGCGGCCATCCTGTTGCCAAGGGATACGGCAATCTCCGTTGCCGGGAGACTAAATGTCCTATCCATCTTGTCATGTGGGTCCAGGACCAGCTTGGGGTCGATTATGAGTATGCCGTCGCGCCTTAAGGTGCCGATGTACTTATTATAGGCGTCCTGGAACAGGCATACGAGAATGTCCTTCTTCGCTGTAACAGGCGAGCCGATCTGCTTGCTGTCGATTATCAGCTCGGCCTGGCACTGGCCGCCGCGAGCCTCGGACCCGTACGATTGCGTCTGCACGGCGAAGTAACCGTTCTTCGTTACCGCCGTCGTACCCAATATCACGGCGGACAGGATTATTCCCTGGCCGCCGAAGCCGCAAAAGCTTACTTTCAATGGCATGTTAAGCATGGCAACCCCTCCTTAGCAGACTGTGGTGCCCCGGAACAAGGGTCGCTGGACGTTGATGAATTCGCCGCAGACGAACACATCGTCCCTCCGCTCCTCCGGCACATTGTCCTGATCCTTTATGTCCACAGCCCTCTCGTTGATCCAGTCCACTAGCTTTTGCGGGTCGCCGGTCTTAAGAGCATACCTCCCGAAGTGCGTAGGGCACTGGGATACTATCTCTACCAGCGAAAAGCCCTTATGCGCAAGGGCTTTTTTGATTGAAGCCACGCACTGCGTCGGCTTGGACGTAATCTGCCTTGCCACATAAGTGGCTCCAGCAGTCACAGCCAGGGCGCAGATGTCGAATCTGGGTTCATGGCTGCCATACGGGGTTGTCATGGTCACTGTCTCCCACGGGGTGGTGGGGGCCACCTGGCCGCCCGTCATGGCGAAGTTCAGGTTGTTGACGAGGATGACGGTAACATCAAGGTTGCGCCTACAGGCGTGTATGAAATGATTCCCCCCTATGGAGGCAAGGTCTCCGTCGCCTGCGAATATAACTATCTTGTTGTCAGGCATCATCATGTTGATGCCTGTCGCCCATGCAAGGGTCCTTCCGTGAACACCATGAAGGGTGTCCGTCTTCAGGTAGACAGGCATACGGGCCGTGCAGCCCACCCCTCCTATGGTGATCATGGAGCTGATATCTATGCCAAGGCTTGAGACCGCCTGGGTGAAATAGTTCAGCACCTGGCCGCAGCCGCACCCTGCGCAGAAGAAGTGGGGCAGTTTGTACTCCCTTAAGTATTGCCTGCCGGGATGCTTGATATTGCTCATCTTACCCCCTCCTTCAAGGAATCTAGGATTTCGCTGGGCGTATGCACCAATCCGCGGTTCTTGGTGACGAACCTTACAGGGCACTTTCCGTCCACGACCCTTCTGATCTCGTTGCCGTACTTGCCTATGTTCATCTCCACGGAGAATATGCCTCTCACATTTGCGGCGACTTCTCTTATCTGCTCTTCTGGCACGGGCCATACATTGCAAAGCTTGAGGACGCCCGCCTTGATGCCCGACTCCCTGGCCATTTGCGCTGCTTCCACGGCAGAGCGGACCTCGCTACCGTAGGCTATCAGGGCATAGTCGGCGTCATCCAGCATGATGGATGACGTCCTGCATATCCTGCTCCTATTCTCGGATATCTTGCCGGTAACCCTTTTATAGAGCCTATCGAAGGCATCTGGGTCCCAATCTATGCTGCCCTTCTCGTCATGAGGGTTTATGGAGTAGATGACATTGTAACCCTTGCCAAGCGGAGCGGCGTCAGGGCAGCCATTGGGCTCAGCCTTGTAAGGAAGGTAATTCTCTGGCGATTTATCTGTGTATCTGCGATTGATAAGCTTTATTGAGTCGGCTGAAGGGATGTCCAGCCTTTCCCTCATGAGGGCAATGGTCGTCTCCGACATCACTATAACAGGGTTCCTGTACTCTTCGGCCAGGTTGAAAGCCCAGATTGTATAATCGTAGAGCTCCTGTACGGACGAAGGGGCTACGACTATCGCCTCATAGTCGCCCGCTGAACCCCAACGCATCTGCATTACGTCCGCCTGGCTTGCGAAGTTCTCGCCTCTGCACCTTTGGACGTCCACTACGACTATTGGGGCCTCTATCGCATATGCGTACTCAAGACCCTCCATCATGTAGTCGTAACCGGCGCTTGCCGTGGCCGTCATGGCCTTTGCACCGGCTAGCGATGCCGCCGTACAGGAGAATATGGAGAAGAGCTCGTCTTCCCCCTGTACAAACTTGCCTCCCACTTCAGGGAGGCGGCTTGCCATCATCTCGGAAATCTCGTTCGCCGGGGTGATGGGATAACCGGCAAAGTAGTCGCAGCCTGCTGACAAAGCGCCTTCCACTACTGCATAGTTGCCCAGCGTGAAGTGAACTCCGCTCTTAACGCGAGCCCCCTTCTGCTCATTAGCTTTTTGGCTCATCGGGTACCTCACATGCCTTTCTGAAGATGATAGCAGCCATTCAGCATATCAATGGTCCTGTCATGATGCCCGGTTCAGCTTATCCTGTTAGCAGTGTTCCTGATATGCGCCGAGATGGCCTCGGCGACGCCATCTTCGTCGCGGAGCATCAGCTTCTCCAGAATGCCCAGATGCTCCTTTGTGGAAACAAGGATGATGCCCTGATTGAAGTTGGATTTCCTTTCTGGCAGGTAGCGTATCCTAAGCGAGTGCTCCTGAAGCATGTTCAGAATCTCCCTCAGAAGCTCGAATCCGGTGCTCGAGTAGATCAGCTGATGAAGCTTAAGGTCCGACTCGATGTACTTGCCCAAGTCGTTGGGGTTCTCCAGCACTTGGTCGAGCAGCTTCTTGACCTGTTCGAGGTCCCTGTCTGATGCGTAACGGCATGCCTTGCGCCCTGCAAGGGGCTCTAACTGCAGCCTGAGCTCACGGATATTGTCCTCGTCGCTGCTGCTGATGTCCTTTATGACGGGTTGCTTCCTGGGGTTCATCGTAAGGAAGCCATCTTTTGAAAGCATGTTGATGGCCTCACGGACAGGGGCATTGCTGACGTTCATCGAATTGGCAAGCTCCAAGGAGCTGAGCCTGGTCCCCGGTTCAAGCCTGCCAAGTATGATGTCCATCTTGAGCTTCCTGTAGATCTGATCTTTAAGCAGGGACAATTCTAGGACTTCATTGATGCTGTCCAACTTTCCGCACCTCAGGTAAGTAATGGTCTTGATTGAATAGTAGGTTGTTAGTGAGATGTGTGTCAATATATTATCGGTAAGATATTATCGAGAACATTATTGACAACCAAGCCTAAATGGTCATATGCTTGCCTTAACATCAGCATGGCCTCGAAAACATCTTCAGACACTCAAGTAGATCGAAAACAAAGGTAGACATACTGTATAAGCATGCGGGCAATCCTGAGGCAAATGACGAAAGACAGCCGGGTCGGGGGATCGTTTAGGAACGTTCATAGGTGTGGAGGACTGCAATGCTGGAGATTCGCAATGTTACGCGCACTTTCGGCGGTCTCGTCGCTTTGAACAACGTCAACATGACGGTCGAGAAGGGCGAGATAAGAGGCCTTATTGGCCCGAACGGCTCAGGCAAGACGACACTCATCAACGTGATTAGCGGATTCTATGTTCCATCATCGGGTCTAGTCATCTTTAAGGACAACGACATAAGCGGCAAGGCTCCGTACCAAATCAACGGCGTGGGCCTCGTAAGGACATTCCAGAACATAAACCTTTTCCCGGACATGACGGCCCTCGAGAACGTCATGACGGCTTATTCGGCAAGCATCACGAGCAGCTTGCCGGGAGTGGTGCTGAACCTTGCCTCATATAGGGCCGAGGAGCGGGCAGCCAGGGAGAAGGGGGCTGTCATACTCGATTTCGTGGGACTAAAAGGCAAGGAGGGCTTCCTCGCTAGGAACCTGCCTTACGGGCAGCAAAGGCTGCTGGAGATAGCAAGGGCGCTTGCGACAAACCCCGAATTCATTCTCCTGGACGAACCGGTAGCCGGGATGAACGAGCAGGAGAGCAACGAAACGGCCCAACTTATCAGGAAGCTTCACGACGAGGGCATCACAATACTGCTTATCGAGCATCATATGCGCTTCGTGATGGACCTTTGCGACAGGCTTACGGTTCTAAACTCGGGGGCTGTGATAGCAGAAGGGTGCCCTGAGGAGATCCAGTGCGACGGCAAGGTGATAGAGTGCTATCTCGGAAAAAAGGGAGGCAAGCATGCTGCACGTCAATAACGTTACATGCCATTACGGCGTAATCAAGGCGCTTGACTCCGTCACCATGCAGATGGACTCCAACGGCATCTACGCCGTCATCGGCGCGAACGGAGCGGGCAAATCTACGCTCATCAAAGCCATCTGCGGCCTAGTGAAACCCACCTCGGGTACGATCGAGTTCATGGGTACTAGGCTGACTGGGCTTAACACATACGAAATTGTAGGCCATCGCGTCATAGTCTGCCCGGAAGGACGAAGGATCTTCAAGAGCGTGACCGTGCTCGAGAACCTTATGGCGGGAGCCTATGTCCTGAACGACAAGGAAGAGATAGAAACCAACCTGGAAATCGTATTCAGCTTCTTCCCGAGGCTGCTTGAAAGGAAGAAACAGCTGGCGGGGACCCTCTCCGGCGGCGAGCAGCAGATGCTGGCGATAGGCAGGGCGCTGATGGCTAGCCCCAAGCTGCTGCTTTTCGACGAACCCTTCATGGGCCTTGCGCCTAACCTTGTAGAGCAGGTGTGCGAGAGCATAGAGCGTATCCACAAGGAACGCAGCCTTCCGATAATCATCGTGGAACAGAACTCCGAGATGGCCTTGAGCATCGCCGATCGCGGTTATGTGCTCGAGGTGGGCAAACTGGTGCTAGAGGGAACTGGCAGCGAGCTGCTTAGCAGCCCGGAGGTCCAGAAGAAGTACCTCGGCGCCTGACACATCACCCTGGTGAAAGCTTCAGGCATCCATATCCGGGACTCAGCGTTTAGGCAGTCGGAACCTGTCATCGAGTGCAATCGGACGAAATCTAATTCGGGAGGGAAAAGCATGAGAAGGAGAAGAATATTCGTATCGTTGATGGTCATGGTACTGCTTGGTTTGGCGGCCTTGACCGTTTACGGTGAGACCACCATCAAAATCGGCGCAATAGGCCCGCTTACAGGCGAAAGCTCCATCGGAGGCCTGGACGAGCTCAACGGCAAGAAGATGGCTGTTGACGATTTCAATGCTGCAGGAGGTCTCGCAGGCAGGCAGGTCGAGCTCTTCTCGGAAGACGACGCCTCCCAGCCTTCGCAATCCGCCGCTGCGGCAACCAAGCTGATCAACCAGAACAAGGTAGTCGCCCTCTGCGGCGCGCACAACAGCGCATGCACATTGGCGGTCATGGAAGTCCTCACCAGGTACAAGATACCTATGGTGACACCCGGCTCCAGCTCCCCTGCGGTAACGGCATCCGGCAATGAATGGATAGCCCGTTCGTTCCCCGGCGATGTAATACAGGCGGGAGCCCTGGTGAACTTCGTCAAGAACGTGAAGAAGATCAGCAAGATCGGCATAATCTACGTCAACGACGACTTCGGAAAGGGCGGCTACAACGCGGTGAAGGCGGCCACTGAGAAGCTGGGAGGCATCTCTGTGGTTGCAGCCGAATCTTTCATGGGCGAGGACAAGGATATGAAGACCCAGCTCACCAAGATAAGGCAGGCCGGAGTAGAGGGCCTGTTCATCTGGTGCCAGTACACCCCCGGCGCCCTGATCATGAAGCAGGCCAGGGAGATGAACTGGAATGTTCAGTTCTACGGCTCCACCGGCATAGTCCATCAGAAGACGTTCGAGCTTTCCACCGGCGCTTACAACGGTACAATCAACTCGGTGCCGTGGATACCCAATGTCCCTGACCAGAAGGTACAGGACTGGGTTAAGAGGTATGTGGCTAAGTTCGGAAAGGACCCGTCACAGAACTCGGCGCGCGCCTACGACGGGATGATGCTGCTTCTGAATGCCATGAAGACCGCGAATTCCACGGAGCCTGCTGCCATTCGTGACGCAGTGCGCAATACCAAGAACTACGACGGTCTGCAGGGCAAGATAACCATCGACTCGAAGACCGGCGAATATGTGGGTGAGGTCTTCATAGTACAAGCGGAAAACGGCGGTTGGAACTTCCTGGCCAAGGCGGCCGGACTATAGTCGTAACCTTGAGGGAGCCGGCTTTCGGGCCGGTTCCCTCCATACATGCACATCCGGAAGGTGTCTATGCATTCATGAGGGGTAAGCAGATGAAAGATAATCTAATAGTTGCTTCTGTCCAGATGAGCCCGAAATGGATGGACTACAAGGAGAACCTCGCCTTCATGAAGGAGGCGATAACTAAGGCAAAGGACGAAAATAACGCCGACTTGGTGATCTTCCCCGAACTTTCAAGCATAGGCTACATCAGGGAAAGAAACCGCCAGTTCGGACGCGATTATATAAAATGCGCGGAGAAAGTCCCGGGCCCTTTCACATCAGGCCTTATGGAGCACGCTAAGAAGACAGGGGTCCATGTTATCACAGGACTTACCGAGCTGCATCCGGAAATCCCGGCGACTTTGTACAACACGGCAGTGCTCATAAACCCGAGAGGGGAGATAGCCGGAGTACACCGGAAGATGCACATTCCGGGCTTCGAGAAGTTCTATTTCGCTCCCTCTAGCTCGGTTAACGTATTCAATACCGACATAGGGACTATCGGGATAGCAATCTGCTACGACTGCCAGTTCCCTGAGATTACAAGAGTCCTCGCTCTTAAGGGGGCCGAGGTTCTGGTTATGCTGTGGAACATGCCGGACTTCTCGAATCCCCCTGAGCTCCTCTATCACTATACTGCCACCCGTGCGGCGGAGAATCGCATGTTCGCGGTGTCGTGCAACCGGATAGGCAAGGACGGTGACATCAGCTTCTTCGGGCATAGCTGCATATCCGACCCCGTAGGGAATTTCCTGGCGAAGGCGGAGAGGGAGGAGACCGTGCTTGTCGCCACCTTAAACCGCGACAGGATGCTTGAGGAGCGCGCCCAACAACCTGTATTCAGGGATAGGAGGCCGGATCTATACTCGGAGCTAATCAAACCTCTGTGATGACGGCTGCAGCCGTACCGACTGCTTCTTGATGTTAGGGGTGACAGCATGGGATTGCTTATACTTCAGCTCGTAAACGGGCTGACGATGGGAATGATATACGCGCTTGCGGCGCTCGGTTTCACAATGGTCTATAAGGCCCTAGGTCTTCTTAACTTCTCGCACTCGGACACGATAATGATAGGCGCGATGGCGGCATACACGCTAATAGTGCCCCTTGGAATACCGTTCGCTGCAGCGCTCTTCATGGTGGTGCTGCTGATGCTGTTCTACGGGCTATTCCTTGAGAAGCTGCTTTTCAAGCGTTTCAGGAAGGCGTCGCCAATTACATTCATGTTGGTCTCCATATCGCTTTCGAGCGTCGTGAAGAACATTGCCCTGCTAGTGTGGGGACCTGAACCTAGATCGCTACCGAGCATTTTCGGAACACAGAAGCTTTCCATCTATGGCACGACGGTGCCTCTAAGCAACTTCTACATCTTTGGCATAGCGGTGTTCTTTCTTATAGTGCTGCAGCTTTTCTTCACCAAGACGAAGTTCGGGCTTTCGATAAGGCTTGCTTCGGAGGATCCGGAGACGGCGGGGCTTATGGGAATCCCGGTATTAAAGACCAGGGCTGCTACCTTTGCGATTACAGCGGCCCTAGGAGGCATTGCGGGCATGCTGGTAGGGCCGCTGTTTTCCATAAACATCGACCTTGGCTCCTCGCTGGCGCTGAAGACCTTCATCGCTGCCGTAGTAGGTGGAGTAGGCAATCTGATTGGGGCTGTGGCCGGCGGTCTGCTTGTGGGGGTAACGGAGTCGCTTTCCGCGGCTTACATTTCGTCGGGCTATAAGGATGTGATTGTCTTCGTATCCGGCATCATTGTGCTTGCGTTCTTCCCACTGGGCATTTTCCGCAGGGTCATCAACAAGCATTAGGGGGTGTGGGGAATATGGACAAGAGGAAATTCGATGCCAGGAAGACGATCCAGCTGGCGGTATTCTCCGCAATCCTGATATACATGCTTACCAACAGCTACTACACTTTCCTAAGCATCCAGGCGGCGATAAGCTCTATCTCTGTCATAGGTATAGTACTGATATCTGGTTATGCAAGGCAGCTGCATCTCGGTCAGGCAGCCTTCGTAGGCCTTGGGGCATACACATCAGCCATCTTGATGACAAAAGTGGGTGTGAATTTCTGGCTGACGCTGCCCATCTCAATGTTTGTAGCCGCCAGCTTCGGCGTGCTTCTAGGCATACCGACGCTTAAGCTCAGGGGTGGACCCTATCTAGCCCTTGTGACTCAGACTTTTGGTGAGATAATATTCGTCCTTCTGCTTAACCTCGTGAACCTTACGGGCGGGCCTTTCGGAATATTCGGTATCAAGCCTCCGAAGGTCGGTTCGATAGACTTCCTGGACTTGAAGGCGTACCTCGTGCTGTGCCTTGCTTTCCTTCTTATCAGCTATCTTGCAGCAAGGCAGATAGCCCGGTCGAAGTTCGGGAGGATATTCATCTCGATCAGGGAATCGGAGACTGCCGCGCAATCGGTCGGAATTAATACCATGAAGTACAAGATAATGGCCTTCACGCTCGCTGCGGCATTCGGTGGCCTTGGCGGTGTCCTTTACGGTCCTTTCATCGGATACATAAGCCCTGAGCAGTTCAGATGGGTTCCCTCGCTTACTTTGATCTCCATGGCGATTGTCGGCGGGCTGTCCAGCCTTGAAGGCGGCATCCTGGGTGCGTTCGTGCTGACCTTCCTTCCGGAGATGCTGCGTGTAGCGAACCAATACAGGCTAATAATCTACGGACTGACGATAATCCTAACGCTGGCCTTCCTGCCGGACGGGCTTATATCGCTGTTCGGGAAATCCTTCAAGGAAATCGGGGCGATGATCGGTAAAAGGGTGCATGAGCTGTCTGACAGGGCGGATATGGCCCACAAAGGATTGAAAAACGCGGCTAGGAAGGCCGACGCGGCGGCGGAGAAGCGCTGACGGAACGGGAGGATCAAGATGGGCGCAGCAATGGATAAAGGCTTCAAGGTCCTGCTGGAGACCTGCGCTGATGTGCGGCAGGGTGAAAGCGTGCTCATTGTCGCAGACGATTCAAGCTTCGGGATAGCGGAGAAGTTCTATCAATATGCCAGGCGGATGCACGAGATCACTCTGGTCTGCATGTCAGATAGGACCACGCACGGGGCAAGCCCTACAAAACCGGTGGCGGAAGCTATGTTGGCTTCCGACGTCATATTCGGCGTAACCAAGTTCTCACTTTTTAACAGCATCGCAAGGATCAACGCATGCAAAGCCGGGGCTAGGTTCGTCAACATGGCTGACTACTCTGAGCAGATGCTCAGCGAGGGGCCACTTTTCGTAGACTTCGAAGAACAGGCCCAGGTTGCCAAGCTGCTTGCGGCTAGGATTATCGGAGACAGGGCTGTCCTTACATCAAAGGCGGGGACCAACCTGACAGCCAGGATAGGCGGCATGAAGGTGCTTGCGCTTACAGGCAGGAGTCTTGTAAAAGGCGCGACATCTTCGCCCCCTGATATTGAATGCGCGACCGGCCCCGTCGAAGGGACAGCCCAGGGTGTGCTGGTAATCGACGGGAGCATACCGCTTCCCGGGGTGGGCGTACTAAGAGAACCGGTGGTCGTTACGGTGAAAGACGGCAGGATAACGGGAATAGAAGGCGGAAGCCAGGCCGATGTTTTCCGGGATAAGCTGGCGTCATTCGGCGACGAGAGGGTCTATACGATTGCAGAGATAGGCATCGGCCTTAATCCCATGTCAGGGTTAAGCGGCAGGATGCTGGAGGATGAAGGCGCTTTCGGTACCATGCATATCGGAATAGGCAACAACTTGTCGTACGGAGGGAGCTGTGATACCAACATACACATCGACATGATCATGAGAAGGCCTAGTTTCAGTGTGGATGAGGTCGCCCTCATTGAAAGAGGGCACATAGTCCCGGGAGCATGACAACAGGGACTCGATGGAGGTTGCGATGAAGGATTACAACGTTATTGACGAATTCATAGAGCTGGCCATGATAGATGCTCCTTCGTTGGGGGAGAGAAAGATTGCGGACTTGTTGACCGAAAGGCTCAAGGAACTGGGTTTCTCGGTGCATGAGGACGATACGGGGAAGAAAGTTAACGGAAGCGCAGGCAACCTGATAGCACACCGCGCGGGGGATGTCGATAGATGGCTGCTCCTGTCGGCACATATGGATCGGGTCGATAAGGGTCTTGGCATAAAACCGCAAATCAAGGACGGCTGGATAGTCTCAGACGGCACTACTATACTTGCAGCGGATGACCTTTCAGGAGTAGCTCCCATGCTGGATGGGATAAGGCGTGCGATAAAAAGCGGCAGGAAGCTGCCTAACATAGAGGTAGTGCTTTCGGTTTGCGAAGAGAAGGGCATACTAGGCGCAAGGACGATGGACGTAACGCAGCTGAAGTCCAAGGAGGGATATATCTTCGACTGCGAGTTCTCCCCAGGGTATGTCATGGTAGCATCCCCTTACAAGGCGATGATAACGGTGGAGATCCGCGGCCTGGCTGCGCATGCGGGGGCGGCTCCGGAAAAGGGGATTAATGCAATTATGGCCGCGGCAGAGCTGCTTTCGGGGCTTAGGGACGGCAGGCTCGATGAAGAAAGCACTTCCAACTTCGGGGTTATCCACGGAGGCAACGTCGAGCCGCACACCGTATGCGATTATGTGATCATGAAGGCGGAGGCCAGAAGCCATGACCTGGATAAGCTGAACAGGCATCTTGATTACATGAGGAAGCATTTCGAGGAGAATATCAAGAAGACGAAGGCTACGTACAGGATGGACGCCTACATACAACATCCAGGCTTCAGAATCCATGAAGACGACGAGATCTTCATCAAGCTAAAGGAAGCTATGGCGCGAGTCGGAGTAACCCCTAAGCCATTCTCGGGCAACTTCGGTACCGACGGAAACGTGTTCTTCGGGCACGGAGTCAAATGCCTTCCGGTTGCGACCAGTATGTACAACCCTCACTCCCTTACTGAAAAGGCGAGCGTGGAGGAGCTCATCCTCTCAGGGCTGATGATCGAGCAGATTATCTCGATATACGGTGAGTAATAACTCCGAGGAACTATCGCGGAGGAATCTTCATCGATAGACCTAGGAATGCAGTTAACACTCGTAAGCATAGAGTATTGTATTTAGTATAAACCTGCATGCTGCTTAAGGTTCCCTGCTTAGCGGGACAACCTGAAGCAGCTTTTTGATGTCACTTGAAATGGGGATTGCCGTGCCCGAGTGGTTCTTGCCTAGAAAATGAGAGTGGGCATATAGATGATCTTCACGCATACTTCTGAATTCTCATCCGCTTACAGCCTCTCTGTGGATCTTCTACTATTGACTAACATCAGAGGTAGTGCCGTTTCTCAGGGAGGAAGGTCGGGAACAGGATAAGCTCATGCTGCATTTCGCATCATGCCGTGCGCTGCTTCGCTCATACCAGAACTGGTCGTATTATCGTCCGATTTCAATGCCAAGAGCTTTCCAATGATCTGCCAAATCATACTACCAGCCTGAAGCTTATTCACTTCAGCCGAGGAAACTTACTTCAAAGATAATTTATGGAAATGAAGGCGAAACATGGGCTGCCATACACAAATGAATATTGTTACAACAGAATTAGCAAACGAAGGAAATGAACCAAGAATGATTAATAAGTATTACGATCCACTGGAAGATACAATTGTAAGATCTCGTTTACTTGTCTAACCGATTCAAGTGCACTTCTCTAAGGCTACAGGTATAAGTTCCGCGATACAGCAGGATTGTAAGTTTCAACATAGCACTTTAAGCCCTCTTCTGGATTTCCTGAATGCTAAGGCAATACTAGCGCATAAGTATTTTCGCTAAGGTATGAATCACAACTCTAATGCGTAAGGAGGTGAGATGTCGCATTGCTTAATCTCGCAGCCACAGAACGAATATGCAATAAGGGAGGTATCATGATGCGGAAGATTAGGGTACTGTTGCTTGCTGCTGTAATGGCATTGAGCATTATGCTCTCTGTAGGTCAGGTCTTTGCTGCCACAAGGCCGATAGTTGTTGGCGCAAACGGCATGGTCTCATCCATTTGCCCGATGGCGGCTGAGGCAGGTGTCGAGATTCTCAAAATGGGCGGTAATGCATTCGACGCCTATGTAGGCATCTCTGCCGTCTTAGCCGTAACCCTTCCTGGTACATCCAGCGCCGGAGGCGGTGGATGGGAAGTGATGTACGTAGCCAAGGAGAACAAGGTCATGGCCCTGGACCACATGGGCGATGCGCCATATGCTGCAACACCTGAGATGTTCGCTGCAATGGAGACTCCTTGGCAGGACAACTACAAGGTATCCTTGGTTCCCGGAAACCTTGGCGGTTGGTTTGAACTTCATCGCAAGTATGGCAGCCTTCCTCTGGCAGTAGTATGGCAGCGTGCAATTGACTACGCTGAGAACGGCTTCCCAGCAAGCCACGCATATGCAAGCTCTTTCGGCACCGCCATGATGAAGTGGCCCACCTCGCTTGCCACATACTACCCTAATGGCAAACCTCCGGTGGCAGGGCAGATTGTCACCAATAAGGACCTGGCAAATACATTCAAGAACATTGTCAAGTATGGCATTGACTGGTTGTACAAGGGTGAAGGCGCAAAGAAGATAGTCGACCATTATCAGAAGAATGGCGGCCTCATCACCATGAAGGACCTCAATGACTTCACTGCGGACTGGTATGAGGCGATATCCATTGATTATAAGGGCTATCAGGTATTTGCTCCTCCTCCTGAGGGATCCAACGCCGGTCTTATAACTCTTCAGACGCTGCAGATCCTTGAGACTTTTGACCTTAAGAAGTGGGGAAACAACAGCGTTAATTACATCCATTACATGGCAGAGGCCTTCAGATTGGCCGACGCCGATTTCTACCAGCTGTGCATACCGGCAGGGCGCGGCGGTGGGAATATTCCGACTAAGTGGCTTCTTTCCGATGAGCATGCAGCTGAACAGGCCAAGAGGATCAGCTCGACGCATGCTTCAGCAGTTCCTGGCTACGACAGGTACATGGCCGTACAGCAACCTGTGGCCAAGAGCGAGATTGAAATCGGTCAGAACGCAGGCGGCACTCTCGGAATAATTGTTGCCGACAAGTTCGGCAACATGATATCCGGCATCGAAAGCGCGGGTCTTGGTCATGGCACAAGAATCGTCATCGAGGGGATGGGCTTCACTCCAACAAGCATGCTGCAGTTCGGCGACCGCAATGCCGACTATGTGTGGGCGATAAAAGGTGGGGAGAGGGGTCCGATCACTTGCGCTCCCATAATCGTCATGAAGGACGGCAAACCTTTCGCCGGAATGGGATCGGGCGGCACCGAGACCATCCTGCAAGGGCCGGTCCAGATACTGCTCAACATGGTTGAATTCGGCATGAGCCCTCAGGATGCCGTTGAATCTCCTCGTTTTGCCTGCAGGGGCACCTGGGCGGATCCTCCGGGACAGCCCGGCAAATTCGAGCTGCACCGCTCAAATCAGATGTACTTAGAGGTAGTTAGTCCGATCACTTTCGAGACGGCAATGAACCTGGCCAATATGGGCCATTACATACTGGCTAGGACCGCCATAACAAGCTCGGTAGGCGGCTACAGCCTGATTGTAAGAGACCCTGCCACAGGCACTTTCTTTGGCGCAGGAGATCCCAGGCGCCAGAACTACGCGATAGGTTGGTAAACCAAATGGTAAGGGGTGTCGGTTTCCGACACCCCTTACCTCTCTTAGCGATGAAGAAGATCTCTCAGACTAAGGAGGAAGAAATAATGATGAGATATCATAAATTGACAATAACAGGCTTAGCAATCTGTATTGCGTTAGCGCTTTCAGGTTCGGCGAACGCAGAGGCTGCTCTTCCTAAGCCTCCCCTTCCCGTGCTCTTGACTTCCGCCGGGCAGTGTCCGCAAATAGATGTCCTGTCTATGGTGGCAGACATCGCCAAGATTCAGTACGACATGAGCAGAATGCCTTCCGTCGCCATGCTGTCAAAGGGCGTTGGTATGGATAAAAGCAAGAACGTGACAGTAGCGACCGACCTCAAGAAATATCCTTATGGCACACCCTACAAGACCGTATTTGTAACCATGGGCGCAAGCATGAAGGGAATGGGTGCTGCAGGCATAGACGCCGACTTCGAGAACAAGAGGGTTGAGGAGGTCATGGCATGGTTCAAGAAGCAGGGCCTGTTCATAGTCGGTATCCACGTAGCAGGCGAGGATAGAAGGTATCATTACCTGTCTGAAGGCATGATAGACAGAGTTGCCCCCTACTGTAACCTGCTCATAATTGCCAACGATAGCAACAAAGATGGAAAGTTCACGAAGATATCCAACGAGAAGAAAATCCAGATGGTACTTGTGGATACAGAATTCGATTTGGTGGATATTCTGGCCGAGATGTTCAAGTAAAGGATGGAGCAGGTATAGGACAAACCGGTCAAAACCTAAGGATGGTTTTGATGTTTATGATATGCATCCGGACGGAAGTAAATCCTGTTTCCGATGATTGGGCTGTCAATCATCAAGAAGGCATAAGCAGGTTGAGGCAAAATCTATTGTTCGAAAAGCGGGACGGAAGGGGGTAAAGTGATGGTACTACAAATCTGGATCGTCCTTGCTGTAATGGTTATTGCGTTCATCATTGCGAAGATCAAGCTAACGGTGGAGATCAGTATGATGGCAGCAGCTGTCGCCGGGCTTCTTGCGGGGGCTGTGTTTTCAGCTCCACCTATTAGCAGGACGACATACCACCTCGTGAACGGAACGCTAACCTATTTGGACATTATCCTTGTCTTCGTTACAGCAACTTTTCTGATGGAGGTTATTAGCGCTTCCGGAGGTTCAAATTGGGTTGTGGCAAGTATAGTGAACCGCTTCGGTTCGAAGCCTGCCCTGACTATGGTGATGCTGATGTTCGTGCTTCTAATACCAGGCGCATTAAGCGGAGTGGGAACCACTGCCTTAGTGATGCTTGGGGCCCCGGTAGCTGCCGTTTTAGGTGCGTTTGGGCTTAATAAGCGAAAGGTTGCGGGCATCCTTTTCATACTTGCAAGCCTAGGGGCTGTAGCTCCTCCCGTTAATCTATGGGCGATGATAAGTTGCGCAGGCGCTTCTATTCCTTATGTAGGGTTCGAGATACCATTGTTGGTGCCAGTTATCATCATTGGGTTCTTCACGCTGATTGTCCTCGGCCGTGGAGCTAAAGCTCCTACTGCTGAATTGCTGAAAGAAGTTACTCCAGATGTAGAGAAGGGTGTGGTGTGGTGGAGGGTAGTGATACCATTCATTACCCTTATTGCTATGATGATATCCTACAGGTTATGGCCATTCAACTTCCCAGTGCTTGGGATGCCGCTGCAATTCGCGATAGCGGGAGCCGTAGCATGGCTTCTTGCAAAGAGGAAACCTAATGTGCTCGTCTTGACTAGAAACGCAATCGAAAGAGTCATGCCGTTAATCGCAACAACAATTGCGGTCGGAATGCTTCAGGAGGCAATGGCTTCTACCGGAGTTAGGGGACTACTGTCATTTGGGCTTCTTAGCCTACCGATGGTAGTGTTGTTCGTGACGCTGCCGCTCACGATGCCTATAGCCGGGGGACTGCTTGCTTTCGGCGTGGCTTCGGTCTTCGGCTCGCCATTGCTGTGGCTCTTCCAGTTCCAAGGGATGAACCTGATAATCACCCTTTCTGGACTCACGTTGCTGTGGGCCCTGGGCACGGCAATACCGCCAACCGCCGTTATCGGAAGGTTCACTGTGATGATCACAGGCTACAAGGAGTCCTATCTGAGATTCCTAACCGGCATGTGGCCTACCTGGCTTCTGATGACTGTGATGGGCACCCTGATGGTTGTATACAGCACGAAGCTGACGTTTCTTATTCCCTAGAGGCAAATATGCAGCTGTGAAGTTGCCCGTGGAGGTGTATGAACTTGATTACTGCTGTTAACTACATATATCACGCTTTGGCGATATATATTGTCGCGATTCTAGCATGGCTTTTCATCAGGGAGAAGAAGGATTGGCAGAAGTCGGTTATGTACCTGGTGGCTGCAGTCCCGCTTCTTATTAGAGTGCTGAGGCTTCGGTAGGAGGTGACGTTGATGTCGAGTTTCGACAGGATTAAGGCGCTGGTCCTCATAATCGCCATTGCCGTAGCCGGCAGCGGCGTCTACCAAATCTGGAGGCACAGGGCTTTCCAGGTGGACATTGTGAAGGGGCCAGGGGTAACAGGGATGGCAAGGCTAAGCGATTATCACCCGGCTCTGAAAGGTACGATTGGTGATACCAACGTATTCATTCTAGAGGGCAAGGAACCTGGAGCTACCATGCTGGTCTTCGGGGGAACGCACTCAGACGAGTTTGCAGCTACGCTGACTGCGCTTGTGATGGTGGAGAATGCTATCGTGGAGAAGGGCAGGCTGATCTTGATCCCGATGGTAAACAATAGCGGCACGAGAACCACGCGACCAGGGGAGGGGCAGCCGCTTTTCTACAGCCTGAAGACCGATTGGGGGGAGAAGACATTCAGGCTTGGCAGCAGGGCGACCGCTCAGGCCGATCAATGGCCCGACCCAGAGGTATATGTGCACTATCCTAGCAGACAGATGCTTGCTGATGTTGAATCCAGGAACATTAATAGATCTTGGCCCGGGAAGGCTAATGGAACGCTCACCCAGCAGATCGATTTTGCCGTAGCTGAGGTCATGAGAAAGGAAGGTGTCGACTTAGCCGTTGACCTTCATCAGGGCTCGACTATGTTTCCGGTTAACAACGTAATAATAGCAGCGGAGAGCGGTTTGAAGATCGGAGCTTATGCTTCTGCCGTACTTAGGAGGGATGAAGGGATAACCAGGCCGGTGGAAAGAGCACCTGTGCTGTACAGAGGATTGTTCAACAGGGAGATAGACGAATTCGTAGAGGGGGTAGAACCTTTCTTGATGGAGGTTCCAATTCCATTTTGTGACCTTCCCACAGGACCGAAAACTCTGGATCTCATGCTTACGGGCAAGGATGAATTCTTGTTAAAGCTCGCAGGGATGGGAAGGCTATACGCAAGGTACGACGAGAATGGCTGGCCGGTCGAGAATACAGTCGGTCAGCATTGCTCAGCGATAAACAGCCTTATGAAAGCATGGTCGACATTTAACGCGGACAAGGAGATCATAGTTAACGGGATACCCAGTTACAAAGAGATGGCTCAGTATGGGGTTGGGCATTATTTTAATGACCCCTCCTCTGACCCTGGAATCGTCGTTAAGAATTAACTATCATAAGCTGTACACGGCAGTACTGATGCAGCCACTTTGCTATGGGGGTGCTTTCGATGGACAACACGAAAGGTCTTAAACGAGATGAGATTCTTGAGCTTGTTAGGAGCTTGGTAATGATAGAGAGCACTACAGGCAAAGAGGAGAAGATATCCTCTTTTATTAGGGAATATTTCAAGAGGTATGATATCGAGTCGCATACCGTCGATGCTGGAGGAGATGGAGTCCCATTCTTTGTGCGCTTCGAGGGCAGTCAACCGGGCGCTGTCTCGTTCGTGGGCCACATGGATTGTGTGGATGTGAAAGGCCAGGACTGGGTTCATGACCCGTTCGGTGCGGAAATCGAAGGCGAGAAGCTGTTCGGCCGCGGCTCATCGGATATGAAAAGCGGCCTTGCCTGCATGATTGCGACAGCAATCTGGATTAAGGCGAACGGCATCTTACCAAAGAAGTCGATCATATTTGCCTTCACTATAGAGGAGGAGAAAGGATACAAAGGTGCACGAAAGCTTGCTGAGGCAGGAGCATTCAAGGATTGTGAGCTGATTATCATACCGGAACCTACTGAAGCTAAGATTGCAATCGGGCAGAAGGGACAGCTGTGGGTCGATGCAACATTCTACGGGAAAGCTGCTCATGCAGCTTTGCCCGAAACAGGAGTAAATGCAGCTATAGCCGCAGCGGATTATGCATTGAGGATTGATGCTGGCTGCGATAAGTTTAAGAACAAGAAGGGCCTGGGAAGGTCCACCGGAAGCATGGATGAGATCCATGGCGGCTGGCAGATCAATGTGGTTCCCAATAACGCAAAAGTGGGTGTGGACTTCAGAGTCGTTGACCCGGCAGACCATGACCTGGCTCTTCAGATTGTTGAAGAAGCGTGCCTGCAAGTCTGCCAGAGATGGGGATGCACTTACACAAGTGCCATAAGGCAGTATGTCGAACCCGTGGTCAGCAGAGTTGACAATGAGATGGTCAGCAGTTTCATTAACTGCCTATCAAATAATGCAGGGGTGGCAGACGAGCTTGAAGTAGTTGCTTACTCCACTGACGGATCGGTAATCGTACCTACATGCAAATCTCCTCTCATAGTTTTCGGTCCGGGGTCCATTAAGAAGGCTCATCAGCAGGAAGAGTATCTGATTATCAATCAGGTTTTCGAGGTGCTTGATTATTTCAAGGCATATATAGCGAGCTGCTTGTGAGAGGTCATCTAAACTCATAATTCAGGAGGCGCACGGCACGTATCTTCCGCAGTGCCTCTGTGCGGTCATGCTCCATGTCATTTTTATGGAAGTTACGCGCAAGATCACCCAAGCGCAGGAGAATATCATCAGGGGCAGGGCTAAGGCCATGAGCGTTGGAGTCAGATTCAAGTAGCACAGGCTTACGGATGCGGCCTAATGAGGTTGCCCTTGAGAAGGGCAGCTTGGAGAATAAGAATCTTAAAGGGGACAACATCCTCAGGTTTTCGCTGACATAAGCATAGAGTGCGGCAACTAACAGGACTGGGAATCCAGAGCATGCTTGGGCTGAAGATGACAGATCACATGACCACATATCGAAACGAAGCATGGGTTGATTATCACCCATGATTCGTTTCCCTATTTGTCTATCAGGTTCACCAGAGCTTCTTTCGAAGATTGGCACACAATCATCACAAGGTATAGGATCGGCGCCTAATCATTTGGGAGCTTGCATCCTACTTCAGGATAACTTCGTCGTTGAACCGTCCCTTTCGTCCTACATTCGCAAGATATCGGAAAATATAAGGTCATATGCAGGAAATAGTCACATTGTGAAGAAACAGACTATGAGGGGGGCAGCAGCAATGAAGCTTAGAGGATTTGTACTCATCATAGTATTAGCCTTCATGGTGTTATTCTTACAGGGCTGCAGCGGCATATGGTCTTTCGATTTCACGAAAACCCACATAGGAGGATGGTCCTATCAGGAGACAGAGTTGCCGGCGACGAGGACGCTAAACAACACCGGGTTGATAATGAGCGGCATTACGGCGCGCTCTATATGGGGCTTCAAAGGCGACATCGATATGGAAGTCTTATTTGAATTGCACGATGTATCAATAAACAATAAAATCTCCAGATTCATCATACGCCTTGGAGACGGGGAAGACCTGCCGGCGCAGAGCCTTGTGCTAGAAATGATGGATATCGGTGGCCAAATCTCTGAGAATTGCCACATATACATCAATGGATCTTACAAGGCGGCCCATCTGGGCGTGGAAGGGCTTGTTTATGACGGTATGAATTCCCTTATTATATCCATCCATGCTGGTGCTTGCAACATCGCCATGAACGGGACCTCGCTATGCTCTACTTTCAGCACGGGTGATTATACTGCGGAGCTGCTGGTACCGTACCTGTTTGTGCAACAGGGCGACCTTCCCGCCGGGGCCGAGAAGATAACGATAAAAAGCGTCAACATCGAATCTACCGAGCAAAGGCAGTATGTCTAGGCTCCAGTATTGGACATGTATAAGCTGTTGATGAGTTGAGAAACGGATGCCCATCTGCTTGCTCTTGATGAAAGTCTAGGTTGAAAAGGATATTATAGTTCACTGCTGCCCTCATGTTAACGTCAACTGCAATTAAGCCGGAGGTTTCCCTTTTCTTCGCATACGCCGATATAACCCTGGTTTGAAGAACGAAATCATACATTTATGAGGCCATTAAAACTCGCTGAATAAACTCATGAATGCATAAATCTGCAGAATTTATCCACACATTTCAATTCAAGAATCCAAATTGGGAAAGAGCTGTCTTTTTTCCAACTATTGAAGGAAAAGGACCTATGTTACAGAAATCACTATTGGAAGGTGTTCATCTTCCGATGCATAGGCAGCTTGTCTGTTCTTTCCTCCCTGGCTATGAAATATAATTGCAAGCCTAGCCTTTTGCACGATTACTTACAGGAGGCGATACAATGAAAAACAAGTCGATCAAGCTGAAGGTGTTTCTAGCACTGGTCGCAATAGGCGTTATTCTTGTAGCTCAGTCAGCATTCGCTTGCACTTCAATTCCTGTAACCCCGGGGGCTTCAGTTGATGGTTCGTCAATGACAACTCATAATGACGACTCAACGACAGATGACTTCCATATCAAAATTGTCCGGGAAAAAGATTGGTCGGCAGGCAGTATGCGTCCTGTGCTTAAGAACACAGACAAGGATGAATACTATCAGTTGCAGGCACCCATCAAGCAAACTGGAGAGATCTCGCAGGTAGCGCACACATTTGCTCATGTTGATTCAACCTACTCCTTCATGAATGAGAAACAAGTCGGAATGGGCGAAACGACAATCGGACAGCGCGGCGAGCTGAGCAATAATAAAGGCTGGTTCGATCATGTTGAACTTATGCGCTTGGCATTAGAGCGCGCCTCCACTGCAAGAGAAGCCTGCCTAATAATGGGCACCATGGCTGAGAAGTATGGCTATTGCGTTTCGGGCGAGCTTCTTACCGTCATCGACCCCAATGAAGTCTGGTTTTTTGAGATTTTCGGGCCCGGGGCCTTGTGGGAACCCGGCTCAGGTGAGCCTGGTGCGGTATGGATTGCTCAGAGGATACCAGACGGACATGTTGGAGTCTCCGCTAATCGCTCCAGAATCGGTGCAATAAACATTGCAGACAAGGAGAATTTCATAGCTTCCCCCAACATCCATTCGTTGGCTATTCAGAACGGTTGGTGGGATCCTAATAGCGGCAAAGAGTTCAAGGTATATGAAGTCTACGGTGGCAACAAGCTTTCGTTGGGTTCCAGAAGGCGTGAATGGCGAGTACTCAGCTTGCTTGCTCCGTCTTTGAATCTTGACCCTTGGGCTGAGCAGTATCCTTTCAGTATTAAGCCTGACAAAAAGGTCTCCGTTCAGGATCTGATGGTAATAAGCAGGGATCACTATGAGGGCACCGATTTTGACATGACGAAGATGTTCATCTCCGGTCCCTTCGGAAACCCTGCACCAATCACACCGGCTGCTTCGGCAAACCCTGCTGGCAGCTCAGGGCTTGAGCGCGCCATCTCAATCCAGGGTTGCAACTACCACACTGTAGTAGTAGCCCGTAAATGGCTGCCTGACTGGATAGGAGGCTTGACCTGGTTCGGTTATGCATCTCCTAATACTACATGCTACTTCCCACTCTACTGCGGAACCAAGGAGCTTCCCAAGTCATTCGCGACCGGCATGAGGGGCGGCCAGTATGACTTCTTCAGCAAGGAGTCAGCATGGTGGGCATTCAACTTCGTAGATAACTTTGTCGGGATGGCTTATAGCTACATGATCAAGGATGTTAACGAGGTGAAGAACAGGATAGAAGGGGAATTCTTTGCAATGCAGCCGATAATCGAGAAGGCCGCGGCAGATCTTTATGCCAAAAACCCCGAGCTTGCTAGAAACTTCATCACTGACTACACTATGAATGCAGCAAACAAAGTGACCGATGCTTGGTATGATCTTGCAAGCAAGCTAATAACCCGCTACAACGACGGAAGAATTTTCGGTGACTATCCGACATTCAAGATGGATAGGATGTACGTCCCTAACGACTTCGTAAAGGGAACTGACTTCGGCAAGAGCACAATACCACCGGCGAAGTAAAATTGTTGTAATAGCATAAGAAACCAAAGGTGCATCGCCTTATGGAAGGTTGATGCACCTTTGGTTATCAGCAATGCTTAGTTCAATATTGATGTTTGAAAAGGGTCAAGGTGCTCTGCGAGGCTTAGGATAGAAATCGAACAATCTCGTTTTGTAAGTAAGCTTGGCATAATTGTCGATGTTAAGTAAAGATAAGCCATGCCTACACAACTGCTGAGGCAGGTTGCTCTTTGACAGCCTGCCTTACCGCTATTCATCAATGTATCTGCCCTAATCTATCAATTGGGTGCCTTACTTCTCTTTCTTTTCCCTCGGAGGTCCTCCGGGTTCCCCTTCATCTTCGGCTTCTTCCTCTTCTTTATCCTCTTCTGTGCCTTCTTCAGGATTGATGCCCGACATGTCGTGCGGTATCGAAATGGTTATTACGGCCTCTTCAGTCAGACCGGTCAGAGGATAAGTCCCTCTGAAGTAGATGATGTAGATCCTCTCTTCGATAAGGCCGAGCCTAGTTGCCATTAAGAGAAGCTCCCCATCTTCCTCTACGAATTCCCCTTCTTTCTTGCCATTCAGAAGGGATTGAGGTACTTTGTCCTCTTTAAGGAGCCCTTTGCCCTTGCCCTCGGGAGTCGCAGCCTCGCTCGGATCCTTCCTTAGGATATCCACCACTTCTACATCAAGGACCTCGATATCGGCCCTGTTGCCGGCGGCATCCAGAAGAATAATCTCGAAGTTCACAAGCTTGTTGTTGGGGGACCAGATGTAGTTCAGCCCGGTTCCTACAACCTTCACTCGGCAGTCAAGCACTTCGCCTGAAATGATTGACTTGGCGGCAAGTCCGTTCAGGTAACCGGAGAACTCGATTGAAAACGGTCCTGTCTGGTCCTCGGTAGCGATCCAGGTCAAAGTGAAGCTCGCCTGATCGAAGACTGCGCCTGCAGGCAGCGTGCTGTATGTTATCACGGACCCCGGGTCAGCGTTTAGCTTCAGGACCAGCTTCTGACCGTAGGTGAGGTTAATATCCCCGATCGATAGCCCCAAGTCGCACTCCTGGATCATATCGGAGGAAGCCAACCCGATGCTTGCTGCGAGCAGCGCAATAATTATTCCTGAAAGCAATGCGGCTCTCCTTCTCATCTATGACCCCTCCTCACTGGTTAGAAATCGACATATTGAACTGATTCAATAGTACGACTTATTTCGCAAAATGTGCGCTAAATAATTCTATATTCAAAATGATGAAGCTTATGCGAAGAGAATACAGCTATGAAAACCTTATTCATTCATGACGAATGTGAAAACGCTTCAACGTAAAACATCTGCGCCTCTCTGCGATGAACCACAGCTATGTCCACCTGAATGGGATCATATGGGGCCAAGAATCCATATCTATGAACATGGCCTGAGCAAAGGGGGAAGCCATGGTGTTTCAATCACATCTCCAAGGAACTACAGCATGACACTTATTTACATTCTCAGGGATCTTTCATCAGCAACAATTAAGTCGGTCAAGGCGAAGGCTCTATGATTATCACCGATGTGGAGCATGTGGGTTCTCATTCATCGAAAAGTAGCAGGATTGAAAGCGAACTATCAAACAGGAGGATACACTTGCATAAACCAAGTTGTCCAGTTGGGCTCCGTATGGGATAGAAAATACAATGAAATACAATCCTTGTTAAAGGAGAAATTTCAATGTATGTGTAATTATCAGAATAACAAAGCCTAAATTTCAGTAATATTGAAGCGAGGGGACACAAGTGGGAATTGGCGAATCCATAAGGATCTTCCGTAAGGAACGAGGGCTGTCAATCAAGCAAGTGGCCGAAGCTACCGGTCTTTCCCAAAGCCTCATAAGCATGGCGGAAAGGGATATATCAAGTCTTTCCATCGGTTCCTTCAAGAAGATAGCTGAGGCACTAGGGTTACCTCTCATGGCTTTTTTCAATGATGGCTCCTCCGAGCATGGGGTTGTGGTAAGGAAAAACCAGCGCAAGAGGCTGATTCCTCGCGGTACGGGCATAGTTTACGAACTATTGTCTCCCAACATGTCATGCAACATCGAGTTGATCTACAACATATACGAAGAGGGGGCAACAACCGGTCCTCAGCTATATACGCATAAAGGCGAAGAAGTAGGTGTCGTGCTATCTGGAACGATGCAGGTGACAATAGCGTCCGAGAAATACATATTGGAGGAAGGCGACAGCATATATTTCGACAGCAACCTTCCCCATTGCTACAGCAATATCGGCAAGGGTAGGCTTACTGCGCTCTGGGCTATATCCCCGCCATCTTTCTGAAGAAAAACGGAATAGCGAATCCTATTTGTTGAGAGGATACGTACGCGAGAGGAGATGGTCCAACCTTTTAAGAAACTGTATTAGGCAAAAATCGCATCTCACGCAATACTGGCGAAGCAGTCCGGCATTTCAGCGGTTCATCAGCGTCAAGTGGGCGTACATCCAAATAGTCAGGAGGAGAGAAAATGACAAAGAGCATTATGAAGACAATAGTCCTTTGTTCTATGGCACTAATAATTCTCGCTTCTCCAGCATTCGGCAAGGTGGACGTTGTGAAGATAGGTATCATCTATCCGCTTACCGGCACTTCGGCGTCCACAGGCAATGACTATGTAGCGGCATACCAGTTAGCAGCGGAGATAATCAACAACGTCACCAGCATCGACTTCCCGTTCGCGAAAACCGTTGGCATTCCGAGCCTCGGCAATGCCAAGATCGAATTCGTCCCGGCAGACAGCCAGGGCAATGCCGAAGTAGGAAAGGCTGAGGCCGAGAGACTGATCACGACAGTTAAGCCCGCCGCCTTGATGGGCTGCCACCACAGCGCAGTCACCAAGACCGCCAGCCAGGCTGCCGAGCAGTACGGCATACCGTTCCTGTGCCCTGATTCCACCTCTCCGGCTCTTACCGAGAGGGGTTACGAATTCTTCTTCAGAAGCGGCCCTACCGACAACACCTTCATTGAGGACGCCTTCAACTTCATAGCGGACGTCGATAAGGCAAAGGGCACTAAGACCCAGACAGTAGCCCTTATATCCGAGGACACTGAGTTCGGCAAGAACATACTCAACGTCGAGAAGGATCTGGCTACGAAGCTCGGATACAAGATCGTCGAGTCTATAACCTTCGCCAACAACTCGACAAGCCTGAGCTCTGAAGTGCTTCGCCTTAAGCAGGCGAACCCTGACGTCATATTCATGGCGGCGTACACCTCGGACACCATCCTGTTCATGAAGACGCTTAAGGAGCAGAAGTACTATCCGAGGGCCATCATCGGACAGAGGGCAGGGTTCATAGCACCTGAGCTCTTCTCTACGATAGGCAAGGACGGCGAATACCTCTTCACGACGAACGTATGGGCTGCCGACCTTGGCACCGCAAGGCCCATAGTGAAGACCATCAACGACATGTACAAGAAGAAGACCGGCAAGGACCTCACCGGCGACTACGCCAGGGCCTTCACTGCCGCCTTCGTAATGGCCGACGCGCTTAACCGCGCCGCATCGCTGGATCCCAATGACATCAAGAAGGCATTGCTTGCCACCGACCTGCCCGGTAAAGATCTCATAGTCCCCTGGGAAGGCGTGAAGTTCGACCAGAAGACTCATCAGAACATATACGGCAAGACCATTATCACCCAGTTCATAAATGGCCAGTATAGGACCGTATGGCCGCTCAACCTGGCCTCCACCCCTGTGGTATGGCCCGTCCCGGGTTGGGACAAGAGATAGCAACAGATAAGCCATGGGCCCTGCCTTAACGGCAGGGCCCCGGCCCTTCGCCGGCTTCAGATAGGGGGGATCATACTTGAATGCTTTGCAGGTTCTGATGCAGACGATAGTCAACGGACTTCTGTTGGGCAGCATCATCGCCTTAGTTGCAATAGGAATTGCGATAATCAGAGGCGTCATGGACATGGTGAACTTCGCCCAGGGCGAGTTCCTTATGCTCGGCATGTACGCCTCATACTGGATAAACATGAAGAGCGGACTGGATCCGCTCATTTCCGCTCCGATTACCATCCTGATGATGTTCATATTGGGAGTAATCGTCTATAAGGTACTGATAGCTAGGGTAATCGGGGCTCCCATGCTCGCGCAGATGCTCCTGACCTTTGGCTTGTCCATAGTACTTGTGAACGTCGCATTGTTCTTTTGGGGCTCCCAGTTCAAGACGGTACCAAAGGTCCTTGTATCCGGTTCTTTCAGCCTGGGCGGGGTAGTCATCAGCCTCAACGCACTTGTGCCGGCGCTGGTAAGCCTTCTGATGGCTGGACTGGTCTACTGGTTCCTGATGAAGACAAGGATGGGAAGGGCTTTCCAGGCTACATCGATGAACAAGAACGCAGCGGCGCTCGTAGGCATCGACACGCAGACGATTTTCGCGCTGGCCTTCGGCCTCGCATCAGCCTGTGCAGGACTTGCCGGAGCTGTGCTTTCCATCTCGTATTACATATTCCCCGGTGTCGGTTCAGTGTTCAACCTGTACGCGTTCGTCGCGGTATGCCTTGGCGGCTTCGGCAGCATACCAGGAGCCTTCCTCGGCGGCCTTATAATCGGCGTCTCGGACTCCATGGCTGGCTTCTACATCAGCGCCGCGTTCAAGTACGTGATAGCGTTCGGCATCTACCTTGTGACAGTAATATTCAAGCCTAAAGGGCTGTTTGGGTGGTGAGGTCGTGAAAAGATACGCAACTTGGCTGTACCTTGCCGCTGCGGCAGCCGCGGCGATTGCGTTGCCGCTTCTGTTCAAGAAGCCGTTCGAGAAGCACGTCTTAATCCTGATACTGGTCTATTCCGTGCTCGGGTCGGCTTGGAACGTGCTGGGCGGTTACACAGGGCAGGTGTCGTTGGGGCATGTCGTCTTCTTCGGCATAGGGGCTTACACATCATCAATATTGCTTATTAAGTGGCAGATAACACCCTGGCTGGGGATGCTCGCTGGGGGCATGATATCTGCGGTGGTGTCCTTGATCATCGGCCTTCCGACTTTCAAGCTCAGGGGCTTCTACTTTGCAATCGCCACAATCGCCCTGGGCGAGATGGTCAGGACCCTATTCCTGAACTGGGACTGGGTTGGAGGGGCGCTAGGTCTGGAGCTTCCCATCAAAAGGGGCGACAAGCTGATAAACATGCAGTTCTACCTCAGCAAGAACAATTACTACTACATCCTGCTGGGCATATTCGTGCTTGTGCTGATAGCAATATACATAATTCAGAAATCGAAGCTTGGCTACTATTTCAGAGCTGTGAAGGATAGCCATGACGCCGCACTGGCCTCCGGGATAGACACTGCCAAGACCAAGCTGGTCGCCATGGCCATAAGCGCCTTCATAACGTCCATAGTCGGCAGCATATACGCCCAATACCTGCTTTATATTGACCCGTATGTGGTGTTTGCTGCTGCGATTTCGACCAGGATATGCCTCGTGGTCATCCTCGGAGGAGAGGGAAGGCTGTTCGGGCCGCTGCTCGGCTCGGCGATACTGGTGATACTTTCCGAGTATAGCCGGGCATTGCTCGGCGGAGGCGGTAAGGGGGTCGACCTGATCATATACGGCACGCTCATAGTAATCGTGGCCGCCTTCCAGCCCAGAGGCATACTGGGCATGCTGGACAACATCAAGGCAAGGTGGCAGAAGGCAGGTGCCCGCAATGCTTGAACTAAAGGGAGTAACTAAGAGATTCGGCGGGCTCGTAGCCAACGACAACGTGAGCATGAAAGTGGAAAAGGGGCAAGTCTACGGCATAATCGGGCCTAATGGCGCCGGCAAGACTACGCTCTTCAACTGCATAACCGGCTTCCTTAAGCCCGAAGCAGGCCAGATCACTTTCGAGGGGCGGGACATCACCTCTCTCCCAGCCAACGTGATCTGCAGAGCCGGCATTGCCAGGACCTTCCAGATAGTCCAAGTGCTCGACAGCCTCACAGTTAGAGAGAACGCCATGGTCGGGGCCTTCTGCAGGACCAACAGCAGGGCGATCGCCGACAAGAAGGCAAGGGAGGTCCTCGAGGTGGTAAGGCTCTCCGACAAGGATTCCGCCCTGGCGGGTTCACTGAATATTGCGCAGAAGAAGCGCCTCCAGATAGCCAGGGCATTGGCGACAGGGGCAAAGTTGGTAATGCTGGACGAGGCTATGGCGGGTCTCACCGAGGCTGAGCGTATGCAGGCCGTTCAGATAATAAAGGACATCAAGGCGCTGGACATGACCATTGTGCTCATCGAGCACGTGATGGAAGTCCTTATGCCCGTGTCCGACAGAGTGCTGGTGTTGAATTTCGGCAAGAAGATAGCCGAGGACACCCCGGCTAACATAATCAAGAACGAAGAAGTGATCAACGCCTACCTGGGAGGGCAAGGAAATGCTTGATGTAAAGGACATATCGGTTAATTACGGAGGCATCAAGGCCCTCACAGGAGTGTCAATCAAAGTAGAAGAGGGCGAGGTAGTCGCCGTGGTCGGCTCCAACGGGGCCGGCAAGTCCACTATGCTGAGGGCAATATCCGGACTTGTACAAGTCAAAGAGGGCGGCATAACCTTCGATGGAGCTCAGATCGAGAAGATGAAACCGCACAACATTCTTCGCCTCGGCATCTCCCATGTGCCCGAGGGCAGGCTCCTGTTCGGGAAGATGAGCGTACACGACAACCTGCTCACAGGGGCATTCACCCTTAAATCGAAGGAAGCGATATCGGAGAAGGTGGAGCAGGTATACTCCATGTTCCCAAGGTTGAGGGAGCGCTGTGCACAGAAGTCGGAGACGCTCTCGGGCGGTGAGCAGCAGATGCTGGCAATAGGCAGGGCCCTAATGGTAAGCCCCAAGCTATTAATGCTCGATGAGCCATCGCTTGGGTTAAGCCCGATCCTTGTAGAGCAGGTCATCGACCTGGTCAAGACGCTGAAGAAGAACGGCCAGACGGTGCTGCTCGTCGAGCAGAATGTGAGAAAGGCCCTCGGGGTGGCAGACCGTGCTTATGTGCTGCAGACAGGCAAGATAGTCCTAAGCGGCACTGGGGCCGACCTTCTGGATTCGGAGAGCGTTAAAAAAGCATACCTGGGTATGTAGAAATCTGGGGAGGTAATGATAGATGACAGCGAAGATTCCAAAAGGCATAAGAACCCTTATTGAGGTAAACGCAGGCGTGAAGCCCGGTGAGAAGGTCGTCGTGGTCACCGATACGGGCAAGCTCAACATCGCGCAGCAGCTGCTGGAAGCATTAAAGGAGTACGGAACCGATCCTACCATGTGTGTCACCTTCCCGAGGAGCATGCACGGCGAGGCACCGACCGACGCGGTAGCCAGGGCCGTTCTGGGCGCCGATGTGATCTTCGCACCGACGACATTCTCGCTCGCCCATGCGGATGCAAGGCACCAGGCTTGCAAAGCCGGAGGTCGTTGGGTGAACATGCCCGACTATAGAGACGAGATGCTTTACAGCGGCGGCCTGCTGGCGGACTTTGTGGGCATTAACCCCCAGGTGCAGAGATTCGCGGACGCTTTCACCAAGGGCAATGTCGTGGAGGTAACGACTAAGCTCGGAACCCATTTCGTTGCGAATATCGAAGGGCGCGGAGGACGCAACCAGTCGGGCATCTGCACGGCGAAGGGCTCCTTCGGCTCTCCTCCGGACATAGAGACGCATGTGGCGATGGTCGAAGACTCGACCGAGGGCGTCATGGTGGTCGACGGCAGCATCCCGCTTCCTGAACTGGGAGTGCTCGACGAGCCGATATATGTTGAGATGAGGAAGGGCAGCATCGTGTCGATTAAGGGTGGCAAGCAGGCTGACATAATAAGGGGGATAATGGCGAAATACGATGACCCGTCGGTTTACGTGGCTGCTGAGCTCGGCATTGGCATGAATCCCGAGTCGCACTTCAACGGCGCCATGCTTGAGGATGAGGGCGTGGCCGGCACATTCCATATCGGCTTCGGCGACAACCACGGCATAGGCGGCCAGAGCAACGCCCCGTCACACATAGATATGGTCGTGAACAAACCGACGGTGAAGATCGACGGGATCGTGGTAATGAGGGACGGCGAAGTCCTTCTTTAACAAGATCAGATTGTTTGAAGGGGTGTTGGTGTTGGACGAAGATATGGTCAAAGTAGGCGTGATAATCTGCGACAGGTATCATTCGTGCGCCGGCGGCAAGTGCTTCAGGGCAGCCATGAACCGCGAGGGCGGTTTCGCCAGGTACAAGGGCAAACCGATGCAGATAGCAGCATTCTCGCACTGTGGGGGGTGCCCGGGTGGCAACATCGAGGATACTCCGGCGGAGATGAAGAAGAACGGGATAAGCGTGGTCTACCTCGCAACATGCATGCTGGTGGGATACCCGCCATGCCCGAGGATAGATTACTTCAGGCGATACATCAAGGAGAGGTACGGCATGGAGGTAATAGTCGGCAGCCATCCGATACCTGAGAAGTACATGAGCGTACACGAGAAGTTGGAGACATGGGACAATCCGAAATGGCAAGAGCTCATAAGCGAAGCTGTGACTGATCCGGATACCCGGCTGTCTTACAACTGATCCGTTCAAAGACATTGGGAAGAGGGGGCAAGCAAGATGGTTAGCGACAAGGTCAATAGAGGGCAGCTATTCAGTGACGAGATCATGAAAGAGATCCGAGATAGGTTCTACTATGTGGAAAAGGATCCCAGGTTGAACAAGAAGAGGCTCTTCTTCGACAATGCAGGAGGGTCCCTGAGGCTGAAGGCTGCAAACGATGCGTTCAAGAGGGTGGATGAGCTCCCTGACTGCCCTGAGCACTCGAATGTTTCCGCCAGATGGCTTGCGGAAGTCTGGGACAAGGGAGCAGAGGACGTAATGAAGGTGGTCTTCAACGCCAAGAGCGGAAGCCTCGTGACCTCGCTTGCGGCGTCGATGGCGATATTCGAGATGACCCGCGCAATTATCGAGAACGTGCCCGGCACAAACGTAGTCACGACCAAGCTCGAGCACCCGTCTGCATATGATGCGATCATATTGGCAGCACAGAGAAACAATAAGGAGATAAGGGTTGCAGACACCAACAAGGTGACCGGCGGTGTGGACGTAGAGGAGATATGCAAACTTATAGACATGAATACCTGCGTGCTCAGCGTGATTTACGCCTCCAACATATCCGGCGCGGTAATAGATATGGAGCGGTTGGTGAAAGAGGCCAGGAAGATCAAGCCCGACCTCTACATACTGTGCGACTCCGTGCAGCATATACCCCACCATGCGGTGGATGTCGAGAAGATGCCGGTGGACGGCATGAACTTCGCACCTTACAAGTTCTTCGGGCCTAGGGGCATCGGTTTCGGTTATCTGTCCGAAAGGGCGGCAAAGTTAGTGCACAACAAGCTTTTAGCCAAGCCTGCCGAGGAGTGGGAGCTGGGAAGTCCGGCTCCGGGGCACTTCGCCGCCATCACAGAGGTGGTGAACTACGTCTGCTGGATAGGGTCCCACTTCAGCAAATCACAGGATCGCAGGGAGCTTTACGTTGAGGGCATGGAGCGCATCAACCTCCACGAGAGGGCGCTTCTGTATAGGGCACTCAATGGCTCTGAGAAGGTCGAAGGCCTCAGGAAGATGCCGCACGTGAAGGTGTACCTTGACTACGAGGACCTGTCCACCCGGGATCTCATACTGGCCGTGGGGATAGACAACATAGGGGACAAGGCGCTTGTTGCCGAGTACGAGAAGGCAGGGGTAGTAGCATTCGAGAGGATGGCCACTAGCCTCTACTCGGTAAGGATGCTTGAATCGTTCGGCATGGAAGGGTGCGTGAGGATATCCCCGCTGCATCCACACACAGTTGAAGATATTGATGAGTTCCTGCTGGTGACGAAGAAGATCGCTAAGAAGTTCAATAAATAGCACATCGCAGGTACGAAGCAGAGGCGAGAGGTGCAAGAGCCCCATGCTGTGGCTCGGCAACATCTTGAAGGCAAGCGGAAAGAGAACAATAGGAGGTGCTACACTAGTATGCCAGGTTTCGATGTATCAATGATAAAGGGGGTATTCGCCCCGATAGTGACTCCCTTTGACAATAACGAGGAGCTTGATTTCAAATCTCTCAAAATGAACATCGGCAAGTGGGCCATGACCAGGATGGACGGCTATGTGGTCCTCGGATCCAACGGCGAGGCCAACTATATGACCTTCGATGAGAAGGTAAAGCTCGTTGCCGAAGTCATCAAACTGAATGACGGCAAGAAGGTGGTTATTGCCGGCACCGGCCTCGAAACTACTAGGGAGACCATCGCCCTCACTAAAGCGTGCGCTAAGGAAGGTGCCCAGGCAGCCCTGGTACTGACACCATTCTTCTTCAAGGCCTCCATGAACAGCGCTGCGTTGAGTGCACATTTCAAAGCTGTCGCCGATGCGTCACCTGTGCCTACGCTGTTATATAACATGCCGGGAAACACCGGATTGAACATGGATTCAAACCTGGTGGCGGAGCTTTCGTACCATCCAAACATCGTTGGCTTAAAGGACAGCAGCGGCAACCTGGTTCAGATAGGGGAGATAATAAACAAGTCCAAGCCGGGGTTCATAGTATTCGCAGGCTCGGGCAGTTTCCTTCTCCAGACATTGGTGCTCGGAGGAAAGGGCACTACCGCGGCTCTTGCCAACATCATGCCCAACGAGCTTGCCGACATCTACGATGCCTTCAAAGCGGGGGACATGGAGAAGGCAAGGAAAGCGCAACTGAAGGTAATGGAGATCAACAAGGCTGTCACCGGAAGGTACGGCGTGCCCGGCCTCAAGGCGGCGATGGACATGATGGGCTATGTTGGCGGCAAGCCAAGGTTGCCCATGTTACCGTTGCCGGATAAGGACATGTCGGACCTAGAGAAGATCATCAAGGCGACCCTGGAAACCAAGTAACGTGCGGACCTTCATTTCTTGATTGTTAGTCCATCCTTGATTGCTGGGAAACGCAGGATTATAAGAGAAAGGGCTGAGCAGGATAGGTCCCTCGCTCAGCCCTTTGCTTTCTTATTGAGAGAAGCTGAAGTATACTTGGTTCTGCTTGCGCCAGGAATATACAGGTGAATATCCCAGCGAGTGAACATGCTGTATCTGTACTGGGTTGTTATGGACTCGAGATTAATCCAGTCAGTCGGGGTTTTGCAGTCATGAAATTTCCCCGCTGGCAATAGTAAGGGCTGCCGTATTAGTCCCACTGATCGAACTCGAACAAAGAAGCGTTAAAGGACGCTTTGATGTGCTTGCCGACCTCCTCTTTCAGCAGCGCTCACGGTTTTGCCATCCGAATCAAGGTTGCCTACACGGTTATCATCGAACAGGCAACCATGAATTGCAGCATCCGTCCAATCGACCTAATATGCGCAGAAAGTAAAGCGCTGTTCTGGTCTCCTTCATATGTTTAGGTATGCGAAGCCATGGTGGTTCGCCTCCCAATCTCCCGAAAAGCCGACTTCGAAGTAACCGTAACTGCCGGAATTGCCAAGGGTCGTGAAGCTGATTGTCCCGGATCTTCGTATCCGCCTATCTCGAGCAGCTCGCAAAATACGGCCGCAGTGAATAACCTGCTTAAGCGCCTCATAATCATCATTTTTTGTCTGCCCCACCGTTTGAAGAAGCCAAAATAAGGATCCGTCAAGGAAGCGTGAATCCTTAGAAGCGAAAAAAGGACCAAGTTGGGCAGGGAGACAGGCGAATTTCGTTGAATAGTGAGCTGAAGTCCTGCAGCTGCGAACTAGTTGCTGGAAGGAGCAATGAATGGACAAGATAGTAGAGTACCTGCCTTTTCTGATACCATTGCTTATAATCGAGCTATCCCTTACGGTGGTGGCGCTCATCCATGTGCTCAGGCATAAGACCTACCGCTTCGGAACAAGGACATTCTGGATCATCATGTGCTTCATCCAGATCATCGGGCCGATTGTCTACTTCGCCTTCGGCAGAGGCGAAGAATGATGGACATCCTTCGGATAGAGCACCTTTTCAAGAGCTTCGGCGACAACAGGGTCATAAACGACCTGTCTTTCAGCGTGCCTGAAGGATCAATCTTCGGCTTCATCGGCCCCAACGGTGCCGGCAAGACCACGACCATGAAGATGGTGCTCGGGCTTCTCAGGCCAGACGGCGGCCAGATAACCGTATGCGATGAGCCTGTGACATTCGGGCAGACCAGAACCAACAGGTTCGTAGGATATCTGCCCGATGTACCGGAGTTCTACGGATACATGAGGCCTAAGGAGTATCTTTCCCTGTGTGGCCAGATAACGGGGCTTGATAGCGCCTCTGTCAAGAGCAAGAGCGAGGAGCTGCTCTCCCTCGTGGGGCTTGAGAAGGCCAACAAGAGGATAGGCACATTCTCGCGCGGCATGAAGCAGCGGCTCGGCATCGCTCAGGCACTTCTAAACGAACCCAGGCTCCTAATCTGCGATGAGCCAACTTCCGCCCTGGATCCCATCGGCCGCAAGGAGATCTTGGAAATCCTGCAGCAGGTCAAGGACAAAACAACCGTAATTTTCTCCACCCACATACTCTCCGACGTGGAGCGAATCTGCGACCGCATCTCCGTCCTTTACAACGGCAAGCTGGCGATGTCAGGCACGCTTACAGAGCTCAAGGCGCAGCACAAGCGCGACAGCCTTCTAATCGAATTCTCATCAGTATCTGAGAAGCAGAAATTCATCCAGCTTCCCCAGGTTGCACGTCTGCTGGCAGGTGCGGTACACACCGATTTGAGCATCACTCTTCACAGCGGAGACATACATTCAGCGGGAAGCATAGCATTGGATGCCTTGTCACAAAGCAGTTTGCTTCCGGTGAAGCTAGAGGTACTTGAACCGACCATCGAAAGCCTCTTCATGGAGGTGGTGAAATGAGTGCCTACATTGCCTTCGTCAGGAAGGAGCTCCTTGAGTACTCGCGCACATACAAGCTATTCACGCTGGTTGCGGTGTTCCTGCTCTTCGGCTTCATGAATCCGATTACGGCCAAGGTGATGCCGGAGATACTTGATTCCCTGCTGCCGGAGGGCATGAACATAACCCTGGGAGCGCCCACGGCGTTTGATTCCTGGGCCCAGTTCTTCAAGAATATCTCCCAGATGGGCACGATAGTGTTCGTAATCGTCATAAGCGGCATATTCGCAGGCGAGCTAAGCCGCGGGACATTGATAAACATGCTCACGAAGGGGCTGTCCAGGAAGACCGTCATCCTTTCGAAGTTCACGGCGGCCACAGCGGTCTGGGCCTTGAGCTATGTGCTCTGCTTCGGCATAACCTACGGCTACACAGCCTATTTCTGGAGCATGGAGGGCGTGAGAAACTTGTTCCTGTCCGCTTTCGGCCTATGGGTATTCGGTGTTCTTCTGATAGCGCTTCTCATCTTCGGCGGAGTGCTTACGGGAAGCATCTACGGAAGCCTACTTGTCGCAGGCGGAACATCAGTGCTCATGACGCTTCTTAATATAATTCCTGCGGTACAAAGGTTCAATCCGGTGACCCTTTCATCGGGCAACATGGCGCTTCTTACAGCCCAAAGGCCAGTATATGACTTCACGCCGGCCTTATTGGTATGTGCCGTCATGACATCCGCACTCATTTTTGTATCCATCGGGCTGTTCAACAGGAAACAAGTTTAAGCTGGATTATAAAATAACCGTAACCGGTTTCGGAGAACCGCCATCATCCGCTCGAAGATTGTTGCTCTAGGGTTGACTGCAGCATAGATCTGCCGACAAGCATTGTTGAGCAAAAAGAAAGACCCGAAGCCTTATCCTGCTTCGGGTCTTCTTGCTTTGATATCAAGCCGGCGGGTTCAGGTATGCCCCCACCCCGTTTGCAGTTATGTCCTTGAAGGAAGGGACCTCTATTGACACGCCTTTACCCGGCTTGAAGGTGCCGAGGACATTGATAAGTTCCTTCACGCCTGTAGTGTGCCTGGCGACCCTTACTTCAATCGGCCAGCCTGCCTCGGTATAAGGGACGAACATCCTTCCAAGCTTAGCCCCTGTGATATAGAACGGGTCCTTGCCTGTAAGGAGGATCTCCTCGGTCGTCTCCGACCTCAGCCTTCCGAAGGCAAGGTGAGGAGCTTCCATAAGCACGGAGAATGCGCTGGTGGCATCCCCCAACTCCCTGTGGGACAACCCGTGGAACTTGACGGGTGAGGGGCTGAGAGCTATCTGGATGCCTCCCATCATCATCCTGACCTGAGCCATGGCGGCCAAGCTGAGCGCATTCTGGTGAGCCACGATTACGTTGATGTTCGGATACTCGGGCATCGCCTCATGCAGGTCTATCACCAGGTCCACATTCTCAGCCTTGATGAGCTCTGTGATCCCGTAACAGATCCTCTCTGCGGTGGAGCCGTTGGGCTTGCCCGGAAATGCCCTGTTTATGTTCCTCGTCTCCTCGCCCGACAGTCTCTGTCCGGAAGGATAGTGGACGAAGACCTCAGGGTCGGGCCACGAGTGTATAGGGTTCACGGCCCTTGAACCGTACCTGAAAGTCCTCGGACCGTAAGGCGTCTCGATTGTGAATCTCTGAGGGGCGCCTTCTCCCGGGTCGGAATGAGTGAAGCCGCTTGAGTTGGAATATGGGATGACGATAACCCTCCCCTTGGTTACCTTCGCCGCTTCAGTCAGCATTATCCCGGTAAGATATGCCCCAGGTTCGTTGCAGTGCACCGCGCTGATGACAAGCACTGTGCCTCCCGGCTCCTGCCCCTCAAGATAGAATACGTCGGTATCCAGCGGGGTATCCTTAAGGCCCGAGAAGTAGTCGGATAGCTTTCCCTGCTTAGTCACACCGGTCCCGGGGATGATAAGATCCTTCTTCCACATGCTGGTGAAGGCAGGTGTGACAAGGACGATGACAAGCAGGGCCGCCGCCAGAAGCAGGATGCCAAGGCGCTCTGACTTGATGTTCATAAGCCACACCTCCTATTTGATCCCTACTATCCTAAGCAGGAACGGGATAACAAGCATCGCCGACATAAGCTGCTTCTTCGGGTCTTTCAACCGAAGCGTGTTCCAGATTACAACCGCAGTTATCGCCGTAAGCATCACCCTGTATATGATATTTAGAATCATTTAGACCCCTCCCCTACAGTATCACCCTGGCGATCTTATCAGCCCAGTAGATGACCCCCAGGCAGATGACCGACAGGACTGCTGTGGGAATTAGCGATGCCCTCCATACCTTGCCATAGTCCTTGACCCCTGCCACGTTCGCTGCGAACCTTCCTGCAATGGCAGTTGGGGGCATGAACTGTGAAAGGGCGCATAGCAAAGACAAAGCCGAAATCGTTATTATCTGGTTTCTGTCTAGGAAGAACAGGGCGAAAGGCACTGCGAATATTGACGCCGCGCCGAAAGGCGACAGGAACCCTCCTGCGATTATGAGGCTTACAGCCGCCGCTATGTAGGCAAGAAGCTTGGGAAGGCTAAGCGAGTAGGTCACCAGCATGCCCCTTACTCCGGTAAGGCTTGCTATCTGCACGAACACGCCGACGCCGAGCAGAAGTTCAAGCACGTTAAGCATGGGGCCGCTTAATGCCTCCCCTGCCAGCTTGATGACATTGAAGCGCTTGCCGGTGACGGCTGCGACTAGAGTCCCGATTATGAACACGAGCGGCGTGCCGATGTCGGGAATCTGCGCCGGGAAGGCCCTTATAAGCACGAGGATTCCTATGACGAGGATGAATGGCACCCACGAAAGGATAACGTTCTTCACCTCGACCTTGGGAAGGACATCCATCAGGTCCTCGAGCTTAACCTTCTTCATATGGGGGAGGCCTAGCACCAGCCCCACGATCAGGGCGAGCGGCACTGAAAGCAGAAGAGTAGGAATCGTAAAGCCGACGAATGGCGCATTGATGCCAGCTGCGATGCTCATGGCGATAAGGTTCGTCGGAGGAACCAGCATGCTCAGTACGGCCCCGGTTCCGATAATCACTGCAGTGGCCACCGGTGGCACACCCATACCAAGCATTATGGGTGCGACCAATGCGCCCATGCTGAGCACCGAGTTCACTGCTATGCCCGTAAGCGCACCGGGTATCAGAAGAAGCACCATTATCACTATCATAAGAAGGGCCCTGCGCCTGTACAGCCTCACTACCAGAGATCTTGTCAGGCTCGCCGCGGCACCGGATGCTTCCACGGATTTCAGGAAGATTATCCCTGTGGCGCACATGATGATTATGTTGAGGTAAGTGAACATGCCCTCAACGATGTGCCTCAGGGAGAATCCGAAGCCTGCCGCCACAGACGACAGCACGGAGGCGATTATCAGGAGCATGCCCATAGGAAGCTTCTTGAGGAATATCATCCCCAACGCAAATGCCGCCACCACTACCGCGGTGGCCGTTATCACGTGGGCTGGCAATTGCACCACCCCTTTCGACTCGCACCCTCCTTTGGGCTACTTGAACATCTTCTCCAGAATCGCAGGCAGCTCCGTGAAATCCTTGAAGACCAGCAGCGGTATCTTGTACTGCTCTGACATCTTCGTGAAGAGCCCGTCCTGGTTGCTCTCCTCCAGTACGAGCAGGAAGTCTGCCTTGGGTACGAATGGGGTTATGAACTTGTCAGCTATGGCATTTCGCCTGGCGACTCCCTCTATGTGGGCGGCGATGACCTTCATGCCGGTGTCCTTGGCTTTCTTGACCACGATCTCGTTTCTTTCCATCTCCTCATCCTGATCTATGCCAGCTGCGCCAAGGCCCTTAAGGCTTGCCCCCATTACGATGATGAGTGTCTTGAATCCCCCCATCTTCGAGGGGAGTATCAGGTTATCGTGGGTGGCCTTGATGCCGAGCGCGTCAAAGAAGCCCTTAAGAGTGAGAGAGCCGGGGGTCTGGCCAGTGCAGGTTATCAAAATCGGGCTCGGGAACTTGGGTATAGTTACAGCTGCGCTTACGTAAGACCCGGTTAATCCGGCCAGAATCGCCGCAAGTACAAGTAACGAGAAGAACTTGGTTGAGGTTCTCATATGATTGACCTCCTAAGGCTCATAGTGTGGGCGAGGGCTCCTTCATATGAAAGGTGCCCTCGCATCCGCTTGATGGTTATGGCCTGTTCTTGAGGCTGAGCAGATCCCACGGGCCGACCCAGTCATGGCCGCGGCCCTTGGTGAAGTAGAATGCGAGATCCTGGGCGACGCCCACCTTGGCGTCAACCGAAGTGCCTTTCATCGTGTCGGGGAATCCGCTCTGATGACGGCAGACCGATGTGGACTTCAGGTGCGCTGGTACCCAACCATTGGTGGTATCCCAGATATAGTCTACGCGCACGCCGTTCTTGTCGATGTAATAATGGCCCCTGTACCAATCTATTACCATGTTCCTGTCAATCTTGCCGAAGTTATACTTAACGTTCCAGAACTGCGTCCAATAACGGGTGCCGCTGGCGGACAAGCCGCTGTAGCTGCCTGTCTCGGGGCCGTAATCGACCATCGGCACGGTCGTCTTCACATGGTTCTCATCATAGCTCCAAGTTGCGACGCAGTGGTTGGTGCAGATGAGGAAGCTATCCTCGCCGAAGTCTCCGACGCTTCTGACCGCGTATCTGCCAGGTACGATCTCAACGCACTTTGCGTCGGTCTTGTCGGAGATGAGCCAGTTGATGCCCCATGCGGGCTGCACCATCTTGGAGCCCGTCTTCTCGATGAAGCCGGGGCGGCCCTTCGTAAGGATATCAGCTGCCTCTTGTGCGGTGTCGGCGAAACAAGCGCCGTACCAGTCACCGATGTTCCACTCTATCCCGTATGCCCAGAGGCTCTTCGCATTGCCTCCTGCGTAGCCTGTGACGATGACTCCCTTATCGTTGCCGACCATTTGGCCGCCGATTTCGCCTGCGGAGGCAATCGTCCAGATACGATTCGCGTTCGGGTCAGAAGGCGTAGTTGTGTAAGTGACTTCATACAGCTGAGGGAAGAAGACCTGGTCTCTGGTTCCGCCGTGGATGGTCGTCCTGTCCTTCGACGGGCCGTCGAGTTTGCCGATTACAACGACGCCGCTGCAAGCCGGCATGTCATCTTCGGTCCAGGCTGCGTACTGTATCGGCTCGGAAGCCACAGTCCCGGGCCACTTGTACTGGGTGCCGGTCACCCTGCGGTTGGCAAAATAATGGTTGATTATAAGGATTTTGTCAAAGTCATTGCCAATGGATGCATAGACTGACTTCGCAAGCTCAGGGGATGCCCCCTTAGCAATTCCCTGCATGAACTGCACTGCTTCGGGCACCAGCTGAGAGAGGTACTTGCCGAAGTTTCTGGCATCGACCAGTATCCTGTTCTGATCCTTGATAGAAGCAAAAATCTGATCGTAGTAGCCTTCGAAGACGAAGCGGATCAGATCGCCCGCCCTCTCGCCGTACTGGATGCCCATCTCCTCCCATGTGCCCGTCAGGTCTCCGATATAGCGGGCATGCTCTTCATAGGGAGGGTATCCCGGCTGAACGTAATAGTCCTTGAGCGCTGCGTTGTAACCAGTCCACCAACTCGGATTAAGGGGGTTGCTTGATGCAGATACTGTTGCTGCCATTACGAGAAGTGCCAGTAGAGATACTACTAGGATCCTTTTCATATGCCTCTCCCCTCCTGGTTAGTATTCGGTCAATGCCTGACCACTTTGATATTCTAATCTTTCTATATGATATCCTTCATTATAGGGATATTCATTTTTACGACGGAATACTGGACAGTGTATACAATAAGAAAGGCAGATGCTTGTTTCGGATCTGCTGTAGGCATATAGGAATATGCAGGTGTGTAAACTTAACCAGATAGTATCAGGGGTTCCAGCAGATACCACAGGAATCGGCGAAGAAGAGGGGAATGGACTATCATGGTTCATAAGCTACTGTGAGGGGGTGATGCATTTGGGAAAAGGCATTTGGACTTTCACTCTTTGCGCAGTTATTTTGATGTTTGTCTCTGTCACAGGTGCACAGGTACCAGCAGTCTCACAAATGGCTGATACGCCATTTGATTCCTTCCATCCAGGGGTCAGCGGAGATTTTGCCCTGCTATATGGCCGAAAGCTTAGCTATTTCGACAGCACCGGCAAACTTATTTGGGAAAGAGAGTTCAATAAAAAGGTCAAAGACGTCCTTGTACTTGAAGACACATCGGTAGCCGCCATCTATGATTACCATCTGATGCTGATATCTTCAAACGGCGGAACCGAGAGGGTCGCGGCTGTTAACGATGAGGCTGTAATGCTTTTTAGAGCTCCGGACGATGTGATTATCGCAGGGCATGCTTACGGCGCTCAAGCGTTCTATGTAGAGACGCTTTCGACCATGTGGGATTATTACCCGCATGATGAATGCGATTACTGAGGGTTGAAGCTGCCGGGACCGGTCCGGTCCCTTGAGCTTCTTGGAAACGGGCGCCTGATGGTGCTTGGGGAAGTCTACGAATTCGGAAGCGACGATTTCTCACAGGGGCAGGATTACCTGAAAGTCATCTTCTTGATGGACAGCAGGACCGACCTTCTGTACTTGGAGCTGTATCCGGAGCAGATACTAGGGATTACTGCTGTGCCTGGCTACGGGGTCCTCATATCAACCAAAGAGTGGATATACTACTGGAATACGCTCGATGCGAATACATACGGTTGGAAGCTGCAGTCGACCGAAGAGACCCTGGTGTCAGCGGGCAACTCCGGCATAATCGCGATTGTAAGCAAAGCGGCAGGCTTGCTGGGTCTCTATAGGGCTTTCGATGGGGAGAAGGTCGCATCTCTGTTGACGGAAGGAATGAGCTTCGGAAAGCCATTCGTATCTCCGGACGCCGTTTGGATTGCAAGCAGCGGGGCGCTAAGGAAGTACGACTTCGAGCTGAACCTCCTAAGCGAATTGTCATTGCCAGGGCTTGACAGCGCAGGCGAGATCTACGGCTTTAATTGGGGTCTGCTGGTAACAGATAGAGACCAAGTGTTCAGGGTGGATTTCTGATGCTGCTAGAATCTGCTCAGTGGTCAAGCCTCCGTAGCATTATAGAGCTCCGGAGGCTTAGTTTATAAAGACGGGCTCGACTAAGCCCTCGCCGCCTTCACCTCAGCGATGAACTTTGCGGCATGCTCGGCCAGCTCGTCCCACTTAGCACCCTGGATCATTTCCTTGTCCGTCAGCGATGTTCCGGCACCTACGAATGCTGCCCCCGCCTTGATATAGCTCCCAACGTTGTTGAGCGCGATGCCGCCCGTAGGAGTGAGCCTTATCTGGGGGAAGGGTCCCGCCATGTCCTTGAAGAACTCGGGACCCAGCTTCGTCGCGGGGAACACCTTCACGGCATCCGCCCCGCCCTCCCATGCTGTCAGTATCTCAGTCGGCGTAAACGCCCCAGGGATGACCACCCTGGAGTACCTCTTCGCCATCGCCACTATCTCCGGCTTGTACACCGGCGACACGATGAAATCGGCTCCCGCCAGTATGGACAGCCTCGCAGTCTCAGCATCCAGGATCGTGCCAGCCCCCAGGAGCACCTTGCCCTTAAGCTTCTCGCCGACCTCCTTGATGACATCTATGGCACCCGGCACTGTCATGGTGACTTCTATCGCCTTGACGCCCCCACGCTCGATTGCCGTAATGACGTTCACTAGCTCCGAGGGGTCCTTCGACCTTATCACCGCCACGACGCCGGTCTCTATAACCAGCTTTAGGTTGTCTTCCTTGCTCATCGTCGACATCTGCTCTCCTCCCAACATATGCGCAGTCTGCACCCATAAATTGCCAAAACCGGGGGTAACTCTGATTAGCAAAATAATACGAAAATCCTCTCCGACAAGAAGGATTCTTCTACATCGATGTAGAAAATCCTTTTCATAAAAGAAAAATGTTGCGGAAATTTTCACAATGTACGGGGGACCCGACTGCATGCGAATCGACTCGGTGGAACTGGTTCACGTAAGGGTGCCGCTGAAGGAACCCTTCAGGATATCGACGGCCGAGGTGTCCGAGAAGGACGCCGTTCTTTGCATGATCAGCTCAGGAGAAATGAAAGGAATCGGCGAGTGCTCCCCCATGTCCGGCTCGTTCTACAACGACGAGACGCCTGAGACATGCATAGCCGCCCTCCGCTCTACTTTGGTGCCGGCGCTTCTCAAAGAGGATCTGGCATCCCCTCACGGCTTCGACCGCATAGCATCACTCAGCCCCTGCGACATGTTCGCCAAGGCGGGCCTCGAGATGGGCCTCTGGGACCTGTTCGGCAGGGCCTCCGGCAAGCCGATCTACAAGATGCTGGGGGCAAGCGGCGCTCCGGTGCAGTCGGGCCTGGCAGTCGGAATATATGACACGGTCAAAGACCTCCTCGACAGGATAGAGTCGCACTTGAAGGACGGCTATGTCCGCGTCAAGGTGAAGGTGAAGCCGGGCTGGGACGAGGAACCCCTTAAAGCCATAAGGAAGAAGTTCGGCGGCATAGAGCTCATGGTGGACGCAAACGCGGCATACACAATAGAGCACCTGGAGGACCTGAAGAAGCTCGACAAGTTCAGCCTCATGATGATAGAACAGCCCCTTGCAGCCGGTGCCCTCGAGGATTCGGCAAGGCTCCAGGCGCATCTGCGCACCCCTATCTGCATCGACGAAAGCGCCGACTCGCTCGCCTCAGTGGAGCGCGCCTTGAAACTCGGCGCCGCAAGCATAGTGAACATCAAGCTCCAAAGGGTCGGAGGCTTCGGTCCCGCCCTCAAGATGCACGATTACTGCCTCTCAAAAAGGATTCCAGTCTGGTGCGGCTACATGCCCGAGCTGGGCATATCCACCGCAGCCGGCCTCCACATATCAGGCCTTCCCGGCTACATCTATCCGGGCGACCTGGAGCCCAGCCTCAGATGGTTCACCGACGACATAACCGAGGAGCCGATTGTCCTTAGCGAGCCGGGCTATATAGGCGTGCCGCAGGGACCTGGCCTGGGGATAGGCCTCGACATGGCGAAGGTCGAGAGGTTCAAGGTCTGGTCCGAGCTGCTTCAAGGTTAGGAGGAAGCATCATGGCAGAAAGCATTAGGAAAGCATTCCGCGACAAGGCATACGGCAAGGTCTTCCCCGCAGTGCCCACCCCTTGGACTAGGCAAGGCAAGCTCCATGAGGGGGCGCAGGCGAAGTATGCGGAGCACATCGCAAAGACCGGCATCGGAGGAGCGGCCGTCTGGGCGCACACCGGCCGCGGCCTTCACATCCCGAGGGAGGCGCGCCTGAAAACCATGCGTTCCTGGCGCGACGCCTTCTCCGACGGAAGGCTCATCATAGCAGGAGTGGGGGCATACCCCGACATGAGCCTAAGCAACGCTGCCATGAAGGCGAAGTTCATCGAGGAGACGAAAGTCATGGCGGAGGATGCCGTCAACTGCGGCGCGGACGCCTTCCTCTCATATGCCCCCATAGCGTGGAGGGATGATCCCGACCAGGACGAGAAGGTATATGGGTACCATGAGCTCCTGGCAAGCTACGGCAAGCCCCTCGTGCTCTTCTACCTTTATCGCGAAGCGGGAGGCATAAGCTACGGCCCCGAGCTTCTCAGCAAGCTCCTGGCGCTGCCTCAGGCAGTTGGCATCAAGGTCGCTACCCTGGACTCCGTCACTACATTCCAGGATGTGGCCGCGAAGATAAGGTGCGAGCAGCCGGACCTTACCCTCATAACCGGCGAGGACCGCATGGTGGGCTACACCTACATGATGGGAGCGGGAGCAGCCCTCATCGGAATGGGCTCCGCCTGCACCGACGCGCAGGTCGCCATGACTGACGCATGGTTTAGGGGCGACTATATGAAGTTCGTCCCGGAAAGCGCCAAGGTGGACGCCTACTCTGAGGTGACGTTCGCAAAGCCGCTGGACCGCTACATCATCCGCATGCTCTGGTCCCTTGTGGCCGAGGGCATAATCCCGGAAGAGGCGGCGAACGACCCGATGGGCCTCACCATAAGCAGAGACGAGGTTGCGCTCATCAGGGACACGATTTCGGCAAACGGATGGCTTCGCGGCAGATGATCAGGTTCGGCGTAGCCGGGCTATGCCACTTCCACGCGAGGGCGATGCTCGATTCCGCCCTTAACCATGGAAGGTGCGACGTACAAGTCGTTTCGATATCTGAGGAGGACGATGCCGTGTACGAAGCCGCCGGCGTCGGATACGGGCTTAAGCGATACAAGGATGCGGCCATTATGTGCGAGCGCGAGAGGCTGGACGCAGTGGCACTAGTCGAGAGACCCGACAGGCGGGCGGAGACTGCGATGAAGCTCCTTGCCATGGGAATAGATGTGCTCATGGACAAGCCCGCAGCGCTTGACATGGAGACTTTGGGCAGGCTCGCCGAAGCCGCAGCCAAGGGGCCGGGAAGGCTCTTCCCGTACTTCACCGTGAGGTACGAGAAGCCGGTGGCAAAGGCCCTGGAGCTTGTAAGATCCGGTGCGATAGGGAAGGTTAGCTCGTTTACGTCCCTTCGCCCGCACAAGCTGCTGGCCGGTGCGAGGCCGGACTGGTTTTGGCATATGGAGGGCGGAGTCGCTGTAGACCTCGCCATACATGACATTGACATCTATCGCGCGGCCTGCGGTTTCGGACACGATATGGCGTTCACTGCGTTCGGCTCCCAAGGAAGCTTCGGTAGGGCGGCGAGCACGGATCATCCGGGTTTCGTAGACAGCTGCCAATTCCTCCTAAGGCCGGAGGAAGGGCCCTCCGGGACTTTCCTTGCGGACTGGCTGACTCCCGCGGCGGACGCGCGCCACGGGGACTGCGCCTACTTCATTGCGGGTATAGAAGGGCGCATCGAGGTGAGGGGCACGGGAGGGATGCCGGGAGAGGGCGAGGCGCTAATCCTTGTAGGCGGCCCGTCAGGTTCTTCCACGAATGCCGGAAACGGGGCGACGGCCGGAATTGACCCCCCCGGGGTAAATGCAGGCATCATGGAAGATTTCCTCGCGTTGAGCTTAGGCGGAAAGGCTTCCTACTTTGCGCCTGACTGGGAGGACTTGGTAACGGCAAACGCGATTGCGATAACTGCTGCAGAGTCGGCCAGCACCGGCGAAGCGCTAACATACTGCGGCCAAATGATTCCCTGAGAAGGGGCGGAGGTGCGGCGATGTCCTCGATTAGCATAATTCAGGATGGTACTGACGGAGAGGAGAGGAGCAGGCAGCTGGCAGGCGGTCTCGTCACCCTTTCCTCCATATCGGCATCGCTCAAGGACGCGGAGAGAAGGGTCGCCGAGTACATCCTCGATAACGCGAACGAGGTCATGTACCTGTCGATTACTGACCTTGCTGAAAGAAGCGGTGCGAGCGAAGCCACGGTATCGAGGCTCTGCAGGAGGCTCGGCTACAAGGGCTACCAGGAGATGAAGATATCGGCCGCGATGTCCATGATACCCGAGAAGAAGCAGGTGGACGAGACTGCGACCGAGGCCGACGATGGCTTCACGACCTGTACGAAAGTCTTCAACGCGAGCATAAGGGGCTTGAACGAGACTCTCTCCATACTTAAGCCGATGGACCTGGACAGGGCGATTGAGGCCCTTGTCAATGCTGAGATGATAGAGTTCTTCGGTAACGGAGGCTCGGCCGCGGTCGCGAAAGACGCACAGCACAAGTTCGTGAAGACCGGCATACCCACGGCATATTACGAGGACTCGCACATGCAGCTCATGTCTGCATCCCTCATGAGGAAGGGCTGCGTCCTCGTTGCGATATCCTACTCGGGCTCCAACAGGGATCTTTCTGAGGCCATGAGGATAGCGAAGGCGGCGGGCGCCTTTGTCGTGCTGGTCACAGGCTTCGCCAAATGCCCGCTTGCGAAGTACGCCGATGTGAACCTCTGGGTGTCGGCGGGGGAGAAGTTTAAAAGCGAGTCCTCAAGATCCAGGATCGCCCAGCTCTGCCTCCTGGACTCGCTGTATGTGTCCGTGGTCCTGAGGCTGGGCGAATCAGGGCTCGAAAGCCTGAGGAAGACCAGGGAAGCAGTGGCGAGCAAGAGATTCTGATGGTGGATGTGATATTGAAGATGGCACAGGTATACGTAAGCTCGACTTCCTTCATGAACGGGTGCCCCGATGCCCTGAAGGCGCTTAAGGACAAGGGGTACTTGATCAAGAGCAACACGACGGGCAAGCCCATGGAAGGCAAGGCCTTAAGAGATGCCCTATACGGTTGCGAAGGGGTAATCGCCGGGCTGGACAGATACGACGAGGGCGTTATAAGGGCGTGTAAGAACCTTAAGGCCATATCAAGGTACGGCGTTGGAGTTGACAACGTAGACTTGAAGGCCGCGACGGATTCCGGGATTGTGGTGACCCTGACACCCGGGGCCAACACCGAGGCGGTGGCGGACCTGGCGTTTGCCCTCATGATGGCGGCGGCAAGAAACCTCACCAAGGCGGACTCTCTCATGAGGGAGGGCGGCTGGCCCAAGATGCTGGGAAGCTCTGTATGGGGAAAGACCGTCGGAGTGCTCGGAACCGGGGCAATCGGCCGCGCCTTCGCAGGGAGGCTTGCCGGCTTCAAGGCAAGGCTGCTGCTGTTTGACGTCAATTGCGACGAGGATTTTGCAGGAAGCGTGGGTGGCGAGTATGTGAGCTTCGACAGGCTGCTTTCGGAATCGGACTTCGTGTCTGTGCACGTGCCGCTTAACGCCGCCACCAAGGGGCTTATCGGAAAAAAGCAGATAGCCATGATGAAACCGACATCTTACATCATAAACACTGCAAGAGGCGGCATCGTCGACGAGGAGGCACTGGCAGACGCGCTGGAGGAGGGAGCACTGGCAGGCGCCGGCATAGACGTGTTCGTGCACGAGCCTCCGGTGGGATCCAGGCTTACCCAGTCCGACAAAGTCGTGATGACGCCCCACATGGGCTCCTATACCAGGGAGGCGGTCGCCATGATGGGAATAATGGCCGCGGAGAACCTGATCGACGCGCTTGAAGGCAGAAGGCCGAGATACGTGGCCAATCCCGAGGTATACTCGAAAATCTGAGGAGGGCATAAGTTGGAGAAGGGAAGAGAAAAGGTAAGGGTAGGCATAGTAGGCTCTAAGTTCGCCGCCGGGCTTCATGCCCGCGCCTACGCAAGGTGCAGGGATGCTGAAGTTGTGGCTGTAGCGGCACCTGACAACCTGCACCAGTTCGCAGATGAGCACGGAATCGCAAACAGGTACGATGATTACAAGACGATGCTGGCCCAGGAGAAGCTGGACCTGGTAAGCATCTGCGTACCCAACTTCCTTCACTACCCGGTGGCGATGGACTGCGCCGAATCCGGCGTCCACGCCATAAGCGAGAAGCCGCTTGCGACGAAGCTCGAACACGGTGCCGCCATGGTGAGGAAGTTCGAGGAGAGGGGCCTTAAGCTCTTCTACGCCGAGGACTGGCTCTTCGCTCCCGCGATAAGAAGGGCGATGGAGATAGTAAAGGAAGGGGCTCTGGGGGACATCTTCTTTATCAAGGCGAAGGAGACCCACAACGGCTCGCACTCGCCGTTTGCCGCAAAGCTCGCGACATGCGGCGGCGGCTCGATGATACACCTTGCGGTGCATCCGGCGGCGTTCATCACGCTGCTTTCGGGCTCGAAGGCCTGTGAGGTATCCTCCATGTGCACGGGAGGCCTTGAGGGCAACTACGTGCAGAAGCACTTCGAGGGGGAGGACTGGGGCGCATCCATAGTCAGATTCGAAAACGGCGTCCGCGCCCTCATCGAGGGCAACTACATAACCTTGGGCGGCATGGACGACAGGATAGAGATCTATGGCTCTAAGGGGAACCTGCACATAAACCTCACGCAGGGCTCGCCCATATCCGTATACAGCACCGCAGGCTACTCTTACGTGGTCGAGAAGGCCGACATGTCGACCGGTTGGACCAAGCCCGCGGTCGACGAGGAGGCGAACCTCGGCTACGTGGACGAGATAAACGCGTTCGTCAGGGCGGTCAAGGAGGACCTGCCTGCCCCCTTCGGCGGAAGCGGCAGGGATGGGCTGGAAGCGCTTGCCATAATCGTAGCGTCATACGAATCTTCAAGGCAGAAGAGAAGCATTAATCCCCAAGACTTGTTGAAGGAGCTGATGTAATTGAGCGCACCCAAGATCAAGTTCGCAGGACTGGAACTTAAGAACCCCTTCGTGGTGGCATCGGGCCCCGTATCCTCCTCCCTGAGGAAGGTGAAGAAATGCGAGGAGATGGGGGCAGCCGGCGTCTCACTTAAGCTTACGCTCCAGAAACAGCCCTGGAAGGCCCAGCTGAGGATGTATTCCATCCCCGGAGAGGTCAGCATCGTCTGCCACGACAAGAGGCTGGACGAGGATGAGGGGATAGAGCTCATCAAGCAGACCAGGGAAGAGACCGACCTTATCATATTCGCCAACATGGGACACATAGGAGAGGACATCGAGGGTTGGCAGAGGCTGGCGCTGGAGCTTGAGAAGGCCGGAGCGCACGCCTTGGAGCTGAACCTCATATGCCCGAACCTGACATTCGCCCAGAAGCGCATGGGCCAGGCAATCTCCTCCTCCTACGGCGCGGCCGCGGGGCAGAACCCAGAGGCCTGCTACAAGATAGTGAAAGCGCTTAAGGAAGTAGTTAAGATCCCTGTGATACCCAAGCTCACCCCGAACGTCGGCAACATCGCCGACACGGCCATAGCCTGCGAGGAGGCGGGAGCTGACGGGCTGTGCCTGGCAGGAGGCCAGTCGGCCCTTCCCAGGGTCGACATCGAGCACGGCGGAAAGCCCGCATACCCGCTTCTCGACGGCGCGTCCTTCGGAAGCCTTGGCGGGCCGGTGGCGCTTACGCAGTCGTTCGCGCTCGTAGCACAGGCCGCCAGGGCCGTCAAGATCCCCATCATCGGAGGCGGCGGCCTTGCCACATGGCAGGACGGCGTGAATTTCATGATGTGGGGCTCGACCCTCGTCACCGCATGCACAGAGCCCATGTGGAGGGGCTTCGGCGTAATCCGCGACATAGTCGACGGCATGGAGAGCTTCAGGGTGAGCCACGGCTACAAGAGCTACGCGGACATGACGGGCCTTTCCCTCGAGTACCTCAAGGCCAGCAAGGAACTTAAACCGGACCAGGGCGTCGCAGTGATAGACCATGACGCCTGCATCAGCTGCATGAACTGCGTGGAGCTCGGCCACTGCGACGCCATCACCGAGAAGGACGGCTCACCCGTGGTAGACGAGTCGCTGTGCGTCGGCTGCGCCATATGCCTGGAGGTATGCCCGGTGAAGTGCATATCGATGAGGATGCAGGGCTAAGAGCATAGATCTTCAGGGAAGGAGGGACGCGCATGCTGGATCATAGGAACAGCTTCCTCGAGGTAGAGAGGGCGAAGCCCGAACTTGCCGTATTCTCCGTCGGCGCGATAGAGCAGCACACCGCGGCGCTGCCTCTGGGCACCGACATGATGATAGGCGGGGAGATAGCAAGAAGGGTCGGCGAGAGGCTGAACGCGTATGTCGTCCCTACGCTTCCGTTCGGTACGAGCTACGAGCACAGGGGCTTTCCCGGCACGGTCTATATAAGGCCGGATACGCTCTATGAAGTAGTCAAGCAGATGATAGTGTCCGTCTACGACGCGGGGATTATGAAGGCGGCTGTCATCCTTGGCCACGGAGGCCTATGGATGGTGAAGCCTGCGATCAGGGACCTGAACTATGAGAGGCCCGACGGCACGGCCATCTGGGTGGCTCCATTCGACCTTGCGGCGTCCAGGCTCGCCGGTGTAATCGACTCAGTCGGCAAGGAGACTCACGCCGGTGAAGTGGAGACGTCGTGCATCCTTGCCATAGACCCCGATGCCGTGAGGATGGAATATGCAGCGGACTTCGTGCCGGACGCCGGTCGGGAGTATCTGGACTACGTACCGATGAGCAAGCTCAGCCCGGGGGGCATGTGGGGCTGCCAGACCCTCGCCACAAGGCAAAAGGGGGAGAAGATCCTCGAAATCAGGACCGACGCGACGGCCGAGTACATCACCAGGACGTTTGCGAGGCTTGATGCGATCAAGAAGGAGGCGGGCCAGTGTTAGACCACAGGAGCAGCTATCTAGACGTCGAGAGGGCGAAGCCCGAGATCGCCCTGTTTTCAATAGGGGCGATAGAGCAGCACACGGCGGTGCTTCCTCTGGGCACGGACACCATGATAATCGCGGAGGTTGCGGCCAGGGTCGGAAAGAAGCTCGGGGCATATGTCGTTCCAACGGTGCCGTTCGGCACGAGCTACGAGCACAGGGGTTTCACCGGCACGGTCTATGTCAGGCCGGACACCCTCTACAAGCTGGTGAAGGAGATGATAGTCTCCTGCTACGACGAGGGCATAAAGAAGGCAGCCGTGATACTTGGCCACGGCGGCCTCTGGGTGGTGAAGCCCGCGATAAGGGATTTGAACTACGAGAGGCCCGACGGAACCGCGATATGGCTATGCCCGTTCGATAAGGCGGCAGGGCTGATGAAAGGAACGATAGACACTATCGACAAGGAGATACACGCAGGCGAGTTCGAGGTCTCATGCATCATGGCCATCGACCCGGATTCGGTGAAGATGGAGCATGCCAAGGACTTCGAGCCTGACGCCGGGCGCGAATACCTCGACTACGTACCCATGAAGTCCATAAGCCCCTACGGGACGTGGGGGCACCAGAGCCATGCCGACCCTGTGAAGGGGGCGAAGGCGCTGGATATCCTTACCGAGGCGACGGCAGATTATATAAAGGCGACGTTCGCGAAACTAGACAGCATCAAGGCGAAATAAGGAGGGGAACCAATGAGAAGAGTACTGACAGCAATCGCGTGCATCTCCCTGCTGGTTTCGGTGGGCATAAGCTCCATCGCGGCCCCCGAGCCTATCGTCATCGGTTTCATCACGGCGCTTACCGGATCCACCAGCCTATGGGGGACCCAGGAGAGAAACGGCGCGGTCCTTGCGGCTGAGGAGATCAACGCAAAGGGCGGCATCCTCGGAAGGCCCATAAAGCTCATAGTATATGACCACAAGGGGCAGCCCGCCGAGGGCGTCTCGGCCTACCGCAGGCTCGTCGACGAGGACAAGGCTGTGGTAGTCGGCGGTACCCACTTCAGCAACATCAGCCTTGCCATCGCACCTGTGGCAGAACAGAAGAAGGTGCCCATCATCGGCCAGGCCATAGAGCCCAAGGTCACGGTGCCCGAGCCCGGCAAGGTGAACCTCTACAGCTTCCTCGCCCAGCCCTCCTCGACGCAGCAGGGCCAGATGATGGCGCGCTTCGCCTTCGAGAACCTGGGCGGAAAGACCGCGGCATGCCTCGTGGACAAGTCGAACTCCTACTCCACCTCGCAAGGCGAGGCGTTCAGGGATTACTTCACCGCACTCGGCGGCACCATCACCAACTACGTCGAGTATGCGGCCGGCACGGTCGACTACAAGGCGTTCCTGACCCAGATTAAGGCCAAGAACCCCGAGATACTCTACCTCCCCCAGTACGCACAACCCGGCGGACTTCAGGTCAAGCAGGCAATCGAGCTTGGCATAAAGGCGAAGGTCGTAGGCTCCAACAGCCTCTCCGACCAGAACTACATCGACGCCTGCGGCGGCATCGTGAATGCGGCCGGAACACACCACCTGTTCAACGTGAACTTCGCTGACCCCAAGTTCGCGCCGTTCCTAAAGGCATATGAGAAGAGGTACGGCGAGGCCGTGCAGACCTACCACACCGTGTTCGGATATGACGACATCTACCTCATCGCGAAGGCCATCGAAAACGCCGGCAAGGCAGAGCCCGAGGCGATAAGGACCGCGCTCGAGAACCTAAAGAACGTGCCCATCCTCGCAGGAGACGGCATGTTCACCATGAACCCCGCGACCCACCAGCCGGTCAACATGCCCTCCCTGGTGTTCGTATGGAACCAGGACGGCACGAGAAGCCCGCTGAGATTCATCTACCCGGCGAAATAGAATTTTAGGAGGCGTAAGGACATGAGGAAGCTACTAGTGGCGATCATGGCGATCGCAGCCGCCCTCTCGATGAGCATCGGTGCCGTCTACAGCGCGGACCCGATATTCATCGGGGAGATAGCGGCTCTTACGGGAGCCACCTCCCAGCAGGGGCTCCAGGAAAGAAACGGCTGCATACTGGCTATGGAGGAGATCAACGCGGCCGGAGGCCTTCTCGGAAGGCCGATAAAGCTCGTCACCTATGACTTCAAGGGGCTGCCGGCAGAGGGCGTGTCAGTGTACCGCCAGCTCGTGCAGGAGGGCGCCAAGGTCATCATCGGCACCAACTTCTCCAACGTGAACCTCGCGATCGCCCCGATAGCGGAGCAGCTCAAGATACCCGTGGTATCCAACGCCATCGAGCCGAAGGTGACCATACCTGAACCCGGCAAGATCAACAAGTACCACTTCCTCACCCAGCCCAGCGCGATAGAGCAGGGTGCGGTCGTCGCGCGCTTCGCGCTTCAGGAACTTGGCATGAAGACGGCGGCGTGCCTTGTGAACAACGGCAACTCGTTCGCCACCTCGCAGGCTGAGGCCTTCAGGGATTACTTCAACAAGAACGGCGGCAAGGTCCTCGAGTACATCGATTACGCCACCGGGCTTGTAGACTTCAAGGCCCTTCTCACAAGGATTAAGGCCGCGAACGTAGACTGCATCTACCTCGGCCAGTACGCCCAGGAATCGGGCCTCCAGGTCAAGCAGGCAAGGGAGCTCGGCATCAAGGCAATAGTAGTCGGGAACAACACTCTAAGCACCCCTGACTTCGTAGGCTCGGCAGGAGCCGCCAACGCCGAAGGCTGTTACTTCGTTGTCGGAGTCAACATGGCGGAACCTAGGCAGGTCGCCTTCAACGAGAAGTACACGAAGAGGTTCGGCGAGGGCATCATCACCACCAACGTGCAGTTCGGATACGACAATATGTACATAATCGCGGACGCCATCAAGAGGGCAGGCTCCGACAACCCGGAGGCCATAAGGGCGGCCCTCGAGACCACCACCAAGGTGAAGATACTGCAGGGCGACGGCACGATCACGCTAGACCCCAAGACCCACAGGCCGGACAACATGCCGCTCTGGATGTTCAAGTGGGAAGGCGGACAGAAGGTACCGCAGAAGCTGTACTATCCTTATTGATGAACTGAACTGGACGGACCGTGGGCCGGAGGGCTTCGGAAGCCCTCCGGCCCGGGCCCGAACAAGCGACCGGGATACGACAAAACGGCCTGCCTTCGGGCGTAAGGGGTGCTTAAAGTGCTCATACAGCAGATTATAAACGGGATATCGGTGGGGTCCATGTACGCGATGCTCGCGGTGGGCTTCTCGCTGGTCTACAACATACTCGGCATAGCCAACTTCTCCCACGGGGCGATGATCGCCCTAGGGACTTATTTCTGCTACTACATCGTGCTCTACATAGGAGTGCCCGTGCCCGTCGCCATAGTAGGGGCGATTGCGCTGGCCGGCCTCAGCTCCATGCTGGTGGAGAGGCTGACATTAAGGGTGCTCAGGAAGAGGAACCAGGGCTCGGTCTACTTCTTCATAGCCTCGCTCACCATATTCAACCTCGTGACCGCCGCCCTTATATACATATCCAGGGGGAACATAGTGTCATACCCCAAGGCGTTCCTCACGGGCACGATTGAGATTTGGAACATGTACATCCCGTGGATAGACGTCGGGATGCTTGCGATAGCCCTCGCATGCCTGGGCGGACTCTCATATATACTATTCAGGACCAGGTTCGGCCTCGCGGTCAGGGCAAGCTCCTACAACCTGAGGGCGGCGGCCCTCATGGGGATGAACATAGACGTGATAATAGCGGGCGTCTTCCTGGTGTCGGGCGCGCTTGCCGGGGTCACGGGGGCTCTTCTCGGAGTGAAGTACGCGGTGTATGCGAGAATCGGCGATTTCGTCTACAAGGCGCTGTTCGCCTGCGTGGTCGGAGGCTTGGGAAGCCTCACAGGCGCGGTCATGGGCGGCATACTGATAGGCATCATGGAGACATTCGTCAGCGCGTACATAAGCTCCGCGGTAAGCCCAGCGATAACCTTCGCGTTCCTGGTAGTCCTGCTTCTTATAAGGCCACAGGGGCTAAGCGGCAGGATAACCGACGAGAAGATATAGGAAGCCTGGTGATGTGACATGTCATTTTATGAAGGCGTACTGATACTAACAGGCATAGTAGTGATAGTTACCCAGGGGGTGTTCGTCCTCACCGGGCTTACGGGCCTATTCTCACTGGGACAGGCGGCGTTCGTGGCAGTGGGGGCATATGCCTCCGGCATCGCCAACATGCGCTTCGGCCTCGGCTTCGTGCCGTCCATACTGGTAGGCTCTGTGGCGAGCCTGCTTGCAAGCTTCCTGGTAGGGGCGCCAAGCTTAAGGCTCAAGCGAACGTACTTCTCCCTTGCGACGATAGCTTTCGGCTACGGCGTCGAATCGATAATAACGGTATCATCCTGGACAGGAGGATCCATAGGCCTCATCGGGGTGCCCAACATCACGAGGTTCTGGCACGTGGCTGCAGCCGCAATAATGGTCATTTGGCTTGTAAGGAACTTCAAGCTGTCCCGATACGGCAGGGCGTGCGTCTCGGTCAACACAGACGAAACGGCGGCGCAGGTATACGGGGTGAACTCCTTCTGGGCCAAGCAGATGGCATTCTCGCTTGCGGCGTGCATCGCGGGCCTTGCCGGAGGGCTATTCGCCTTCTACCTGGGATATCTCTCGCCCGATATGTTCGGGATAGCCCTCTCGACGGAATACCTGATAATGGTCTTCTTCGGGGGGCTTAAGAGCCAGACGGGCGCCGTCTTCGGTGCGATCATCCTCACGGCCCTCATGGAGGCGCTGAGGACTGCGGCCGAGTGGCGCATCATCATCTACTGCATGATAATCCTCATAACGATCCTGTTCAGGCCGTCGGGCGTATTCGGGAAGTGGGAGCTTGCGCTGCCGTCGTTAAGAAAGAGGGGAGGCGAGGGCAATGTCTGAGGAAAGGGCCAGCGTCCTTACCATAAAGGAGATTAACAAGTCGTTCGGCGGGCTTAAGGCCGTAGACTCCCTGTCAATAGAGCTCAGGCAAGGAGAGATACTGGGGCTCATCGGGCCCAACGGCGCAGGAAAGACCACGGTCTTAAACCTCATCAGCCGGGTCACCTTCTGCGACTGCGGGAGCATAGTGCTGGAAGGCCATGACGTCGGAAGGTGCAAGCCGTACGAAGTCTCGGACTACGGCCTTGCCAGGACCTTCCAGGAGATACACCTGTTCCAGGGCATGAGCGTGATCGACAACATGAAGGCGGCATGTCACCTTTCCGGGCGCTACAGCCTGATTGATGCGCTACTTAATACTCCGAAGAAGGTAAGGGTCGAAAGGCAGATAGAGAAGTCTTGCATGGATATGCTCGCCTTCTTCGGCCTCGACAAGGACGCAGCCAAGGACGCCAAGTCGCTTCCGTACGGAAGGCAGAAGCTTCTTGAGATAGCGAAGGCGCTTGTGACAGGTCCCAAGGTGCTGCTGCTGGACGAACCGGCCGCAGGGCTTAACGATGAGGAGACCCAGCAGCTTCTGACCCTGGTCAAGAAGGCCAAGGAGAGATTCGACCTCAGCATAATCGTTATCGAGCACACCATGGACTTCATCGCGAACATATCCGACAGGATAGTCGTGATGAACTTCGGAAGCAAGCTCTGCGAGGGCACATGGTCCGAGGTAAGGTGCAATCCCGAGGTCCTTAAGTGCTATCTGGGGGAGGACTGAGCATGCTTGAGCTGAAGAACGTGACTGTCAACTACGGTGCGGTGCGTGCGCTGACCGACGTAAGCATAAAGGTGGCCGAAGGCACGATAGTGACCCTCATCGGGGCAAACGGAGCTGGTAAGAGCAGCCTTCTAAACGCCGTGTCAGGTGTCGTCCCCTTCAAGGGGGAGATCAGCTGGAACGGGAAGCGCCTTCCGTCCCTGCCGTCAGAGATAGTGAAGTCCGGAATAGTCCAGGTGCCCGAAGGAAGGCAGATTTTCTCGAACCTTACGGTCTACGAGAACCTGCTCGCCGGCGCGTACCTAAAGTGGAACAAGGAGAACATCGCAAAGAACGTGGACAGGGTATACAAGCTCTTCCCGAGGCTACTTGAGCGGAAGGGCCAGTCCGCGGGCACACTTTCGGGAGGAGAGCGCCAGATGCTCGCAATCGGAAGGGGGCTTATGAGCGAGCCGCACGTGCTACTAATCGACGAGCCGTCCCTGGGGCTTTCACCCCTCCTTACGGCGGAGGTGCTGAACCTCATTGTTGAGGTCAACAAGCAGGGCGTGACCGTGCTCCTAGTGGAGCAGAACGCGAGGAAATCCCTGGGAATCGCACACAGGGGCTACGTGCTTCAAAACGGCAAGGTTGTCATGGAGGGCACCGGAAGGCAGCTTCTGGACGACCCGTCCGTGCAGGAGGCATATCTGGGGGTATCCACCAAGGACTGCCCCGTCTGATTAGGAGGATGAGTATGTCGGCTACAAGGGATTTCAAGGTAGGGAAGCTCCAGGTGGTTGTGCACTCGACGAGGAAGGAAAGCGGCGCCGCCGCAAACGATATGGCAGTAAGGGCGATACTGGACGCTGTGGCGGCGAAGGGAACCGCAAACGTCATATTCGCGGCAGCCCCATCCCAGAACGACCTTCTTGCAGCGATGAAGGTTGACAAGAGGATACCGTGGGACAAGGTGAACGCTTTCCACCTGGACGAGTACCACACGCTCCCCAAGGGAGCGCCTCAGAGGTTCGACCTGTTTTTGGAGAGGAACATCTGGGACGACGTCAAGCCCACGAAGGTCTTCCCCGTAGTACCCGAAAACGGCATGAAGGCTGAGGACATCGAGGCCAGGTACAGGGATCTCATGAGGGAGTATCCACCGGATTTGGCGCTACTAGGAATTGGGGAGAACGGCCACCTGGCGTTCGTGGACCCGCCGTACGCCGACTTCGCCGACAGGGCGACGATAAGGGAAGTGGAGCTGGACCTAGTATGCAGGAACCAGCAAGTGAACGACGGGGCGTACTCGAGGCTCGAGGATGTGCCGAAGAGGGCGGTCACGATGACCATACCGACAATAATGTCGGCCAAGACCCTGGTCACGGTGGTCCCGGGGCCGAGGAAGGCGGATGCTGTGAAGGCGACTCTGGAAGGGCCGATAACCACGGCGTGCCCTGCCTCCATTCTGAGGACGCATCCCGACTGCTCGCTATTTTTGGACAAGGACTCTTTCATGAAGGTTAGCCTTTAGCCTGCGAGGGCCGCCCTTACGGTCTGGATTGGACGGCAGGGTGGCCCTCCGGCTTCAAGGATGGAGGGAATGAAGTGACTGACAAGCTTTTCGACATCTCCGGCAAGGTGGCGGTCGTCACCGGAGGAGGAGGCATCCTCTGCAGCGAGATGTCATATGCGATGGCCGAGCGCGGGGTGAAGATAGCGGTCCTTGACTTAAGGCTTGACGCTGCTGAGGCGGTCGCGGCTGGGATAAGGGAGAAGGGCGGCGAGGCCAGGGGATATTCGGCGAACGTCCTGGACAGGACCTCGGTCGAGAAGGCCAAAGATGAGATATTGAGGGATTTCGGCACGGTAGACATCCTAATAAACGGCGCAGGCGGCAACAAACCTGATGCGACTACTAGCACGAAGATGTCCTTCTTCGACATGCCATCCGACGCCATATCCTGGGTATTCAGCCTCAACATGCTGGGCACCATAATCCCGTCCCAGGTATTCGCTAAGATCATGGTCGACAAGGGCAAGGGGTCCATCGTGAATATGTCGTCCATGAGCGCGTTCAAACCGCTTACCAATACGCTTGCCTACTCGGCGGCGAAAGCCGGGGTTTCCAACTTCACGGCCTGGCTTGCCGTGCACCTGAACCAGAACTACTGCAAGGGGGTAAGGGTGAACGCACTCGCCCCAGGCTTCTTCCTGACGAATCAGAACTACTACCTGCTGGTGGACGAGAAGACGGGAGAGGCGACCGCGCGGGGCAACAGGATATTGGACCACACCCCGATGGGAAGGTATGGTACGCCGTCCGACCTCATCGGCACTCTCATATGGCTCATCTCGGACGCGTCGGAGTTCGTAAACGGCGCGGTCGTCCCAGTGGACGGCGCATTCAACGCATACTGCGGAGTCTAACCGGGCAGGAGGGTCGCAATGCATGTACTAAGCCTCGAGCTTAGCACAACGTCGGCGAAGTGCATACTCTACAGCAAGGCTGAGGGCGTGCTCGCCTCCCTTTCCAGGCAGTACCCGAAGGAGGCCTCCAACGGGCTCACCCACGACGCGGACGGCGTCCTCTGCGAGGCCTTCGAGGTCTTAAGATGGGGCGCCCGGGAGGCTTGCGCAAGGGGAATACAGCCCCTGGCCCTCGGCCTCTCCGGAACGTGGCACAGCCTTCTCATGCTTGACAAAGAAGGCGCGCCGATTGGGCGGGTGAGCACATGGGCTGACCTGTCGGGGGCGGAGGCCGCATCGAAGGCGAGGGCTGACGGGAAGGCGGACGGCTACTACAGAAGGACAGGCTGCGTGCTCCACGGCATGTACCCGAGCTGGAAGCTTGCGACGATGAGGGCCGCGGGAAGCGCATCGCATGCGGCGGCATCGAGGATTGTGACCGAGACCGAGTGGGTTTATAGGGCACTTACGGGGGAATGGACGGTATCCACCTGCGTGGCATCCGGCGGGGGCCTCCTGAACGCGCATAGCCTTGACTGGGATGACGGGGCACTTCGGGAGGCAGGCATCACGAGATCGCTGCTGTCACCCCTCACCGACATATTCCACCTTGGAAGGCTCTGCGAGGCGGCGGCGCTGAAATCGGGCCTTCCGGTGGGGCTTCCCGTATCGGTCGGAGGCGCCGACGGGGCGCTAAATCACATCGCTGTGGGCGGGTTTGACCCCGAGGTGATGTCCATGTCAGTGGGTACAAGCGGGGCCATGAGGAGGATCACGCCGGCGCCGAAGCTTGCCGATACCCCTTCCACATGGTGCTATAATGCGACCTCTGACAGGTGGCTTGTTGGAGCCGCGGTGAACAACGCGACCAACTGCGTGGACTGGCTTGTGACGCAGATAGGCGGCACGGCCGGTTCCGCGGAGGACTATGCGAGGCTTGCCGGGAAGGCGGCATCGATAGACAGGAAGGACGCGCCGTACTTCATGCCGTTTCTGTACGGGGAGAGGTGCCCCGGATGGCGGGAGGACAGGACCGGAGGCTTCATCGGGCTTAAGGCCGTGCACTCCCTGGGGGAGATGTACTATGCGGTGCTTGAAGGCGTCGCCTTCAACATGTACCAGTGCTATCTGCTTTTGAAGGGCCTGGCGGGGGAACCAGATCGGACAATAGTCTCCGGCGGGATAACGAACTCACCCCTTTGGATGCAGATGGCAGCCGACGTCTTCGGCATAGAGATTGAGACTACAGGGGTGCAGAACGATTCGACGGTAGGCGCTGCGCTTGTCGCGATAGAGGCGCTTGAGAAGAAGGGAAGGGTAGCTGCCCCCGCCGCTTCCAACCCCAAGTCCTACAGGCCGGATGGCATGTACTCAGGGCTTCTTGCCGAAAGGTTCGGCAGATACCTCGAATACTACAGGGAGCTCGCCCCCAAAG
>CAZJHY010000009.1:0-69240 GCA_964545975.1 uncultured Clostridia bacterium | reverse complement strand
TAGCCCCGAACGACGATATGGAAAGCGAGCTGTTCTTCAAGTACCTCAACTACCTGAACAGCACCTTCAACGCCGGAATAAAGCGTGTCGCGGTCGTCTACATAGACAACGAGTACGGCGTGCACGCAGCAGAGATGGCCGCCAAGTGGGCGAAGGAATACGCAAAGGACGGCTATGAGCTGGTAGCCCAGGTCAAGTACCCGGCAACGGTATCCAACGTCGACACCGAAGTTCAAAGGGTCAAGGCCGCCCGCCCCGACGCCATCTTCCACGCCTCGTATATTGCGGACACCACCCTGTTCGTCAAGAAGTACAAGGAGTTCAACGTGCTGCCCAAGGTGTCGCTCGCATACTGCGGCGGCTTCCAGGATCCTCAGTTCGTAGTGAACCTCGGCAAGGACGCCGAGTATTTCTCGGGCCCTAACGCCATCACCTCGACGCTGTTCTCCAAGATGCCGGCCGCCAAATTCATAAACGACCTGTACTTCCCGAAGTCCAAGGTCGACATCGACGGGCCGACGATCGAAGACTTCGCGTCGGCGCTCGTAATTGCCGATGCGATCAACCAGGCGAAGTCCACCGACCCTGCGGCAATCCAAAAGGTCCTCAGGGAAGCCACATTCTCGGCGCCTTACTTCGTCCTCGGCAAGATCAAATTCAATGAGAGCGGCCAGAACGCACTTTCAGCATCCGTCATCACGCAGGTCCAGAACGGAAAGTACGAATCCGTATGGCCGCTTGATGCCTCCACCGCAAAGGCGATACCCACATTCGCACCTTGGAACGCAAGATAGCAGCGCTTATCAACTGCCCGCCTCCGGTCCTCAGAGGATTGGAGGCGGGCATCGCCATTCTTCGATGGAGGTGTTCTGCTTGCTCTACATGCTCCCGCAGATAATCGCAAGCGGACTTATGCTGGGTTTCGTTTACTCGCTTGTCGCAGTGGGCTTAAGTCTTATCTGGGGCGTCATGGACATAATAAACTTCGCATACGGTGAGTTTCTGATGCTGGGGATGTACTCCACCTTCTGGTTCTGGACGCTCTTCAGCATGGACCCCCTGCTTTCTCTGCCGCTTCAGGCGATCATAATATTCCTGCTCGGTTTCGTGGTCTACAAGCTGGTGATAAAAAGGGTCCTGAGCTTCCCCGGCCTTTCGGCGCTTCTTGCGACATTCGGCTTGAGGATACTGCTCAGGAACCTCGCCCAGTTCCTGTGGACCCCAAACTATCGCTTCATAAACGAAGCCCTTGTCGCGGACAAGAAGATCGTCCTTTTCGACTACCAGGTCATCCTCGGCCTGCCTCAGCTGGTGGCTGCTGTGGGAAGCATACTGATGACGCTTCTTGTGTTCTACTTCATACAGAGGACCAAGATGGGAAGGGCGATTCAGGCGACTTCGATGGACAAGGACGCAGCAAGGCTCCAGGGCATAAACACAGAGGTGGTCTACGCGTTCACCTTCGGACTTGCCGGAGCATGCGTGGGGGTGGCGGCGGCGCTTCTCTCTTCCTTCTACCCCATCTACCCTGAATCAGGCTCGATCTTCGGATTGATCGCGCTGGTGATAGTCGCCTTGGGAGGCTTCGGCAACATACGTGGCGCCCTCTACTCGGGAATAATAATCGGCCTTACGGAATCGATAGGAGGCTACTTCCTGGGGGCCGAGTTCAAATACGCCCTGATATTCCTAATATATCTGGTAGTCATGCAGGTCAGGCCCAAGGGCCTGTTCGGCTGGTAGGGGGGTGAAGGATTTGGTTTCGAAGAGAACAAGCTTCGTTCCCCTTCTAATCACGGTAGCGGCAATCGGCTTGGCTCCGCTGTTAACCGGCAATGTCAACATGCAGCACGTGCTTATCCTTTTCGTGATGTACGCAGGCTTAGGCGAGGCCTGGAACATAGTGACCGGGCTTGCAGGCCAGACCTCCTTCGGGCATGCCGCATTCTTCGGGATAGGAGCGTATGCGGCAGCCGTGGCATCGTGGAAATATGCCGCCAGCCCCTGGATAGGAATGGCCGTCGGGTCCTTGATTGCGGCAGGAGTAGCGGCTCTCATCAGCTACCCGGTCTTCAGGCTTGAGGGCAAGTACTTCTCGATTGCGACTCTCGCATTCGGTGAGATAGTTATGCAGGTATTCAAGAGCTGGAACTACGTGGACGGGGCCACCGGGATAATCATACCGGTGCTTCAGCCCTCATTCCTGCACTTCCAATTCGGAAGGAGCAAGCTTCCCTACTTCTATGTGGTATTCGCGATATTCGTGCTGGCGCTTGCGGCCTTTATATTCGTCGAGCGCTCAAGATTCGGGCTCTACCTGAAGGCCATAAAGAACAACCAGGACGCGGCCATGTCCCTCGGCATCAATCCTGCGAAGTACAAGCTTCTCGCGATGGTGCTGTCGGCTGCGGTCACATCGCTGTTCGGATCTTTCTACACCCAGTACATAATGTACATCGACCCGTTCATGGTGTTCTCGCTGGACCTGTCCATCAAGATAGTGCTGCTAACCGTGCTTGGAGGCCTCGGTTCGATGTGGGGGCCGATACTCGGTGCGGCGCTTCTGATACCGCTGTCCGAGTATACGAGGATTGCGTTGGGGGGCACCGGCAAGGGGATAGATCTCATGGTCTTCGGCCTCCTGATCATAATAGTCACCACATTCCAGCCCAAGGGCATAATCGGGATGATAAGAAGGCCCGCACCCTCAAAGAAAGGAGGCCTTGCCTGATGTCATCGCCTCTTCTTAAGGTAGAGAACCTGACTATGAAGTTCGGAAGCCTAATGGCAAACGACAACGTAAGCTTCGATGTGCAAAAGGGCCAGATAATCGCCCTCATCGGGCCCAACGGTGCAGGCAAGACCACCTGTTTCAGCTGTCTTTCCGGTTTCTATACTCCGACTTCCGGCAAGGTGTCCTTCGACGGGCACGTAACCACGAAGATGAAACCGTACGATATCTGCAAGCTGGGAGTAACAAGGACCTTCCAGGTGGTGAAGACCATGGGGGACATGACTGTGGAGGAGAACGTCCTGGTTGGCGCATACCTGAGGCATCCCGGCATTGAGGCGGCAAGGAAGAAGGCAGCCGAGGCGATGGAGCTTACGGGAATGACGCAGTACGCCGGGAAGCTCGGAAAGAGCCTGACGATTGCGGACAGGAAGAGGCTTGAGATAACAAGGGCCGTGGCGACTGAGCCAAAGCTTCTGATGCTCGACGAGACGATGGCGGGCCTTAACCCTACGGAGACCAAATCCGCCATGGAGCTTTGCTTGAAGCTCAGGGAAAGGGGCATTACCCTTCTTATCGTGGAGCATGTAATGGAGGCGATAATGCCCATATCCGACAAGGTGATAGTACTTGATTCCGGTCGCAAGATAGCCGAGGGGACCCCCTCCGAGATCGTTAGGGACGAGGCGGTCATAAAGGCGTATCTGGGGGAGAACTACAATGCTAAATGTTGAGAAGCTTAGCGCCGGTTATGAGGGCGTCACCGTAATCAGGGAGATCAGCTTCCACGTGGGAAGAGGGGAGCTGGTCGCAATCGTGGGGTCCAACGGAGCCGGCAAATCGACCATGCTTAAGGCTGTGTCCGGCCTTATCAAGCCCTATTCCGGTAAGGTCACCTTCAACGGAAAGGATACCACCAGGGTTCCTGCTCATGAAATCACCGCCCTCGGACTTGCCCATGTGCCAGAGGGAAGGCGGCTCTTCCCCAAGATGAGCGTGCTCAACAACCTGCTGACGGGCGCCCACACCTTGAAGGACCAGAAGCAGGTCGCAGCAAACCTGGAAAGGGTGATGGAGCTCTTCCCCATATTGAGGCAGAGGGCGGCGCAGAAGGCCGAAACCCTCTCAGGAGGAGAGCAACAGATGGTAGCAATATCAAGAGGCCTCATGTGCTCACCGAAGATGCTGGTGGTGGATGAGACGTCGCTGGGCCTCATGCCCACCATGGTAGACAAGGTCCTGGGCACCTTGAAGGACGTATGCTCCATGGGAATCACCGTCCTTGTCGTGGAGCAGAAGGTAGAGAAGGCGCTCAGGCTAGCCGATCGGGCTTACGTCATGCAGACCGGCAGGGTCGTAATGGAGGGGACCGGCTGCGAGCTGCTCAACAGCGAGCAGATCAGGGCAGCCTATATGGGTTTCTAAGCCATCGATCGACCCTTAATCAAGAAAACAGGAGGCTCGGCAAGCTGCCGAGCCTCCACTGCATTTCCTTGTTCTGCGTCTAGAATGATTTGATCACCTTAACGGTATCCTGAGTTGCAAGGGTGGGTCCGCCGGTGTATTTGGCGCTGAACCAGATGTTCATCAGACACGGCACCAATGACCTTATGTCCTTCGTGAGTACAGTCATCGTCAGGTCCGGAATCCCATCGCCGTTGACATCTCCGATGACGCTCTCCCTTGCCCTCGCCCAAGAAGACGGGTTGCTGTAGTCGGCGCCAATAGCAGCGGTCTGCACGTCGACTTTGGTTACATCTACAGTCGCAGAGCCGAACAGGACGAATTTCACCTGCTCATCTCCCTTGCTGAGGTCTATCGTTTCATTTACGATGTCTACCGTCGCGCGCAGGAGCTCACTGTACAGCTGCCTTGCCTCGGTCATGGCCCTCATGGCCGCGCTCCAGCTGAACGAGGTGAGCATCTCGCGCGCCTTGGCCCTGTCGGTCTTTATGATGCTTGAGACGCTCGCTTCGAAGGCCTTCTGCTTCGCAAACCACTCGTTCTGCAGGCGCACCTTCCACTCCTTGACCTTAGGGGCATCGATGCCGTAATTGAAGTTCACAAGAGTCTGAAGGTCAATGAAGGCCCACCATGCCCTAGACGGGTCGTAGCTGTAGTCGTCCGAAAGGGCTGCGAAGTGGGTGGCCTTGCCGAGCTCAGGGTCTATGAACTGGTACTCCTCGGGTATGGATGTTATGCCTCCATACCAGGGAGTATAGGGGTTGGTGCAGGGATGCCCGCTTGAGCGCCACAGCACCGTCATGTCTGGATCCTGCCTAAGCTGTATGGCATAGCTCTCCTGGGTGCTGGAGGCACACAGAACCCTCATCGTGGTGAAGTGCAGGTAGCCATCCTTATAGCCGTTGGTAAGGTCGTCCGGCGTCCCCTCGTAGTGATAGCTGAGCGCGTTCATGATGTCCTGAAGGCCGACCTTCCTTGCGGGCTTCACCGAGAACGGAAGCTCGGCATCTGCCGGTATGTCGAGCCCGTGCAGGATCTTATGTGCGTATCTGTGCCTGAATGTGTTGCTGGCCGCCCTGAAGCTCGACTCCTTCTGATAAACCTTCGCAAAGTCGAAGTCGCTGTAGTCTCCCTCCTTGGCGGGTTTGTACCAGCCCTTGGAGACGGCGTAGGAGATCAGGTTCTTGGATGTTACGAAGTTGGCCTTGTCATTGAAATCCACCTTCCTGGTGACGTAGTGGTTGGGGATGACCATTACTTCGTCATCCGGAACCCTCTGCGCGCAGAAGGTCTTGCCCATGACTACCTGGAACACCCATCCTTCGTTCTTGTCGCAGATCTGGTAGGACCTGCCGGAGGCGAAGTAGCCATAGGTCTCGACGAGCCAGGCGGCAAGCTCCACACCTTCACGTGCCGTCTTAGCCCTCTCGCCCACGATTTTCCTTATGGCGTAGCCCATCCCGTTGTCTACGAGCTCTGCGATCGTCGCGTCGACTTTGGAGGAGGCGCAGCTGTCGCTTGCCACCGCCACGCCGTATTCGTTGTACATGAAGTCGGAGAAGGATGCCCCGGGAAGAGGCGCCCTTGTCTCGGTCCAGAAGTAGCGGGCAGTCTCGGCAGCCTGCGGTATGCGGGCCGTGTTGTTCTCCAGCTGGATCATCTCGCCCAGGGAGTTTACTTTATGCTCCACCAGATAGACGGGCATCACAAGCCTTCCGCCGTTGTCCTCGTTGTGGCCGAGCAGCACCTCGCCTGTCGCGGATGCCTTCTTGCCGACTATTATGCTTGTGCATGCGGATGCGCCCATCGCGAGTGCAAGTATCAGGATGACGGTAGCCAAGGTTAATACTAAGCCCCTAGTCTTCATGAACTCCTACCTCCTCGATTTTCCTCTGGTCATTTCTTCTTGACGAGCCCTTCCCTTCGCGCGGCCTCTGCCTCGAGGTCGGCTATGAACCAGAATTTCAGGGTTTGCGCACCTGGGTAAGTGAGATTGGCGACCCACCAATCATAGAAGTTGCATGCTCAAAGGTCGCCGGGTATGACAGGAGGGGAGTAGATATCCAGCGCCATCTTCGCGTCCCCGGCCTGGAACGTGTATATATCCACGACCTTCCCCTTAGTCTCGAAAAGCTTTACAAACTCATAGTCCAGGAAAGTGATCGGCTCCTTCGCCGACCATAGCACCAATCCCATCACAAGCTGCCTGAAACTCTCCCTGTATGGCTTGTCCGGCAACTTGGACAGCCACTTCTCTGCGATCTGCTTCTCAGGTGTGGTCAACTTCGCATACTCGCCCAGCGCAGCGGCTTTGAGCTTCCATGCCTGCTCCGCGGCTGAGATTCCTGCCCCGACCGCAAGGATAAGCACGATTGCCAGCGCGGCGGCGGTTGCTGTCTTTAACATGATGCTTTTGCCTCACCCCTTTCTTGCCTCGCCGGAGGAATAATTCAATGGCGCCTTCACTATCCCTATCTTCAGCCAATGTTTATTTTTCGGCACATTGCATCCCTTTACATTATTCCCAATGCGAACCATGTTATCCGTTCAGAGGGGTATATCGCAAAGTGCGCGCGGGTAATATAATCAATCGTATTGAATGGTTTGAATGCAAGGCTGAGCCTTTAAAACGGGGCAGCTTCCACGGAGGGATTATGCTCGACAACCTGTCCAGTGCCCTTGCAGGGGCGGTTTCGCATCCTATAGCTGGGCCTCTTGCCACTTTCCTGGCCGGCCTTATCTCGTCAATCGCGCCATGCACCCTGACAGCGATAGCGCTCGTCCTGGGATTCGTGGGAGGGCAGAGGTCCGGCGGCAAGGGAAGGGCCATCACCGTGACGGTATCATTCTTCCTGGGCCTTACGGTCGCTTTCGTAGCGCTGGGGGCCCTTGCGCAAGGTTTAGGCATCCTGTTGCGCGGTCCTCTCTACAGCGGCATCCTTGGCATCATAGTCCTTGCGATGGGCCTTCATATGTCAGGGATCATAAAGCTTCCGATGCCCTCCGTATCCCCTGACGCCGAGAGGCTCACAGGGATTGCCGGGGCGTTCCTTCTGGGGCTCATCACTGCCACTGTCTCCGCTCCCTGCGCGACGCCGGTCCTGATCGCGGTGCTGGCGCTTGCGTCAGCCTCTACTGAAGGGGCAAGGGGGCTCATCCTGATTACGGCATATGGGCTCGGCCATTGGGCTCCCGTGCTTGTTGCCGGCTTCACGGCTGGGCTTCTGCCCTCGCTTCTGAAGAATAAGGGGCTCAAGGACGCAGCAAGGGTCATAACGCTTTGCATGGGGATAGGCCTTGCACTTCTGGGCGCCTGGCTTGCCATGTCGAATCTCGCGAAACTCATATAAGGAGCTGATACTGTGAAGCGCACAACGCTGGTGATTATTGCCATATTCCTGGTGATCGCAGGTGCCGTGGTGGTCGCGAATTACATGATAAAGCCCAAAGATGCAGGGCTGGCACTTCCAGAAGGCAGCATGGAGGACATAGAGAAGGCGGCGGCAGCCGGCATCCCCTATGTTATAAAGCTTGGGTCAGATGACTGCGATGCCTGCAAAAGGATCGACCCGGTCCTCGTTCGCGTGGCAGACGACCTTGAAGGAAAGGTCAATTTCATCAGGATAGATGTCTACAAGTACCCCAAGCTCGCCTCCGAGCACAGGATCTTCGTCATCCCTTCGCTCATCTTCTTCGACGCTGCCGGCGAGAAGAAGGGAGTCAAGGAAGGATACTTGGACGATGCCCAGATCAAGTCCGAACTTAGGTCCTTCGGACTGCTGTAAAGCACAGAGAATTAAGAACCCAGGGTCGCGGCTCAGCCCGCGGCCTTTTCATTTTACTCTCGCGGAAAACCTGAACGATAGGGCTCCCTTATTGCATGCCCTGACGCATACCCCGCAGTTGATGCACTCATAGGGGTTTTGGGGGGATATCGCTGAGGAAACCGGGTCTAGGCTCATGGGGCAAACCTTCGAGCAGGCGCCGCATCGGACGCATCTGTCCTCGTCGCAGGCTCTATGAAGTGAAGGAACGCGAAGGGCGCCGCCTGCTGCCATGCCGCAGGTCATAAACGGCGCCATCCAGCATATCCAGTGGCATGACCCCCTCTTGCCTGCCGCAAGCGCCACTGCCAGAAGGATGATCACAACACCGAAGTAGATCGCGTACTTAAACGGCTCATCCACCGAGATGCCGCTTTCGGTCATGTAAAGGAAATCCGCCCTCTTTATCCCGTTTGCTGCCATGAATGCTGCTATCGAGCCGAACCAAGCGGCCCATATAACGAACCTGGCCTTGCCGGCATGCCTTCCCGGCTTCCTTCCGTTAACGGGAGCGGCCAAATCCTGCAGCGCGCCGCCGGGGCAGACCCAGCCGCACCACAGCCTTCCTACAAGCGGCGCCGAGATGAACATGACAATGAAGAGCATCAAGCTGCCCGATATCACCCCTTCGGCGGCACCTTGCAGCGATAGGGCCGGTGACAAGAAGTTCAGTGTAACCGGGAAGAGCAGAAGCGATGCTATAAGGATCAAAGCCCTGAGCTTGCTCATAAGCACCTCCAACGCCCCGAACTTCGTTCCGGGAATAACTCTACCTGTTTCCGCTCGCCTTCAGGATCTCCTCCACCTGCTCACGATTGTTCCATAAAGCGCAGCCTCCCAGGTGTTCGAGCTCAGTCGCCCCGCTTTCGCGCACTGCCGCAAGGAAGGGAGATTTCAGGGCATCCTCAAGCGAGAAATCAGATATGCTCCTGTCCGATTCAGGCGAAAACGGGCAGGGTTCCACTCCTCCGGACGGATTTACGTGCACGAACCCCCTGCCTGCAGCAAGGCAGCCACCTAATGCATCCTCGTCTCCGGGGAAGCATATGTGTATTCCTCCCGCCCTTCCTTTAAGCTCCCTCGTCCTTGTCTCAAGAAGCTGCCGCTCAAGAGGTCCCGGTGCGAGCTCCTCGCTTATGCCGTCAGCGGGTACGTACTCCACATAGATGAAGACGGATGCGCCCTTCCTCCTCAGCATGCCGATGAATCCGTCGGAGCATGCCTCCTCGATGTTCTCTTTGGTGACAGTAATGCTTGTGCCGAAGAATACCGCCTTCGACTTCAGAAGCTCCATCGCCCTCATGACCGTGTCGAACACGCCCGGGCTTCGCCTTCTGTCAGTGCGCTCCCTTCCTCCTTCAAGGCTGATGAGCGGGATGAGGTTCCTGTGTGCGGCAAAGTAGTCCGCCATGGCTTCGTCTATCGCGCAGCCGTTCGTGAATATCGGGAAAACCATGGAGCCCGTTTCGGCCGCGCGCCCCACTACATCCATCCTTTCGAGAGGCTCTCCCCCCGCAAGCAGTATGAACGACACGCCCAGATTCTCAGCCTCGTCGAAGAAGGCGGACCATCTGTCCTCCTTCAGTTCCTTTTGGCATCCGCACTGGTTTACCGCTGAGTAGCATCCCGCGCATCCCAGGTTGCACCTTCTGGTTAAGCTCGCGATGATGAAGGGGGGAACGTCGACGCCCCTTATCAGCGATGCCTGCCTTTTCGCCTCCTGCGCACCAAGCGCGTCTCTCATCCTCTTCATCTCTATTGCGAGCCGTGGCCTTCTTGCCACCAGCCTCACTGCGTCTGCGGCAAGCGATCTTATCCCCTCATCCAGGAAGGCCTTCAGGTCCGGTGCGACAGGCCTCTTCTCAAGTTCAGCCAAAGCAAGCACCTCTCGTGAAAAGATTCGCGAATACGGGAATATAATAGACAAAGCAAGCCCCGCTGTGAATAAGAAACCTTGACGAAATCCAACAATTTTTCCGTTCTGCCGCTTAGGATGCCTTCCTGTTCTTATCATGTCATTCGGGTGTTATCCTGAAATATAGGGAAATCCATCACGGAGGATCAATCATGCGTTACGACTTCGACAGGTACATAGAAAGGCGCGGGACCTGCTCAGTAAAGTGGTCCGACAAGATTATGAGTCAGATCAACGGGAAGATGGGGCTTACCCCGCTTTGGGTGGCGGACATGGACTTCGCCTGTCCGCAGCCTGTAATCGATGCCGTAATCGAGGAGGCCAGGCGTGGCATATACGGCTACAGCCACAGGACCGATGGTTATTTCGAATCCTTCATAAGCTGGAATGAAAGAAGGCATGGCTGGAAGGTGGATCGCGACTGGCTCATCTATTCGGCAGGCGTCGTCACTGCGCTTAACGCCATAGTGCAGGAGTTTACCGAGGAGGGCGACTCGGTGATAATCCAACCCCCCGTATATCACCCCTTCTTCTATTCGGTAAGAAACAACGGGAGGCAGGTCCTGGAGAACACGCTGAAGGAGCTTCCGGGCGGAGACTACGCCATGGACTTCGAGGGGCTTCAGAAGATGGCCTCCGACCCGAAGGCGAAGCTTGCCATACTATGCAGCCCCCATAACCCTGTGGGAAGGGTCTGGAGGGAGGGCGAGCTGAGGCGCTTCGGCGAGATCTGCCTGGAAAACGACATCCTTGTAATCGCCGACGAGATCCACTCGGACCTCATCTTCAAGGGCCACAGGCATATCCCCTTTGCGACCCTTTCAGAGGATTTTGCAAGGCACTCCATCACGTGCACCGCCCCCAGCAAGACCTTCAACATAGCTGGCCTTCAGGTTTCTAATCTCATAGTGCCCGACGATGGGATAAGGAGCGCCCTGTCTGAAAGGATGGAGGCAAACGGCATAGAAGAGCCCACCATCTTCGGAGTTGTGGCGGCGGAGGCGGCCTATAGGCACGGTGAGGAGTGGCTTGGGCAGGCGCTTGATTACATGGAGTCCAACGCCGACCTCATCGGGGATTTCGTAAGGGATAGGATGCCAATGGTTGGCTACAGGAAGCCGGAAGGCACCTACCTGGCATGGCTGGACTTCCGTTCGATGGGAATGGACGAAGCCGCCCTGAAGGAGCTTGTGGTGGATAAGGCAGGCCTTGCCCTAAACCTTGGCGCAATGTTCGGAAGCTCGGGCTCCGGCTTCGCAAGGCTGAATTTCGGCTGCCCCAAGGCGCTTCTTGAGGAGTGCATGTCGCGCCTCGCCTCGTCCTGCAGGGGATAGGAAGCAGAGCAGGCATGATGAAATCGTATTTTCTGATGGTTTTCGCCATGTTTCCTGATAACTTAGGAGGATTCGATGGAAACTAGTTGAATATTCTTATAGTAAAGCAGTGCAGCGGCAATATTGGGATCGATTATTGGTTTACGGCCTGAAAGGGGTGATCGAATGGAGTTATACTACGTAAGCGTGAACGCCCAGAAAACAGGTGAGCATGAGGTGCACAGCTGGCTGTGCTCCAGCTTGCCGAACGTGAACAACAGGATCCTGGTAGGCAGCTTCGACGGCTGCAAGGACGCTCTCAAGGCGGCAAAGAAGATATTCCCGCAAGTGGACGGCTGTGCGAGATGCAGCCCTGAGTGCAACAAGAAATAAGAATAGCTCAGACAGAGTCAAACAGCGCGCAAGGCGGCCTTCATGGCCGCCTTGTTTAAATTATGTGGCGAAGTGGCTCGCCTATTCTGAGTAGAGCTTCCTTCCATCCTCGTAAGCATCCCCGCCGTAGATGTCGTTTACCACGATTAGCGGGAAATCCTCCACCGTAAGCTCGGTAAGGGCCTCTGTCCCCAGGTCCTCGTAAGCGACAGGTCTTACAGCCTTGACGCTCTCTGATGCGAGGGCGCCCGCTCCTCCAAGGGCTGCGAAGTAGACCGCACGGTGCCTGACGATAGCATCTTTGACAACCGCGGAACGCGACCCTTTGCCTATCATGCCCTTTAGACCGAGGCTAAGCAGCCTGGGCGTGTACTTGTCCATCCTTCCGCTTGTGGTGGGGCCTGCTGAGCCAATCACCCTTCCGGGCTTCGCCGGTGACGGACCGACGTAGAAAATCACAGCGCCTTCAATGCTAAACGGAAGGTTTCCGCCGGAATCAAGAAGCGCGTCCATCCTTTTATGGGCGGCATCTCTTGCAGTATAGACCCTGCCGGAGAGAAGGACCTCGTCGCCGGTCCTTAAGGAGGCTGCGGCTTCGTCGGTTATTGGAGTTGTTATCTTCTTTGCCACCTTCCGGCCTCCTTTCTAAATAATCCTGGTCTCGTGCGGGCTTACATGGCAGTTGAGGTTCACGGCCACAGGTAGGCTCGCGATGTGGCAGGCCCTGGCCTCGATATGGACGGCAAGAGCGGTGGTGCTGCCGCCGAAGCCCTGAGGGCCGATGCCCAGCTCGTTCACCTCTGTTAGTATCCTCTCCTCCAGCTCTGAGTACCTCGGGTCAGTGTTCCTCTCGCCCATGGGTCTTATTAGGGCGTATTTGGCAAGCACGGTCACCATGTCGAATGTGCCTCCGATGCCGATGCCCACCACGACCGGCGGACATGCGCTGGGACCGGCCTTGCTTACAGTCTCGACCGCGAATGCGATGACCCCCTCCACACCATCAGATGGGGTAAGCATCCTGACAGCACTCATGTTCTCCGCCCCTCCGCCCTTTGGGGCTAGGGTAAGGCTGACCTTATCGCCGGGCACTATCCTTACGTGTATCACCGCCGGGGTGTTGTCCCCGGTGTTGCGCCTTTCGAAAAGGGGGTCAGACACGGAGGACTTCCTTAGATACCCCCGGGTATAGCCCCTCCTTATCCCCTCGTCCACAGCAGATTCGAATGCGCCGCCCGTTATATGGACGTCCTGGCCTATCTCGGCGAACACGACCGCAAGGCCCGTGTCCTGGCATGCGGGCACCATCTGCTCGCCTGCGAGCCTGTGGTTCTGTAGAAGTCTTTGAAGTATCGAGCGGCCCAGCGGGGACTTCTCCCCAGCAATTGCGCCCTCAAGCTTTCTCAGATTCAGCTCAGGCAGCCTGCAGTTGGCACTGACGCACATCTGCTCTATGGCTGCCGTTATCTCCCCGGCGTCCACCATCCTTATGGCCATAAGGCACCCTCCCGTCCCTTCCTGATTAGTCCTGGCAGCTACAGCTCCGGTGGCGGCTTGATTATCCCGTTTTCCATGGCAAGCTTAGTCGCCCTCCTGGACCTTTCGATTAGCTCCAGCGCCGATTGAAGTATCTCGTCATGGCTTCTCGGAAGCTTCGCCACACCCTGCCTTACCGCCTCGCTTCCCACAGCTGCCGCGATGTAGGCAGGCACCTTCCATTCGGACATGTCCGGGAGTATGTGCTCCTCATCCATCCCCGCCTCCTCCTGGTATCTGGCAAGAGCCCTGGCGGCTTCGATGCACATCTCGTCCGTGATGGACGTCGCCCTTACGTCAAGGGCCCCCCTGAAAATGCCGGGGAAGACCATGGAGTTGTTGACCTGGTTGGGGAAGTCGGACCTTCCGGTTGAGACGACGGCAGCGCCCGCCTCCTTTGCCTCCCAAGGCCAGATCTCCGGTACGGGGTTTGCGCATGCGAAGACTATCGGCCTTTCTGCCATGCCGGAGACCCAATCCTTCAGTATGGTGCCAGGCCCCGGCTTTGACATCGCAAGTACTGCGTCGGCGCCTTCCATCGCCTCTTTTATGCCGCCTTCGACGCAGCCGGGGTTGGTGTCCATGCAAAGCTGCCTCATATCCTTGTGCATCGCATCTATGTCCGCCCTGTTGCTGTGAAGGGTGCCCAATATGTCGCACATTATCATCCGTTTCGGATCCGCCCCGGCCTTGATGAGGACGGATGCCGTCCTGATGCCGGCGGCTCCTGCGCCGATGATCGCCATCTTCGACGTCTCAATCGACCTTCCGGTCAGCTTAAGAGCGTTTATCAATCCTGCGAGGTTGACTGCGGCGGTGCCCTGCTGGTCGTCGTGCCATACGGGGATGCGACATTCGGACCTCAGCCTTTCGAGTATGTAGAAGCACTTGGGCTGCTCAAGGTCCTCGAGGTTTATTCCCCCGAAGGTGGGCTGCAGCCATTTCACTGCCTTTATTATCTCCTCCGGGTCCTGGGTGTCCAGGCAGATGGGATAAGCATCAACGCCTCCGAGGTATTTAAACAGCATGGCCTTGCCCTCCATCACGGGAAGGCCTGCCTCCGGGCCTATGTTTCCAAGTCCGAGGACCCTTGAGCCGTCGGATACCACAGCCACCGCATTCCACTTCAGCGTATGCTCATAGGCAAGTTCCCTGTCGTTCTGTATCGCCTTGCAGGGGGCGGCTACTCCGGGGGAATACCATACTGAGAAGTCGGCCATGTCCCTTACGGCCGCCTTGGGCGATATCTCGATCTTGCCTTTGTAGTAGGGGTGCATCACGAGGGCATCCTCGCCCGGTTTTCCGGCCTTGTCAAGCATCTCGCGAATCCTGTCTTCCATATCTGCTGCTCCTTGCCGCCCGACCGCAAAGCCCGCGGAGGGCTGTATTGAACCGATCATCCGTGAGATCGAGAGCCGATAAGCGAGCTTCGGGGACGCGGTGCCGTCCCAGAGAATATAATAACTTATATGATGGATGTTTGCCCCGGCTGGCATCCGCCGGGCAGAACATCTTCGAAGCTTCATTGGAGGGCTCATGATGGCAGTTGACGTGCTGGCAGTCGGGGAGCTTCTTATAGATTTCATCGCCGAAGGGCGGGCGTCGGATGTCGGAGGAGCGGCATCATTCGTCAAGAACGCCGGGGGAGCGCCGGCCAATGTCGCCGTCGGAATCCGAAGGCTCGGCTTAAGCTCAGGTTTCATCGGCAAAGTCGGAGACGACCCTTTCGGGCGTTTCCTTGCAGGAGTCCTTGGCAGCGAGGGAGTGAACATCGACGGCTTGGTATTTGATTCCGAAGCAAGGACGACTTTGGCCTTCGTTTCCCTGGGAGAAGGAGGCGAGAGGAGCTTCAGCTTCTTCAGAAACCCCGGCGCCGATATGATGCTCAGGGCAGAAGAGCTTGACCTGAAGCTTATCTCCGGATGCAGGGCCCTTCAGCACGGCTCCATCTCCCTCATCTCTGAGCCCTCTGCAGAGGCGACCCGGGCTGCGGTGAGAATAGCATCGGAAGCCGGAGCCGCGATCTGCTTCGACTTAAACCTAAGGCCTGCCCTTTGGGAGGGCCTTGAAGATGCGAGGAAGGTGATATTCGCCTCATGCAGGAACGCGGATGTGATCAAGGCATCTTCTGAGGAACTTATGCTTCTGACTGGGACTGAGGGTGAGGAAGATGGGGTCAGGGTCCTTAGGAGGCATGCAAAGCCGGAGGCACTGATAGTAGTCACAGGCGGCTCCTCAGGCTCGTCAGCCTTCCTGGGGGATCTGGCAGTCAGGGTCCCCGGCTTCTCCGTCGGGAGCGTGGATACGACTGGTGCGGGGGACGGCTTCCAAGCCTGCCTTATCGCCTGCCTCATCGGCCTTGCGAAAGATGCTCCGCTAAGGGGCAGTTTGCCCCGGCTTACCGATAGCGACATCCGCTTCTGCCTTGTGAGGGCGAATGCGGCGGGTGCGCTATGCACGACGAGGAAAGGGGCCATACCGTCCCTTCCCTCGGCAGCCGAGCTCGATGTGTTCCTTGAAAAGCACCCGTTGCGCTGATTGAACCGCCTTCTGTCAGTCGACCATAAGCTCCCTGGGCTGATGCGTAAGTATCTCCGCCCCGGTCTCGGTGATGACGGCGTCGTCTTCTATCCTGACTCCTCCCACCCCGGGGATGTAGACGCCTGGTTCGATGGTGAAAGCCATCCCCGGCAAGAGCGGCTTGCCGTTTCCGCCTACGATGTAGGGCTCCTCATGCACCTCAAGGCCAAGGCCGTGCCCGGTCCTGTGTATGAACAGCTCCCCGTAGCCGGCATCCTCTATCACCTTCCTGCAAACCGCGTCCAGGTCCCCACCGCTTATGCCCGGGCGCGCAGCCTTCCTTCCCGCCTCGTTCGCCCTGAACACCGCGTCATACACCTTTTTCATTTCTGACGATGGCTCTCCTCCTGCCGGTATGGTCCTGGTAATGTCGCCGAAGTATCCCTGGTAGACTGCGCCTATGTCGCAGATGACGAGCTCGCCTTCCGTAATTTTCCTATCGGAAGGAGCCCCGTGCGGCAGCGCAGCGTTCGGGCCCGCAAGCACTATGTTGAAAGGCACCCTGTCAGCCCCTGCATCAAGCATCGCCCTTTCTATCTCTGATGCCACCTGCTTTTCGCTCACGCCGGGCCTTATTGCCGCCCTGGCTGCGGCTATACCTATGTCCGCGATCTCAGCTGCCCGCCTGAGGCAGGCGATCTCCCCCGAATCCTTCACAGCCCTCATCTGCGTCAGCAGGCCGTCTATGTCAAGAACATCGAAGCTTCCCAGCGTCGATCTTATGAGCTCGTGCTCCTTCACCCTCATATGAAGGAATTCCGCCCCCACAGTAGGCTTTCCGGCCTCAGCGCGTACGTTCCTTAACGCCCTGCCTACGGCAAAGCATGGCCCCTCCTCATCCGAGTATCCGTGCAGCTCCGCCCCGAACCTTGCCGCAGCCCTGCCCACATTGCCCATCTCCAGCATAGGCAGGACAAAGCAGGGCAGGAACCCTTTTCCTGCAATCGCCATGAAAGCCCTCTCGTGCGGGTCGACGTCAAGGCTGAAAAGATACCTTAGGTTAGGCCCTGCCGAGACTACCACGATGCTCGCGCCTGATTGCGCCGCTTTCTCAAGAAACAAGTCCAGCCTGCCTTCACTCATGAGCTTCCCTCCGTATCTGATTTTCTTCCAGTTTAAATGGCAGCACGCCGCAGGTTTCAGGCATCAGTCGTCGTATCTTGCCGTCTTCAGCCCCTCATATGCCTCCATAACGAGGCGTATGTCGCCCGTGATGGCCTGCACCTGCGCCATGTTTATGAAGACCCAGTACGGTGCGTCTGCTCTCTCGGCCGCCTTCTTGTACCAGGCAAGAGCAGCGTCGCCGTCCCCGTCTCTTAGCGCGATGTTCCCGTTCGCCCCGTATTGCATTGTCCTGTCCTTGCATATGAGGATGGTAGGGTAGCTGGATGAGATCTTGAAGCCCGCCTTCTGGGCTGTCCGCCAGGACGAGGCGTTCTGCCTGTGGCAGTCCCAGCCCACCTTGCCTGCGCCTCTTTCCGCCGCCGTCTTAAGAAACAGCGATGTCATCGCCGAAGCGAGGCCCTTGTGCCTGTGATCCTTCATGACCCCTATGCCGATTTCGCAGCCTTCGGTGTTGTTGTACTCTGAGAGGCACCATCCGGCGATTTCCCTGCCCTTCATCGCACAGATTCCGAAGCTCTTGGCAAGGAAGTCCTCCACCGACGGCCTTTCGGATTCCATCTCCTCCGTGAGCTCGCTTGTGTTGGCGAGATTCCTGGAAAGAAGGTCCGCTGTAAGCTCGACAAGGGCATACCCCTTCGGTGCGGCAAAGGCCGCTGTCCCCACGCCCGGCTTGATGCAGTAGCTCTCGCGCCACTCCAGCGCCGCCTCCTGCCTTGAGTAGAGCCTGTGTATCGCCCTTGTCATCGTCTGTGTGGGAGAGAAGATGCCCATGAAGTCGTATTCCGGCCCCTTCCTGCCCCTTATCTCCCTTTCTATCAATTCAAAGGCAAGCTCTGCTCGAGGCTCCTCATCTGCTGATTCGGGGAAGTTGACGAAGAGCTTATGGCCGAACCTGGCGACTTCCACCTCGAGCCCGCCCCTGCCTGCAGATAGCATCTCGCAGGAGGAAAACCCCTCGGATACCGCCTTGAACCGCATGAAGTCGGGGAATCTGAAGCTCTTGGACCTTTCTGAGATCTCCTTTGGATCAAGTATCCTGACCATGCTTCTTCCTCCTGCAAACCAATCGGCATGATTATCTCATCTTTATGACAGTTTTTCGCATGCGCTGGACTCCTTAACAGGAATCCGGGGCTATCTGATGAATCCCAACCGTGCCATGCCTCGGAAATATGCTATCGGGGGTGATCTGCTGGTGGAAACTGCCGTCAAACTTATCAGGGCAGACATGACCAACTGCTACCTAATAACCTCAACCGGGGGGTCTATACTCGTCGACACCGGGACATATCGATTCTGGTGGCGAAGATTCCTAAGGGAGGCCAGGATGGCCGCAGCCGGAGATCCTGCAAGAGGCCTTAAGGCCATATTCATAACGCACGGCCACTTCGACCACATAGGGGCCGCTTCCAGGCTGTCCTCCGAGACCGGATGCGGCATCCTCATGCACTTGGGGGACTATGAGCCTCTGAGTCAGGGCCGCAAGGTTGAAGCAAGGCCTGATGGCCCCTGGGCCCGGGCTGTCATGGCCTTCTCGCCCCTGATGTTCGCCCCGCCCCTTGATGATGGCTTCAAGGTGGATTCACCGTTTGGGGACGGGGGACTGGACCTCCACGCTGAAGGTTTCCCGGGTAGGATAATCCATACTCCCGGGCACACCAGGGGATCAAGCGCCCTTGTGCTGGACGACGGCCGGGCATTCATCGGCGACATGGCGATGAGCGGCTTTCCATCCATGTCGAATAAGACCTCGCTGCCGGTAATAGTCCAGGACTGGGAACAGAACAGAGGAAGCTGGAGCAAAGTGCTTGATACCTGCAATGCCCATACTTTCTACCCCGGCCACGGAAGAAGCTTCTCCCGTGATGAGGCCCTCAGGATGATAGGATAACCTTCCCGATCAATAGATGAATGGTATCAGGCGGCAGGTCCTTCCGGCATATTCAGAGTATTCCTCCCCGAATCCGGCTTTGAGCATCCTCTCTTCTATCCCTATCCTGTAAAGGAAAGCAAAAAGCGGCATGAGGAATGCCGCACCGGAGCTCACCGGATGGTTGAATGCCACCGCGATGCCGGCAAACGCCAGGAGCTCGGCAAGGTAGCCGGGGTGCCTCACCTTCGAATAGATGCCGGAGGTGATAAGCCGGGCGCCGTCGCTTACGCCCACATTCCTTGAGAACGACGGCCCAAGGTGGGCCGCTGCAGTCAGCCTTACTGCAAGCGCTGCGAGAAGAAGGCCCACTGACAGGTATCTCAGCATGGTGAAAGGCAGAAGGAAGTTCAGCTTCGCAGCGGGGCAGGAGAATATCGGGACAAGCACCCCCGATGCTATAAGCGCTGCCATGACGTACTTGGACCGCCTCTCCCCTCCGTCTTTGTGGACCGCACCCCTCTTCAGGGCGATCAGGTAGAAGTCGCAGGCAAGCCATATTGCGAGTACAATCCAGAAGAGAGTGTGGCCCAAAATGAACCTCCGTTAGTCCCGGGCCCATATTCGGTATGGGCCCTTCTCATCGCATGGCAGCGTTACTTGGCCCTAAGTGCCTTCTCCTTGACCCTTTCGATGTGCTCCTCCGTTACGGCGTGCTCGAAGCTTCTGAAGCCGCTGAGCCTGAATCCATGCTTCTCTGCCATGCTTCCTATCTCCTCCACCCGCCATCGCTCAATTTCCTTGCCCACGGTATAGTCCTCAAGCCTTCCCTCAAGCGCCAAGGCAATGGTCTCAGCCATGCATGCATAGCTTTTGCCCGGCGGGAAACCGAAGTCGAAGTGGAAGTCAGGGCCGCCCGGAACATCAACCATGCCCCCCTCTATCACCAGGACATCGTCTCTGGCAGCCGCCACCCTTACCGACACATCCCTGGGGCGCGCAACATCCAGGACGACCGAGCCCGGCCTAAGGTGCTCCGGTTCAACTACTGCGCTCACCTGGCTTGTTACGGTGATGACAAGCTCGGAGGAGTAGATGAGGGAAACGTCGCAGCCGGCCTTGATGGAAGCTTTCCTGCCCTTGCACCTTGCTTCTATCTCATGCACCGCGTCGGGGTTTCTCCCCACCAGCACCAGTTCGGAGACCTCCTCTGCCAGCATCTCGGAGCATACTTTGCCTATAGACCCTGTTGCCCCGACAACGGCAGCGCTCGCCGCCGAAAGATCGATTCCCATGACCTCGGCAGCCTTCCTTATAGCCTGCATGGCCACAAATATCGTGTAAGCGTTCCCGTTGGTCACCGGAATCTTGAGCCTGTCGGCTATTGTGACCCCGCCATCTCCCACTACTGAAGTATAGGCGCCAAGGCCGATGATCCCGGCGCCCAGCCTTTCGGCCATCTCGCCGCACTTCACGATCTTCCTGTAGACGACCTCCACGGGAAGGCTCATCATTGCCGTTGGCGTAAACGGGCAGGCGATGAACCAGCCCCTCGCCTCTCCGCCATGGGCCTGGGATCTTATCCCTTCAATCTCAGAGATGTATACGGGCGGGAAGTATCTCGACAGGAAGTCCAGCTGCCCTTCCGTGAGTGCCCTCCCCAGCAGCGGGAACTTGTGCGATACGTCCCTTTTCACGTTAATAGGGTGGATAACAAATGCGAAAGGGGCTGCATCCATCGCCGCATATTCCTTTCATCCACATACATTTCTTTGCTTAAATTTTCTATATCATGACGGTTTTCCCTGCCATGCCCACCTCTACTCCCGATTTTCATCGCTTCCTCTTTCTTGTCATTTGAAGGAATAACAGTTCCAATATAGAACTAATTTCAGGGACAGGTCATTCCAAAAGACCATCGGAGGTGTGGCGAATGCTTACCATAGACGTCCGAAGACGCAGTTTTGTTTGGCTTCCCATCGCCTTGATGTCTGCATTGATACTGCTCACGGCGCTTACAGCGCTGGCCCAGCCGGAGTGGCAGCCCTCCGGCAAGCCCAGCACAGGGACGATAAACGGAAGCGTATGGACCACGGTCACCGAGACTCGCGAATGGACGAAGGAAGATGGCACAAAAGTAACAGAGACAAGATACACAACAACCCAGAAGACCGATGGGAAGACCGAATACAAAGAGGTCGAGACCATCACTAAGGAACAGAAGGGGGAGGACAAGTCAGAGACCCGTACCAAGGAGAAGACCGACTCCTCCGGCAAGAAGACCACCATAGAGCAGAAGTTCACCGAGACGAAGACTCCCGAAGGAAAGAAGAAAACGTCTGAGCACAAGAAAGACGGCAAGCTCGAAAGCTCGACCACGACCACCTATTTCGACCCTCCGAGGGCTGACGGCGCCTACATAGAGGAGGAGGGCATCTCCTACGACAAGGACGGTAAACCAATAAGGAAGGTCAAGACAAGATACCTGAAGACGGGCACCATACTCATCGATGAGTATGTATGGGACCCCAAGACCGGGACATGGGTGCAATCAGGCGGCACCAAGGTCGTAGAGGCCAAACCACCTAAGGTTGTGGCGCCGAGCACCAGCACAGCCGGCATAGCAGTCGGCGGCACCGTCAGCCAGGAGGGTGTGAAGGCTACTACTGGCGGCACGATCACCGCAGAATCCACCAAGGGTGAGAAGAAGGACATAGAATTCAACATAGACGGAGGATGGAAGATACCTGAAGGCTTGCTTACGGCAGGTTTCTGGCTCCTGTCGGCAGTGCTGCCGGACGGAAGCAAGGGCCTTCCGGAGATACTGCAGGTGCTGCCAGCGTCTTCCCACGCTGAGGAACCGAGCATCACCGGTGCGCCCGCCCTCAGTTTCCTCGGTTCCACTCTGACGCTTCTGGGCAGAGGATTCATGGGCACGCAGGGACTCGCAGAGCCTACGGTCTGGCTGTCGGGAGGAGGAGAGCAGCTTTCCTTAAGGCCGGCCGCCTATTCCGACACCGAGGTTGTCTGCTCCATCCCCGCCGGCATCACGACCGGCGAGATGTCGGTCTTCGTGAACAACGGCTCATCGTTCTCCAATCCGGTGAAGACCAACCTGGTATCATTCGACATCAACGTCCCGCAGGTTACCAAGGTAGGGCAGAGGTTCATCGTCACGGTATCGCTGACAGGACTTTCGGGCGACTACCTGAAAAAGGAGTTCACCGCGCTCCTTACGATAACGGGACCTGCGCGCTTCATCTCGAACATGGGCAAGGAGGCTGCCGTCGTGCTCAAGGGAGGAGTGGCGGAGGTGGAGGCCGTGGCGGAGGCGCCAGGCTCATTCGACATCTCAGGAAGCCTTTCCAGCATCCCATAATCGAGAAGGAAGTTCATTGAGTTCTCTTTGTTAGGGCGGACCGGGCCGGTCCGCCCTCGACTTGCCATCGCATGCCTTATGCTATAATCCTCTGGGGGTGCGCAAAGGATATGACATCAGGCAGGATAGCTGAAGAAAAGGCCATAGTCGGCAAGATGGTCGCCATCTATTGCAGAGGGAAGGGCCACGGGATAACCCTATGCCCTGATTGCGCCGATCTTCTCAGATATGCCGAATCCAGGCTTGATTCGTGCATCCTCGGAGAGAGGAAGCCGTTCTGCTCAAAATGCGAGATCCACTGCTACAGACCGGAGATGAGGGAAAAAGTGCGGGCTGTCATGCGCTACGCCGGTCCGAGGATGCTTCTGCACGACCCGGTCATGGCCGCAAGGCACCTGTTAGGCTCTAGGCGGTAGCCCTGCCAAGCCGCTGAACCGTTCTCATATCCCTAGCTCAGTAGATGAAAGCGCGTCCTCTATCGCAAGCAGGTATGCCCTGCTTGTTGCGGTGGCTCCGGTCACGGCATCTACATCCAGTGCCTGTTCCTCAACCACCTTTCGTATAAGCTGCTCCCTCTGCTCCTCGAGTTTGAAAGCCACATCGTCCACCACATCGACGCCTTCGATCCTTCCCCCTGCGACAGTGACCTCAACCGAGTTCGACCACCTGGAGTTGCTGTATACCCCCTTATAGACACCATCCGGCAGAGCCTGTATGTCGACCTCGCCTATATGTGCGTCAAGCACCTTGTCCATGCCCCAGATCAGGTAAGAGTACCCTCCGAATCCTATGAGGCCTAAAATCAGCAGCACTATCGCAAGCACCTTGAAAAATCTTCCCATCGGTCAATCCTCCGGCCGCAGAACTAGCTGCAAGCCGCATTACAGCAGGCAGCCAATGACATTCTACAATCCTTAAGGGCCATGCGACAGGATATTTCGCGATTCACAAATGCCAATGCGGGGCAAGGATTACACCATCTGTGCCGGGGCAAGCATGCCGGCGCAATGACGATGTCAGCTCCTTCTCCTTAGTTAAGTGGTCTGTGCCGGATGAAGCCGAGGCATATTGGCACAGTCGAATTGAGATGAGACTGCAGGCCAGAGCGCCTGGGCTAGAAGAAGGTTGTACCACTCCCTCTTCCGTTTCATTAGGGCTTACCTCGCATCCTTGCTGCCCATCCGGGCTTGAACTTATGGCCGGTTTGTAACAAACTGAATTGCAACAGCCATATAACATCGCAATTGGAGGCCGGCATGGTTTTCTGGGCAGCACTCCCGATCGCTGTTCTTCTCATCCTGTTGATTTACCTCAGGATGACTCCTTTGAAGGCAGGTTCTATCTCATTCGCCGTAAGCCTGGTCATCGCCTTGGCGGTGTTCCGCGCAGGAACAGGCGGCATCCTGGTGACTCTCGGAAAGGGCCTGGCCCTGTCCGTGAACATCATCCTCATCATCTGGGCTGCGGTCTACCTCTATAACTTCGTTGAAGAGACGGGGGCCATGGGGAGTATAAAGTCTAAGGTGTCGGGGCTAATCGAGGACAGATTCCTCCAGTTTCTTATGCTGGCTTGGCTTTTCACCCCGCTTCTTCAGGGGATAGCGGGCTTCGGAGTGCCTGTTGCGATAGTGACGGGCATACTGGTAAGCATGGGTTTCGATCCTTTGAAATCGGTATCCGCCTCGCTTGTGGGGCATTCCTGGTCGGTCAGCTTCGGGTCGATGGGCACTTCCTTCTACACCATATCACTTGTCACAGGCCTAACTTATAAGGAGCTCGGTCCCTGGTTCGTGTTCTTCACGGGATTTGCCATGTTCATTACCGGCATTAGCATAAGCTTCATCTACGGTGGTGCGGCGACCATCAGGCGCGCGATGCCCAGAATAGCGATAGGCACGGCGGTGATGACGGGGGCGCTTTACCTTACAGTCGCGTTCGGCATCGTCTCGATAAGCCTCATCGCCTCCTCGATAGCAGGAATCGCAGCATTCCTTGCTCTTTCCGGGAAAAAGGATGAACAACCGATGCATCAGGAAGGAGATTCAGCATCCGGCGAGTCGATGTCATTCCTCCTTGCGGTATCCCCTTACCTGCTTGTCATGGCGATGACAGTCTTCCTTTACTTCATGCCCTTCAAGGAGCTGGGAGCAGGAATCAACTTCCCGGGATATGAGACAGGGCTGGGATATGTCGTGGAACCGGCAAAGGCTTATGCGAAGTTCCGGCCATTCTCCCATCCCGCGCCGATAATACTTGCAGCGTCTCTTGCCTCCATTGCGCTTTTCTTCGGGAAAGGCTACTGGAGGAAAGGGGCTATTGGCCGAATCGCATACAAAACGGTGCGCAAATGCCTGAACACGACCTACACGCTGCTCTGCTTCATACCGATGGCCATAGTCATGATGGATGCTGGCATGATGAAGGAGCTCTCCGGGGCCGTCGCGCAACTGACGGGCAAGTTCTTCCCCATGGTCTCGCCCATGATAGGAGCCCTGGGAAGCTTCATTACCGGAAGCAATACCACCTCGAACGTGATATTCGGCAAGTTCCAGCAGATGGTTGCGGAGCAGCTGGGCATAACCGCGGCGATGATCTGCGCCGCACAGTCTGTGGGGGCATCCGTCGGGTGCGCACTCGGCCCCACGCAGGTGCTTCTTGGCATAACGTCAGCAGGGCTGGACAACCAGGCCCACCGGGTCTATAAGAGGGTGCTGCCGCTCGTGGTGATAACCGTCATACTGATGGGCCTGCCCAGCCTGGCCTTCGCCCTGTTGGGCGCTGGCTTGTAGGCAGAAACGTCCGAGAATCCAATAATTGCACAAGGATCGGCCTTTTGACGGGCCGATCCTTCATTTGGCGCTATCTGCCGGCCACCTGGCCTGGTTCTGCGTAGACCTTCGACACCATCCGCTTAATCATGCGGTCTATTAGGTTTCCCAGGACCAGGCTTACGGGATCCAGCCTGACATCGTAGTAGTAGCCGGACTCCAGCCATCCGTTGTCCTCAAAATACTTCCTGTCCACCGCCAGGGCTTCAGGGCTGTACTTCATGGATGACCTTGTCATCCTGAATATCGCGAGCCTGAAAAGGGAGGGTCTGCCCTGCCTGTACCCTCTGAGCCTGCCGGCAAACCTTGCGGCCGCCTTACTGAGCTCTGCATCCCTTCTATCAAGCACCTTCTGGTCCATCCTGCTGCTTGGATAGAGAGCGCCGCTTACGACCGCACCCTTCATCGTCCCTGCCCCCCAGAAGGCCATTATCTCATTAATGTAGCTGACGACCTTCCCGCCCCCGTATACGCCCTGGACAACTACGGCCATGGAGAGCCTGCCGAACAGCCTCGGCCTGTGGAAGACATATGCGAGCCTGTCGTACATGTTTTTCAGCAAGGCTGGCACCTGCAGCGAATAGTTCGGCGACACCGTTATTATTCCGTCCGCTTCAAGCATCCTGCCGATTATCTTGTCAGCCGAATCAGAATGGTTCCTGCATTTCTGCTCGCCCCTCTCAAGGCAGATGGCACAGCCTGTACAGGGGGCTATCTGCTCTTCTCTGAGGTTAACCCTGTCGATTTCGATGCTTCCGTCCTTCTGCAGCAGTTCTGCCAGCCTGTCTGCGGCCGCCTTTGTCCATCCGGGCTTCAATCCCGCATCTACGATGAGCACTCTTGCCATGATGAAGCTTCCTTTCATACCGATCTCCTGTTGCGACAGGAGCATTGACCGCCTGCTATTTGATGCATATAATGTGCTTCGAGTGAATATTATCAGCATCACTCCTGCTTGGCAACCAGAATCCGCTGCTATGGCCCATCTAAGACTGCCATTTCCCGGCTTCCCTTTCAGCGGGCGGGCCCAAGGTGTTACTATTCTCCCCGGAGGTGCTCCGATGCTCACAAATTCTATCCTCAGGGACAAAAGCGGGCTGACACTAAGGGATGCCGAACCGGCAGACGCGGAAGGCATCATCGAGCTGATGTGCGCCATTACTTCGGAGACGGAGAACCTCGCCTATGGAAACGGAGATTTCAAAATGACCGCGGAGGAAGAGCGCGCCTTTATCGGGAAGGTGAAGCAGAGCCCTAACTCGGTATTCCTGCTTGCGTTCAGAGACGGTGCCTTGGTGGGTTTCGCCGCGCTTTCCGGCTATAGCAGGCCTAAGGTGGCGCATGGTGCCGAGCTCAGCATGGGAGTGCTTAAGGCCCACTGGGGGCTCGGAATAGCGAAGTCGCTTCTTGAAGCCATAATCGAATGGGCAGCGGCATCGGACGCAATCAGCAAGATCAACCTGCTGGTCAGGACGGACAATGAACCTGCAATAAACCTGTATAGAAGCAAGGGGTTCGAAATCGAGGGAAAGCTGACGAGGGACTTTAAGATTGCCGGAGTATACTACGAGAGCTACTATATGGGCCTTTGCATAGGATAGCTTTGCTGTGGCCGTTCAGAGCGCATGTGCCGCTTGAAGGAGAAGGGGCGGATATATCGAATAGTATTAATCTCAGGGGTCCTTATTGAAGGCACATGCCCGCAAATGAAGATCCCCACTCCTTATTGTCGGTGCAACTTGTTACGGGAGGTGAAGGACCATTAAGAAGAGGATGATTATCACAGCGCTCGTTCTCTCATTGCTTGCTTTGGGCATGCAGGCATCCGGCGCTGGAGTGAATGAGTGGAGCATACGACTGGGAAACATAACCGGCTATTCAGTCCTTCCTGACGGAGGCCTGGCCTTGGCTTCAGGCTACGGGGTCATCAACTTGGACAGCGAAGGAAGGCAGAGATGGCAATGGGTCGCCGAAAACCCGGTAGAGCTGATAGCTTCCGCGGATGGCGGTGCCATAATTGCGGCCTACGGAAGCACGTTAGTCAAGCTTGACGCATCTGGAAGGCGCCTTTGGGCTGCCGATACATATGAGAAGGCCTATTCCCTGGCCATCTTGGAAGGCGGCATCTTCGTTGGATGGGAGTACGGCCTGATGAAGTTCGACATGTCAGGCAACCTCGAATGGGAGTACTACCGCCCCGAAGACTGCTGATTCCCCACGCTTACAGGGCCTGTAAGGTCCTTCGATTACGTAGGGGATGGCTTGGCGGTAATAATCGGACAGACAATCTATGACATAATGCTTCCGGTGCATGAGGATGTTGTGGATTTCGTAAATCTAATCAAACTCGAAGATGGGGATACTGTCGCGCAGTTAAAGCAGATAGAGCCCTTTACAGTAAGGCATGTCGTGGTAATAGACCGCGAGAACATCCTGGTGTCGGCAGACTATTCGGGAATAGTCAGATGGAACAGCAAGGACAAGTACGCTTTCGATTGGCAGATAAGGACGGAACCTCCGCTTTACTTGTGCAAAGGTCCCGATGGGACCGCCCTTGCAATAGCCAAGGACGGCAGAAGCGCAACAGTCATCAAGTCGGCGGATGGCACTCTGCTTCTTAATGCCGCGCTGCCGATGAAGGCAACAGGCGACCCTGTCTTCTACGGCGGTAGGTATTATATCCCTGCAGAGTCCGGGATGATGGTGATCAATCGCGACCTCGAACCCGCTTCCGTCTACAGATCGGAGGCTATCACCGGCCCGTTCGAGCTCAGCTTCGCAAAAGATCATGCATACCTCGTCGGCAAAGACTTCGTAATCAGGCTTAGGGCTTACTGATACCAGCAAGCGGCGAGATTTGGCCACTTGCATTACATCGAAGGCAGCAACGGCATATGGCACAGAAGGCCAGGCAACACATGCCTGGCTTTTTATACAGGAAGCCTCATGCGTTATCAGCCGTATGGCTCATCTATCACCGACATGCATTACATAAGGTATAATATTCTTGTTGCGGAATTCACTGAAATGAAAGGAGAGATACTATGAAGGGAAACGCAGACCTCATAAAGACCCTCAATGCCCTGTTGGCTGACGAGCTGGGCGCCATCAGCCAGTACATGGTCCATTCTGAGATGAACGCCGACTGGGGATATGGGAAGCTTCACGAATCGATAGAGAAGCGCGCCATCGATGAGATGAAGCACGCCGAGAAGCTTATCGGCAGGATCCTGTTCCTGGAGGGCACTCCTATCGTCAGCAAGCTCAGCGAGATAAAGATCGGCTCAGACATCGCAAAGCAGCTTGCAAGCGACCATAAGGCCGAAGCCGGAGCCATCAAGGCATACAACGAGGCGATACTCCTCGCCGGCGAGGTGAAGGACTATGCAACTCGCGACATGCTTCAGAGCATCCTGAATGACGAGGATGCCCACATAGACGAGATCGAGGAGCTAGCTGGCAAGATCGAGCAGATGACTCTGCCCGTATTCCTTACGACCCAGGTCTAGTGAGCCTTGTCTTCGGTGCGGTCCTTCCTGGGAGGACCGCACCTCCTTTTTTATCTGCTCTGATTCGATCGGCGATTCTGCCGTATGCTTTCGCAGAATCGGAAGGAGGCCGAGAAGCCGAATGGATGTATCCTCGGGAATCAGGCGCATTGGTGCAATAATCATAACTATCCTCTGCATAGGCGCCCTGACAGGGATATCTTCGACCGGCAACGCTCTGGCGGAGGCCTCAGGCTCCCCAGAGCTCGGGCTTATCCCATCTGATGCCCTGGTAAGAGGCCTTGTCCTTCCGGTACAGCTGAAACTCGCCGATGCCGGCATCAGCAGGGGCTCAAAGGCTGTGGATTTCTCCCTTCTCGATATATCGGGCCGGAAGATAACTCTTTCCGAAAGCTTGAATGTGAAACCGATCGTCCTTATTCTAGGCTCCTATACCTGACCGCCCTACAGGCAGCGGACAGCTGCCACGAATTCGCTTTACGAGAAGTACGGCTCAGAAATTGACTTCATCATCGTATACACGATAGAGGCTCACCCGCTTGGAACCAACAATCCATATTCGCAAAGGGAGGTGCCGGGGAAATACAGCAGGGACCCTTATGGCGCCCCAATAGGCCAGCCAGGAACATATGAGGACCGGGTGCGGCTTGCAATCAAGGCCGGGGAAGAGGACGGCATCAAATTTCCAATCCTGATAGATTCAATGGAGAACCCCGTGTGGTCGACTTACGGGCCCGCGCCTAACATAGCATACCTCATCGGCATGGACGGGACGGTCCTGCTAAGGCAGCCCTGGTACGACCCGAAGGAGATGGAGGCGCAGATAAAGGCGCTTCTTGACAAATAGGGATGAGCCTGGCCTTATCTGGTTCGGATTATCCTTTCGGCATCCATCGACGAGGATCCTCAAAGAATTGACCAGGATGTTTTTCGGACACATCAAGGGATTGTGCGCAATTGCGCCTTGTGAAGCCGGCCGCTCCATCTATAGGATATTGCCTTGACGCAATGCACGGCACGAAAGAAAGCCGCAACCCGATAGGCTGCGGCTTGGTGATTGCCTTTCTATTTAGCTGTGAGGCTGCTGTTCTGCCCAGAAGAGCTCACTTGCCTATCTTCACCGTCTTCTGAAACGCTGCCGTTATAGCCTCCATGGTGGCGACCCTGAAGCCCCTGCTCTCCATCGCATGAAGGCCGGTTATTGTGCTGCCTCCCGGATTGCTGACCAGATCCTTAAGATGTCCCGGGTGCATCCCGCTTTCCATAAGGAGCCTTGATGTACCGTACAGCGTCTGCTCCGCATATTTGTAAGCCTTGTCGCGCGGGAGGCCGCATTCGACCGCTCCGTCTGCGAGAGCTTCCACGAATACGGAGACGAATGCCGGCCCGCATCCTGAGATGGCGCAACCGACATCTATGAGATCCTCCGGCAGCCTGTCGAATGACCCGGACAGCCTGAACGCATCGCAGAATGCATCGGCTGAGGCCTGTGAGACCCCATCGCTCAGCGAGTACAGTATCATGCCCTCTCCCACTGATGCCGGCAGGTTCGGCATTATCCTTATCACCGGGTAAGCACCTCCGGCCATTGCCCTTATCCTTTCTATGGATACGCCGGCTGCCATCGAGACCAGGACGAAATCGTCGTCTCTGAGCTTCAGCGCCGGGGCTATCTCGGTAAGGACGCCTGCCATCATCTGCGGCTTCACTCCAAGGATTATCATCCCGCACGCCTCTGCTATATGTCTGTTTGATGCAACTGCCGAGCCGGTCTCCAGCGCTATTGCGTCCGATTTCTCCTTCCTGCGGTTGCTGATAAGAAGGTTCGACGGGTCTAGCACCTTGGCCGCTGCCCTGAGAAGCGGTCCTCCCATGTTGCCTGTGCCTATGAAGCCAATCTTTTCGTTTATCATCGTGCCCCTCACCTTATCTGGCCGTCGCCGTGGATTATGTACTTGTATGTGTTAAGCTCCCTTAGGCCCAGCGGCCCTCTTGCATGAAGCTTCTGAGTCGAGATCCCCATCTCGCATCCGAGGCCGAATTCCCCTCCGTCTGTGAAGCGGGTGGACGCGTTGACATAGACCGCCGCGCTGTCCACAGACCTCGTGAAAGCCCCTGCCGCCTCCCTGTCCCCCGTCACTATGGCGTCGCTGTGCCCTGTGGAGTGCTCGGCGATGTGGCTGATGGCCTCCTCCAGCGAGCCTACCACCTTAACCGCAAGGATATAGTCAAGAAACTCCGTATCGAAGTCCGAAGCCCCTGCAGGGACCCCGGGTATGACCTTCGCTGAGGCTTCATCCAGCCTCAGCTCGACAGGCCTCAAGCCAGCATGGCTTCTGTCCAGCACCAGATCTCTATGAAGCTTCGGCAGGAATTGGGAGGCGATGTCCTCATGCACAAGCAGGACCTCCTCGGCGTTGCACACTGACGGGCGGCTCGTCTTCGCATTACCTATTATCTTCAGGGCCATGCTCTGGTCTGCGGCCCTGTCCACAAATACGTGGCATATGCCCGTGCCGGTCTGCACACAGGGGACGAGTGCCCCTTCTGTGCAGGCTCGTATCAGGTCCGCCCCTCCGCGCGGGATTAGAAGGTCGACATACTCTACTGCCTCCATAAGCTCCCTTGCGCTAGCGCGCGTGGTGTCCTGGACCAGCTGCACAAGGTCCGGGTTCAAACCGGCTTCGGCCAGTCCTGCCTGAAGCCGTCCAACTATCGCATCGACCGAGCGGAAAGCCTCCTTGCCTCCCCTTAGGATGCATGAGTTGCCGGATTTCAAGGCAAGCGCGGCAGCGTCAGAGCTGACGTTCGGCCTGCTTTCAAATATTATCGCGACGACGCCGAAGGGCACGCTGACTTTCTCTATCGTCATGCCGTTTGCGTGCCTGAAGGATCCCAGGACCTCGCCCACCGGGTCAGGCAGCCCTGCCACTTCGCGCATTCCTTCTGCCATGGCCTCAATGCGCTCTGCCGTAAGGCTCAGCCGATCGAGCATCACGCATGACATTGTGCTTTTCGCAGCTTCAATATCCTCAGCGTTGGCGGCGAGTATCTCATCCTTTCCCCCTGAAAGGGAGGATGCCATCTTGAACAAGGCCTCGTCCTTCTCAGCCGAAGAGGCCTTTGCAAGGCCCTGCCATACGGCTTTCGCCCTTCTCATGATCTCTAGGGTAGTCATATCATCTGGCCTTCCTTACGAACTTTGTGCCTGCCTTGCCGCCTTGGACGATCTCATAGAGCACGTCGGGGTCATCCCCGTTTGCTATGACCATGTCGATTCCCGCACTTGTGGCAATCTGCGCCGCTTTGAGCTTAGTCGTCATCCCTCCGGTTCCAAGCTCTGAGCCCTTGCCCTCAGCAAGCGACAGTATCTCGGGCGTGATCTCCTCAACAAGGGATATCATCTTTGCTGTCGGGTCCTTCCTGGGGTCGGCGTTGTAAAGCCCGTCGATGTCGGAGAGCAGTATGAGCAGGTCGGAGCATGTGGCCTCAGCCACCACCGCCGACAGCGTGTCGTTGTCGCCTATCGATATCTCCTCGGTCGCAACCGTATCATTCTCGTTAATTATCGGCATCGCGCCGAGCTCAAGCAGCCTTGCCGCGGTGTTCTGAAAGTTCCGCCTGCGCTCGCCGTTTTCAATGTCTCCTCTTGTTAGAAGTATCTGACCTACCGTATGCCTGTGCTCAGAGAACAGCTTGTCGTAGGCGTACATGAGCTCGCACTGCCCGATTGCCGCGGCGGCTTGCTTCGTGGGCATGTCCTTTGGGCGCTGCTTCATGAGGAGCTTCCCCATGCCCATGCTGATGGCGCCGGAGGACACCAGTATTATTTCGTGGCCCATGTTCTTAAGGTCGCTCAACACCTTGCACATCTTCTCCATGCGCCTTATGTTCAGCTGTCCTGTCGGGTGGGCGATCGTCGATGACCCTATCTTGACTGTGACTCTCATTCTTCTCTCGCGCCTTCCTTTGCCGCCTGTCGGACAGCGGCATGTATCCGTACGCAGTTCTTATGTATATAGAATGTATTGTAATACTCTCAAGCGTCCATTTCCATGGTAAATGCAAATTTACAAAATGCTACTGCATACTATCGCTATGCATTCAGTAGCTATGCCAGTTGCAGCAGGAAAGAAGACGGCCTTCGGGTTTGCTCCCCGAAGGCCGTTTCCCTGATGGGTGTCCCCGGATCAAAGGCTGCTGGTTACCTGTCCAGGCCGACCAGGTGGCACCAGACCGAGCGTCCGCCCTCTGTAATCGTCTCAGGTGGCGCCTCCTTGGAGCACACAGGCATCGCAAAGCGGCACCTCGGGTGGAATCTGCACCCTGCGGGAGGATTCAGCGGACTTGGTACCTCCCCTCCGAGAATGGCCCTCTTCTGCTTCCTTGCCGGATCGAAGCCGGGCACTGCCGCAAGAAGGGCGCTCGTATATGGATGCTTAGGATCGTTGAAGATGGTTTCCGTCGGGCCTATCTCAACGAGTTTGCCCAAGTACATGACCGCCACCCTGTCGCTTACGTGCTTTACAAGCGCAAGGTTGTGCGCAATGAACAGGTATGTGAGCCCCAGACTCTCCTGCAGCTCCGTCAGCAGGTTTATTATGTGCGCGTGGACAGAGACGTCCAGCGATGATACCGGCTCGTCGCATACAATGAACTCCGGTTCCAGCGCAAGAGCCCTCGCAATACCGATCCTCTGCCTCTGCCCTCCCGAGAACTGGTCGGCAAGGCAGCTTGAGTCGCACTCGGTCAGCCCTACCATGCTAAGCAGCCCCTCGGCCTTCTTGCGCATCTCGGCCCTGCTTCCGCGTCGGTTCACAAGAAGCGGCTCCTCCACTATCTCGGCGGCGGTGAGCCTTGGAGACAGCGACGAGTACGGATCCTGGAAGATCATCTGTGTGGAAAGCCTGGTCCTTCTCAGTTCCTTTGCAGGCAGGGAGGCGATGTCCGTGCCCTTGAACATGATGCTTCCGGACGTGGGGTCGATTAGCCGCAGCAGCATGTTGGCGAGGGTGGTCTTTCCGCAGCCGCTTTCTCCCACCAAGCCCAGCGTCTCACCCTTGTATATGTCGAAGGAGACTTCGTGCACCGCGCTGACATAGCCCGACGGCTTGAAGAGCGCGCCGGCCCAGACGGGAAACTCCTTGGTAAGCCCCCTTATCTCGAACATGGCCTTATCGGATGCGTTCATTCAAGGCCACCTCCGTCCCCGTACAGGAGGCATCTGACCGCCCTGTCGCCCTTTCTTACAAGCTTCGGGTGAGTAAGATGGCATGCCGCGACCGCCTTTTCGCATCTGGGCTCGAACCTGCACCCTTTGGCCCTCTCAGACGGATGGGGCACGGTCCCAGGTATCTGGTACAGCTTCTCGCCCCTGCCCCCTGTGATCTTGGGCATCGCCTTCATAAGCCCCTCGGTGTAGGGATGCCAGGGGTCCTTGAAGAGGGCTTCGACCGGAGCCTCCTCTACTATCTCCCCGCAGTACATGACTATCACCCTTGAGGCCGTCTCCGCCACCACTGCGAAATCGTGCGTCACCAGAAGAAGCGCCATTCCCATCTCCTGCTGTATGCGCTCCATCAGGTCCAGCACCTGGGCCTGTATCGTGACATCCAGCGCCGTCGTAGGCTCGTCGGCGATAAGAAGGGCCGGCTTAAGCGCCACCGCCATGGCGATCAGGACCCTCTGCCGCATGCCGCCGGAAAGCTGATGCGGAAACTCCGCGCACCTTCTCTCGGGCTCCGGTATCCCGACTTTACCCAGCATGTCGCAGGCAGCGCGTTTTGCGTCCGCCTCGCTCATCTTCCGGTGTATGCGGAACACCTCCGCCACCTGGTCGCCCACGGTAAATACCGGGTTAAGCGCTGTCATGGGGTCCTGGAAGATCATGCTGATCCTGTCTCCCCTTATGGACTGAAGGGAAGCCTCGCCTGTTAGCTGCAGCTCCTTCCCCTCGAATTCAAGCTTCTCGGCTCCTGAACAGCCAGGTATGTCAAGAAGCCTCATTATGGACAATGCTGTGATGCTCTTGCCGCAGCCGGATTCACCGACGAGCGCAACGGACTCGCCGCTTCCTATCTTCATATCCACGCCTGTCACAACGGGCATGTAGCCTCTTTCGGTTGCGAAACCGACATGGAGGTTTCTTATGTCGAGGAGGGTGCGCGCCGCATCGGCCTCACTTCGAATCAACTGCGCCACCTCCTTCCGGCTTCACCGGCACGGGGCAGAAACCCTTGTCGCCTGCAAGCTTGCCATAAAGCTTCTGCATGAGCCTCATGCGCCTTACCCTGGGATTCACTATCTCCTCCAGTGCGTAGCCCACAAGCATGAAGCCGATCACCGTCACGAATATGGCAAGGCCCGGAGGAAGCACCCACCACCAGGCCTTCAATAGAAGCCCATGGTTCGCCTGCGCCTCGAAGAGCATCTTCCCCCAGCTTATCGCCTTGGGGTCTCCGAAGCCCAGGAAGCTCAGGCCCGCTTCGGCCACCATCACTCCTGCGGCCGAAAGGACACCCGACACTATCAGAAGGGGCGATATCTCGGGCAGTATGTGCCTGAACATGACGTACGGCCTGCTTGCAGCCGCAAGCTCTGCCGCGGTTATGTATTTCTGGCTTTTCAGGCTCAGCACCTGGGCCCTTATGGTCCTTGCCATGCCGGTCCAGCCAAGAAGGGTGAAGATGATGATTATCATGTAGAACTGCGTGCCGACGTATGTTGCTATCAGAATCATCAGTGGAAGGGACGGTATCGTCATCATGACATCAACCATCCTCATGATTATGGTATCGAACCAGCCTCCCAGGTAACCCGCCATCATTCCAAGCACAGCGCCGAGAAGAGTCGAGCTGATTCCGGTGATCAGCCCGACGATAAGGGATATGCGGGCGCCGTACATGAGCTTTGCCAGTATGTCGTTTCCGACATGGTCCGTGCCGAGCAGGTGCTCCGACGATGGGGCGAGCCTGGGCATGTCCCTGTCGAAAAGGTCATAGGGGTTGTAGGGCGCAATCATGCTCGCCAATGCTGCAATCAGCGACACTGCGACCACGATGACGAGCCCGACCCTTCCGGTGGGGTGCGATACAAGGCCTTTCAGGAGTTTCATTCAGCGCACCCCCTATTCCAGCTTCACGCGCGGGTCAAGCCGTGCGTATACAAGGTCGGTTAGGAAATTGGCTGTTATCGTGACCGTGGCAAGGATGAGCATGACGCCCTGCATCAGTGGGTAGTCGAAGCTCCTGGAAGCTTCAATCATGAGAAGCCCCATGCCGTCCCAGGAGAATATGGTCTCGATGACTACTGCGCCTCCTACCAATCCCGCCAGGTTCATACCTATGCTGGTTACAAGAGGAAGCGTAGCGTTTCTGAATGCGTGCTTGTAGAGCACTACTGCGGGGGAAGCGCCCTTCGCCCTCGCTGTCCTGATGAAATCCTGCCCGATGACCCTGACCATGCTGTTTCTCACAAGCACCGCGTAGCTTATTATCCCCGGGACCGCCATCGTGGTGACGGGCATCACGGCATGCCTGGCCACGCTTGCTATCATCTCCCAGCTCATCATCTGAAGGCCCCGGTCCATCATGCCGAAGGGGGGAAGCCACCTCAGCGTGAAGCCGAAGATGAGGATGAGCACCATGGCAAACCAGAAGCTGGGTATGGCGGTCATGACTATAGCAGCTGAAAGAAGGGCGGAATCGGCGAAGCGGCCCCTCCTCCATGCAGCATAGGAGCCGTACAGTATCCCGCCCAATATGGATATGAGCTTGGCTGAGACCGTAAGCACCAGTGTCCATGGGATCTTGCCGGCAATGACCTCGATTACGGGCCTTCGGTAGGCGAAGGACACGCCGAGGTTGCCCTTGGCAAGCTCCTTCAGGTACACGAAGAACTGCTCTATAAGCGGCTTATCCAGGCCGTACTGCGCCCTGATCTCCTGCTTCATATCTGGGCTGAGCCTCGGGTCCTCCACAAGGTGCTTGGCCGGGTCTCCCGACACCACCCTTGGGAGGAAGAAGTTCAGGGTAAGGACTATGGCCATGATAAGGGCCATCTGGGCGAGCCGTTTCACGAAATAGGCTAAGCTCATCTGCCCTCCTGCTGCTACTTGACCGGCGCGAGGTTTCGCATGGTGTGGGAGTTAAGGATCGTAAGCCCCTCCACGCTGGTCCACCCCTTGAACCTGTCGTCCCTGTAGAGCGAAATGTTGTACGCCGCGTAGACCGGAACCTGGTAGTAGGCGCCCGCCACTATCTCCTGCAGCCTTCTGAGCTGGGCGAACTGCTTGTCCTCGTCGTTTTCGGAGCGCATTGCTGTGGAGACTTCGTCGAACTCGGCATCCTTGAAGCCGCCGTAGTTGAAGCCGGAGACCCTTCCTTCGCCAAGCTCGCCCCTGGAGGAGTGGAAGTAGTAGAAGTACATGTCCCTGGGTTCGGAGAATCCCATCGAGGTCAATCCCAAGTCGAACTGCCCCCCCTTGTACTCGTTCAGGAGAGCATCCGCGGTCATGGGGGTGTGCACGGCGTTTATGCCGATGCTCCTTAAGCCGTATGCGAGATACTCCGCAGTGGTCATCGAAGTGCCAGCGTTCGGACACAGAAGCGACACCTTGAGCTTCTTTCCGTCCGGCATCTCCAGGAACTTGTCGTTGTCCACGTCCTTGTAGCCAGCATCGGCCAGAAGCTTCTTGGCTGCCGCAAGGTCCGCCTTTATCGGCTTGATGGCCTTGTTGGACCACTCGACGAAGGACATGACAAGTGATGGGCTTGCAACTGTGCCATAGCCCATAAGCACGGTTTTTATGAGCTTTTCGGAATCGATGCTTAGTGCCACGGCCTTCCTGAAGCTGAGGTCGCTGAACGGGGCCTTCCTCATGTTGAACATGAGCGTGGTTATGGATGTTGTGTTGTTCACGTCCACTTTCACGTTCTTGTACTGCCCCGGGTTGCTCTTTATATCCTCTGCGATCTGCGGCGGTATCCTATCGTCGAAGAAATCGAAAGCGCCGTCTCTAAGCGAAAGTATGCCCATGGTCTGGTCTCTCACCACGATGAGCTCCATCGCGTCGAAGTTGTACTTCCTGGTGGGGTGGTCCTTCCTTACCTCCATCACGATGTACTGGCCGTCGACCTTCTCCTTGAGCACCATGGGCCCTGATCCGACGGGGTTAAGGTTCGCAAAGGCCCTCGGCTGCTTTATGGCCGACCAGATGTGCTCCGGGACGATGAGTATCGCAGTCCCCGCAAAGCGCAGGTTCGACACCGCCGGTGTCGTGAAGGTCATGTCGAAGGACTTATCGTCCACTTTCTTCACCGACTTGAACGTGGCAAGTATCGCCATCTGGCCCGGGAACTTGTTCTTCATGATCATCTCGTAGGTGAAGACGATGTCCTCCACCCTCAGAGGCTTGCCGTCCGACCATTTGAAGTTGGGGTTTATCGTCATCCTCCAAGTGTAGCTGTCCTTCGTCTCCCACTTGGACACGATGTTGCCTTTGAGCTTCTTCTCAACCTCATCGTAGTTGAAAAGCGTATCATATATCTCCCCGGTGACAGTCGTCTCAGTCCCCTGGAAGCCGAAGTATGGGTTCAGGTTTTTGGCGTCGGTGAGGACGCCTATCCTGAATACCCGGGAATCTTCCTTGGCGGCGTAGGCGCCCGTTGCCAAAAGCAGGCTCAGAAGCAGGAGCGCCAGTGCGATGCGCCTCATGGTATCACCTCCTCGGGATAAGCTCAGCCCTTTATCGTCTCCGCCCTTGTGCCGAAGCCGGATTTCGTGGCCGAGTTGTCGAATATCTCCTCTATGTGGACGATGTACACCGGCCTTGATTCCCAGCGCTCGGGATGTGGCTGATGGTATACATCGTGCTGTGCGTTGACTAGCTTGTGCAGGATGCCATCGTGGACGATGTCTATCTTGCCCCTCACCTCGTAATGAATTACAGGAGGCTCGAAGAAGCTGAGCGTCACTGCGTTTCCCGCATTGAAGTTCTCCCAGCTGTGCTTCTTGGCAAGTTCCATCGAGCTCATAACGGTGAAGTCTATCCTCTTCTCGCAGCCCTCCCCGTAAAGAAGCTCCACAAGCAGCTTAAGGCCGTCGTCGCTGTAGCCTTCCCTCCATCCGGACTCGATGTGCTTCAGGTAGGCATCCAGGGTCTCCTGCATGAATTCCTTCTTCGGAAGCCAACCGATGCCCTTTACCGAGGCGTTCAGGCCGGCAGGCCCGTCGGATATGAATGTTGGGCAGTGCGTGGTGAAGCTCAGGAACATCTTCGAAGGGTCTACCTTCTCGCCTGATGCGAGCCTTCTTACCATGTCCGCTCTCTTTCCGTAAGCCCATTTGTAGAAACTGGACGGCATATCCATCATGTGAGAAAACCTCCATCTGAGCATGGGATTCGCGCAAATAGCTATTATGGCCTGTGCCGGGAGCGGTGCCGGATTGCTGCGCCGGCGCTTCCGGACGGGCGGTTAGGGAATGATATGCCCGGAGATACCTGCGGGTGGACACATGGCTTAACCGGTGGTGACAAGCAGGTTCGCCCCAAGGCCGTATCTTGGGCAGCCCGGGGATTGTCAGGTCTTGCACAAGCTCGGCTTAACAGCCCCCGGTTCTGCTCCAATGTCAGTCCTACTGCTGCTTCAGCTCGAAGAACCTCATGTCGGTCCTCGGAGTGCCGTCGTCATTGAGCATGGGCTCGTTCAGGTAATAATAGATGTTGAGCACTCCGCCCTGGCCGGTCTTGAGCCTTACTCCCGCAAGCACGCCATCTACCAGAATATAGTAGATCTCGCCGCGGTACTGCCCCATGATCTTCCCATAGATCTCATCCATCAGCTTGTTGTAAGCCGCGGCGAGCTTCTCGGCGGAAAGGCCGGTGGCGGCGCTTAAGACCATTCCGTGGTCGTCGCCGTAGGAATACCAGTCGTAAGTCATGAAGTCGTTCATGCTTATGCCATACTCTGTCTGGACGCATGCAAGCTTCTCACCGTCGTAGGCGAGCCTCAGGAGAACTGCAGCCTTATCGCGGGGTATGCTTGTTTCGACGCTCTTCCAGCTTCCCACCGGAACCCCTTCGGTAAATGTCGCGCCCACCATGTTGGCGATCGTGGCCTGGGCGACAGCAAACTTAACCGGCAGCTCTGCGTTCATCTTGAATGCCATGGCCGACACCGAGAAAGCAAGGACTGCGATTAGCGCCACTATTGCTGCGAATGACCTTCTCATAATCTTCTGCCTCCCTGTCTTGTATATGCATTAGGGGCTCATCCGCCCCGGTAGCCCGCGATGGAATCTGCGATGATACCTTCCGCCTGCAACAAGATTTTAAAGTGTAATAATTCTATTGCTTTGAGTCTGTTCCTTCTTGCCTGCACCGAATCTCGCATACATTTGCATAATTTTGCGGCGCAGGCGCGTTGCCCTGTGGCTCTTCCAGGGCAATTCCCTCGCTTAAGTCGGCCTCTTTGTCTTTTATTCTGTACAAGCCTGTCAGATGAAGGACAGCGGCCGTCGCATGTTGAAGGCATCATCGGATGCCAGTTTAACCTGCTGTTCTGATGTTCTCATAATCAGCACTTACAGGCGGGGCGAATGGGCTATGCCTCCGGGGGCTCCAAGAAGGAGCCGCTTTCCGGTTCAGGCTGTCTCCAAACGAACATGAGAAAAGGGTTGATGGAATGAGAAGGTCCTTCATAGCAGCCATCCTTCTAACCGCTCTTCTCGCTTTGGCGGGCTGCAGCGGCAACAAATGGAACTACTTCGTGAACCAGGCGTACCTTTCGGATTATGTGAACCTGTCCGAGGGCAGGTTCCAGGAGGCCGCTTGGGACAAGGAATGGCTTATACTGGATGTTTCTTTCACAAACATATCCGGCAAGACCCAGTATATGGGGGTGAGCAACGATTTTGCGCTGGTCGTGGACGGAGAATACATAATCGAGAACTCAGATCTCGGAGGAGCGGAGCATGGCCTGCCGCACGGCACGCCGATACTGGCAGGTTCCACGGTGCGCTTCGAGCTCTACTTCGAAATCCCCATCGGGCTTCTTGATGACCATCTGGTCGGATTCCTGGTCGCAGACGGCGCACCTATAGAACCGATGAGCCTGAACCTTATTGCAGGTGACGTAAATGAAGATAGGTAGAGCGGCTGTTGCTGCAGTCTGCCGTGAAGCAGTAAGGATTACATCCGTCCTTGTCCTTCTCATCACGCTTATCGGCCTGATGGCGGTTGGCGGATGCGCACCCGGGTCATACGCAGCCCTCAAGATACTAAGCATCGGAAGGGCCGTCCGTCCCGGAGACATCTGCGTATACTCTGCGATAGGTGTGGACCAGAGGGGAAGCTCAAGGGTGGTGACCGCCGCCTGGTCCCTTTCCGGAGATATCGGCCTGCTTCTCAATTCGGAAGGGGCGACAGCTCAGCTGCTGGCTTCAAAGGCAGGAAAAGGGATACTTACCGCCACAAAGGGCAAGGCTTCGGGATCCCTTGAGATAGAGGTCTACTCCCCTCAGCTGACAGGTATGACGATAACGCCCTCGGAGTGCACTGTCTACAGAAACTCGACCCAGGCCTTCACGCTTGTTGGATATGACCAGCACAAAAGGCCGGTGCCCGCGAACCCGCAGTGGTCCGTGGTCGGTCCGATCGGTTCCGTATCCCCCGAGACCGGCACCTCAGTAACCCTTACAACCCAGAACATAGGCGCAGATGGGCTGCTTGTGGCGACGCATGGCGACGTGACAGCCCAGGCGATTGTTCACGTTTACCCCCCTGAGCCGATAGCAACGAGCATATATATGTTCCCCGATTCGGGCATCGTATACCTCGGTGATGAATATCCTTTCCACGCTTACGTCATAGACCAGGGCGGCAACAGGATCTCTATGGCCCTGCCCTCATGGAGGCTTATCGGAGACATCGGCTTCTGCGAGCCGGGACCATCTGAACACTCATACTTCACATCGACTGCCCTCGGAAAGGGAAAGATAGTGGCATCATACGAAGGCCTGGAAGGCTACGCAGACATCATAGTGGCCGAGAAGGCCAGCTTCTCCGGCTTCATCATGGACAGCGAAACGAAGGAACCGCTTGCCGATGCAGAGATCAGGGCCTACCTTGAAGACGGAGACGACGGGTTCTATCTTGGCAGTGACATCTCCGGCAAGCTGGGCAACTGGGGATTCGCCTTCCCTGTTCTCCCCGAATACTGCAGGGTGATTCTTCAGGCATGGAAAGCCGGGTACTTCGTCAGGTCTATAAGCGTTGGCAACGCCTCCGCGTCAGATATCCAGATGAGGTTACTGCCGGACAATCTCGCTGGATTCACTTCATTCATTGCCGAGACAAGCGGGTCTAGCTTGCCCGCGCTGGACGTATCCGAGTTCCAGGGGTTCAACATCCTGATGGAAAACCCCGCAGATAAAAGCGTGCTCACTGCTGAACAGGCGGAATACCTGGCATTTGTTTTGGCAAACGAGGCTTCAGGCGTCGGAAAAATGTTGGGCCTGGGTCCCTTTGATGTCGATGTCATCTCAGGGGCGCATGCGCATAACCCAAATGAGATTGACATAATGCCCGACATAAGCCTATCCACTGGCACGTCGTCGTTTGCCAGGGACGGAGGGCTTCTGGCAACAGGGGGCCTGATCAGGATCTGCCCGACAAAGGCGACCGAATGGTCACTTCAGAGGATGCTCCTTCACGCATTGGCACACGTGATTTACATCAACGACTCGACGGCACGGGGATCCATCCTCGATGAGGTTTACAGGGACCATAACGAGTTTAGGCCGCTTGACCTGAAAGGTGCCGGCATAGCCAACGAACCTACATTCAGGCGCATGATAGACGGAAAGAGCGTGCCTGACTATCTTGAGAACATCCTTGGGCCACGGATGGGGTTGAACCACCTTGCAGGATATTGACGAGAGTCGCGTTTGATAGCTCTCTATTAGCCAGAAACGTGAAGGCCATTGCTTGGCTCCTTTGACCGCATCTTAAGCCCACCTTTCGCAATCAGGTGGTTGAGTCTTTCACCCATTCGTTGCACACTCCTTCAGATGCATTTCTCATTTGAGGCAAAGAATGACTTTTGAATGCATTTTTGATGAAGCAAGTCGCGCCCTTGACAGTCAGTGCATTGAGTTATAATATTGCGTCATAATGTATTAACTTACCACGGAGGCGCGGGAATGACGCGAAAGATATCGATGAAAGCAATAAATCGATATTATGCCTATACGGAGGCTTGTCCCTGCGCGTACCGTCGGGTATAGGCAGAGCTTAGGCACACCATCTAAGCAGGCGCGGGGGCAGGCCGTTAAATCGAAGGTCCGGATATTCCGGGTCTTTTTATTTTTACTGCCTTTGCAACAGCTAATCCCGATGCCTTATTGCGAGGGAGGATGTGCCGGTGGCTATCAAAGTTAAAGGAAGCAATGGCCTGCCCTTCTGGATGCAGATTAGGCATCCTGTTCTGAAGCTCATCCTGCTGCCCCTCTACGAAAACCTGAACCATCCAAAGCCTGCAGGTTTTGGCACATTCCTATTGAGAAGAGGAGATGTTCTGACAGATATGCTTGCCGAAAGCGGCAACAGTTCCTTCAGGGGTTACTGACCCTAAAGATAGATTCCATTTAGGGGCTTCCTACAGAAAGGAGCAATGCGAGCAATGATTGTTACTATCAAGAAGACTGCTGAAAAGGGGCAAATCGACAACCTCGTCAAGTGGGTAAAAGGGCAAGGTTTGGGAGTTCATATAAGTGAGGGCGAGAATACTACAATCATAGGCCTGATTGGCGACACATCGCAGATAGATATCGATCTGGTTCGCTCATTCGAGATTGTCGAGTCGGTGAACAGGATCCAGGAACCTTACAAGAAAGCGAATCGCAGGTTCCATCCGCTGGATTCTATAATCGATGTCAGTGGACGCAAATTCGGGGGCAGGCACTTCCAGATAATCGCAGGCCCCTGCTCCGTCGAGGGCGAAGAGCAGATCATCGAGGTCGCAAGAGCTGTGAAAGCTGCAGGAGCGACCGTGCTTCGCGGTGGTGCCTATAAGCCTCGAACCTCGCCTTATGCATTCCAGGGATTGAGGGAAACCGGTATAGACCTATTGATGCTAGCCAGACGTGAAACGGGGCTTCCGATTTGTACCGAGATCATGAGCGAAAGCCAGATCGATAACTTCCACGACGTTGACATCCTACAGGTAGGGGCGCGCAACATGCAGAATTTCGAGCTGCTGAAGCAACTCGGCAAGTTAAGGAAGCCCGTCCTTCTTAAACGCGGCTTGTCCGCTACTATTGAGGAATGGCTGATGAGCGCAGAGTACATCATGGCCGGTGGCAATGAGCAGATCATACTCTGCGAGAGGGGAATCCGGACATTTGAGCCTTACACGCGAAATACGCTGGACCTGTCGGCCATCCCCGTATTGAAGGAACGCACGCATCTTCCGGTCATTGTCGATCCGAGCCACGCCTCAGGGCTTTACAGATTGGTCAAGCCCCTGTCTCTTGCCGCGGCAGGAGCCGGCGCTGATGGTCTTATGATCGAGGTGCATAATGACCCGGTTAATGCCTTGAGCGACGGGCCACAGTCTCTAAAGCCGAAACGATTTGAGGAAATCGTAAGATGCCTTGATGTCATTCTGCCTGTTGTTAATAAGGAGAGAGACCTATGGTAATAGCGATATTTGGGTTGGGGTTAATCGGAGGATCATTTGGCAGGGCACTGCGCGAGAAAACCGCGCATAGGGTGCTGGGATGCGACATAAATCAGAAAACGGTGCTGGAAGCAAAGCTTCTGAACGCGATTGATGAGGAAGTTTCTGATGAGAACCTGAAAACCGCCGATATAGCGGTTTTCGCGCTGAGCCCATCCGAGACGATATCAGAAATGGAAAAGGTGGCGCCAAAGCTTAAGGGTGGGGCGATGATCATGGACTGCTGCGGAACCAAGCGACGCGTCGTCCAGTGCATGGAATCTTTGCGAGAGAGATTTGAAAACCTAGAGTTCGTCGGAGTCCACCCTATGGCAGGAAAGGAATGCAGCGGAATATCGAATTCGACCGCCTCATTATTCGAGAACACCTTCGCCATTGTCACTCCGGTAAGAACCTCATTTGCAGTAATGGATAGTATCACCTCGCTTCTAAGGGAGCTCGGCTGCGCTTCGATAACGGTTGCGACGGCCGAGCATCACGACAGGATGATTGCATACACTTCCCAGCTGGCTCATGTTATCTCCATAAGCCATGTGAAGAACCCGCTCTCCGAGAGCCATAGAGGGTTCTCGGCGGGCAGCTTCCAGGATATGACAAGGGTGGCTCGCCTCAACCCAAAGATGTGGACCGAGCTTCTCATGGAAAACCGCGACAACCTGATATCTACGATTGAGGCCTTTGAAAAGAACATCGCAGATATCAAAACGGCCCTCATTAACCAGGATCCCGATTTGCTTAACCGGCTTCTGACGGAGGGTGTGAGAATGAAGGAAGCAGCCGATAAGGTTTCTAAGGAGGGCAAAGATGGCCGAAATCACAGTTAACTCCCAGAAGCCTTACAAAGTGGTCATCGGAAGCGGGATCCTTTCCTCTCTGGGATCCAGTCTAGGCAGCATCGGTTCCTATAGGAAGGCCGCTGTGATTACTGATGCCACGGTTGCATCGCTCTACCTCAATGGGGTATTGGATTCTTTAGATTCAACCGGGATACAAGCACTGCCGATAATAATCGGTGGCGGTGAACAGAACAAGAACCTCGAGTGCTACAAGTCAATCCTGGAGACGCTGGCCAACGCTCAGATTAATAGCAGCGATCTTATCATCTCCCTTGGCGGTGGAGTCGTGTCGGACATATCTGGCTTCGTTGCTGCAACCTACATGCGAGGCGTTGACTGCCTTCACCTGCCAACCACTCTGCTTGCAGTCATCGATGCATCGGTGGGCGGCAAGGCGGGAGTGGATCTTGATGCAGGCAAGAACCTTGTGGGCGCATTTCATAATCCTCGCCTGGTGCTCGCCGATATTGGAAGCTTCGAAACATTGCCGCAGGAAGAGTACCTAAACGGGGTTTGCGAGGGGATCAAATACGCCGTTCTCGCCGGCGGGAAACTGGCGGAGCTTATTGAACAAGGGCTTGATCGAACAAACCTGGAGGAGTTTTGCGGCCTTTGTGTCTCATACAAGCGCGACATCGTTGAATCGGACGAACATGATGTCGGACGCCGACGGCTGCTGAATCTGGGGCACACCTTCGGTCATGCCATCGAATGCCTCTCATCCTACTCTATTCCCCATGGCCTATGCGTGGCGAAAGGGCTGAATATCATCGCAAAAGCCGCTTCACGCAGCGGCAAGATGACACAATCAGATTTGGCTAGATTGCAGGGGATGCTTTCACGCTATGGCATCAACACACATTGCCCTTTCACCAAGGAAGAGCTGCTTATTAAGATGAGAAACGACAAGAAGGCTGAGGGTGAAGACGCTATCAATATTGTTGATATCAACGGGTTCGCAAACTGCATTGTCAGGAAGACTACATGGAAGGAACTATCTGACTATGTTGACGATTGTATCGATTGAGAAGTCTAAGCTTTCAGGCGAGATAATTGCCCCTGCCTCAAAATCCGTTGCACATCGTGCATTGATTGCGTCTGCTTTATCAGAAGGAGGAACAAGCCTTCTCGGAAACATAGTTGGAAGCGACGTGGAGGCAACCATGTCGGCTCTTGGCGAGATAGGGGCTTCGTTCTTCTCGCGCAGCGGGGGCATCGACGTCGAGCCGATAAAAGCGCCGAAGAGCAACATCATGCTGAATGCCCGGGAAAGCGGTTCTACTCTAAGGTTCATGATCCCGGTAGCCGCAGCATTGGGCATAACTGCGGAATTCATCGGCGAAGGCCAGCTCTTCTCAAGGCCAATCGCCGAGCTTATCGACGCCTTGAGGGCCCATGGGATTGAAGCTGAAAGTGACCGGCTTCCTCTGCGCATGAGCGGAAAGCTCCAAAGCGGGGAGTACTTCGTGGATGGTTCCATCAGCTCTCAGTATGTTACCGGGCTGCTATTCGCACTGCCTCTCCTCGACGCAGACAGCTCCGTCACGATTCAAAACAGCATTGTATCGAAGGGTTATATAGACCTGACGCTGTCCATGTTGAAGCTGTTCTCGATTGAGGTCCTGCACGAAGGCAACACCTATTTTATAAGAGGAGCTCAGGAATATAAAACACCAGGAAGCCTCGCAGTCGAGGGGGATTTCAGCGGCGCTGCGAATTTCGCGGTAGGTGGAGCGATAAACGGCTCTATAACCCTTAAGGGGCTGAACCTCAACTCGTATCAGAGCGACAGGGCGATCATCGACATCCTGGAGAATATGGGAGCGGATATCACGCTTTCAGGCAATACCGCCACTATACGCGAAAGCGAGCTTGAACCGATTTCCATAAACATAGACAGCTTCCCTGACCTGGCCCCAATACTTGCGATAGCCATGGCGACGGCAAAGGGCGTTTCCGTGATGAAGGGCGTAGACAGGCTCAGATTCAAGGAGTCCGATAGGCTTGATGGGATAATCAGGATGCTGAAAGGATTCTCCGTGCAATCTGAATACTCTGACGATATCCTCAGGATATTCGGCGGCACCATGCGCGGCGGCAGTGTCATCGATTCGCAGAAAGACCATCGCCTTGCGATGAGTGCGGCCATAGGCGGAAGCAGGACTGGTAAGACCAGGATTACAGATGCACACTGCGTGGAGAAATCCTACCCAGCCTTCTTTGCGGATATGGCAAGAGTCGGAGGAAAAGTTGATGGAAGCGAATTTTAGGAACATAAAGCTGGAGATATTCGGCGAATCGCATTCCGAGGAGATTGGCATGGTTCTAAGCGGCATCCCCAAGGGAGAGGCTGTATCTCAAGGAAATGTGCAGTACTTCTTAGACAGGCGCAGGAGCAGGGTCAGCGCCTGGTCCACTGCGCGAATGGAACCCGACATAATCTGCTTCGAATCGGGGATAGCTGATGACACTGCAGATGGGGGGCCAATCCGCGCCACGATAAAGAACCGGAACGTACGTGCCAGCGATTATTCTAAGCTGGCCAACAAGCCCAGGCCCTCACATGCCGACTATGCAGCCTTCCTAAAAGGGCGATCAACTAGTGGCGGAGGCAATTTCTCCGGAAGGATGACCGCCCCGCTATGCATCGCCGGAGGCATTGCAAAAGACATCCTTCTTAGGAAAGGAGTTACGGTAGCGGCGTACATCTCAAGAATCGGAGAGGCTAAGAGTCAATTATGCTACGAGAACACAGAGATCACTCCTGATATGATACTTGCAGCACAGGCCAGGAGCTTAACAGTGCTGGATGAAGCCTCGCTCGGCGAAATGCTCTCTGAGGTAGACAGGGCCAAAGAAGCCAAAGACAGCGTAGGCGGAGAGATAGAGTGCATCGTTCTCGGTTTGCCTGCAGGCCTTGGCGATGCGATGTTCGATGGCTTGGAAGGTTTGATATCCTATGCAGTCTTTGCTGTTCCCGCTGTTAAGGCTATTGCATTCGGAGCCGGTTTCGGATTGTCTCAGATGCGCGGAAGCCACGCCAATGATGCTTTCGAGTACAAGGATGGAGGAGTTGTCACGAAGACCAACAACAGCGGCGGGATAAACGGAGGAGTCTCCAACGGTATGCCCCTGACTCTTAAGGTGGCAATCAAACCGACGCCATCGATTTCGATTCGGCAGCACACAGTCGACCTTCAACGGAGGGAGAACACGACTATCATAGTGGAAGGCCGCCATGACACCTGCATAGTGCCGCGGGCGGTTCCATGCATAGAAGCAGCGGTGGCGCTGTCAATCCTTGATGTTTGGCTGGGCGAATACAATGGATAGCGCCTTACTCCTGCAGATAATCAATCCGCTTAGAATGCTTGAGCCTGATGATCATGCAGGGATTGCGAAATATCGGATGGCAAGTCGGAAATATTGAGGGAATGGGCGGTTACACCATGGAAGAGCTTGACGAGTTAAGAAGAAGGATAGACAGGATCGACAATGAGATCGCGGCTCTTTTTCAAAGCCGCATGGAAGCCAGTAAGGATATTGCGCTGCTGAAGCGCGGCACCGGCTTGCCTGTGCTCAGCGCAGACCGTGAAAGGCAGATACTTGACCGTGTAATGGGAAGCCTGCCAGTTGAGCTAAGGGAATACACAAAGCAGTTGTTTCAAACGCTGCTTGAGATCAGCAAACAATACCAATATCTCCTGATCAATGAAGGCAAGCCCGCAGAGAACCCCCGCATTAAAGAACCGGCTCAGGGGCTCCAATGCTCTCCAGCCTCAGCTGAAGTCGCCTGCCCGGGAAGCGAAGCCGGTTTTTCGCATATGGCTTTCAATAGGCTCTTCCCCGCCGGAACAACGAAGCTTTTCGTTCCTGACATTGAAAGTGTGTTCAAAGCTATAGGAAGTGGAGAAAGCAATTATGGAGTAGTGCCCGTTGAAGCCTCAAGTCCGGCAAAGGAAACTGACGTGCTAGAACTGATTCATAGTCATCGGTTCTTCATTGTCAAATCAGTCCTTGATAACGGTTCTAGATACACTCGCTCCATTGCTGTCTCAAGGAATCCCGACTTCGGCAAAGGCCATAGGAAGGTAAGCATCAGAGCCAGCATCGGACAGGGATCCGAGGGATTGGACATTCTGCTTGGCAAGCTTTCAGCAATGGGGCTTACCCTTGTCAGGGTAGAGTCCAATGCAGTCTCCGGATTTGATTCTGAGCTTAGATATCATCTTGAATTTGAAGCATGCAACCTCGATGAGAGCATGATTGATTCGTTGCTTGAGATGGAGAGAAGCAGTATCGGCGTTACCCTTCTGGGATGCTATGAGGAGATCCGATAATGGGAGATCGCAGGCCGCGCCCTCACAGATCAATGGCTGTTGAGCCATCGGGCAGGAAGTACTTCCTCCTCGGCAGAGCTCTTGCCCATAGCTTGTCACCGGCCATCTATAGAGCGCTCGGCCTTGACTATTCTTTAAAAGAGCTGCCCGATGAAGATGCCGTTGCTGAGTTCCTGGGAGAAAGGGAGTTCTCCGGGCTTAATGTCACTATACCCTACAAACAAACTGTCATGCGCCACCTTGATTGCCTGAATAGGACCGCCCTCGATGTCGGCGCCGTGAATCTGGTGCTGAATGACGGAGGAAGGCTGATCGGCTTCAATACCGACATCGGAGGTTTGGCCAAGGCTTTGAGCATGGCGGGCATAACGCTGAACGGGCATAGCATAATGATACTGGGAAACGGAGGTACAGCAAAAACAGCACTGCATCTTGCCTTAAGCAGCAACCCCGCCAGAGTTGCAACCGTTTCCAGGCATGGACACCTGAATTACGAAAACTGCAGGAGCTTTGATCCCGATATCATCATCAATACCACGCCCGTAGGCATGTATCCCAATACAGAGGATAAGCCCCTGGAGTTAAAGGATTACCGAAACGCCCATGCGGTCTTCGATGCTGTCTATAATCCGATCAAGACAAGGCTGGTACAAGATGCCAAGGCTCTTGGGCTCAAGCATTCCGGCGGACTTGCGATGCTGGCCGAGCAAGCCCGACTTTCTTATGAGCTGTTCACCGGATTCAAGGCTGATGAGCACCTCTCCTCCGAGATTTACTATAACTGCCTGCGAAGGATCTCAAATATCGTGCTCGTTGGCATGGCCGGCGCAGGAAAAACCTCTATCGGAAGAAGGCTGTCAGAGATCGAAGGCAGGCCTTTCCTGGATACCGATGAGCTAATCGAGACGAAGGCTGGAATGAGGATCCCCGAATTCTTCCGGTCTTTCGGTGAGGCCGCCTTCAGGAAACTGGAAAGCGAGGTGGTGCGCGAAGCAACCTTGAGAAACGGCGCCATCATCGCAACCGGCGGTGGAGCACTGCTAGATGAGGAGAACCGTTACCTTCTGGGCGCCAACGCCATCGGAGTCCACATCAAACGCGATCTGCGGCTACTTGATGTGAGCGGAAGACCTATGTATCAGGCACATAAGGTTGAGGAGCTTTGGGAAAAGAGACGTCTGGTATACGATCGCTTCTGTGATTTCGAAGTCGACAATTCCGGAGGGATTGACGATGCGGTAAATGAGATTCTAAATGGAGTCAGAAAACTAGGGCATTTGCGCCCGGGAGGTCATTCATGAGAATACTTGTACTAAATGGCCCCAATCTGAACCTGCTTGGAGCAAGAGAGAAGCAGTTATACGGAGAGAGGAGCTACTCCGAGCTTGTTGGGTATATAACTGAGGAAGCCCAGCGGAGGGGAATCGGTATCTCCGTCATGCAGTCCAATTATGAAGGGAGGCTAGTGACTGAAATCCAGAAAGCCAAAGGAGGATTCGACGCAATCATAATAAATGCTGCCGCTTACACGCATACAAGTATCGCGATACTCGACGCGCTGAAAGCGTCAGAGCTCCCTGCTGTTGAGGTGCATCTTACCGATATCAACTCCAGGGAGGAATTCAGGAGATTCTCATATATATCCCTCTACGCTGCAAAGACCATCTGCGGAAAAGGGTTCGACGGGTACATCGAAGCCATGGATTATCTGCTTGCCCGATATGAAGGCCGTAACTAACAAGGAAACAGCCTTTCAGGCAACCTGTTCCATTTGCCTTGCTGTAAGGAATGGAAAATCATCTGTTCCGAATCTGTTTTCTGCCAATGCCACCAATACCGCTGTTGCCCTGCTCGTCATATCCTGCCGTCTTGAAGTGCATTGCGTAGCTCATCCCGATTGCGTTGCCTTAACGATTCCTGCGCATCCGTCGAAACCTTCGCTTCTCTCCGGGAATCGATGGAACTCACGAGGGCCCTCAAAATTATGCATTCTCCGGTCATGAGTTGCCCTTCCCAATCTTCATTACTCACTATATCCCTGCAGATACTCCAGCAGAGCCTACCATCTGCAATCAGTTTTCGGAGATGCCCAGCCCGTAAATCCATCGGTGCTGTTGACGCATAAAGCTGTGCTTCCAGTTCATCATCCGCCTTGCACTTCCAATTCTTCCGAATGTGGCTATCTTAAATGCTTCCTGCCATAATCATTGCCAGCCGTGAAGCCGCATCCTTAACATTGGTCCGCGAACATCCCCATGCAATGAAGTTCTTCCTCAGCCGGGGCCCTTGTTTCAGTGTTCAAGCCGATCAAGAACATGCACTTTTGTATATTCCACCCCTTTCAATTGTTGATGCAACGCATTGCATTAGCATGCTAAAATATCTATCAATATACGCACATGAGGTAACAATATGCGTATCGAGGAGGGCGGCAATGAAGAGGACGTTAACGGCATTAGCACTAAGCCTGCTGCTCATAGCGGCGTTCGGCGCCACAGTATTAGGCGCGACGCCTGTAAAGGGCGGAACCCTGAAAGTGGCGGTAACAAGCATCCAGCAGCTCGGGCTGTACAAATCGGCCAGCAACGATGAAAATGACGCGACAAGCCTAATATTCGACCAGCTGTTCATAATCGGCAAGAACGACTTCAAGCCGGTGCCGCACCTGGCCGAAAGCTGGAGCAACCCGGACCCTCTTACATGGGTCTTCAAGATCCGCAAGGGCTCGATGTTCCATGACGACAACGCAGTGTTCCCCAAGGGCAAGAGCCGCGAAGTGACGGCGGACGACGTAGTATACTCGATCAACAGGATGATCAAGAACTCCACTTCATTCGTGCTCGGCCCGATAACAAGCGTTAAGGCTCTCGACCGCTACACAGTCGAGATAAAGACGGAGACGCCGCAGCCTTTCCTGGTGAATGACTCCAACAGGCTCGCCAGGATGTCCGTCGTCCCCAAGGAGGCAATAGACAAGCTCGGTGAGGACGGCTTCGCGAAGACGCCGATAGGAAGCGGCCCGTTCAAGTTCAAGAGCTTCTCTCCGGACTCAGGCCTTCTTATCGTCCGCAACGACCTTTACTGGCTCCCCGTATACCTTGACGCGGTGGAGTTCGTAACCATACCCGACCCCGCTGTGCAGACATTGGCCCTGCAGTCCGGCGAGGTCCATGTAGTGAAGCACCTTTTCAACCTAGAGGTGGCCCAGACATTCGAGAAGAACCCGAACTTCAACCTCTTCTCAAGGGGTGGATCCTACCGCGGACTGGGCTTCAACGTGACGGTGGCCCCTTATGACAACTGGGAAGTCCGCGATGCAATCTCGAGGATCCTGGACATCGATTCCGCCTTCAAGGCGGTAATCGGAACCCACGGCGAGCGCGCGTACGGCCAGTGCCCACCCTGGGTCCCCCACGGCTACGACCCCACTTTGAAGTCGCTTTGGAGCTATGACCCTGCAGCAGGGCTCAAGCTCCTTGAGAAGAACGGCTTCAAGGACACAAACAGCGACGGTTTCCTGGAGTGGAACGGCAAGCCTTTCAAGGTCGAGATAAAGACGCTGGCAGGCTCGCAGGTCAAGGTCCTCACCATCCTGGCTACTCAGCTGAGGGAGAAGGGGATCAACGCCGGAGTCCTCCAGCAGGATACCGCAGTATGGGCGGACGACCTCGTCCAGGGCAGGACGACCATGTTCTTCGACTACAGCTTCGCAGGGACCACCGGATTCCACTCGCTCTTCCACAGCTCCATGATCGGCAAGGCGAACACCCATTACTTCAAGAACGCCGAGGTAGACAAGCTTCTGGACGAGGCGCTGACGAAGACCAACTTCAACGAGCTTTCGACGCTGTGGAAGAAGGCTCAGAAGATAGTCTTCGAGCAGAGGGCCGGAATTCCGATGTATTTCGAGTGGAGCTACATGATAGCAAACAAGAAGGTAAACGACATAGTCCCGCCGTGGGGCGGCTTCAACCTCGTAACCGTAGAGAACAACGTCTGGCTCAGCAAGTAGGCTTCAGCCGGGGCAGCTCATCAAGGCCGGGCCCTGTGAAAAGGGCCCGGCCAATCATGAAATAGGGGTTTGAAGTGAGCAAATATCTTATTAGGCGCATCTTGATAACCATACCTGTGCTTTTCGGCATTACTTTCATAGTATTCGCCATGGTGTCGTTTGCCCCGGGAAGCGCAATCAGCCTCATGCTAAGCAACGAGAACGTAAATGTGGAGAACGTCGATACGCTGGCCAAGGAGCTCGGCTTGGAGCTTCCATGGTACCAGCAGTATGCAAGGTACATGGGGAAGCTGCTTCGCGGGGACATGGGGCGCTCCATCCAATACAACAGGCCAGTCGGCGAGATGATATGGGAAAAAGTGGGGAACACCGTCCTTCTGTCCGTAAGCGCGATGCTCGTCGCAGTCCTCATATCTATACCGCTCGGTGTGCTGGCGGCAGCCAAAAGGCGATCGGCTATCGACTATCTTGCGACCGGCTTCGCCCTTGTGGGAGTCTCCATACCCGGCTTCTACCTGAGCCTCATTCTCATAATCGTCTTCGGCCTCAGGCTCGGCTGGCTGCCTATTAGGGGGCTGCCCAGCTACGATGTCACCTTCGTTAAGATGGTGAGGCACCTTACTCTGCCCTCCGTCGCGCTCGGATCTATGCTTTCCGGCGTGCTGACGCGCCTGACGAGGGCCTCGGTGCTTGAGGCCATGTCTCAGGATTACGTTAGGACGGCAAGGTCGAAGGGCCTGTCACAGACATCCGTGCTCTTCAAGCACGCCCTGAGAAATGCGCTGCTTCCCGTGCTGACCACAATCGGCATGCAGTTCGGCTCGCTTCTCGGAGGCGCAGTCATAATCGAGACCATTTTCTCCCTTCCCGGCTTGGGGATGCTTTCCATGAGCGCAGTGAAATTCAGGGACATACCGCTAATCCAGGGGACGGTGCTGGTGTTCGCAGTGGCATTCGTAGTCGTCCAGCTGATAGTGGACATGCTGTATGTGCTGGTTGACCCGAGGATCAGATATGAGTGAGAAGACAGTCGGCACGATATCGCTTCTTAGGAAGAACAGGGTTATCAGGTCCTTCGCGCGGCATAAGCTTGGTTTGTTGGGAGTATTCATGCTTCTGGGCTTCGTTCTCGTAGCTGCCCTGGCGCCTGTGATAATATCCTCGGACCCCTACACGATGAAGCTGGAGGAGCCCTTCCTGCCTCTTGGCAGCCCCGGGCATCCTCTGGGCACGGACAATTTCGGAAGGGACATGCTTGCAAGGCTTGCGTATGGGGCAAGGATCTCCCTGCTTATCGGAATCGTGGTCGTCTCGGTCGCGGCCGTGCTAGGGACCGTGCTCGGCCTTCTGGCGGGCTACTACGGCGGCTGGGCGGACTTCGCGGTGATGAGGCTCGTGGAGGTGTTCCATTCCTTCCCATTCCTCATACTGGTCATAGCCGTCATGGCCATACTCGGCCCCAGCATATTCAACGTCATGTGGGTTCTAGGGGTGGTCAGCTGGCCGTCTTATGCAAGGATAGTGCGCGCCCAGGTGCTCTCGCTCAAATCCCAGGACTTCGTGTCGGCCGCAAGGGCGACGGGATGCGGGGATGCCAGGATAATCTTCAGGCATATACTCCCCAATACGCTGACGCCGATAATAGTCCAGGCAACGCTTGGAATACCCGGTGCCATATTGTCATCAGCGAGCTTGGGCTTCCTCGGTTTCGGCGTTCAGCCCCCCACCCCCGAATGGGGCTCCATGGTCTCCGAGGGCAAGGACTTCATAATGCTCAACTCCAACCTGATAATATGGCCGGGCCTGTGCATCTTCCTTGTGGTGCTGAGCTTCAACTTCATCGGGGATGCGCTCAGGGACACCCTTGATCCGAGGCTTGCAAGGGAGCTCAAATAGCTATGTTCGGCAGAGAACCGGTAAAAACCAACAGATGGAGGTATTAGGATGACTATCGACGAACGGCTGGCCAAGGTGCCGGATTTCAAGGAGTTCTACGGTGTCGACGAGCTCTACGGGCACGCCAAACGCGTGGCGGAGCAGAACCCCGGGCTTTGCAGGCTCAGTTATGTGGGAAGCTCGAAGTCAGGCGAGAGGATTCCGATGGTAAGCGTCGGAGACGGTCCGGAATCCATACTGCTTTTCGCCTCGCCGCACCCGAATGAGCCCATAGGCGCCATGATGGCATACTTCCTCCTGGACGAAGTAGTATCGGACGCCTCGATGATGGCCGGACGAACATGGCATTTCATACCGTGCATAGACCCGGACGGAACCAGGCTTAACGAGGGTTGGTTCAAGGGACCCTATACCATCAAGAACTATGCAAAGCACTTCTACAGGCCGAAGGGCGACGACCAGGCTGAATGGACCTTCCCCATCGAGTACAAGACCTTCAAGTTCGACAAACCCATCCCTGAGACGCAGGCGCTTATGAACGCGATAGAGACGACAAGGCCGTCTGTCATGTATTCGCTTCACAACGCAGGCTTCGGAGGGGCCTACTATTACATCTCCTACCCTCTTGAGAAGGCCTATCCGACATTCCACAGGCTTCCTCAGGAGAGGGGACTTCCGTTGTCCTTAGGCGAGCCTGAGGTGCCATACTGCGAGCTGTACGCCCCGGCGATATATCGCACGAACCTCGTGACGGATGCCTACGACTATTACGAGAAGTTCGGCAAGGGCGACCCCGCGCAGTACATGTTCGGGGGCGCATCCAGCAGGGACTTCGCGGACAAGGTGAGCAAGCCGTTCACTATCATCACCGAGGTGCCATACTTCAAGTCGCCGAAAATCGGCGACCTATCCAAGTGTGGAAAAAGCAGGAAGGAGATCATCCTTGCCGGTGTGGAGAGATCCAGGCAGATGCTGTCCTTCGTGCAGGCGGTAAAAGACGAGACCCTTTCGGAGGTCAAGGAGGGGGCAATCCTAAGGGATGCTGCCGCAAAGTTCGCTATAACGCTCGCAAAGCAGCTAGATGGCGAAATCAAGTGGGCGAACGAGGAACCTGGCATGGATGAGGAGGCGACCGTCGCACAGGAGGCTGATGCCCTGTACATAGGCGTCTTCTATAAGATGCTCATCGTCTCCATGTACAGAAGGGCGCTCGGCATGCAGATAGCAAAGGGCGCATCAGATAAGCTGGTCGGAGCTTATGCCAAGCTCGACCAGGCAATAGACGGTTGGGCTGAGGAGATTGAACGAGAACTGAACTACGAGGTGGTCGCAATCAGGGACCTAGTGCAGATACAGTACGGCGCGCTGCTTGCAGTGCTGGAGGCGCTGGGGAAGTAGCAATCGGCATACGCAGCAAAGGCGACGGACTCCGCGAACCGGGGTCCGCCGCTTTATTATTGCCCTCTTCCCTATCAGATATCCTGCCGCCCTGTGTTTTGTCACATCAACAGGCGCATATAGTATATATTGGTCCTATAAGGCAGGAGGTATGCGGATTTGAACCACAAGGATTTCGTTAAGAGCTTCTTCACCCTGGCTGCGCTGTCCTTCATTTCCTCAGCAGCAGTCACATACCTTTACAGCCTGCTGACCCATGGCGCCGGTTTTGTCGACTGGCAGACGTCATTCCGCTTCTCCATCCTTTTCGGCCTCGTTCTGACATGGGTAAGAAACATCCGCGGGAAGAAGGCATGATACCGGTATCCAGTCCCCGCATTGACTCACGGCCCTGCCTCAAGTGATATCTCGGCCCCATCGTCCTATGCATCGATGAGAACCGCCAGTCTATACTCATCAGCTTTGCGGATGGTGCTTTTTGCCATGCGCCATTAGTGGAACGCCGACACTCCGTCCGCGTTGTGGACCAGCTTCGACTGGATAGCCTTCCGTGCCTTGACCGCACTATGATTTTATTATCAAATAATTCAGTATAGGAATTTTTTATGATTCGTCGAATGATTCTTTTGGAGGTGAGGCTTCATGAAGTATCGCGCGCTATCGGTGCTTCTTCTTGCCTGCATTTGCATTACCCTGGCCGGTTGCGCCAGGATCTGGTCTTTCGACTTCACGAAGAAGAGCCCGACTGAAGGTTGGATTGTCGCTGGAGATTACGATTACGATACTCAAGGCCTTTCTTTGGCAGGAGGCTTCGTATCTACAAAAGTGGCTTTTGGAGGAGATTTCGCTGCAACAGTGATATTCGAACTTCAGACAGACTCCCTTAACAAGGCGAATTTCGCCATCTGGATCTCCGACGGTCATACGATATCACCACACAACTACATAACGAATTACGGCAGGGGGCTGGGAGATCCTGTGCACGAGGAATATGGGGTGAGGGATTACAATTATCTCGAGTCCGAAGAGCGCTTCATCATTGACCTGGATGCCCCTTTCCCCGGCTTGGACAGAAGCGGCCTTAATACTTGGAAGCTGTATAAGGAAGGCAGCCATATCACAATCGTGATGAACGGCGCGACGACTGTAGCAGAGTTTGACATCGAGCATTATCAGTCCACTTATGCATACCTTAACATCTACGGAGAAACGGGTGGCACCGCCCTGCTTCTTTTTAAGAGCGCAAAGGTCGTCTACTACGATTACATGCTTGAACCATGATAAGCCCTATGATGCAGGCGGCAGACTAGGTTCATCCCGTTCTCAACTTGCCGCCGCCTGCACTTGCTCATTGAAAGGCATCCTCCACTTGAGGCAACAGGAGGTCCATCATGAACTACCGTATCCATAAACTCGAAGTCAACGTTGATACCGCTGCCCAACAGCTGCAGCAGTTCCTTGACAGATTCGATGGGGATGTAGTTTCGATCATTCCTGTCGTCACCCCGGTCTTTCTTATGATGGGTGCTGTCGGAAGGACTAAATATCTATTAGTGGTTGAGAGGCTTGCTTGAGTAGGGCTGAAGGCACTCCTTAATGATTTGGTAGCTTTTGGCTGCTGCTCTTCGGGCAAGTCAACCCTTAGTGCTAATGGCCTGCTAGAACAGACCGCTTCTACAGTCAGGCTTGTTTCGACCAGCTACTGATGTATCCTGATTAGGCGCTGCAAACCGTTATTCTTTTCTCAGGGGGACACGGAACCCCTTCACCCGGGAAGCATACCCTTCAACAATCAACTGGATAAGGCCACAAATCTCCCTGCAGAATCTTCCATTTGACTATATGGAATAAATATACTAAATTTGTTGTATATAATACACACTATCCTTGGAGGTCGCTCATATGAAGAAGAAGGGGTTCAAGAAGATCGTCCTGGCATATTCGGGCGGGCTGGATACATCCATCATAATCCCCTGGCTCAAGGAGAATTACGAAGGCTGCGAGGTAATAGCAGTTACAGGCGATGTGGGTCAGGCAGATGAACTGGAAGGGCTTGAAGAGAAGGCCCTTAAGACCGGCGCCTCCAAGCTCTACATACTGGATTTGACCGACGAGTTCGCTGACAACTACATAGTCCCAACCTTGAAGGCCGGCGCTGTATACGAGGAGTATATGCTTGGCACGAGCCTTGCTCGCCCCTGCATCGCCAAAGGCCTCGTGGAGGTGGCCCTGAAAGAAGGGGCGGACGCCGTATGCCATGGATGCACGGGCAAGGGCAACGACCAGGTGCGCTTCGAGCTTGCCATCAAGCACTTCGCCCCGACGATGCCCGTCATCGCCCCGTGGAGGGAGTGGAGCATCGTCTCAAGGGAAGAGGAGATCGAGTATGCGAAGGCGCATAATGTGCCCCTTAAGATAACCCATGAGACGAACTACTCGAAGGACAAGAACCTGTGGCACCTGTCACATGAGGGGCTCGACCTTGAAGATCCCGGCAACGAGCCTCAATATGACAAGGAAGGCTTCCTTGAGATGGGAGTCTCCCACGCAAAGGCTCCCGACGTACCATCATATGTCACGCTGGGGTTCGAAAAAGGGGCCCCGATCAGCCTGGACAGCGTGCCCATGAGCACAAAGCAGATCATATACAAGCTGAATGAGATCGGCGGGGCAAACGGCATCGGGCTGCTGGACCTGGTCGAAAACAGGCTCGTCGGTATGAAATGCAGGGGAATATACGAGACGCCGGGAGGGGCTATCCTGTACAGGGCGCATACTGTCCTTGAGACGATATGCCTCGACAAGATGACAATGCATGAGAAGCAGCGCTTGGCAATCACCTTCGCCGAGCTGGTCTACAACGGATTGTGGTTCACCCCTCTGAGGGAGGCGCTCTCAGCTTTCGTGGACAAAACCCAGGAGAAGGTGACAGGCACAGTCAAGTTGAAGCTATACAAGGGGAACATCATTAACGCCGGGGTATGGAGCCCATACTCCCTATACTCGGAAAGCATCGCGACTTTCGGCAAGAGCGACTACAACCAGAAGGATGCGGAAGGCTTCATCAACCTCTATGGGCTGCCGATAAAGATCCAGGCAATGATAGACAAGAAGAAGTCATAGCCTCTGCGAGGTATGAACTATGGGCAAGATATGGGCCGGAAGGCTCGGCGGATCCCTGGATGAGAGGGCGGACGGCTTCAACTCCTCCATAAGCTTCGATTCAAAGCTTTACAAATACGACATAGAAGGTTCGATCGCCCACGCCGGCATGCTTGCCGCAAAGGGCATCATAACCGGGGATGATGCGAAAGCCATCATAGAAGGCTTGGGAGGAATCCTTGAGGGCCTGGAGGAGGGCAAGCTCGAAGTCGACATGGACTGCGAGGACATCCATACTTTCGTTGAGCAGGCGCTGACGGCCCGCATAGGAGATGCCGGCAAGAAGCTCCATACGGCAAGAAGCCGCAACGATCAGGTGGCCCTCGATTTGCGCATGTATCTGCGGGATGAAACCCTGACGATAATTGAGCTGACAGAATGCCTGTTGGAAGCAATAGCAACCAAGGCTGAGGCTCATAAGGCAACGATAATGCCCGGTTATACCCACCTGCAGCGCGCACAGCCTATAACCTTCGGGCACCACCTGATGGCATACGCCATGATGCTAATAAGGGACATCGGCAGGTTGAAGGACGCATATGCAAGGATGAATATCTCTCCGATCGGCTGCTGCGCGCTTGCGGGCACCACCTATGACATCGACCGCGACTTGGAGGCAAGGCAGCTGGGCTTCGAAGGCATTGCCTTAAACAGCATCGATGGCGTGTCTGACAGGGACTTCTGCATCGAGCTTCAGAGCGCCTTTGCTATCTTGATGATGCACCTTTCGCGATTCTCGGAGGAGATAATACTCTGGTCCTCGCTGGAATTCGGTTTTATCGAGCTGGATGCCGGCTTCTCTACGGGCTCATCCATCATGCCACAGAAGAAGAACCCGGATATGGCGGAGCTTGTCCGCGGAAAGACTGGCAGAATCTATGGAAACCTGATTGCGACCCTTACTATGATGAAGGGGCTGCCGCTTGCCTACAACAAGGACATGCAGGAGGACAAGGAGGCGATCTTCGATAGCGTAGAGACTGTAAAGAAGAGCCTCGCCGTCTTCGCTCCGATGGTTGCAACCATGCATGTCAATGAGGATAACATGATGCAAGCTGCCCGGGCCGGTTTCATGAACGCTACCGACCTGGCCGACTACCTTGTCAGGAAGGGATTGCCCTTCCGAAGCGCTTACAAAATTGTCGGGCAGACGGTAGCAAAGTGCCTGAACGAAGGCAAGGTGCTGGAAGAACTGGCGATTGAGGAGTACAAGCAGTACAGTGAGCTTTTCGATGACGATCTTTACGAAAACATCGACCTTGGCGCCTGTGTTGAGAGGCGCATCTCGAAGGGCGGCACTTCCCGGCAGTCGGTTGAGAAGCAGATAGAATACGTAAGGGATTTCCTAGAAGCAAGTCGTAAGAAGATAAGACGAGGCGATAGCCGCTGAATTGACTCGGGACAAACGAAAACACTCAAGGAGCCGGCCTTCTACCCTTCGGCACCAATCGAGGCGATCCAACGGCACAGCCGATGGATGAAGCGTTCAGAAGCATAGTTCTACCAGAATCTCCATTGACACTTGTTGGCAAGCGGTCTTCCAATCAGTTGATGCAGCAATCAACAATCATCTGAAATGTGTAAGTGATCTATCTACCTCTTTTTGATGTCGTATGGGGAATTGCCCCCATATCATGTATCACTAATATTTCTATAAGGCCGTTAATAACATCATTCATATGCTGATGGAATTTTCTCGCTGAATTTTGTTGTATTTTTCGTCTACACTAGAAGGAATTCTTTCGCATCAATAGAATGACTCATATATCGGAGGTGGTCATTATAAACCATAATCCCAACTCAGAGATCCTCGAGGCTCTTGTCTCTGTGGCACGCGGCATTGCCTCTACAATGGGGCAGTCGTGTGAGTTAGTCGTTCATGACCTATCAAAGCCGAAGAAGTCAGTGATAGCAGTCTTCAATAACTCCGTTACAGGCAGGCAAGTCGGGGAAGGCATCCGGGATCTTGTGCTGACGGTGCTTAGATCTCCTGATTTCAAGGATGACATGCTGGCTAACTACCAAACCGTAACCAAAGACGGTAAGCACGTCAAAAGCACGACCATTGTTATCAGGAACAACAACAAAGATGTCATAGGGGCTCTTTGCATCAACTTTGACCTGTCGACATTTGTTTCTACAAAAAGGTTCTTTGACGACTTCACGAAGGTAAACAATCTGCTTCCTCCCGAAAACAAAGTCGTCAATATAAGCAACGCAGACGTGCTGGACATCATTGATCATCTTATAAGCAGCACAATCATCGAAAATGGAAGGCCTGTGGATCAGATGACGAAGGAAGACAAATCACAGGTAATACAGTACCTCGATGATAAGGGAGTTTTTCTTGTCAGAGGCTCGGTCAATTGGGTAGCCAGCAAACTGAAGCTTTCAAGAAACTCGGTTTACAACTACCTTGAAACATATCGAACTACAAAGAACATGAAATAAGCCTTAGATAGGAGTGAGCAGCGGTGAATGACGTCATTCGGATTGTGGAATGTAACTGCGTAGCCAAGTCGACCAGCCCGCTATCTCAAGGAATCTCTTATGGAAATCTGGTGTTCTTGTCTGGCCAATTAGGAAAGGACCCTGAAACGGGGAAGCTGGAAGATGGCCCTTATGCGCAAACTCTGCGGGCGATGGAGAATATAAAACTCATTCTGGCTTCTGAAGGATTAAGCATGGATCGCATCCTGAAAACGACTATCTTCGTCACCAATCTCTCGACAGTGAGTGAAGTAAACAAGGCATACAGCAGCTACTTCTCTTCAGCCCCTCCGTCTAGGTCTTGTGTAGGTATTTCCGAGTTGGCTGGAGGAGCTGTAGTCGAAATAGAGGTTATCGCGGGCAGATAAGGGGGCGCATACAGTGGCAAAGATGGTTGCAGAGTACGTCGATAGGGTCATAAACATAGAAATGAGGCAAATGGGGGGCCTCCCCAGGGGAGTGACACATAGGCTGTATGAGGCAGCCAGGGCTTTCCATAAGGAACCTTTGACTTATCTTGCTGCAAGCAAGCTGATTGAACACATCAAGCCGGGCGACAATGTCATCATCGCTACCGGGGCGGGCGTTCCTCCCTGGCTTCCGAAAGGCGAGACTGATGGCCCTCTGGGAGCAGCCGCACTGGCGCGCTCCATTGATATTGGGCTTGGCGGAAAACCAATATTGGTTGGCGAAGGAAGATGCTTGGCTCCGATCATCGACACTACTGTGGCGGCAGGGATCATGGTTTGTGATGAAGACTTATTCAGGCGCAGGGACCATGTCGCCATGGCATTTGAGTATCCCCTCGGCGAAGCGAACGGCAAGAGGTTCGCTCAAGAGCTGATGGACAAGTACAGTCCCAAAGCCATCATTTGCATAGAAAAGCACGGGCCAAGCGAAAGCGGCAAGTATCACAGCATTATGGGAGTAGGCAGGGAGCCTGATCTTGTCGCCAATGTGAAGTTCCTTGTAGAGATGGCACAGAGCAAGGGCGTCTTGACGATTGGCATCGGTGATGGCGGAAATGAGATCGGTTTTGGGAACATCCATGAGGATGTAAAGAAGATACAGCTGTATGGAGGCAAGTGCCAATGTCCTTGCGGCGCAGGAGTCGCAACAGTGACGAAGGCCGATGTCTTGGTGGCAGCCGCGATTTCCAATTGGGGAGCATATGGCGTCTCAGCGATGCTGGCTTACATGTTGAAGAAGCCCCGCGTGATTCATGATGTCGATACCGAATACCGTATGTTAGATGCATCTGTAAGGGCAGGCGCAATGGATGGCCTGTATACGGATTTGTCCATGTACGTCGACGGCACAAGCGCAGATACCCAGAAGGCCCTGATTACAATGCTTAGGGAAATCGTAACCAATGCACTTTCCGAACAACCCAGACACTGGTAACAAGAAGGAGGGAAAAAGATGAAGTACTTAAAGGTCTTGGTAGTGGTTGCATTACTCGGCATAATTGCCGTGCCCGCCATCACAGCAACAAAATGGAACTTCAGCATCGGCACCAGCACGCTTGGGGGCAGCTTCTACATCATGGGCGCTCCCTTCGCAAAGGTAATCTCTGAGCATGTTCCCGATGTTATCGCCACTGTTCAGGCCACTAATGGTCCTTCAGCCAACATCCAGATGATGGAAAGAGGAGAGATGAAGCTTGCATATGTCTCCTCCGCAGCCGCTTATGAGGGTTGGAATGGCTTAAGCTGGGCAAATGGAACGAAGTACAGGAATATGAGGGCGATGTTTACCACTTATGCCAGCTACTTTGAGATGGTTACGCTGACAAAACTTCCGATATACACGATTAGGGACCTTGCCGGGAAAAGGGTTCATATGACAATGCCCAACGGAACCCCTGATATTGTTATGACCAAGTGCCTTGCAGATCTCAACATCGTTCCGAAGGACAAGCTGTATATGCAGACAGAGCAAGCTATCGACCAGTTGAAGGATGGCAAGCTTGATGTCGTTCTCTTCGCCATGGGCCTGCCGACATCAATGATTCTTGACCTTCAATCGACCCATGACATAAGGATGGTAGATATTTCCCCAGAGGATGTCGCTTATATGAACAAGCTTTATCCTTACTTCTCAAAGGGCGTGATCCCTGCGGGGACTTACGAGAATATGCCTAAGGATATTAATACCTTCGTTTTCTGGAATTATGCGGTTTGTGACAAGAGCCTGCCCGATGACCTGGTGTATCAGATCACAAAGGCAGTATTCGAGAACAAGAAGGATTTCGAAGCTGCATCAGCCTATGGCAAAGAGCTGTTTGCTAAGAACATAGTGCACTCCGTAGTCCCCCTCCACCCCGGCGCAGTCAGATACTATAAGGAAATCGGAATAGCAATCCCTAATGAATTGCTTCCTCCGGCACAATAATATCCCAGATACCCAGCCACGCCTGAGCCTTCTCAGGCGTGGCTCCTTAGGGAGGTAGGCAAATGCCAAGAAGATTGTCAGATATTGTCGATGATGTTGAAACATCTGGCAAGCGCGCACTCACACCTTTCATCTCAAGAGCGGTGTTTGTCCTTGCTCTTTGTTATGCTGCTTTCAACGTCACCCATCTGGTGTTTCATTCATTTGGCCCATGGATACATCTGCCTGTGAATCTATGCTTCGCTTCTGTACTCACGCTAATTACATACAGAAGCTTATTTGAACGAAACAAGCTGCTAGCAATAGTAGTTGACTCGATACTGATCCTTTGTGCGATATCCAGCACCATGTACTACGCCTTCTCTTATAGGGAAATGGTCTTCAGAATGGGGTCCTATTCAACCCCGGCTGATATAATCTTTGCTTCTTTGGTTGTCTTGGTAAGCCTAGAGATAACCAGAAGGGCAAGCGGCTCAGCTCTGTCTCTGGTAGGGATTGCATTCATCCTCTATGCCTTGTTCGGCAAGTACATCCCTGGCTATCTGGGGCACGGAGGTTTCTCATATGAAAGGCTGATGACATACCTGTATAGCGATACGGGCATATTCGGTTCAGCCCTGTCTGCAGCTGCTTCTTACGTGTTCTTGTTCATCCTCTTCGGATCTTTCCTCGAGAAACTTGGCGGGGGTCAGGTATTCATTGACCTAGCAACTGGAATCGCAGGAGGCAACAGGGGAGGCCCGGCAAAAGTAGCTGTTGTTGCCAGCGCCCTTTTCGGCACAATTTCCGGAAGCTCCGTAGCCAATGTTGCCGGCACTGGGTCTTTCACCATTCCTCTGATGAAGAAGATCGGCTATAAACCCCAGTTTGCCGCCGCAGTTGAAGCGGCCGCCTCATCTGGCGGGCAGATAATGCCTCCTGTCATGGGATCAACTGCCTTCATCCTTGCAGAAATCGTAGGAGTGACTTATGCGCTGCTGGCTTTCAAGGCCCTAGTGCCGGCGATACTATATTTCCTAGCGATATTCCTCATGGTTGACCTGGAAGCAGTAATGACGAATCTTAAAGGTGTATCGAGGGACCAGCTGCCTAATGTCGGCAAGGTTCTCCGCTTGAAGTGGGCATACCTACTGCCTATAGCAGTGATATTCTTTATGCTCATAGTGGTCAGGAGCAGCACTTCCAGGGCTGCGGTCATAGGCATTGCAACGACTCTCATCGGGCCTTTGTTCTTCTCAGGCGGCAATCGGATAAACGGGAAGAAGCTACTTGACGCTGTCTATGGCGGAGCAATGGGTGTGCTGAATATCATCGCGGCCTGCACTTCAGCAGGTGTGATCATTGGAATACTTGCCATGACAGGACTTGGCTTGAAAGTTGGAACCTTGCTTGTACGCCTTTCGCAAGGCAATCTCCTGCTCATGCTGATCGCATCCATGTTTCTTACGATTATCCTCGGTATGGGGCTTCCAACTGCCGCAGCATACATCGTTGCCGCCTCTGTTGTAGGTCCTGCTTTGACGCAGGCCGGAATACCGATGCTGACGGCTCATCTGTTCATATTGTATTTCGCAGTCAGCGCAATGGTTACGCCACCGGTTGCCTTGGCATCGTATACTGCTGCAGGCATAGCTGGATGCAGTGCTTCAAAAGCTGGCTGGATGGGCTTGAAGCTGAGTATCGCAGGATTCATTGTGCCATATATGTTCGTATATGGCCCTGGAATGATACTTGAGGGAAGCGCTTTCGATATCGTCTATTCGTTGGTCTGCTCTCTCATTGGAATCATATTGATTGCAATGGCGGTAGAAGGTTACGCATATTTCGTTGGGAAGCTGCATATATTGCAAAGCGTGTTTTTAATCGTTGCAGCAATTTGCATCATGCTTCCTGGGTATCTGACCGATGGAATCGGAATAGCGATAGCTATACTCGTGTACATATCAAAAGTGGTCTTAAGGTTTGGCGAGAGACGGCATCAAGCCGTATAGGGGGTGCTAATGATGTTGCTTAACGAAGAAAGACTAAGGTCTAAGCTTAAGGAAGCCGGGCTCCCGGTAATCATTGTAGCCAAACCAGAGAATGCAATATACCTTACCTCCTATCATCCTATGGGAAGCAAGACAATCAGGGAGCGGCTCACCTATGTCCTCTTCTTCGCGGATGAGAAGCTCTCTCCAGTAGTTCTCTGTCCTTCTGTTGATGTCAGGCATATGAGAGAACTCTCGTGGATACCTCAGGATAGGATATTCCCCTTTACGGAGTTTAAAACCGGCAACGACCAGGGGTTGGTCACAGAGAAGTTTCAGTTCATGTACGACCAGATTAAGTCCGCGGGTTACGAAAGCGGAAAGATTGGAATTGAGTTAAGTTTCTTACCCGAGGAGCTGATGCATGTTTTCAGGAGCATGTTCAGCAAGGCTGAATTCCTTGATTGCGGACCGCTAATGAAGTCAACAAGGGCGATTAAGACCGCAGAGGAGATCCGAAGGTTGAAAGAAGCATGCAGGATTACTGAACTGGGATGCAACATGCTTATTGAGCAAGCTAAGAAGGGCGCCTTGGAAGATGAGGCCGCCGCGCATGCCCGTTCTGTTAGCATGTTGAATGGCGCCGAGACTATCGGTTTCTGTGCAGTGGGTTCTTCTTTCAGGTCTGCATATGTTCATAATAATCCTAGGCACGAGGCAATTGGCAAAGGAGAAGTCTTCCGCTTTGATTTTGGAGCAATCTATGAGGGTTATTGGGGTGATCTGGCTAGAACCTTTGTAACTGGTAATCCTAGCAATTTACAGAAAAAGTATCACGATGCTGTTAAGGCAGCACAGGAAGCGGGCCTTGCCGCAGTCAAGCCTGGAGCTTTGGTTAAGGATATATACAATACCGCCTTGGAGGCTGGTAGGAGATTCGATCCAGATATGAGGAGAGAGCACGTAGGGCATGGCCTGGGCCTCGAAGTTCACGAGGAACCGATTCTTCGGATGGGCAGTGAACAGATAATCGAACCCGGAATGGTGATGTGTGTGGAGATAGGGAAATATGTCCCTGAGGTTGGTGGTTTTCAAATAGAAGATACTATACTAGTGAAGGAAAACGGAATTGAGATCTTCGACAAGCTTCCGAAAGAGATAAGCATATAAGCGTTAACGGGGGCCTTATGTTAACTCCAACCGATAAGTTGCTACCAAGGGCAAGCGACGCTTCTTTCACGCTTCACGAGTATGCTAATGCATCCTTGTGTTTAAGTAGATTGAGGCAGTAGTATGCACATAAGGCTCCGTTAGTAACAATAGCTGCATCCTGAAAAGTTCCGTTATGCATAAGAACGGGCCTTTTCAGGATTAGTTCTTCGAAGTGGCAATATCCTGTTGCAGCACTTTTATGAGCCATTCCATTGTTGCCCCATATCAGGTACGATGTCTATCTCGATAATCTGCCAGCTGGGGCAGTTATAGCCTTTCAACGTAGAACATCGGTTCAAAGGCATATTACACATTTGTTTGTTTAGTTCTTAGAATGCCCATTCAGCTTCCAGTTCGTTGCCCTTTGTGTATACGATCGTGAACTTTCTCATGAAGAACCCATGAGGAAGTGAGAAATCGTAGACCCCATTTATGCCGGGATACCAATAAGCAGTGTCGTTTTCCGCAAGTATGGTCATCGTGTAAAGCGGCGTGTCATTCATCTTCACGCTGAAGATATTGCCCGTCTTTTTAACTTCGACAGTATTCACAGCGCCGTTAATCATTCCCGGCGGATCTGTATCGACATTGTAGAAGTCCCACGTAACCGCCCCCTGCCAGACGGAGTATTCCGGCTTCTCCCCATATCTGTGTATCGTAAAGCCGAAGAATTTCTCAACGGGCACCTCATCCTGCCATTTTGCGTTCAGAAGGATGAAGTACATCCAATCTATGCTGCTTCCAATCGTAGTGCTTGCAAAGAACTCATATGTACATGTGAAGTCCCCTTATAAGCGTAAGGAGCGGTCAAGTACGTATCTTCCATCCAGAGGCCCTGGTCTTCAAACGAATGCCCCAGGCTTTCGTGGTACCATGCACCTTGGCTGTTTACGAAATCCTCCTCATCAAGGAAGCTGAACGAGTATTCCGTAAGGCAGCCCGAGAGCGATGCTACCAATAAGGCAACAAGCAAAACTGCCGCAAGCTTCATATTGTTCATTCCAATCCCTCCATTAGGTGATGCTTTACGTCCGATTGCAGCTTGAGAATATCTCATTGCTTAATTATCCATCAATTGCAATATTCCTCAATATTTGATATCTGCCACTTTTCAAAGACCATAAATCTGGGTGCGGGCTAATCGTGCTACATATGTTTAGATATGGTTACTGAAGGAAATTACTATATTCTGAACTCCTCCGGCGACTATCCAAATTCACTGGAGTGGGGGTGCGGACAAAATCCTGGACAATAAATGAACAGGAGGATGTCCATGTACCCGAACAAGAAGAGAGAGAAAGCCATAGAGTTACTAATCAAGTA
>CAZJHY010000008.1:0-72110 GCA_964545975.1 uncultured Clostridia bacterium | reverse complement strand
ACAGAGGTATGGATGATACCCGAAGGCACTCCGAGACCGGGGAGCATCAAGGAACCTCAGAAGGCAAGCAAGCCCATCTTGGGAACAAAGGGAGCAGAGGCTGAAGTCCAGTACCAGGCTTCCAGGAGCCAGCACAAGGTGGCCGAGCCTCCTCCCATAGACTGCCGGACCTGCCCGACCTACAAGGCAATCGGACACGCTTGCCGGAACACAGTCAAGGTCACCTGGGTATTGGAACCTGGGAAGGTCTGCTACAGATGCCCGAACAACGGAAGAAGGATCATACCCTGTCAGGAGGTCGGTTAAGTGATTATCAGTGAAGGCGAGCTGAAGCTCATGGGATATCAGAGGATTGTTCATTGCCGACGCTGCATCCGCTGGTGCTTAGAAGAGCCTCACCATAGCATCAACAACATATTTCTGCTACGAGCGCAAGGCTTTTACAGGCGGTGGATGCTTCTGCGAGAGAGGGAGGGAGAAGTAAGATGCCAGTCTGCAGAGAGTGCATCCAGTACATCAAGTTCATTGCCTTGAACAATAGGCGAAAGATGCCGGTGAACGCTGACATGGTGGACATCGTAACCTCCGAAGGAACGGACAAGTACATCCTGAACGGCGATGTTATAACCGGAAGGCTAGCCAAGCCCGGCGAGAGAGCAAAGAAGGCGTACGTGCCTCACTGGGCTACATGTACAGCTCCTGACAAGTTCAGAAAGAAGGAAGGTAACGAACAAGGAAAGGCTCCCAGGTTCGATAATATGAAAAATTCAGCGAGGCTATTCATGGCGATGTCAACAATCAGATGAAGGTGAGGGATGCAACAAGACCAAGCTCAGGTTCATTGACTTCTTTGCAGGAATCGGCGGGTTCAGGCTCGGAATGGAGCAGGCTAGCCACACATGTATCGGACATTGTGAGATAGACAGATTTGCGGATAAGAGCTACAGGGCAATGCACAGCCCAGGGGAGGATGAATGGTTTGCGAGTGACATCACAAAAGTTATGCCCGGGGACTTGCCCGAAGCTGACGTTTATTGCGGAGGATTTCCATGTCAGGCTTTCTCGAATATTGGAAAGCGAGGAGGCTTCGAGGATACGAGAGGAACTCTCTTCTTTGAGGTCATGCGGCTTGCTAAGGAAAGAAAGCCTAAGCTGCTATTCTTGGAGAATGTCGCCGGACTCCTTACCCACGATGGAGGAAAGACTTTCGCAACGATCCTCAACACCTTGGGGGAACTGGGGTATTGGTACGAATACCAAGTGCTTAACAGCAAGTATTTCGGGGTTCCCCAGAACAGGGCTAGAGTCTTCATTATCGGACATCTTGGAGAGTACAGCGGAAGAACGGTATTTCCTATCGGAGAAAGTTATCAGACGCATCCTGACCTACAAGGTTATCAACCTTGTATCAGTACAATCCTCGCAGGGGACAAGCAGTACAGCTACATTGTTGAGGGTGAATGGATTAGCAAGAATCCCACAGAACTGAGATGGATAGACCATGATGTCTTGGCAGCACTACTGCGCAAGCGCAGGATCCGTAAGCTGACAGCAAGAGAGCTGTTCAGGCTTCAGGGCTTCCCGGATGAGCATTTCGAAAGAGCGCACCAAATCAACTCAATCAACCAACTATACAAGCAGATAGGCAACTCTGTAACAGTGCCTGTCATATATCAGATTGCGAAAGAGCTAGAAAGGGTGATTCAAAGCTGAAGGGTAAGGCAAAGAAGGCAGCAGTGCCAGAGCTGACCGAGAAGCAGATCCAAGCGCAGATAGTTGAGTATCTTCGCTGGCATGGATGGTTCGTGTCAGAGATCAGGGAGAGGTACTCTAATGGGACAGGCCGATACTCGGATCCGGGCATACCGGACATAGTAGCAATTAAGAATGGGCGTACAATATGGCTGGAGGTGAAGACACCAAAGGGCAAGGTGCGCCCTTCTCAGATTAAGTGGCATGAAGAGTGCATAAAGCATGGGGGAAAGGTGCATACTGTCAGAATATTTCCAGATGATTTAGAGGGTATTGGTAATGTGCATTGAATCCAATACTGAACAGTATGGTTAAGGTGGGTAAATGTGCATTATGAGAATCAGTAGCGCAAGCATGAATCCAAATTACGATAAAGCAACACACGATAAGGTAGAATGCGGACAGCTGCACAGCAAAGAAGAAAAAGAGAACATAATCACAAGCTATAAGGAATACCTAAAGTCAGTAAAAGAGTTCTACGTTAAACACGGGCAGTTATCTGATTTGACAGATCACGTCTATGCAATTGCCTATGTTTTCAAATGCACCAAGAAACAATTCCGGAAATTCGATCTTTTTTGGAACGCTTCGGAGAAGATCGCCGAAGATGTGCTGTTTGGGTTTGATTTTAAACTTTCTCCATTGATGAAAGACAGGAATATTGTGATCAATGGCAGTAACATCAAGGAAGCTAGAGTCACTGTACACATGTATGACAATAGCAATGTCCTGCTTATGTGCAGGGTTGCTTTTATTTCCCCCTTTATGGATGTGTCTTTATTAATCGATCAATGCGAAAGTGTTACTGATAAGCATGCAATTCTATGGGTTCTTGATAGGAATAACGAATTAAGCCAACCAACCAAGGTAGAAACGAAGATGATCCCTTCCATAAGTGATGCTGATAAGGATTATAAGGAGAAGTTGTGGCAAGTCTATGTTCTAAGTTGTGAGAGGCAGATATTACGAAAATTGGGGTACTCCGAAAAAGTAATATCTCTATATCCTATATATTCGGATGCAATATTAATGGGTAAAAATTCCATCATTCCAGTAAATGAAACCACATTCTCTGATATCTTAAATAGAACAGAAAAAGCATTAACCATAGAATCTGAAGAAGATAACGAAGTTATGGCCTTTAGGTGGATTTCGAGAAATGACAGCATCAAAGATTATGACGATGTTCTAGAAAAATATGGCATTCTGTTAGCTAATGCCTACTTCATGCTAAATCAAGGTAAGGGAACTCAAAGACAAATGTACTATCTATATACGCGTCCTCTAAGTATGCTGAATCTTAATGCCATTAAAAGAATGACTATGGAAACTACTCTCACAGGTATAAAAAGGAGACATGCCGAGGAATGGAATGATACTGATATGTTTACGAATCGAGAAGACTTATCGATATCTGAGTTCCTCAGCAATGCCTGCAGTATGCTGCACGATGATCAAAGCTTAATACTAGACTATGGTTCTAGATTTATGTCACAATGCGCTAATGTTTTTATCGTTTTCATTGCAGGATTGACCCTAATTACCAGCTTAGTTAATCTACCAACAATACTTGGATGGCTTAAAGAATACTTCTGCGTAATTTGGAAGCATATTGAGGAGTTCCTAAAATACTATATGGCTATGAAGGGATAATCAAAAAAATGTAGAATGATATATACACAAAATGGAACTAAAGTTACAAAGATATCGTATTGCTCATTGGCAGACGAAGGAAGACGGAAATGTAATAACACGGCAGTTCGAAAGGGGGAAAGTGATAAGACAAAGGGAGCAGCAACTTGGATTATTGTCATACGACACCTGATTAGGTCTTTGTATGGCAATTATACCCATTAAGACGATGACAATAACGAGTCGATAAGCAAAGCACCTCAGGCAAGATAAGCGCAGTGTTGAGAAAGGGCATTGTTTAGAGCCTCTGAAGAAGTATATTATTGATAATATTCAAATGATATATAGTAAGCGATGGAATAAATTAGACATAGCTAGAACTTGGAGGATACTGGCGGCCTAGTTGTCGCAGAGGAATAAGTACAGTGGCTCTAGAATAATATACCTAGATTTATCTAGTTGTTCTTAGCGTTTGAGTGCTTCATTCTGCGAATCGGTATTAGGCACCACAAGGGGGAGAAAATGGAGAAACTGAAGAAGCTTCTGAAGGAAGAGGGCTGGAACAAGGAGACTATTAGTTTAGCTGTTAATAGTGAAGTGCCATACAGGCGTTTTACGACTTCAGGAGTTAAAGAACCAGCACCGATGATAACTAGTTGTCTAAAATACTCAAACAAGGATAAAAGAAAAGTCATAGACTAATTCATTGCTTTACAACTCCCCAGCCGTCACATTAGGTTGTGGGGTATGAAGAAAGAAGTCCGCCTAGTAAGGAGCGAAGCAGAGGGCAAGATAACCGCCGATAGGGATAATATGTCCGCAGTGGCCGAGTGCCTGAGATCCTGGCGACGGGAAGGGTGCTCGGCCACTCCTTCTTGGTCGGCTAATAAGACGGTTCTGCAGACGGAAGCTTTCGCCAGGTGGACCACAGACGTGCACAACCTGATCACACTCAAAGAAGCCCTTTCAACCCTTCCGGGGCACCTGCAGGAGGCATTGTACAGATATATATACAATGGCGAAACGCAGAGGGAAATTGCCCTGCGTATGGGCGTAACGCAACCTGCAATTCATAAGATATTACTGGTAGCTATTGAGGAATTATCAAAAATAGTTGCGTGAGTTGGTTATATTTTTTCGATTTTCTTCCACATATATATGTAGAGAGGATGTGAAGTGATAGCCAGCATGGTTCAAGGAAGAGACGGTTTTGAAGGTCTTCTCTCAAGGCACCGAGACGTCATAGAGGCTGAAGTGGCCCGAGCGATAAGAGAGAACGAGATCAGGGGACTGGAACGAGAAGACCTTTTTCAGATGTGTACGATTGCAGCATGGCATTCGCAGAAGAGGATCCTGGCAGCGAAAGAACCACCGGCTCTGCTAAGGACCGTATGCGCAAGGGTTATCAAGGATCATAGGAAGAAGCTCTCGAGAGACCTGCTGGCGACGGCGGTCTCTCTTTCTATTATCAAGGAGCCCTAAGCGAACAAGAAGAGAAGAAGAGAAGAAGGGGACCGACAGGTCCCAAAAGAGAGAGAGATAACGAGAGGATGGCACAAGGACTACTCTCCGCATGCAAGTACCCGGGATGTCCCAAGCTCACTAGAAGCCGATACTGCCCGGAGCACCAAGCCCTCATGAACAAGCGCTACGATCAGCAAAGAGGGACAGCGACAGACAGAGGCTACGGGACATGGTGGAGGAAGTACAGAGCCTGGTACATAAGACAACATCCTCTCTGCCTAGAATGTGGACAGCCTTCTACTGACGTTGACCACATCATCCCAAGGGCAAGAGGAGGCAGCGATGACCCTTCGAACCTTCAAGCGCTCTGCCACTCATGCCACTCGAGGAAGACTGCCAGGCAAGACGGAGCCTGGGGACGTGGGCGATCCAGAGGGTAGGGGGAGGTCCAAACTTTCATACTTTGGCATAAGACCGACAGCCCAGGCTTGCGTGTGCGCCCCTGAGTTTTCTTGATGGGGTTAGGCTCGGGGGGGAGGGGGTAGAGCGAGAAATGGGAGCCCGGGGACCGAGCTCACAGCCTGATAAACTGAAGAATTTGCATGGAAGGCCTAGCCATGAGAAGAGGGAAAAAGAGGTATACCAAAATTCGGACATTCCTTCACCACCACAATTCCTTTCTTCATCGGCGAAGTTTGAGTGGAAACGAGTCTGTGGAGCGCTCAAGGACCTGAGCATTCTGACACGTGCCGATCGGGCCGCACTGGCCAGCTACTGTACTTCTTATGCCAGATGGAAGGAAGCAGAGGCCATAGTTGACGCCGAAGGCATGGTGCTTGTTACGGATAAGGGTTACTCCTACCAGCATCCGGCGGTGGCGATTGCTCAGAAAGAGCGGATGCTCATGAGGCAGTACCTTGTAGAACTAGGGCTCACACCAGCTGCCAGGGCGAGATTGAACGTTCAGGCAGAGGTGAAGGAGGAAGACCCGTTTGAGGAGCTGTTGAGATCGTGCGGAAAAGCCAGAGGTTTGAGACTGGCAAAGTAGAGAAGTACGCCCTTGATGTCGTCGAAGGCAAGACTCCAGCGTCTGAGTTAACTAGGTTAGCTTGCGAACGACACCTGAGGGACAGGGAAGACGGATATCAACGAGGGCTTATCTGGAGACCTGAGCTGGCTGAGTACGCCATCAGGTTCTTTTCTTTCTTAAGGCATAGCAAGGGCGAGTACGCTGGGCAGCCTTTCGAGCTAGAGCCCTGGCAGGAGTTCATAGCGGGCTCACTTTGGGGATGGCTTAAGGAAGATGGCCTAAGACGCTTTCGCCTTGCTTATAACGAAGTGCCCAGAAAGAACGGCAAGTCTACCTTAGCTGCCGGCATCGGGCTTCTGCTGTTTGCTGCGGATGGCGAGCCTGGTGCTGAGGTCTATACAGCTGCTACCAAGAGAGACCAGGCAAGGATTACTCATTCAGAAGCCATGCGCATGGTGAAAGCTTCACCTGCCCTAAGGAAGCGCATCAAGAGCTATAAGGACAACTTGAGCGTTGATGGTACAGCCTCCAAGTTCGAACCCTTAGGCGCTGATGCTGACACCTTAGACGGCTTGAACATTCATGGGGCAATCGTTGATGAGCTTCACGCTCATAAGACCCGAGACGTATGGGACAAGATAGAGACTGCTACAGGAGCCAGAAGGCAGCCCCTTGTGTTCGCAATAACGACAGCCGGGACTGATCGCCAGTCGGTTTGCTTTCAGCAGCACGAGTACGCCGAGCGGGTACTGAAAGGTACCATCCAGGATGACCACTACTTCGCTTTCATCAGCACCATCGATGAGGGTGACGATTGGGAAGATCCTGAAGCTTGGGCGAAGGCTAACCCCAACCTAGGAATCTCTGCATCGCTTGAAGACCTGTCAAGGAAAGCCAGGCAAGCGAAGGAGATGCCAGCTGCTCAGAACGCATTCATGCGACTTCATCTGAACGTGTGGACCCAGCAGGTAGACAGGTGGATATCCCTCTATCTCTGGGACAGCAACAACTTGGAGCCCATCGATGAAGAGAAGCTAAGAGGCAGGGTATGCTACGGTGGGCTGGACCTTTCCTCTGTATCGGATATCACTGCATGGGCGCTGCTGTTTCCCGATGAAAGCGACCCTGAGCGACTTGATGTGATTGTCCGGTGCTGGTGCCCGGAAGCTAGATTAAGTGACACAACCAACAGGTACAGGGACCAGTACAGGGCTTGGGAACAGCAGGGCTTCCTTAAGGTTACGCCTGGAGACGCTGTTGATTACGCCTACGTGAAGAAACAGATCATCGAAGATGCAGAGAAGTTTCAGGTTGTTGACATCAACATTGACAGATACTTTCAGGCGCACCAGTTGGCCATGGAGCTCACGGATGAAGGGCTTACCATCGTAGGCTTCGGACTGGGCTTCTATTCCATGGCCACTCCTATGCGTGAGTTTGAACGCAGGCTTCTGGCTAACAAACTTAACCATGGAGGCAATCCCGTACTTCGCTGGATGGCCGATAACGTGGCGGTGAAGCAGGATCCTGCGGGAAACCTTAAGCCCGACAAGGCTGAGAGCCAGGGAAAGATTGACGGGATTGTGGCCATTGTGATGGCCTTGGACAGAGCTATGCGGCATTCGGAAACCCGATCGGTATATGAAGAGAGGGGGATTTTTGTGCTTTGAGTGTAAGGGAGAAGATAGGAAGGAGCCTGGTAACCTGGGCTGCCAGGTCCTTGGGCGTACCTCTCTCTGATCCCAGGATACTGGAGATACTGGGCTCCGAGCCCCTAAGCTCTGGAGTCAGCGTCAATGAGACTTCGGCAATGAGGTACACTGCAGTCTATTCGGCAGTAAGGCTTCTGTCAGAGACCGTCGCTTCGCTTCCCTGCATAACTTATGAACGTTTGGATGTCGGGGGTAAGAAGCGAGCTTCCAAGCATAGACTCTTCAGCATCCTCCATGACAGACCGAACCCGGAGCAGACTTCATTCACATTCTGGGAGCAGGTCATGGTGGGCTTGCTGCTTTGGGGAAATGCTTACGCGGAAATCCAGTTCGACAATTCCGGAAGGCCGATAGCCTTATGGCCGCTGCTGCCGGACAGAACGAAACCGATAAGGGCTCCTGACGATAGCCTGCAGTACGAAACCAGGTTGCCGAAGGGAGAGCAGATCAGGCTTCCAAGCTACAGGGTGCTGCATATCGCAGGGCTTGGTTTCGATGGGATAGTTGGGAAATCACCGATACAGATGACCAGGGAAGCAATAGGCCTCGGACTCGCTACAGAGCAGTTCGGGGCCACTTTCTTTGGCAACGGTGCTAAACCAGGCGGAGTGATTGAGTATCCTGGGAAGCTATCCAAGGAAGGCAAGAACAATCTCAGGGAGTCTTGGGAGCAGCTGCACAAGGGCCTGAACAAGCAGCACAGGGTGGCCATACTCGAAGAAGGTTCCAAGTACCATGCGATGGCCATACCTCCGAACGATGCTCAGTTTCTTGAGACAAGGAAGTTCCAGATAACCGAAATCGCCAGGGTGTTCCGGGTGCCTCCTCACATGCTGGGGGACCTTGACAGGGCGACTTGGGCGAACGTCGAGCAGGAGAGCATCAACTTCGTAGTCAACACCATCCGGCCTTGGCTGGTGAGGATAGAGAAAGCAATCGGCTTCAAGCTTTTCGACGATGACAGGTTCTTCGCTGAGTTTCTGGTGGACGGGCTTCTCAGGGGAGATACCAAGAGCCGATACGAAGCCTACGCAATCGCAAGGCAATGGGGCTGGCTAAGCGCTGATGACGTGAGAGCCCTAGAGAATATGAACCCCTTGCCTAATAAGCAAGGCCAGATCTACCTTACCCCACTGAACATGATACCCAGTGATAAGCCTCAAACGAGGGCTGAAGAGGGAGGTGAACACGAATCGAGATCGAGCGCAGGCACATAATCTTCGACCAGCTGGAAGTAAGGACCAACGAAAGCACCAATGAGCCTGCCCTTGTAGGGCATGCCGCTGTCTTCGATAAGCCAACAAGGATATGGGACTTCAATGAGGTCGTAAGGCGAGGGGCATTCGCAGACACGCTTGAAGACGATGTGAGGGCCCTGTTCAACCATGACGCCAACTACGTGCTCGGAAGAACCAAGGCTAACACCTTGAGCCTTAGGGAAGATGATAAGGGCCTTGCGGTAGACATCGACCCGCCTCCCAACCAGTGGGCTAAGGACCTGATGGTAAGCGTCAAGCGAGGAGACATTACTCAGATGTCCTTCGGCTTCGAAGTCAAGGAAGAGGGCTGGATCTTCAACGAAAACGAGCTGCCACTTAGAGAGCTTAAGAAGGTGAGGCTCTTCGATGTAAGCTTGGTGACCTACCCGGCTTATAAGGATACCGACATCTCAGTTAGGAAGGTGGTTATCCCACCTTATCCAAGCAGAAGCAACATAATCCCGATATTAAGAAAAAGACTAGAGACCATTGAAAGGAGCTAAGGAATGTACCTGATAGAACTGAGAAAGAGGCGCGCTGCCCTAGTAGCTGATGCCAGGGCGATCCTGGACAAGGCGGAGAAGGAGAAGCGTGACCTGACGGGCGAGGATCATGCCAGCTATGACAAGATCATGGCTGAAGTGGACAATCTGGGCGAGAGCATCAAGCGGGGAGAGCGGCAGGAAGAGCTTGAGAGGAATCTCAATCAGCCTGAGGAGATCAGGGCTGGAAGAGTCCCGCTCGATAATCCTTCTACCGGAGCAGAGGAGAGAAAGGCATTCGGCGAGTATGCAAGGACCGGCAGGCGTTCCCAGGTCGTAGGTGGCACTGGAGGCGGCGAGACCTCCAACAAGGGCTACTACCTGACCGATGCGGCTTTCCTTCCCGAGCTGATACAGAGCAGGATAACCTACAACCCGTTCAGGCCCCTGCTTACTGTAGACAGGATAACCGACAGGGCAGCTCAGATACCTGTGCTCACAGACGATGGAGCAGCTGATTGGGTGTCCGAAGGCGAAGCCTACAACGAGTCGGACGCGACCTTCAGCCAGATCCTGCTCAGCCCTTACAAGCTGACTAGGATAACCAAAGTCAGCGAAGAGCTCCTGGCTGATGCCAAGTACCCGATCGAGGCGACCCTCGGAAAGGCATTCGGACGTGCTTTCGGTAAAGCGGAAGAGGCGGCCATACTGGCTGGTTCAGGCACTGGCGAACCTCAGGGAATTATCACCGGAGCAACCGGGACCCTGGAGAGCGGAACCGCTTCCACCATCGGTGTAAACGATATCTTCGCCCTCTATCACAAGCTTGACAAGGCTTACCGTGACCTGGCTGTCTGGGTGATGAACGACAACACCGCCCTGGCCATCCGCAAGTTCAAGTCCGGGGACAACTACATGTGGCAGCCCAGCCTCACTGAGAAGGAACCGGATAGGCTACTCGGCAGGCCGGTGCTCACCAGCGCCTACATTGACGAAATAGCCGACACGAAGAAGGTCATCATATTCGGTGACTTCTCCTTCTATCGTGTCGCCGAAAGCGCCGGGCTGGAGATGCAGAGGCTCAATGAGCTGTATGCTGCCAACGGCCTTGTGGGCTTCAAGGGGATGACCAGGTTCGATGGAAAGATCGCCCTGCAGGAGGCCTTCAAGATCCTGACGGTGAAGGCGGTATAACCATCCGGGCAGGTGGGGGTGACTCACCTGCCCTCTAGTTTTATGAAAGGGGCTAGATCATGGCCACCAAAGTAAGGATTGCCATTTGTATCAGCAATGCAACTAAGACGTATTATCCTGGCGAAATCGTAACCATCGATGACGCCCTGGCGGCAAAGTGGATTACAGAAGGCGCTGCCACTGCCCTCAACGTTGCTGCTGTTGACGGACTTCAGGCTGTGCTGGATGCGAAGCTTGAGACCGTTACAGGGGATAGCAGGATATCGGCTACTGCTGATGAGCCTAACAAGGACGTTGAGCTGGCAGTAGATATAACCAAGTACGCAGTGACTCCCATCACCACAGCAGGGGCGATAAGCGCTGCTGCTGAGTTGGTGGTCATCAACAAAGCCACAGCGATTGCGGTGACTCTCCCGAAGGCGGCTGCAGGCAATGCAGGCAAGGCGTACCTGATCAAGAACATCGGGGCAGGTACGGCGACTATAACTCCCGATACTACGGACACGATAGACGGAGCAGCCAATCTAGCCCTTGCAGTCAAAGATGCAGCGATGATTGCTTCCAATGGCTCTAACGGCTGGCATATCCTCTCCAAGTTCGTGAGTTCATAGGCTGGAGGGCAATAGATGGAAGTAAAGATTATCAGCGGACTCGCAGGTAGGGGTAGGGTGTTCAGTCCAGGTGAAGTTGCCGATGTTCCCGAGCCTGTGGCACGTGATTGGATCAGGGTAGGAGCAGCTGCTCCAGTAGGACAGAAGGCAGAAACGACTATGGCTGAACCCCGAATAGAAAGAGCCATGCGACCTTCTCCGAGCAGCAGGAAGGCAAGGTGATGAGGTTTGGGCATTAAGATGGCGGTAGAACCTACTGAGCATGGCATCACGCTTGCCGAGACCAAGGAGTACCTGAAGGTCGAGCATGATGCAGATGACATCACGATTAGGACTCTCATAGAGGCAGCCAGGGAGCACATTGAGAAACTGACTTGGCGGGCCCTGACTCCTAGAACTATCATGCTGTACCTAGGCGCATGGGATAGCAGGATCCTGTTGCCTGAGCCTCCTCTGAAAGAGGTTACGGGGATAAACTACATCGATGTGGATGGGAACATACAGACGCTAGCTTCGGGGGATTACCTTGTGGACGATACAGCAGTTCCAGCAGTAATCATGCCCGGATACGGCAAGTCTTGGCCAGCGGTACGGAATGTTCCGAATGCAATCGAGATCACCTATACCTGTGGATATGAAACGCTGCCTAGCTCACTGAAGACCGCTATGCTTCTCCTGGTCGCTCATTGGTACGAAAACCGGGCTGCTGTTGTGACCGGGACCATAGCAACCCAGCTTCCGATAGCAGTGGATGCGCTTGCCGACGGTTTCAAGGTAGTGAGATTTGCATGAGCAAAAGCTACCTAGGATTGCTTACGCAAAGGGTTAGAATCGAGAAACCCATTGAAACGAATCCCACTGATGGAGCGGGCGAGCTTCAGAGAGATCATGAGATGCAGCAGACGGTCTGGGCCAATGTAGAGTCACTGAGCATGAACTCCAGGTTCGAGCACTTCGTTCAGAACATCGTCGCAACACACTTGGTAACCATCCGGCGAAGACCTGATATCAGTCCGGGTTACAAGCTGATTTGGCAGGGCAGAACCCTGATTGTCAGAAGCGAAGGAGCCAGCACCAGGGAGTATCAGTTCTTCGCATGCGAGGAAGCAGTTAATGCCTAAGTCGATGATTGTGAAGGATGCTCTTCGCCCATTCGAGATGAAAATCGACCAGCTGCTTGAAGCAACTGTAGTTGAAGCCAGAGGGGCGCTCATGGACGGAGCCAATCAGATTGCTGGCGTAGGATCACAGAAGATACCGAGAAAGACAGGGCAGACAGCATCCAAGATCAAGACGAAGAAGGAAGACGCATTCGGCAATTCGGTCTCTGTCGGAGCCTCTGGACCTGAAGCGTATTGGATGGAGTACGGAACCAAGAAGCATGAGATACTGCCTAGCACAAAGAAAGCGCTGAAGTTCGGCAACACGTTTGTTAAGAGGCTTCAGCATCCGGGTTTGAAAGCGAGAGGCTGGCTGAGAGGAGCTTACAAGATTGTGGCTCCTCTTCTTAATGCCAGGCTTCAGACAATCCTAGGTACGAGTATAAAGAAGAAGATATAGGAGGTACATGATGCCGGCTTATTCAGCAAGAGACACCAAGGTAAAAATCGCTTCTACCGAAATCGGTGAACTGAAGCAGGCAAGCGTTGACATCAACGGTGACGAAGTTGAAGTCACGCCATTCGGCAGTAAGTCAAAGAAAAGGAAGAGCACTCTGAGGGATGCCACTATGTCCATGTCGGGCTATCTGGATCCTGATGATGCTGGACAGGCTGCAGTACTGGCGGCTTTGATGGGAGCCGAGGCTACCGGAGAGCTTAACGACCTTTCCCTTATGCCCCTAGGAGACGCTTCCGGAGTCACTACGGAGATAAGTGGCGACTGGATAGTGAAGAGGGCAGGGATAAGCGGAGAAGTTAATGGTGCAGTCGAAGTCAACTTCGAGTTCGCGAGCAATGGCGATATAACCTACGTAGCCTAAGGAGGTGCAGGCATGTCAACCTATAACGCCCTTAATGTCTCGATATCCGCAGGCATTGAAGGGACGGCTCTAAGCTTCACCAAGGAAGTCTGCACCTTGGACTCAACCAGGAAGAAGGCCACTATCAATGCGACTGGTAAGAGGTTCATATCCCCTAACGTGCCAGTGAGGGTATTCATCGGGGCTGATACCGAATCGGCGGTAGAACTGCCTGAATCGTATTACACGTTCTACCATGCCGGAGGGCATGTTGAGATCACTGACCCTGTGCCTGCAGGTGATTATGTATACATCACAGGAGCTTACCTTCCTTTTGCGATTGTGGGAGAGGTTAGGAATTTCAGCCTGGACAACCTATTCGAGGTGAAGGATGTAAGCTCAATCAGCCCTACTGCAAGCAGGTGGAAGAAGCAGAAAGCGCTACTACAGGATGGCAGCGTGACTCTTTCGGGCTTCTACGATACTGCTGTGCTGAACTACCTAAGGCCTGATGCCGATGACCTGATCTGCTTCGTGGAGATAAAGCTCGATGGCGTCTTCGTCTGGCAGGCAATCGGGCTTCTGCAGCGGTTCGGGATAGGGGCCAGCGTAAACGACATGGTGACCAACGACAGATCGATCAACACAACGGGGCCAGTCTGGTACTCGAAACTCTAAACAATCAGGAGGAATAATGAGCATAAAGTTTCCGGTTCAGGGCAAGAGCGCTCTGGCTGATATCCTGCTGTCCAATCCCAGGGGGTACAGAGAGAAGACTTACGACTTCCATGGCAAGCCTCTGAAGATTCTTCTCATGGATCCCACCGTAGATGATAACCAATGGTGGAAGGCCGAGATGATGAAGGCCAACACGGTAGAAGACCGCAAGGCCGGCAGGATAGCGATGCCTGCGCATGTCATTCCTGACATCGTGCTTAAGGCAGCTTATCATCCTTTGGACTATGGCCAGACCGATGAGGCAAGGCAAGCAGGGGAATTGCCGGAACTTGCCGGACAGCCTCTGTTCAGTGAGGTTCACAAGGCGGCCATAGGTAACAGTACCGAGAAAGTATTCCTGGAAATGGCCGATGACTGGGCGGTTAGGCTGGTTGAACTGTACCCGTTCAACGACGAAGAAGAAGCAAAAAACTGATAGATGGGTCACCGGCAATCCTTGAGATTCTGCAGGTGGCCCACTTCTTCGGAGTAAGCCCTATAGAGGTCAGAGGATGGCCCCTAGGCTGGTACAGCATGGCTATCAGCTACATTGATAAAGTATCCAAGGAAGCAAAGAAGAAAGCCAAAGGTCCATCAAGCCAGGAACAGGGCTTGAGCAGACAGGAAGTATTGAACAACAGAAAGGGGAGAGTGAAGCGTGGCTAATGCGATACAGGAACTGAAACTTGTGCTCTCCCTTGACACCAAGGCGTATCAGGCAGGCTTAAAGGGCGCAAAGACCAGTTTGCTTGGGCTGACAAGTGCTCAGGTGGGTTTTGGCATGGCTGCGGCCCAGTACGCTATGAGAGGTATAGATGCCCTTGTCAGGCAGTATAAAGAGTATGACCAAGCCTTGGATAAACTTTCCTACCAGGTGACGAATTACGGGATGGCTTCTCAGGCTATGTTAGCTGCCAACGTGCAGACAACTGCCTCCCTGCGTACGGTAGGCGATGCTGTCGCTGTATATGCCTCGAGGTTGGAGATGGCACAGAAGGATCTCACCGAGCTTAGCTTCGTTACCGCTCAATATGCGGACGATACCGGGGATAGTGCAGGAGCTATCGCTACTACTATTACATCCTTGGCGAACAGGTGGGGCAAGGATGCTGGTGGTATTGCTAGTGCCATGATGCAGGCAGGCCAGATATCCGGGCTAGCAATGTCTTCAATTGGTGAGCAGGTAGTTCAAGCTACCCCGCTAATGAAGGCGCTTGGGTACTCCTTTGAAACGACATTGGCGAAGGCTACCTTGTTTAACAAGAACGGGTACGACTTCTCTAAATACGTAACGTTGATGCAGAAGAACTTCGAGAAGTTCGGTGGCAACGTGAAAGCTGCCAACCGTGAGATTACAACAATCGAGAATACAGTCCGGGGCTTCAAGACTCAGGGTGAAGCTGTCGGTTATCTGATGGAAAAAGGATTCAGCTCTACTGCGGCAATCGAACTGGCCGAGATGCTCAGGCTTGATCTTGGCCCTGAACTTGAAAACACTGTTAAAGGCTTTGAGAAGATTGATAAAAGCGTGGACTCGGCTAGCAAGACAGTAAGAGACAACATGAGTGTTTGGGACAAGTTCGTAACTTACATGAAGGAAGTATGGTCAAACATCCTTAACCCCAGCAATACAGCACAGAAGGCCGCTGACGAGTTCACGAAGAAGCAGTTTGAAAGGTACACCAAGCTGAAGGAACTAGGATACTCAAGAAACGAGATGAGCAGGATCCTGGAGGGCACCAACTACGACCTCTGGGATGCAATGAACAGCAACACATCAACAAAGAACCTTGTTAAGCCAGGGCAGGTTTTGAAGTCTATACCTAGCACAGGGCCTTGGGTGAATGATGATCTTCTGAAACAGCTGGAGAAGCAGTTTGAAGTGTATCTGAACAATCCCGGGCCTTCAGGCTGGAACGTTACTTCTCCAAGTCCTTATTTGCTTTCGAAGTACGAGGTGACGGGTAAAGGCTATGCTCAGTTGAACGGAGCAATGCCCAAGAGTGGCCCGTCTTATGCTTCGATTGCGACTTCAGATGTAGGCGGTTCGGCCTTGATGCAGGCAGCAAACGACATGTACCGACTGGGCGATACCGGCGAGGATGTAGCTAATTCGATACAGGGCAACCTAAGCAGGGCCTTCTACGAAGTCTCTCAGTTTGCTGACAACTCCTCAGGAGCGATGAGGGTAAGCCTAGTTACCGCAATCGGCGGTGCTTCTGAAGGGATGGGGGCTCTTGCCGAGAGTACTGAAAAGGCAACGGAGGGAGTACAGGGGCTTAACGATACCTCACAGGGAACGAAGTCGACCTGGGAGCAGATAGAGGGCTGGCTTACCAAGGCAGCTGACAAGCTCGGTATTGACTCAGAGCTTCTTGTAAACAATATCTGGACTGGCCTGGCTAGGGTAGGTAAAGAGAGCCTTGAGAAACTCGGCGTGGATGTCGATGGCCTGCAGTCGAAGATGGCTGACTTCTTCGGTAAAGCGAAGGGGTATGGCTTCGATATCAATTCCTTCTGGAAGTGGTCACAGGAAGGCACTGGCCAGACAACAAAGCAGATATGGGACCAGACGCTGGACCAGATGGCCAAGGCAACCGGGAACTTCATCATGCAGGCATCAGCTATGTTTGCTACGGGTACGGTCGATTGGCGAGAGTTGTTCAGCGGGTTGTGGAGATCTATCCTGGCGTCTACAGTTACAGCAGTAGCGAAGATGGTTGCCGATTGGATTGCAGGGTTGGAGATCATTGCTCAAGCCAAAGCATGGCTGGAGACTATGCCTGGGGTTGCTGCAGCGCTTGCGATAGGAGCGATAGCTGTAGGCGGGATTGCACTGCTCGCTTCTAGCAAGCAGCAACCTGCCATGGCTTCTGGCGGTGTAGTAATGGGACCTACTAACGCTCTGATCGGAGAGGCTGGACCTGAAGCCGTATTTCCGTTGGAGAAACTGAACGACCTTGGAATACCCTTCGGGAGAGGCGGGAGGGGTGCCAGCGCTTCCGTTGTCAACATAACGGTAAATAACCCGATACTGAACAATAGGACCACTGAAAGCGACGTACGGGCCTTTATGGAGAGGATAAGCCGAGAGCTTGTCCGTAAGGGTGTTGTCGCAAATAGCTACGCATAAAGGAAGGGAGCATCGGACGTGGATATCACTGCCAACTTCTCCATAGAGCTGTACGATGCTCCTCATTCTTCCTGGGTGAATGTCACCGCTTGGGCCCTGAACAACTCCCTAGAAATCGATGTGGAACTGAACGCCAGGGGTACGCTCTCGCTTGAATTGGAGGACCTAGGAACCGACGTTCCGATAGTTCCACTCAGATCGATGCGGATAAGGGTGAAGGATGGTACGGACACCTTCTTCGGAGGAACGCTGGACGTAGTTGAGCAGGAATATGCCGACAAGTACTCCGGCAAGATTCATTACAGCTTGAAGGCTCTGGACTACTCCAGGCTCCTTGATAGGTTCCCTGTGAACCTGGTATACAGCGGAATGAATGCAGGTAACATCGTGAAAGCTCTGATTTCAAAGATGCCAGGAGCCGAAAGCGTAGACGTGACCAATGTTGAGCTGGGACCCAAGATAGCCAAGGCATCCTTCCCGAATCTCACGATTCAGGATGCAATCGACGAAGTGGCTAGGGTAGCCGGCTATAAGTGGTATATAAGCCCAAGCAAAGAGCTGTACTTCTTTGAACCCAGGCAGGGAGTGCTGAATGCGAATTGGCAACTGAATGCTGCTGCCATTGCTGCCGGAAGGTTTCATATCAGAGCGCCGAGAGTGACTCGAGAGACCTCTCAGTACAGGAACCTGCAGGAAGTAATAGGCGGGACTACGATTGATGACCAGGAAAGCATATTCCCACTTGAGACAGTTACTGGCATTCCCGGCACATACGAACCCGGTAAGACATCAGAAGCGGATATGGCCAAGAGATGGGACGTAGGAAAGCCTATCAATGTGCTCTCTAGGGCTTATATATCGAATACCCCTTACTTCAAGGATAGGCAGGAGAAGAAGGTCTCGAGCTCTCCTGGCGGGGGGATGTTCTACTATCGACAAGGCGAGCGCTACGTCTATCTGTCGGATAGCTACGAAGACTACGCAGGAGTTAAGCAGTACGCCAAGGACTATGCTCCGAGGAAGGGGCAGTACATCTGGTTTGAGTTCAAGAGCCAGACGCAGGCTTCTGCTCGAATAGAGAAGACCGAAGAGTGGTGCAACTCCGAAGGGTTGGCAGCTGAGGATACAATCTATGAGATGGCCCAGATTGAGGGCGGTTCAGGCATCTACAAGAAGGTGGAGATGAACGACAATCTCAAGACTTCAGCTGAGTGCTATGAAAGAGCCAGGGCCCTTCTAATCGCTTATGGGAAGGTCCCGACTGTGGTAAGGTTCGAGAGCCTCAACTGGGGAAACCTATACCCGGGCAAGTTCCAGGAATTAAGCCTGTATGGGTACAGCAACAAGATAGTCACATGCCAGAAGATGACCATCAGGGACATCGATGGCTGCGTTCTCGAGGCTTCATTTGAGCTGGTAGGTTCTGAACGCTTCTCTTACCTGCAGTACTGGAGAGCAATCGCCGGGGGCCAGACTCCCAGGATGCAGTCAACCTACCAGGTTAGAGCGGATGAGATTGTCACTGAGCATCGAGGTATAACTGACAGCTTGGTGATACTCGATAGCCTGGAGACCGACCTTGTTGAAGTGAATGCTGCGAAAGCTTGGGGAACAGCTAGGTTCAATGACGGGGGAATATGGGGATGATCCTAACAGACAGCTTGAAGCTGAAGGCTAACGTTCTGATTGAGTTGATAGAGATAAAGACAGGCAGGGTTGTGAAGTCCGTCAAGGCTCACAACCTTGTCACTTCTCTAGGTCTCGAAGCGATAGGGAAGAGACTGGCCCTTCTGATGCCTCCTGGAACAGATGAGTTCGCTGTAGGCATTGGGACAGCAGTTGCAGCGCTTTCAGACACAGCTCTAGGAAGCGAGATCTACAGAGAAAAGGTTGCCACAGCGATGCCGGAGACATCAGGAGCTGCATTTCAGTACTTGCTCTCTGCAGCTGTGGCTGATGGCGAGGAGCTTACTGAAGCAGGAATCTTTGATGTTGATGGCAACCTGCTGGCCAGGGTAGTTCATGCGGATGATCCTATCAATAAGGTGGCGGGGTATGCGGTCAACTATACCTGGCACTTCGTCCTTGGAAATGCGACATAGGAGGCTAGAACGTGGCGATAACTGCTTACCCGATAACCGGGAACATCAATGCAGCTGACCATGCCAGCGCAATAGACAAGCTCTTCGGTGGGCTGGATCATGCTAATGCGGACCTGGCTTTCGAATTGAAGCTTCTCTCTCAAGCAGGTGGGCTTAATACCTGGCAGCTCACAGCCGGGGCGTACATCCTCGATGGATACGTGTTCATCTCCGACGGGACAGAAACGGTGACGGTTGGGGATAGCTCCGCAAAGTCGATCTGTCTGTATTACGTGCTGACAGGTGGGTACATCACAGCAGCTGGTATTGATGAATCTTCGAAGAAGCCAAGCGGAGCCATAGAGACGATACTCTGGGTAGTGAACGGGCCAGTTGGTGGCAGCAGCGCTCCTAGTTCGATTACCGATAATAGGCGAATCAACACCTGGGGAAGGACTGCGTACGCTAATACTGATGCCGATGCGATTACCTTGGCGGCAACCAGGGCGGTGGTGACAGGGAGCCTCACTAGCTTGAAGCGATTTAGAGTGGCTTATCCGGGGTCATACCAGCTCACCTTCGAGCACAAAGGAAACGCCTCATTTGCTTTCGTTCAAGTGAACCGGGGAGGCACAGTAATCTCAACAACGAGCATCTCCAATGCAAGCGACTGGACTACTTGGAGCAATTCGATAAACAATTGTCAGCCAGGGGACATCATTTCGGTAGAGGGGCAAGACCTGGAGGTCCGCTCCGCTTACCTTCGGTACAAACTATCTGACCTAGGTTCAAGCGCTGTGCTTGTTGATTAGTTAATTGCGTTTCATAGGGGGCAAAACATGCTAACAAATAGCGGATATGACATCCAGAAATCGGTTCGGGATGCGCTTCTCGCTGACAGCGCCATTCGGAACCTGGTGGGGAATAGAGTATATGAGGCGGCTCCTACTAATGCTACAGCGCCTTACGTCATCATCGGGGACATGAGCAGCGAGCCTCCGGAGCTGACCAGCACTTCAATCTTGATGAGGTACTCGATGGAGGTTAGCGCAGTAGTTGGGCCTGATCCGCAAGCGAACTCACAGGCGGTGGGCTTCAAGAATGCCCATGCGATTCTAGACAGGGTTACTCAGCTGATGCAGGATCGGACCCCATTCATTTGGGATGCTACAAGAAAGGTTCTGCGTGTGGACATAGGAGCTATGAAGACTGAAAGGGCAGAGGATTACAGGATCATTTCCTTGCCAGTTGAGGTATGGGTATGGCAGGCGAGATAACGAAAGTAATACCTGCCAAGGGCCAGAATATCCACGAAGAGGATTTTGCGCTGATCTATGGGATGATTGCTGATAACACGCTGCTTGCTGGCTTTATTCCTTCTTACTCTAGCGGTAGTCTAGTACTTTCATTAGGAACAGGAGATGCGGTCATAAAGGGCAGGCTGATAAGCTCTTCGGTCTCTGGAGATTTTCAGCTGACGCTTCCAGCCAACTCCATCAAGTACATATACCTTTGGCTTGAAACAGCGAACTGCGGAAGGACCGCAGCAGGAGCTAGATTGATTGCTGTTCCTGACAGGCTGGAATTTGCTGATGCCATCCTCATTTGCCAGGTAACGACAAGCGAGACCGGAGTCAGTAACTTGGTTGATATGCGGATGATGTCGGTGATCAATAAGTACGCTCATGCAGGTTCTGGCTTGAATTCACCTTATGATGCGGTATCGCTCAGCGCTCCGACAGAAAGAACGGTTACTGGCACAACCGAAACAGAAGTAAAATCCTTCAGAGTTGAGCATCCCGGCACGGTGCGTATTGATTGCGAGATGAACAGGTCGGCAGGTACAGGCACCTGCAAGGTTTATGCAACCTCTGGAGGGGACACTCCAGTTGCGACTTTGACTGCAACAACGACTACATACACCGCTAAAAGCTACAGCTTCCCTGTGCAGATAGGCGACATCATATCCGTCAGATTGGTCTCTTCGTACTCAACCTATACAACCAGGATAAGGAACGTTGTGCTCAGTTACAGGTTCGGGCCTCCGATGGCGCCTGCCGTACTACTGAATTAGGAGGTTTAGAAGTATGCCCACAAAGAGCTCGGGAGGCTCGGTGATATCAGCGCTCAGCAGGATAGAAACCAATATCAACTACCTGACTGAAAGCAGCAGGAAGCAAGAAGAGTTTCAGGAGGATGTAAGAGATCGCTTGGCCAGGCTGGAGGAATCGACCTCCCGTGCTGTTCCTGAAGTGGGGGTACTACGGAGAGAAGTCGATAACCACGAACAGCGTATAGGCACTCTGGAGGGCTTCAGGGATGGCCACTGCCAGGAGCACATCGAACTAAGGAAGGCTACAGGCAATAGGACTTGGGACCTTTGGAAGATGATCCTGGGTCCGCTGTTCGCCTCGCTGATTACGTGGGTACTAGTCAAATCCGGAGGAGGTGCACTGAAGTAGGTTATGGCCAACAATCCAATCGAAGATAAGGTTTTAGACCGGAGAAGGTTTGACCTGATTATCGGGATGGTTCTGAAGCATGAAGGGGGTTACGTCAATGATCCTGTGGATCCGGGCGGTGAGACGAAGTACGGAATAAGCAAGCGCTCTTACCCGTTCCTGGACATCAAGAACCTGACCCTAGAGCAAGCCAAGGAGATCTACTACAACGAATGGTACAGAGCGCTAGGACTCAATAAAGTGGAGTCGGACGCTGTTGCACAGAAGATCCTAGACCTGTGCGTGAACGTTGGGAAGAAGACCGGGGTCAAGTTGGTTCAGGTGGCTCTGAACGATATTGGCAAGAAGGTCGAACTTACCGGGCTCCTGTGCGTGAAGACGCTGGAGGCAATCAACAAGTCCAACTCAGCCCTTCTCCTGGCTAACGTCAGGAACCGTCATGCGGAACATTACCGCAAGCTGATAGACAAAAATCCAAAGTTAGAGAAGTACGCCAACGGATGGCGTAATCGAGCATACGCCTGATAAACAGACGAATAAGAGGAGGATAGACAATGCCTGAGAATGTGAAATGGGAATTGCTTAGCTTTGCTTTGAAGCTCCTGCCCTTGCTGATAGGCGTTCTGGTGGCTTGGATAAGCTACAAGAAGCCCAGCGTCAAGAAGGCGCTGACTGAACTCAAGGAGATAATCGTTGAGGCAGCCAGGATAGTGAACCAGGTATACGTCGAACCCAGGAAAGCTGGCGGAACCTGGGGAGAAACAGAGAAGGCAAAGGCGAGAGAGTTGTTCTGGGAAGAGTTCTTGAAGCTGGCTAATGCAAAAGCGGAGAAGTGGATTAACTACCTCATGGCACTTTTCGGTGAAGCGGAAGCCAAGGCACTTATTACCGACAGCTTGGAAGCCACACTGAACCAGGGCCTAAAAAACTGACAGGCTCCCAGTACAGATACAAGATAAACTTGCCTGTGCTGAGGAGCGAGAAGCTTGATTTGGATGTCTATTATGGAACCAGGAATGGGGAACCGGCCTTTGGCATCAAGGGCCGGTTCTAGTTATTTAGGAGGGGCTAATTCATGGCAACTGGACTTACTACATACGGACAGAATGCGATACTGAACCTGCTCTTTAGGGGGACAAGCCTTACTCCTCCGGCTGGGCTTTACGTTGCTCTTCACTCTGCAGATCCTGGGCTGACCGGAGCGAACGAGATTTCCGGAAATGGCTATGCCAGAAAGCAGGCAACTTTCAATGCTCCTGTGGCTAATGGGAGCTATGGCAGGAAAGTAGAGTCCGCTGCATCGGTACTGTTCGATAAAGCAACACCTTCAGGATGGGGAGCCATCGGCCACTTCTCGGTGTGGGATGCGGCAAGTGGAGGTAACTGCATATCGACAGGAGCTCTCACTGAAGGCATTACGGTGCTGGCAAATCAGAAGCCGGAGTTCGAAGCCGGATCATTCTACATCGGTCTAGAGCAGAAGACTTAAGCGAGGTGAGATAGATAGCGGCTGGAGATGTGTTTAAGGGCTCTGGGTCGGTAGCGTCAGGTTCATTCCTGGATATTCGACCTAGTGCAGGGGAGAAGGCAATCGTTTCCTATGCGTTTGCTAACGGTCCGCTTAAGGCGCAGCTATGGTGGACGGATGGCACCAACTCCTTGCTCCTGATAGATAATCAATGGCAAGGCGAGAACCTGATATTTCGAGGGGAAGGGTTTCCTGTAGATAATGATGCCTATCTGCGTGTGAAGAATATGGAAGCGACTGCTCAGTTATTCGGTTACTCGGGCATTAAGACCTAGGGGGCAGGCATGTATGCTGTACTTCATCGAGGATTGCAACTTACCAGAAGGTTTCCTTGAAAGCGGGGACATCAATCTATTGAACCTTGGACTTACGGAATTCCAAGCATCTAAGGTGATTTGGAATTATCACTATGAAGCCAGAACGCTGACTATTGAGAGCGTTGTAGGGTTAGCTCCCAAACTAGCAGTTATTGGCACTGTAAAGGAGGTAGGCAATGGCTAGGCTACCTACCTGCTCAGGTGCGGCAATCTTCACTAGAAAGCTATATGCAGCGCTGGCTTACCCTGCAGTCCAAGCAACAACTGGGCTTACTGACACATTGCCTACGTCGGAGCCTGCCACACCGCAGATATCCTATACCCTGTCAGCTTCGGATGTTCCTACAGTGACTGCGAATTTCAATCTAGATTTCACGTTGCATCCATTGATTTGGGCTAGAGGTCGAAATACGGGCGGAGCTTCTCGAACCATCTCGTATCGGTTGAAGAAGAACGGGGTCAGCGTAGCTACCGGGAGCCTTGGCTCATGTGCAAACAACTACTATTACTGCGTAACAGCAGGTTACAAGTGGGGAGACACTCCGCCTGTGGTGGGTGATGTTATCGAGTTGGCTCTATGGTCAAATGGCGCTGGGGTTTCATTAACCGATACGGGAATGGGATGCTCGGCCAGCAGGTTCATGAAAAATAGGGACCCTCTGACACTTCTCTATCTGGTTGCCTTTCAAGAAACGATGGGGACCTTCAAACCGTCTTGGGCGAGTACTTATGCCAAGAATGGGTATAATCTGAATATTGTTAGGACAAACCATAATGGCCTCCCGGTTGACCTAGACTCAGTTAGTTCTTTCCAAAGCGTTGTTGGCAGGGCAGGGTTCGGCTGCATACGCATTCAGTATGGAGACACTGAAGTCTACACATACGCTGAGATGAACACATTAAGCACATCCGGAGCAGTGGCAGGATCCCCAAGACGTATCTATCAGCTAAGGGCCGTTGAATTGGTTGTACCAGGCAATATCGGCTTCTACGGATTGTAAGGAGTTATCATGGGCTACACTCATTTGGGCAAGACCGCTTTCAGTGCTGCGACGATGTATGGCAGACCAGTACTTCCAAGCGGCTTAGATGCCTTAGGCTATCCAATATTCGGCCTTAATAATGAAGTCATTGTCCAGATAGCAGGAGCATCTGGTTCTTATTCGGAGGGATCTGGGCCATTCGTTATTCGGCTGTTACTAAGTGGTGCTGGCACCGATATCTCATCAGCCCATGCTTCCTTAGTAGCAAGAATCAGCCTTGGTGGCGCATCAGAGACACCTTCTCAAGCCAATGGCTTAGTAATCCAAAGAACACTTCCTACTGGTTCATCAGATTCGATGTCTTCAGCAACAGGATCTCTTGCCACTTTGTTAAGCTGCCTAGGGATATCAAGCAGCCTAATAGAGTCGAGTGGGCCCTTGCTTGTTCGACTTGAGATCCAGGGCATAAGCAGTAGCGAGGCCCAGAGCTACGGTGAGGTAGCATTAAGAAGAGCGTTAGCTGGGGCAACAGTATCCATTACAGAAGCTTCCGGGAGTGTTCTGGCTAGGCATACGCTTCAGGGAACGAGCACATCGGGCATGGAAGCAGAAGGCTTGCTGGGGGCTATCTACGATATATTCGGTTTCTCGGATACGTTGTCTGAGGGCCTGGCAGCAATAGAGCAGATACTGAAGATGCTTGGAGAAGCGAGTACTGCTTCCGATAGCGGAGCGGACTTGATGAAGCGACTGCTCTTCGTTGGTAACGGGGATACAGCATCAGAGGGGTTTTCAGAGATACCTTTGGTTTACGTGCTCCTTGATGGTGCCAGCTCAACAAACGTAGGTGCTGAAGGTCAGTTCACTCTCTACTGCCCGATAACAGGGTACTCACTAACGATGTCTAAAAGCGGAGGCACTATAGGTCATATTGCACTGCTTAGGAATACGGTCCTGCAGGTTCAGACCAGAAGAGTGGTAAGCAGCCTGGAGGCTAGGAGCTTGCCTTGCATAGCCCAGGATAGGAAAACGAAATTGAGTGCGAACGCAAGAAGCTTAACGATGGAGGTGCTGACTGCATGAGCTACATCCAGGGCGATACAATCTGGTTGAGAGCGGAGTTCTACAATAGGACTGGCCAGCTCTACAATCCAACGAACGTGAAGCTGAAGATATTCAAGGATGGCAAGGAGCAGCTTGGTGAGACGATAGAAGGGGAGAGCATCACGAATGTATCCACCGGGATCTTTGAAGCTGCCTACACTCTTCCGATAGGTCATAACACTCTGATCTACGAATTCTCAGGGGCAGATTCGGACGGTAAAGTCCAGCTCTCCAGAGCGAGGATTGAGCCGATTTGGGCGGAATAGGTGGAAACCAAGAAGGAATGGACGACCGAATTTCGCAATGCGATGATGATTATCGTTATTGCTATTGTTTTATTTAGGCATCTAGGTAAAGTAAGCAGTGGGGGTGATAATATGGCAATTAAGGCTAGCTTCCTTGATGATTGGCACGATATTGCAAATGAAACGCTAAAGTACCTCGGACACGTACCTCCCACCTCTGACGACTTGATTACTTTAACAATGAAGTTCGGTGCTGTGCAAGCAAGGATACTGCCACCAAAGAAACGAAGCATCAGATTTCCACGAGTTTTTGATACTTCTATGTTGGAAGTGCAAGAGAAAATCGGACTTGGGAATCTTAAAAATGCCATACTGAAGGGCAGAGACCTAAATCCATACACATCAAAACGGGAGATCTTTAATGAAAAGAATAAGCATGATTACCTACTAAACAACTGGGGAATATTCCACTTTCATTTAGGATTGCCGATGTCTGGCTGTTACAAGGTCTCTAGGACTAATCATCTTGTTTACGTTTTCATGATAAGCTCATACTCGGACGAAATGTTTTTTTTACAGATATCCGATCATGAGCACATGTCCGATGTACAACTACTTAAGATACTTTATGATAATTGGCCAGAGCTATTGACTCCCTACATTATTAAAGGCTTTGTAGGCTTGTCAGAAAAAGTAAGCATGGAGGACCGAATCAAGCTTTGGAGAGGGCACGTTGTTGATTTAGTTGAGATAATACCTGGAGTGGTAGTTATACCACCTGGAAGGATAGGCGGCACAACTACTGCTGGTATTGGAATAAATATCGTAAGAGAATCACAGAAATTGCTTGAACATTTAAGATTATTTGAAATTGCCGCTGTACAGCATCTAGAAGTAGTATATGGTCCGAAAGATGATGAAGTAGACAGAGTAGCGAAATTGAAGCTAATAGAAGGGGGATTATTCGCAACTGAAGAAGAAAGCGGCTATGAGGAGCCAGTTCTATACTTTCCGAGTTTGTACTTGAAACAAAATATACTATCATTGATATAAGGATGCTTCAAATACCTGCTAAAGCATTAAAGCACATATTGAGCACACACGCGACGGTAGGAAAGCACATAGACAACTGATAATCCCAGCTAAGGCGAAGATAACACATGAAAGGCAAGAAGTAAGAAATTTTTGATTGACCAGCTAAATGCCTGTATACACAAGGCAGGTTAGGAACTTTTAATCAGTGGGTCCCGCGTTCGATCCGCGGGTGGCGCACCAGTAACAAACCCAGGTAAGAAGCATAAGCGCAGTGATTAGGATCATGCATTATGCCAGCAATTGGGAAGACTGCTCCTCTTTCGGCCTTCCTCGTAAGGTACTCTCTGTTCTGAAGTTATTTCATCCATTGTTCTATCAAAGTCATGCATCAGGTTCATTATGGCAATCTGGGATGGATGTGCCATCCAAGGTAGAGCAAAAACTAAGCTTAGAAAGCATGTGTATGCACTTCATGCAAGGCTGATCCACATTCTTGCCTTGTATGCGAAGCATCTTTCACCTTCTGCAAGCGGACCATCTATTCCGGTGATCAACACGCCTCCAAACCGCCACGAGTTTCATTTCAGGTTCACTTCCCTTGGTACAAACAAGGCTGCAGATCACGAAGAGCCCGGAAAAGCATACAACACCAAGGTATTTATCACCTCACAAAGCAACGTTGAGAGAACTCTGCTTTGATTAGTGCTTTTCAGGAGGCATGATTAGTGATTTGGCCATTTCTGAGCATCGAAGAAGGAAAAGAATATAATAAAATGAATAATAAATCAGATGAATTTAATGAGCTTCTAATAAATAGAATCGAGGTGAAGAATCATGAGAAGGACTATCATGGCATCGGTTCTGACAGGGCTCATTCTCATGACTTGGATCACGACAGCAGAGTCCTTGCAGGATGATACAGCAAGCGTGCCACAGGAGATAGCTATAGCAATCCCGGGGGCTGAACAGGTTCAGATCAAGATGAGGCTGATGCCCGAAGGCAACTTTGTGATGGGATCTTCCGGCATGGAGGCTGACAGGCAAAATGACGAGGGACCTCAGCACCAAGTGACTATTACGAAATCCTTCTATTTAGGAATCTATGAAGTCACTCAGATGCAGTGGGAAGCGGTAATGGGCACCCGGCCCTCTTGCTTCGGTTATGTCGCGATGAACCCTGTGGAGAGCATCAGCTGGGATGACTGCCAGAAGTTCATCGCCAAGCTGAACACGCTTGGTATCGGGACATTCAGGCTACCGACGGAAGCGGAGTGGGAATATGCTTGCAAGGCAGGCAGCACTACTAGGTTCCCATGGGGGGACGACCCCGAGTATACCAAGCTTGGCGAATATGCTTGGTATGATGCCAACTCTGCCCAAAAGCTTCATCCTGTCGGACAGAAGAAGCCCAATGCGTGGGGGCTGTATGACATGCACGGCAATGTATGGGAGTGGTGCAGCGACTGGTATGGCTCCTATTCCGACATGAATCAGACAGACCCGACAGGAGCTGTTACTGGCTCTAATCGAGTCAAGCGAGGCGGCAGCTGGAGAAACTTTCCTAAGTACTGCCGGGCTGCTGACCGCGACTATGGCACACCAGCAGATGCTTATGACAGCCTGGGTTTCCGCCTCGTCAGGACATCTCAGTAATCGTTGTTGTCAGGCACCCGCGCCCGTTTCTCAGCAGATGGAACATGAGCCATACAAGGCTAGAGGGCTGATGCATAGATGCATAGCCCTCTTCTCCTTCTGATCATATTGCGTTCATGTACGCAGCATGCACGATACTATTCGGAGATTTGCCAGACTGAGAAATGGATGCTGCAGGAATAATTGTGAGCTTTCAATCGAACTGAGGGTAATTGGCTTTAAGGACTACTCGTGGCCTTGGCTACCTCCAGTTTCGTCGGGAGTATATTTACCGGTCTTCCTTCTCTGGCGGACGCACTCGGTCAGCAGGTACTCGATCTGTCCGTTGACTGAGCGGAAGTCAGCCTCGGCCCAGGCTGCTATCTGCTCGTACAAGCGGGCGGAAAGGCGCAGTGGGATCTGTTTCTTCCCGCCGTCCATATCAGTACAGGCTGCCGCTGTTCACGACGGGCTGGGCGTCCCTGTTGCCACAAAGCACAACCAGCAGGTTAGACACCATGGCCGCCTTGCGCTCGTCGTCCAGTTCGACTATATGGTTTGCGCTGAGCTTCTGGAGGGCCAGTTCCACCATGCCGACAGCGCCGTCGACAATCATCTTGCGCGCGTCGATAATGGCGCTCGCCTGCTGGCGCTGCAGCATCACAGCGGCGATTTCCTGCGCGTAAGCCAGATAAGTGATCCGCGCTTCAAGAATCTCCAAACCGGCGTCCTGAACCTTGGAATGGATTTCGGCGCGGATGCGCTCTGCCACCACCGCACTCGATCCACGCAGGCTGCCTTCGTCAGGCTCGCCATCTCCGGTAGTATCGACATTGGGAGCAACATCATAAGGATAGATGCGGACTATGTTTCGAAGGGCGCTGTCGCACTGCAGCGACAGATACTCCTTATAGTTGTCCACATTGAAGACCGCCTTGGCGGTATCAACCACGCGCCACATGACGGCTATACCGATCTCAACAGGATTGCCCAGAGTATCATTTACTTTCTGCCTGCTGTTGTTTAAGGTCATGACCTTCAATGATATGCTTTTGTTTCCGAGCGCCTCGACTGCTTCAGCGCCGCTGCCGGCCGTCCTTACGGACTTCTGAAGATGCCCGCTGTCGACATCCCCGCTTTGGCCGAGCTTGGTTTTTGAAGCAGGATTTATAGCTGCGCTGAAGGGATGCACGAAGAAGAACCCGGGTTCTCTGAGAGTTCCTGTGTATTTGCCGAAAAGCGTGAGGACAAGCGCCTCATTGGGCCTCACGATCTTCAGACCTAGAAACGGTATGAAACCTATCATGAGCCAAATGATGCCCAGAACCAGTGGCAAAGCTCCAACAACCTTGCCTTCTTCAAGTAGAATTCCGCCATAGATGGCAGAAGGAATCGCCATGATATAGAGCAGCAGTCCTATCAGCAGAACCGGCATTCCTTGCCATGCCTTAAGTATCCTCTCTTGCATCCAACTCGCCCCCTTATATCTATATGATATCATAATAATATCATATTTCAAGCAGAATTCGATGCTTGCTTATCAGATGCTTCCCAAAGGGCTCATGAATTGCCGCAATCTGCTCTAGATGCGTCTGACTAAGTTCATGTCGCTAATGCTTCAGGCATGGAAGGATAAATGAGAAATTGCGCAAATACTAATGCAAAGCCATTTGACAGAAGTATGGAGGGGTGTGGGATGAAGAGGCGAATCGCGTTGGTCAGCATGGCTGCGCTCCTGTTACTTGGAACAATGGCGGGTTTATGTGCTCTCGCAAATGAATCTGCTGCAGCCGGCTCCTTGGATCATGGCTCAGCAACTGTCAGGACCGACCTGCCTGCAGACATCCTCGCCTGGCTTTCGCTCATGCCTGAGCTTTCCAAGGCTCAGGCGCCATCCTGGTTGAAGATAGGGACTCGCATCTCATACCATGTGATGTCGGCTGCTCGTGAGGGCGACAACAGCCCCGCCGGTGAAAGCATAGTGCAATACGACATCGTTTCGAACGATGGCGCAACAGTGCTTGCAGCCGCGGCAGTGCATGTGATAGGAAGCGGCGGGTCTTTAGGCGCACCGCGTGACACAGGCTTCATTGCAGGAGTGCCTGGAGTAGGTGATGCATGGATGGATCCTGCCTCGCTTGCGAAGGCGGAGAAGCATGCGACCAGGGACCTGACAATCACGCACACTTCCACCAATGTCAACGGCGTCGCTACCAAAGCAGTGAGGTTCGAATACATCCAGGGTGCATCGAGAAGCGTCAGCGTCTTCGACGAGGCGAGAGGAGTGCTCTTATACAGGATACAGGCATCGGGCAATATGGATACGGCAAAACAGAGCAGCATAGTATCGGAGTTCATATCTGTCAGGCAACCGTCGGCGGCTTGGAGCGGAGGGGCAACTCCCGCCTGGGCTCAAGCGGGAAAGCAGCTCAGGTATGAAGGAAGCATGACGGTGAATGTGATGTACGGCTCGCCGGGGACCCAGCTTCCGCTCGTGATGCTTTGCAGTGTGGCCAGTTCCTCTCCCGCCGGGGTGCTGGTCAAATGGGAGACATATCTGAGCGGTGCCAAGACCGAGGAGCGATACTCCCTTTACTCATCAGCATTGCCTTCAGGCGGGATCTTCCTTCCGTCGGCTGCTTTAAACACATTGAAGCCGGGCAAGGTGATCGATACAGACCCGATAACCGGGGTGGCAGTGTCGGTCGCACAATCTCTTATCAGCCTGGACGGAAGGCAGCTTCTTGGTATAGTGCATGAAGGCCGAAGCTTCAAGCGCGTATACGGCTATGACCGACAAACCGGCATGCTGTCTTACTATCGCGAGACCTCACAGGACGGTGTGGCCTCAGTCATAGTAGAGCTCAAGCTCAAATAAAGAATGATCGGAAGCAGAGGCCTTTTGACAGGTAGGTGATACCTGTTAAGCTTTGAGCAGCCATTCTAATGAGACGGGAGACGCATTTGTGGACGGGGCTAGTAAGAGGCAGATTAAAGTCGCCAAACGGCAGGACGTAGAAGATCTCACCAAGATGGCGTCCATCCTTTGGCCGGATCATGATAAGGCAGACCTCAGATGCGAGATGGATGGTATCATTGAAGGAAATGAAGGGATCATATACTTATGCCTGCACGGAGGTAAGCCAATCGGCTTTGCCCATTGCAGCATAAGAGGTGATTATGTGGAAGGGGCCGAGAGAAGCCCGACAGCCTACCTGGAAGGTATCTTCGTGATGCCTGAGAATCGAGGCGAGGGCGTTGCGTCCGACCTTCTGAGGCACTGTGAGGTTTGGGCAGCGGAGATGGGATGCGAGGAGATCGCAAGCGATTGCGAGCTGAATAACCTGGAAAGCGAGAGGTTTCACCTGCGCTCGGGATTCTCTGAGGCCAATCGCATCATATGCTTCATCAAAAGCCTGAAGTCTTAGGGTCAGCTGATGATATCCGACAGCCGGTGGCTCAGCTGTAAATCATCAGTTGGCGAAAGCGTTGGAGGGGCTATGGCAAAAACGGTCATAATTGGATCGAAAGAGCTGGGTAATGGCGACGATAGGCTGGGCGGACTGCTGATGGCAGGCATGCTCAGAGTCATGGGCGATGCAGAGGAGAAACCGGAAGAGATCATATTCATGAATGCCGGAGTCTACTTGCTTTGCGAAGGGTCGCTGGTTCTGGACCATCTGAGAAAACTTGAAGGGCAGGGTGTCAAGCTTCTCGCTTGCACGACCTGCCTGGAGTACTTCGGCCTTATCGACAAGCTTAAGGCTGGCAAGCCGACTACGATGTCCAAGACTGTTGTGCAGATGATGGAAACTGAGACGCTGTTCATTTGATAGCCGGCCAGTGCGTCAACTGACAAGGGACATCGAGATTAATGCGATGGAATCAGCACTTAAGACAAATATGCCGCCCCAATGACGGGGCGGCTTTCGTGGCAGGGCTTCAAGAGAGGAAACCCATGTTCCTGCCACACTCTAAGGAGGGGACCGAGTATCCTCGGCTCGGTCCTTATGAAGAGCACACCAGTATAATAAGTGATAAATGTCACTAGTGGCTGTTTTATTCATGGTCGGTTTTACGAACATCTGCATCTCGTTTCATGCAGGCTTGGCAACTCCCAGAACCCTCGACGTGTTATCAGGAATGCAAGGCAACATAACCAGCCATAGGAAGCAGGCCATATGCGATATCAGCCAAAGCTCGATAAGTAGATTAAGGAGGCCATTGCGGGCCTGAAGAGAAGGGGCGGCCGGTTTGTACGACCGGACGCCCCTTCTTTAGAACCAGCACCTTGTGATAATGCTATTTCCTGTCCTTCAGGTCGCTCTTTCCGAAGACAATCCCATATCCTACTACCGCAAGCACGATTGCCAGGATGAACAGCAGTACGGGGAAGATCACGAAGACATAGTTGCCGTTGATGAAGTTCGTCCTGCCGAGGAGCACCAATGCGGTGAGCGTTACCACAAGCATGAAGATCATCGGCGCGACAAGCATGCTGTAGTTCTTCCCCGTCTTCTTGAGCCATACGGCTACTGCCAGCATCGATAGGGCCGCCAGAAGCTGATTTGCCGAGCCGAAGATGGGCCATATCTTCGCGTAGCCGCCAACTGCTAGATATCCGCCGATAAGCGTGGCGATTACCGTTGCGAGATACATGTTGGTAAGTGGAGACTGCTTCTCCTTCGGTTTGGCGGGGTCGGTGAAGAACTCCTGGAATATGTAGCGGCTGAGCCTCGTCGCGGTGTCAAGGCTGGTTAGGGCGAACGCCGAGACCGCCAGCGCGACGAACGACTTGCCGATGTCGAAAGGAATGCCGAACTTCGCCATGAAGGTTCCGACACCTGAGGAGAAGACGTTGACGGGCCCTCCCTTAAGCAGGTCGGCCAGGTCCGTCTTCGACAGGTAAGCAGCCGTAGTAAGGGCCACTACGGCAAGGACGCCCTCTATGAGCATCGCGCCGTATCCTATGGGCCTCGTATCCTTCTCATTGTCCAGCTGCTTGGAAGTCGTCCCGGAGCCCACAAGGGAATGGAAGCCCGATATGGCTCCGCAGGCGACGATTACAAACAGCATCGGGAACAGGTATTGGTTATTCACGGTGAAGCCTGTGAATGCGGGCAGCTGATAGGTGGGATGGTAGATAACTATACCGACCACAGCGCCTGCTATCATTGAATAAAGCAGGAACGAGTTCAGGTAATCCCTGGGCTGAAGCAGTATCCATACAGGGGTTACCGAAGCAAGGAAGATGTAGACCATCAGGATGATGATCCAGGTGTTAACCGACAGGGTCAGGGGGAATAAATAGCCGAGGTACACGCACAGGAACAGGAGCACTACGCCAACAACAGTGCCGAGCCCGAGCGGGACTCCCTTCCTGTAGACTGCAAAGCCGAATCCTATCGAGAGGACCATGAACATGAGGGATGAGGATGCGGCAGCCGGCACTGAATGGAAGGTATTGGCCACGATATTGGTGAATGCTGCTACTACCAGTATCAGGGTGAGCCACGCGAAGAGTGAGAACAGCCTCATTCCGGTCTTGCCCATGTTGACGTTGATTACCTCGCCGATTGACTTACCCTTATGCCTTACCGAAGCGAAAAGGGAACCGAAGTCATGTACGCCGCCAACAAAGATGCTTCCTATGATGATCCACAGAAGCACAGGGACCCAACCGAAGATAGCTGCCTGGATAGGGCCGTTTATTGGGCCCGCCCCGGCGATTGATGCGAAATGGTGGCCCAGAAGCACAGCCGGTTTCGTCGGTACATAGTCTACTCCATCGTTGATCTCGTGCGCCGGGGTCTTCCTCTTGGGGTCTATCCCCCATTTATTGGCAAGCCAAGCGCCATATGTTGCATAAGCGATAATAAAAACCACGATGCTGCCGATGACAATCAACAATGAACTCAAGGTATGCGCCTCCTTATTCAATCTTGTCGAATAGCCAGATAAGCGCAGAAGCTATATCCCGTAGACCTTGCTGACCTGCTCGCCCTTCTTGTTGGCAGCTACCACTCCTTCCTTTAATGAAACTAATAACAGCCTTATGTCGACCCATCCCCTGAAACCTAACGAGAAGCTCCTGTGATACCTGAACCTGCGCACTGCCGCGGATGCCTCTTTGACATCCCCTTCGCTGCCGTCGCCGAACACGATTATGCCAGTCAGGATACTGGACATATGTTCGCTGTCGGGTTTTATGAGCTCCTGCACGGCAGCAACGATGTCGTCCGTGAATCGGACGGCATCCTGGACTGCAAGCTCAGGCAGATAACGCATCAGGCAGTACTCGTTGTTCTCGAAGGCGTATATTACAGCCTTCTTTGACAATATGAACCTCTCATTCCTCATGCGAAACTCCGCGTAAAGGTCATAGCGGGCCCCGCTTACGGAATGATCCCTTGCGATATCGAAACTCCTTTGAAGCTTCCTCTCAATTGACTCTGCGTACTCTTTGAAATCCATTTCGGCCTCTTGCTAACGCGCTATGCGGCATTGCTGGTTCGCCGATTCGGTGGGGCAGGCGCCCCTTGCTCTTGGAAGCGTAAAAACTCCAATGACTGTATATTATCACTGTGGGAACATTTTAGTCAAAAAAGTAGCCGCAAATGGCGCACTATTTGGCGTTGTATATGGAAAAGCCGGAATAGCATGGATTATGATGCGGCCAGCAAGCAGCTCTAATCGACTTGCGGGCAGAAACGCGAATGTTTGCATATTACTACATGCATAAGCTATGAAATCAGGAATAAACTATAACTGCGGATGACATCTGCTAAATGAAATCGAAGGAATCTATGGCTGGATCATAGAACTGCGATAAGTAGCAAATATCCATCCTTTGCAGGGGAGGGACCATGAGGAAAGATATCTGGCTGGAGGTCCTCAACAACATCAGGCTATTCTGGCAGGGCGCGACGGATTACAACAGGAAGTCCAAGGCGCTACTGATCAAGGAGAGCCATAACGAGATGGATGAGTTCATCCTGCTTTGTTTCGGGGACATGCTCGGTATTCCGCTGCCAACCACCTATTACTCCCTTGAATTGCTTCCGCTGCTGGCTGATGAGCTAGAAGGTTGGCAGTTCAGGATGTCCGGCAGACAGAACATCTGGCATGAGAAGTGGGGTGATTACGGTTTCGACGCATGATGCGGATAGGAAATCCAAGATCTACTTCTTTGGAGGCAAGGGTGGAGTAGGGAAGACCACGTGCAGCGCTGCTTTCGCGCTCTCGTCGGCAAGGTTGGGGTTCAGGACCCTTCTTATCTCGACGGATCCGGCTCACTCCACATCAGATATCTTCGAGAGAAGGATAGGAAACGAGGTCATGAACCTGCTTCCCGGCCTTGATGCGCTGGAAATCGACGGTGAACGGGAGAGCATGCAGTATATGCAGAGGGTCAGGGCAAACCTCTCGCAAATCGTGAGCCCTTTGATAGTGGAGCAGATAAGCAGACAGATAGACGCCGCAGCAATATCCCCCGGAACTGAGGAGGCGGCTCTCTTCGACAGGGTGGTCGAGCTGATCAACGATGAAGCCGGAAAATACGACAGGCTGGTTTTCGATACAGCGCCTACCGGACATACAGTAAGGCTTCTATCCCTTCCGGACCTGCTTGGCGCCTGGCTTGAGAGCCTTGTAAACAAAAGGAGCAGATCCATCGCCCTAAAGTCTATGGCCGAGCACAACGGGGTTTCGGATAAGCACGCCCTGGAAGAAGACGAGGTGCTTAAGATCCTGAGGCGGCGCCAGGAGGGTATCCTGAGAGCAAAGGCCGTGCTTACAGATGAAAGGCGCGTGGCCTTCGTGTTCGTCATCAATGCTGAGAAGCTGCCCATCGACGAGACCGAGAAAGCGGTGTCGATGCTCGATAAATATGGCATCAGGGTCGAAGGGATAATTGTGAATAAAGTGCTCCCCTGCGAGATTCAGGATGACTTCTGGAAATGCAGGAAAGAGCAGGAGGCGCAGTACCTGGGGATAATCAGGGAAAAGTTCAGGGGCAAGAGGATTTTCGAGATACCCCTTATGAGCGAGGACATGAGAGCCTCAAGCCTGGACACGATGGCCGGCATCCTAGAAAGCTTTGCTTTATAGCTAACGGGATGATATCTGCATATATGAAGGAGGTTCACCATGGCTCTTGATATGGCGGAAGTAAGGCATGTGGCTTCTGAGAAACTTAAAGGTGTTTGCGTCGTTTGCAAGCACTGCAACGGCGTGGCGTGCGCTGGTCAGGTGCCAGGTTACGGAGGGGCGGGAACGGGAAGCGGCTTTCTGAATAACCTGGAGGCCCTTGCTAAGCTGAAGGTGAACCTCCGCGTCCTGCATGAGGCCTACGAGCCTAAGACGGAAGTGGAGCTTTTCGGCATGAAGCTCAGCATGCCGATCCTTGGGGCGGCGGTGGCCGGAACTAAGGTCAACAGGATGCCGGGGCTTACTGAGGATGAGCTTGCACGCGCAATGATTTTGGGCTCTGTGCTGGCAGGCACGGTAGGGATGGGCGGCGACGGCGGCGATTCCGAAGTGTACGATTCAACCATGAAGGCTCTCATAGAAGCTGAAGGCCGGGCGATTCCCGTCATCAAGCCAAGGGTAAACGAGGAGATCGTCAAGAAAGCCTTGAGGGCAGTAAATCATGGGGCGAGGGCTGTGGCAATAGATGTCGACGCCGCGGGGCTCGTGAATATGGCGCTTACTGGGCAAAAGGTCGAACCAAAGACACCGGACAAGATCGCTGAGATTGTGGAGAAGGTCAAAGTGCCGGTCATACTCAAGGGCATAATGACGCCGGAGGATGCGCTCGCAGCGGCAAAGGCCGGGGCTACCGGAATAGTGGTGTCCAACCACGGCGGAAGGGCGATTGATTGCACCCCGGGAACGGCTGATGTACTGCCGGGAATAACCCGAGCTGTCAAGGGCAAGCTGACGATACTCGCTGACGGCGGCGTAAGAAGCGGGCTGGATGTTCTGAAGATGCTGGCTCTCGGGGCGGATGCGGTGCTGATTGGGCGGCCGCTAGCAATCGTTGGGGCAGGAGGCGGGCCTGAAGCCGTCAAACAGCAGCTTGAGACCTATCTGGTTCAACTGAGGGTAGCGATGATACTCACAGGAGCGACTTCTGTACGGTCAATCCCGAATGACGTGATTGTCCGATAAGAGGTATCGGGATATCAGATCCAAGGATTTCATGGAACCAGTCTAAGGACTGCGTTTCGGTTGATCATGAGCAGGATAGAAACTCCTCTGCGCTTTTGTAGCGCATAAGCGGTCCGTCCTTCTCGATAGCTGATATGATTACGCTCTCTGCCTTGTGCGCAGCTGACAAGAAGGCGTCCAAGCTGCTGCAAGCGAAGCTGCTGAGCACGTCCAGACCCAGCATGGGCACCTCCTCATCGAGCACCCTTTGCAGGCAGATACCGGCAATGAATGCGTTTCGGCAGTTGCGGGTCGCTCCTTCGCAGCTTCGCCAGACCTTGTTGAAAGTGGACACAGTCTCCTCATAGAAGCTGACGAGCTCATCGTGGTTTATCGACGCCTCGCCTATTGATTTGGTTTCGGTGACTGAACCGCATGGCTCAGGCTCATGCAGAGCATCAGAATCAAACCCAAGGAAGGCCCTACAGCAGGACGCCATCTTCTCGGCGGACGCCTTAAGACCGGCTTTGCTTTCCGCTCCGACTATTCCGTCATAGGCTTCAAGGAAGCCCTGAGGCAGGGAACTCATGCAGCTTAAGTCGTGGAAATGGTTTTTCAGGCCCTTCTTGAAATAGGTTTGGTTCTTGTAGGCAACCGCATCAGAAAGACAAAGCAGCATCCTGCCAGCAAGCAGCCTGCAAGCGCCGATGTCGTGCTCTAAACGCAGTTTGCGCAAGTAAACCGATCCCTTGTTCAGCGAAGCGGCCGCCCTCTCATGCATGAACGCTACATCCAGCAGGTTGTCCTGCATATTCCCCCTTAGCGAGAGGAAGCGCCTTTCGTCGTCTTTAGATGAGGCAAAGGCAATCTGCGAGTCGCCCAGCAGCGGAGCCAGGGGTTCCCGGAACTCAGAGAGCCCATGGACCCTCTCCCAGCTCATCGGAAACAGGTCGAACCCTACACCTTCGATGATGAAGGTCCTGCTTAGCCCAAGGCCCCTTTCCGTCTTGGGAATGAAGAAGAAATCGACGTCTGACAGCTCATCCGACGTACCGTTAACATATGAGCCGTAAACCGCCAAAATGGCGACATCATCCCTGTACTCCTTCGACGCTTTCGTAACAGCCCACTCCAGAACCTTATCGTTCCTGCTTTTCATAGATGCCCCCTGATGCATTCATGTAAGGATATGAATATCGCGTGAACACTTGTCACTGTTCCTTGGAAACCGACTTCTCCCTCATGTTCATAAGCCTCATGGCATACCTGATAGGAAGCGCTGGCAATGATATGAGCACTGAGCCGTCCTCTATCCTCCTGCCCCTTCTCACATATGAGTTGATGCCTATGGTGCAGTCCTTGCCGATATGTATGCCGGGGCCGATCCTGCAGCTTGCACCGATAAGCGTACCCTTGCCGATTTCGATGTAATCCAGGACTATCATGCCGTTTTCGAACATATGGCAGGTGATGTCAGTGGCTCCGCCGATTACTACTCCGTCATGCAGTGTGAGAAGATAGACGTCATGCAGGCTCTTCGTGTTGACGAAGACGTCGCGGCCGATTTTGCATCCGCAGAGCCTGAGGAACATCTTGTATATCGCGGTGCCCTGGATGAATGGAAGGAAGGTATTCAAAGCGACAGTATGCAGTCCGCCATTTATCAGCCATCGGACGAAGGTAAGCGAGGCCGGAGGATATTTCCCGGGCTTCATGCCCCAAGTGATGATGCGCTCTGTCATCCCGAATACAATAGCTGCCGAAATAAAGAAGGCATAGGCTGCTGCAGGAAGGGTGAAGCAGAAGAGAAGGGATCTGGCGAAGCTTGGGTCCGCCAACAGCCATTTTATGGAATTGTAGAGGATGCAGAACGAAGGCAAGAGGGAAATGCCCAGCACAACGCAGTAGAAACCGAACGTTACCAACGTTAGGGTAGTGGAGACCAATTCGCTGTGTATAATGTAATCAAGGAACTTCCTGATTCGGCTCACCCCTTCCGTGATTATTAGTTAATCTTACTATAACTGCTTGACAAGGAGATTACATGAAGGGCAACAACCTGGCGAACAAACTTGCTTTCGGTGCCTGCGATATCTTCGGCGGTGGCTCGTTCAATATCGTGAACTTCCTTTATCCCGGCTTTCTTGCTTTGACAGTAGGCCTTTCTCCTTACTGGATTAGCTTCGTCATGCTAGTAGCCAGGCTTTGGGATGCAATCAGCGATCCTTTGATGGGCAACATCTCTGACGCGACAAGAAGCCGTTTCGGGAAGCGGAGGGTGTATCTCATAGTATCCTCGCCGCTCGTCCTAATATCCTTCGTGTTGCTGTTCTTCCCATACAGCTTCGATTCTACTGCGCTAAGGGTTCTTTGCGCGTTGGGCTCATACCTTCTTTTCTGCACTGTGCAGACAATGGTTATGATACCCTATGTATCGCTCTCAGCTGAGATAAGCGCTGATTATCAGGAGAGGGCATCCTTCAACGGATGGCGCCTGGGTTTCAGCATCTTCTCATCGATACTGTGCGTGGCGGTTCCCGGCATGGTCGTCAATGCATTCGGCGGCAGCAAGGGATACATCGTCATGGGGCTTATCTTCGGAGCAGCCTTCGCCCTGGCTGTGCTTACTACAGGGGTATTCGCAAGGGAGGAGATCGTCTCCCCTCCTGTCAAGAACAAGGACGGCATAAGAAGCTATCCGAAGCTTCTGTCGCTTAAGCCCTTCAGGTGGTATCTTACGATGTTCCTGATGCTAAGCAGCACGATGGTAGTGATGAGCGCGCTGTATTTCTTCTTTGTGGACTTCTATGTCTACAGGGACCTTACAGCAGCGGGGCAGGGCAACATGACGAGGCTGATATCGGCAGCGCTCATGTTCTCGATGCAGATAGTGGCGCTTCCTTTCTATACGAGGATGATCGGTCTTAAGGGAAAGCCCTACGCGTACCGCTTCGGTGCGGTGCTTTGGATCATCTGCGCCGCACTTCTGATATTGGTGAAGCCGGGCGCTAATGAGCTTTACATTTATGCGCTGGCTGCATTCATCGGCTTCGGGATAAGCGGCCCTGGCCTAGTCCCTCATACCATGTTCGGGGATGTCTCAGACTTTGCCGCCCTGGTCTTCGGGGAGAGAAAAGACGGATTGATAGGAGGCTGTGTCAACTTCACCAACAAAACAGCGCAGGCGATAGTGATATCCGTCGTGATGCTCATCATAGGCGGGTACGGGTTCATTGAGGCAGAGCCCGGCAAGACAGTGCTTGCCCAGCCTGAAAGCGCACAGAACGCAATAAGGGCGATTATGGTGCTTGCCCCTATGCTCTTCCTGTCCGTGGGCATTTGGATTTCTACCAAGTACAACATCAGCAGGAAGACGCAGAAGGAGATAGCTGAAATTCTTAGGGACTGGCGGCCAGAGAAGGCTGCCGAGGTCATAGCCAGGCTGCAGAAATAGGGAAGCTACCCAGTTAATCATCCAGCGGATTGGCGTTGGATGTGGCGCCGGGCGAAGCGATTTGGATCCAATGGGACTCATCATTCCGATGGCGGCATTCTGATGCGCTTTTCATAACCCGGTAAGGGTTTCTCCGGCTCCAGGTAAAACAAGTGGAAGGCGGGTGCACCGATGAGGGAGAAGGCTTTGGAAGTCCTAAAGCAGTACAACAGAAGCGAGTCGCTGATAAAGCATGCGCTCTCTGTGGAAGCTGTGATGAGGCGCTTTGCCGAAAAGGCGGGGGAGGATGTAGGGTACTGGGGGGCGGTGGGGCTCCTGCATGACATAGACTATGAGATGTTTCCTGACGAGCACTGCAAGAAAGCACCTGAGATCCTGAAGAAGGCCGGTTATGATGACAGCTTCATATATTCAGTCATTAGCCATGGGCATGGCATCTGTGTGCAAGCTGAACCCAAGCATTACATGGAGAAGGTCCTATTTGCCGCCGATGAGCTGATAGGTTTGATAAGTGCTGCTGCGCTCATGCGTCCGTCTAAGTCGGTCTCGGATATCGAGGTGACGAGCGTCAAGAAGAAGTTCAAGGATAAGAGCTTCGCAGCGAGCGTCAACAGGGACATCGTACTAAAGGGATGCGAAGCTCTTGGAATCGAGCTGGATGAACTAATCGGGGAATGCATACTGGGCTTGCGTACCGTCGCTTCCGAAATCGGATTATAAACTGATCTACTGGCAATAACACTGGTTGTAAGGCATCAGCATGTAAATGCTCACACCAAGCTTGGGCTTTCATTAGCCCTCCTGTTGCCCCAAGCCCAGCATTCTTGAAACGTGCTTCAGGTTCACTCGCAATCAACGGCTATCAATAGCTGGCTTTCCGAGTGCTTTCAGAACACTTCTTTTTTATGGGCTTCTATTCAATATTGGGAGGAATAATTAAATATTCGTATAATAATCTGTATAGAATATGAAATAAGGGGGCGTACGCAATGAAACATCTCCGCATGCTAGCAATCGCTGCGATTCTGCTCATAGCGGTCTCCAGCTCAGGGTGCCTGATGTGGACATGGACATATGACTTCACGGCGTCCGATGCCGCCATTGAGGATTGGTATTCAAATTATGGTTCATACGAGTTTGTCGATGATGGATTAACGATGAGCCATATGAGCTTAACCACTCCAGTATACTTCATAGGAGATTTCACGATGACGGCGGTATTCGTCCTAGATGTTGACGAGGATAACCATGCAAGGCTGGAAATCGGTTTGGGGGATGGCATAAATTGGAGTTTTGACAATGGCTTCTATGTCGATCTATGGTGCCTAGGAAGCACCGAGAATGAGGGCTGGCTTATCGAAGAATGGGATCACGATAACTATGTATATTATCAGGAACAAGGGCCGATTGGCCCGATCTACTACCAGGGAGAGAACGTAATCAAGCTTGCCAAGTGCGGAAGCACATTCACTTTCTTCCTGAACGGGGTCAAGATGTACACCATGGTGGCGAAGTACGCCGATATGAATGAGACCTTCGTTACAATCTGGAGCGGGCAGGGAGAGCTGGGAAGGCTCACCTACAAGCGAATCGAGGTTAAATACGAAGGAATATCGGATCCTTGGCCGATAATCTGACATCGTTAAATGATAACGTGCCCCCCGGCCTAAAGGTGGGGGGCACTTCGTTTTTTGATATTAGGCGACCTTAAATACTGATTGAAATTGCGTTTCTAAGGCTTATCATCAAGTTGAAGGCCAACACTCGAAGCCCATATGAATGCATGGGAGGGTAGACTATGAGACTCTCAACAAAAACTGCGTTCTTCGCAACCATCATCATTTTCCTGGCCTCATTTGTTGCTGTTTCCCAGTCCTTTGCCATAAGCAAGCCGGCCTACTTCGGAGTCAAGCACTATATGAACGACTACTTCGTATTCACTGCGAGCATGCCCGATGACTTCAGGACGCTGTATGAGGGTTGGACCTCCGGCGTGCTTACGGTGAAGCTTCAGGTAGACTACAAGCTGGGCGACGGAGGCTGGCACTATAAGCCTGAATGGGATTCGGCGAAATTCGGCCTTAGTAACAGCCTCTCCGCCTCATTCGTGCGTGCGCAATCCTATGTGACATCCGGCAGGGCGAGCCTTTCTGCGATGTTCCCGGAGGATGCCAAGCTGCTGACGGGGATTAAGGCCTCCGGATGGGATTTCCCGGATGCGCCTCTGACTTTCCGCAGCCGTTTCGTTACCACGCTTGACGCAGGCAAGACTTACGAGTATTCAGAATGGTCTGACGAGTACATATACTCAAAGGGCTTGAGCATCGATCCGGATGCTCTCATCAACCACAAGCCGGCTCTGGTAGCTGCTACAGTGGAGAAGAATTCAGTCGGACAGCCATTCCTCAAGATAACGACCGACAGGATACCCGGTGAAGTGCAGTTCCTAAACGCGATTTCAGGCGACGGCATGATGACGGAGATCTGGATGAAGAAGATGGGTGAAAACGACTTCAAGCTTATAAACAGCTCCTTTCTGAGAGTCGAGTACATACTTATCGGCGTGGATGATTACTTCGATAAGAACATGCAGAGCTATGAGGCTGAAAGCTATGAGATCAAGATACGGTATGTGCTGAACAATCTGAACAAATACCCTCAGGCAGGGCGCTCAGACATCATCTACAGCCCGTTCTCCGACGAACTCTCCCACAACATGCCTGCCTGGACCAATGCGTCTAAGTGGGCCGCCACCGAGCTAGAGGAAGCGGACGGGCTTGATCTCATCCCGGGGATTCTAAAGGGCAAGGACCTAACAAAGCCCATCACCAGGGAGGAGTTCGCCGAGCTTGCCGTCCTTCTGTATGAGAAGACAACCGGGTTGGCAAGCGCCCCCATAGAACCTAATCCATTTACTGACACAGTGAACCCTCAGATACTGAAAGCGGCGAACCTTGGAATAACGAAGGGGACATCCCCTACGGAGTTCTCTCCACTCGTGCTCATCAACAGGGAGCAGTGCGCTACCATGCTCTTCAGGGCGCTCAAGGCGATGAGGCCGGACGGGGATTATACCATAGAGGCAGTCAAGGACTTCGCCGACCAGGCTGATATCTCAGCCTTCGCATTCGAGGCCACCAAATTCATGTCGAAGATCGGCATCATCCTTGGAGACAAGCAGGGAAGGTTCATGCCGAGGGCGACTACGGACGCTCAGAAGGCGACAGGCTACGGTATGGCTACCCGCGAACAGGCGATTGCGATGTCCCTTAGGATATATAAGAGCAAGTAGGGCAGCACCGAGTCAGCAAGACGACCCTCTCCCGTCCGGAAAGGGTCGTCTTGTTACCTATCCATCGTCAGATCGTAAGCGTGCTTCCAGTTGCAAGATAACCTATCCTGTATCCCATAAGTCCCTTTAAGAGGTCATATGCCTCTAATCCAGTGCAATGGCATGTGAAGAAGGCTGACTTCGTCTCAAGGAGGTATGAGGCAACGCCCTTAACGAAGCCTGGATCCTCGCTTGTGCCGGCTGACTTGTTGTACATATGGAATCCCCCGATGACGGAGTCGGGGAAGTGCCCGTATGCCCTGTTGAACTTCTCCATTATGTTGACTATGCCGTTATGGGCGCATCCTGCAAGCAGCACCGACCTGCCGCCTTCACGGATGATCAGGTTCTGTTCATGCCCGAAGTCGTCTTCGACCATTTGCCCACCCAGTTCCATGAGAAGGTCTGAGTTCCCGGAGGGCCTGAAGGAACTGCCTTCGGATTCGGCCATTATCTCAAGCTGGTCATCGATTCTGAGGCTTCCATGGACCGTGACTATCCTGCACCCGTCAAGAAGGTTCGCATCCAGGCCTATGAAGGCCTTCACACCTCCGCTCCTTCTTGCGAAATGGGGTTCGAATGCCCTGCTGTTGGCGTATACCTTGGCTTTCTCGTTCACTTTGAGAAATGTACTGAGGCCGCCTCCGTGATCCGAATGCCCATGGGAGACGAAGGCGATGTCAACCGAAGGGAGGTCCACCCCCATTTTTGCTGCATTCTCGGCAAAAAGCCCGTCGGCTCCCATATCGAAAAGGATTCTATGCGCACTTGTCTCGACATAGAGGCTTAGGCCGTGTTGGCAGCCTAAACTGCTGTCCATCGACGTATTCTCCGCAAGGGTCCTGATTATCATCACACACACTCCCTTGATATGGTAAGAAGCACCTGGGACTAGTATAAGGCGGTATGACCGCCAGGGAAAAGGAAGAAGGTGAGGGATTGCCCCACACCTCCTGGTTTCCTCTTTGTTATGGCCGCTTGATCATCCCTCCGGGCGGCATCATCTGCCCTCCCGGTTTACCGCCAGGTCCCATTGGTTGAGTCATCGTCCCCGTCTCCGACATATATGTAGTCATCGAGGACAGCGTGAACTTAACCAGCTCCTTTGTGCCTGAGTACAAGGTATAGGCTGAACCCACCTTAAGCAGAGGAGAGGAGATGGCCACCGAGGAGTACTGCTTGCTGGGGGTGAACTCAAGGACTTTGCTCCCGCTTGCGTCCTTAAGAACAATTGCAGCCCCTGCGGCCTGAGTGCCTGTGTAGAACATCAGCACTGACGGCTGCGTTGAGGAGGAGCCGGGAGCTTGTGCCATCCCTGAGCTGCCGGAGGCTACAAGGATGCCTCCGCTTATCACGAAGCTTCCCTGGTAGTCAAGGCTTCCGTTGTTGTTTGCAGTGGGTCCATCTACATATGCCGTGCCTCCTGTCATCACTATGCTGCCGTTTGAATCCAACCCGTCGCCTCCGGCTACGATTTTCAACGAACCGCCGTTGATAATGAGCTTGCCTCCGTTGGCGTTGACATTGAAGCCGTCGTCAGTCGAGTTAACGTAGGTGCTGCCATTGTTCATTGTGATTGTCGCGCCTTCGAGCCCCTCATATGAGTTATCGATCCTAAGTTCGCCGCCATTGACCGTAAGGCTGTTCTCCGCATGCGCGCCGTCATCGCCGCTTTTCACATCTATCGTGCCGCCGTTTACCTCCATATCATAATTGCTGTGCAAGCTGTCATCGTAGGACGATACAGATATCTTTCCGCCGTTTATGACGAGCTTCTTCTCCGCCTTGATCCCTTTCATGCTCTCGTCTGTATCGGCAACCGCCGAAGCCGTCGGCATCTTGGGCCCGAAGCTCTCGTTGCCAGAGTTGACGCTCTTTCCGGGATAACCGCCGCCTGTGGTAATGCTGAAATCTCCGCCTTCTATCTGAACCAGGCTGTACCCCTGAATTCCGTCGCCTCCGGCCGTTATCGCAAAGGCACCGCCGTGGATAATCACGGTACCCTTGCCCTCGTCCTCGTCATTGGTGGCACGGATTCCATCCTTCCCTGCGTTGATGGTAAGGGTTCCGCCTGCGATACTGACTCCGTCCTTGCCGACCAAACCGTCGGAGACGGCGTCTATAACTATCGTCCCCGATGTGATCTTGAGATCGTCCTTGCTTGTGATCCCATCGTTGAAGCCGGCATCCACAGTGAGCTTCCCGTTTCCTGTTATTGTAAGGTCCGCCTTGCTGTAAATGGCTGCCGTTGGCTCCTCATCTGCGTTCTGGACAACGGCGCTGCCGGCTGTCACTGTGTTCGAAGTTCCGTCTGCCAGCAGGATGACTACCTTCTTTCCCTCGTAGATCCATATCGGAGCGCTCGCCTTCGAAGTAATCTGCGCATTGTTCAGGACCAGGTATATGATGCCGGTGTCCTTCTTCTTGTCCACGTTTACGGATATGCTGCCGTCTGCGAGCTTCCCGCTGATGACATATATGCCCGAGGCGGTTATGCTTACCTTGCTTCCGTTGGCCGTGGCACCTGTCCCCTTGACCTCCACGGAGCTTCCGTTTAGTATGATCGTCTTCGTTGCCCCGCCCTTCCAGTCGATTGGATAGTCGCTTGCTTGGTATACATCCGCTTCCTTGATGGGGGCTGTCTGTGCGGTCTCCCCACTTTCTGCAAGCCCGGACGCCGCCGCAGGTTCAAGGCCTGCGACGATAACACCTGTAGTTATGATCACCGCCGCCAGTATCGCCAATAACGTCCTTTTCCTGTTATCCATGAAGTTCCCCTCTTTCTGTTGAGCCATGCCGTAGAGGCTTCCTGCCTTCTTCAACATCATAGTAGGGGAAGATTGTTACGGCCTTGTTACGGGTATGTGAACTAATCGAATGCTGATTGGATTCCCGGTTAGCCTATATATCAGCCTTACGAAGAGAGAAAGAGGCAGCCTCTCTCCGGCTGCCTCCGAGAACCTCAAAGCCTGCGGTCCTATCATCCTCTGTCGAAGTTAATCACAGCCCTTAGGGTTGCATCGCGCTTCCTCAAAGCAGACGAGAAGGCAGCTGCTATCTCGGATTTCTTCCTGGGGTACTCGAACGGTATCATCAGGTCGAATATCAGGTTGCTGTGGGTCTGTCCGCGGACTACCCTGAAGTCATGGAAGGAAAGCGCCGGATCGATGGTTTCGATTATCTGCTCGGTGAGCCTCCTCATCGAGTTCACATATTCATCATCAACGACTACGGGATCCAGGTGTATTACGAGGTTTATGTTGTGCTCCCTCTTCAAGTCAAGCTCGATATTGTCTATAAGGTCGTGGCTTCTGAGGATGTCCACCTTCGCGTCCACTTCCACGTGCACCGAAGCGAATGTCCTGTTGGGGCCGTAATCGTGCACCAGCAGGTCATGGATGTTAATGACTCCGTCGTACTTCATGATGAAGCTCTGTATCTCATCGACCAGCTCGATTCCGGGTCCTTTGCCAAGCATGCGGTCTACAGTCTCCCTTATGACGCCGAAGCCTGAAAGCACGATAAGGACTGCCACGACGATGCCCATATAGCCATCCAGCTGGAACTTGATCAGCGGACTTATCACCATGGATGCGAGAACCGCTGAAGTTGCCATGACGTCGGAGAGGCTGTCTGCTGCAGTTGCAAGCATCATTGTCGAGTTGACCCTCTTGCTGAGCGTTTTGTTGAAAGAATAGAGCCAGTACTTGGCCAATATCGAAGTCGCAAGTACGACCGCCACCAGGGCGCTGAAGCTGATGGGGTCAGGTTCCAGCACCTTCCTGATGGAAGCCCTTCCTAACTCGAAGCCGATAAGGATTATTATCACGGCGACAATGGATGATGCCAGGTATTCAACCCTTGCATGCCCGAATGGATGGTCCTTGTCGGCCGGCTTCTCAGATAGCTTGAAGCTTATCAGGGAGATGATAGATGATCCTGCGTCAGAAAGATTGTTCACGGCATCGGCAGCCACCGAGATAATGCCAAAGGCGGTACCGACGACAAACTTCGAAGCGAACAGGATAAGATTGACCACGATTCCCACCATGCTGGCCATCTGCCCGTACTTCTGCCTTACGCCAGGTTGACGCACATCGTCCGGGTTCTTTATTAACAACCTAACCAAGAAGTCCCTCATGCCTGATTACCTTCTTTTTGCCATAAATATGCCCAAAGCTTCCATATCTTGCTTAAAGCCAGGTCTGGCGCATTCTTATTATATACGGGCCGCTTGCCTTCCCTTCTTTTCAGCGGGCTCTGCGTTCTTATTCGTCGTCCCTGCCGACTGCGGGCTTCCTGGAGAAGAAACCCTTTATCTCGCGGGCAAGTCCCGTGCTGACTGTCCTTTCGAACAGGCTGAACACTTCAGTTGCCATCTTCCGCGTGTCAGGTCCCATGTCCTTTATAACAGCAAGGGAATCGCTTGCAGCCTTCCTCCAGTTCTTTCTGACATCCTGGATAGTCTCGAAGTCGGATGCGTCAGCTATCTCGAACAGAGCATCCACGAACTTCCTTCTCTCATCGTCCGCTAGCCCGGAAAGCCAGCTGCCTATGGCTTTGTCAAGGAACACGGACTGGCTGTTCAACCCTTCAGTGAACTCAAGGTCTCCCCCCTTGATTGACCATGTGAAGGGGTCATGCTGCAGGAGGCCGACAGCGTTGCTCTTCACTGCTTTGTAATTCTCGTCGTGCTGCAGCAGTATGCCTACAACCGAATGGGTTGGAAGGCTTGTGTGCACGAGCGATTCTATCTGCTTGTATGCCTCTTCGGAGTAAATATCCTCCTTGAAGCCGGGTCCATCGTGATTGAATATGCCGGCGATCCGTCCTCTGACCTTATCCTCGCAGCGCACCGAGGCATATATAGCCAGGTTTCCTCCCTTGGAGTGGCCTCCTACGAACAGTGCACCGGCATTGGACTTGCCCGCCTGGTTAAGGTAGGCTGAGGCATCCTGCTGAGCCGGCACAGGGTAGGTGAAGGCCATGTTGAAATCCTCCCGCCAGCCCGTCAACGTATTGTCCGTGCCCCGGAAGGCTATGTAGGCCGCCTTATCAGGCAATAGGAAGGTGACAGCGGCGAACTGCTTGTGCTCGCCGTCATCCACCTCGTTTACGAAGGACTTAAGCTTAAGGCTTCCGAAGCGGGTGCTGTCAAGCACCTCCTGCAGGAGCTTCTCGTTCTTCTCCGGGAATATGGTGTCCTTGCATAAGGCCCTTATCCCCTTGTAAAGGATCGCATCCCTGAGCATGGCAGGCTTCGCCTTGTCGGTAGGACCGAGCACCTCGCCGCTGAAGTCCAAGTAGGACAGCTGGGAGAGCACCAGGCTGTCCGCCTCGCACAACGGTTTGATGTCGAAGCCTGCACCGGCTGTGCTGCGAGCGTAGTCGATGATGTTCCTCATGTGGACCTCCCGCTTAGGCTTAGTGATACTACAGCGCAGGTCAGCTATTCAGCTAATCAAAGCAAGACAGTATGTTCAAGCAGTATCTTCGTTCCTATCAAGATGAGGACAACACCTCCAACAAACTCCGCGCCCTTTCTGAACCTGGATCCAACCCTGTGACCAAGCGCCACGCCGACGAAAGAGATTGCGAAGGTGGTTATGCCTATAGTGGCGATGGCCGGCAATATCGACACTTTGAGGAATGCGAATGTCACGCCTACAGCCAATGCGTCTATGCTCGTCGCAAGCCCGAGGCCCAAAAGCTCCTTATAGTCGAGCACGAACCTGCACTGCTCGTCCGAATCTTTCCTTCTTGCTGCCTCAAGGAGCATCTTCCCTCCAATCAGCGCAAGAAGTATGAAGGCTGCCCAATGGTCGTAGCTTACGATATACATTTCGAACTGCTTCCCAAGGACCCAACCGACAAGGGGGTTCAATGCCTGGAAGCCACCGAAGCAGGAGGCAATCAGCAGGGCTCCCCTTTTGTCCAGCACGGACATGCCTAGGCCCTTGCAAAGAGACACCGCGAAGGCATCCATGGAGAGTCCCACTGCTATCATCATAAGCTCTGCGTAACCCATCTTACCTCCGGAAGCGATGGCCCCCGCGCCTTCATGCATACCTATACCCGGCTCGAAGCTCCGCTTGAAGCCGGGCTGTCATATCCTGAATTCTATCACCGGATGGGTCCTCTGCGCTATTCGAGAGCTTTGCCAGCCTCAGCAAGAAGGCTCTCAGCTTCTCATAGAAGTCCGATGAGCATCGGGTTGATCCGGAAACCCATGCTGCTTCCGAATTTTCGCAGTTAAGCCTGGAGATGACAAACAGGCGTCTGAAGATTGAGTCATCGGTGATTCAGCAGATGATTCTCATATTGAAGCTTGAGCGACATGTTACATGCCTTTGCATCGGCAGGGTTCTCCACTTGTTCCGAGACCTTGATTCCTGCAGTTACAGTGCGCAAATCCGATAATTCCATGGGTTAGGCATTGACTTGATGTCCGTAGCCAGGAAAAAGCGGCATCGATCCCTCAAAAATGGACGCGTACCGGTCGGTGAGTATAAGATATATTAGTTATTAATACTTGAACCTTGAGATGTGCATAGAAGCGCAGATTATCGGAAGCGGCAATGACATCTAGGCGGGAGGATGGTCCTTGGATAGGCGGATTGCGGCATTAAGGGGGGCATTCCCCCATACAGTGCCAATATTGACGGGGTTTATGTTCCTGGGGATGGCATATGGGATGCTTATGAACGCGAGAGGCTTCCCTCTTGTTCTGACTGCGGTGATGAGTTTGTTCGTCTTCGCAGGATCGATGCAGTATGTTGCCATACCCATGCTTGCAGCAGGGTTCAATCCTATGCTGGCCTTTCTCTTAACCCTTGTTGTGAATGCAAGGCATGTCTTCTACGGCGTCTCGATGCTGGATCGTCTGAAGGGGACGGGACGATATAAGCCCTATATCATTTTCGCCCTGTGCGACGAGACATTCTCGGTGCTTGTCGCGGCAAAGCATCCTGAAGGCACGGACAGGGGGTTATTCATGTTCATGGTTGCGCTTCTGAACCAGGCTTACTGGGTTTTAGGTTCTGTGTTGGGGCATTTGGCAGGAGCGGCATCAGGGCTCGATGCAAAAGGCCTTGATTTCGCGCTTACGGCCCTTTTTGCCGTTATATTCCTCAGCCAGTGGAAGCAGGCGGCGGATAAGAAGCCCGCGCTTATCGGGCTGGGTTGTTCCACAGCGGCGCTCCTGATTTTCGGCAGGGACAGCTTCGTACTTCCTGCCATGGCTATGATGCTTGCAGCGCTTATGTTTATTCGCAAGGCAGGAAACATGGGCTCCGTTCGAGAAGGAAGGGCGTTGGAGGAATGACAGCATCTCAAACGGCAATCACAGTGGCAATAATGGCGGGGGCGACCATGCTCACCAGGTTTCTTCCTTTCATCATGTTCCCGGAAGGGAAGAAGGCACCCTGGTTCATATCCTACCTCGGAAGGAACCTGCCTTATGCAGCGATAGGTATGTTAGTGGTCTATTGTCTGAAGGATGTCCGCCTGACTGCATACCCACATGGGCTACCTGAGGCCATCTCGATACTGGCAATTGCAGGGCTGCACCGCTGGAAGGGCAATGTGCTTCTGAGCATAGCCGGTGGAACGGCGACGTACATGCTGCTTGTTAACTTGGTCTTCGGATAGGGGATAAGTTCAGCGGATTGCTGATGATTGGAGCTGTGACTGATGACATTAAGGGGAGTCAGGAAGGCTGTTACCGGAACAAGGACGGTAGATGGCGCCGGAGTTAGCCTTGTCAGGGTGCTGGGGAAGCCCGACATATATGATTTTGATCCATTCCTAATGCTTGATGCCTTCGATTCGTTCAATCCCGAGGATTATGTCAAAGGGTTCCCCTGGCACCCCCATAGGGGGATAGAGACAGTCACTTACCTTATAGAAGGGGATATCGAGCATGGGGACAGCTTGGGCAACAGCGGAAGCATCATGGATGGGGACTGCCAGTGGATGACTGCAGGGTCGGGCATCATTCACCAGGAGATGCCAAAGGCGAGCCCCAGGATGTTGGGAGCTCAGCTATGGGTCAACCTTCCTGCGAAGGACAAGATGAGCAGGCCGAAGTACAGGGATATCAAGAAGGCCATGATACCGGCAGTATCGGAAGGCCTTGCCGAAATCAGGGTGATATCAGGCAGCTACAAGGGAACGAAGGGTGCAATCGAGGGGGACTATGTGAAGCCCAATTTCCTTGATGTGACCCTTAAGCCAGGCTGCGAATGGGTGGTTGGGACTTCATCAGGCAATACAGCCTTCGCCTATATATTCGAAGGCTCAGCCGAGTTCGGGCCGCAGGGCTCCGGCACCATCCCCGCGAAGCACGCTGTGCTGCTCGGTGACGGAGACGAGGCGAGGGTGAAGGCCGGTCCCGACGGAGCCCGCATGCTCTTCCTCGAGGCGACCCCGCTTGGGGAGCCTATTGCTTGGGGAGGGCCTATTGTGATGAACACCAAGGAAGAGCTTAGGCAGGCATTCAGGGACCTGGATGAGGACAAGTTCATTAAGTAGGCAAGAGGCAGCTTGCATGCGAATGGGCCGGCTGGAAAGCTCCTTGTTCCAGCCGGCCCATAGGTTTTTTGGGACTGAAATCGGGCATTCTGCTCCTGTCATGCCTTCCTGCCGGTTATCACCAATCCAAGCCCGGCAACAAGCGGCGGCAGGCAAACGGTAACGAAGCTGACAATCTCCTTGTAGAGCCTGAACCTGACTGCCAGGAAAAGCGCAACTGCGATAAGCACGGAACCCATTACCCATGGCTTCCTCCAGAAGACCGCCACTGCCGCCAAGATGAGGATGGAGGGAAGGGAGTGGATAACGAATCCTATCATCTGCTCAAGGATGGAACCTTCCCCGAAAACGTCGAAGGAGAAGAGCATCAGGAAGAGGCCGAAGGCTATCGCCAGCAGTTTCATCGCCAGGATGAAGCGATCCTTCGTTCTTTCCAGCATTGCCGTCACCTCCGCCTATTGGGTTCGACAAACTGCCGGGTTTCCCTCCATGTTTCTGCGTAACTGCGTTCCTCAGGCGTAGACAGTATCCTCCGTCTCCTGGGCAGTGAGCGTTATGTTCAGATTGCCGTTTCTGGCCCTGAGCTCATCTATGAGCTTCTTGCTGTCGGTGCCTGCTCTTAGGTTAACGGTGAATACCAGCTCGAATACTGTGCCGAAATCCGTGGACTTGATCTTCCTTAGGTGCCATGACTTGGCATGTCTTCTTAGGACATCGTCGAAGAGCCCCTGGTAGTTCATATTCTCAGGAACAGCTATCTTAAGCTGCATCACGCTCGACTTGGGACCAGCAGTCCCCGCAAAATGCATTACAGCCATCGCAGCGCACATGATGGCCGCGAAAAGGGCGGCGTAGCTAAGATAACCTATACCGCAAGCAAGGCCGACGCCGAGGGAGAACAGGACGAAGGCGATGTCCCGGGGCTCACCGGCAGCGCTTCTGAAGCGGATGAGGCTGAAGGCGCCTGCCAAGCTGAAGGCCCTTGCTACGTTGTTTCCTATGAGGAAGACGATCGCACCGACTATCGCGGGCATCATGATGAGAGTCATCGCAAATCCCCTGGAGAAGCCCTCGGTCCTTCTGAAGCACATGTATACTAGGCTGATTGCAAGCCCGAGCGCCAACGCCGTCCCGAGGACTGCGAAAGTGTTCAGTATCGTAAACGGCTCGTTTCCCGTAGAGGTAAGAATGCTTTCGATCATATTGACACGCTCCTTCTCAGCTCCTTAACATATATGTTGCCTTGGCACTTGGGCAGGCTTTGCGAATCGGCGCTGCGAGACAAACGAGAGGAACCTTGGCCGAGGAGGAAGCCCAACTCGTGCTCGGCGCCGTACTTTGAGAAGCCCTGCATGTGAAATCCGGCCTCCGAAAGCATCGCTGCAAGCCAAAGCGGCACAGATGTGGAGAATTTCACCTCCATGAGGATTTGCTCCTCCCCGATTATGCGCTCTCCGTAAGAGGGCCTTCTCAGAGACGCATCTGCTCTTCTTGCAACGATATCTGCATCGAAAGTCACCCTGAGTCCTCTCTCCTGCGCTCCTGAGAAGGCGACCCTTGTGTAACCGATGTACGCCGATGGCCTGACTTCATATGTATTGAGGAGATTGGCGATCTCGGATGCAACCTGGTTGTTCATGTATCCATCAAGCCGAGGTCTCAAGCCGGTGCCCACGAAATCCTCGGCCTGCCTCAGCGTCATTGTCGCGCGCCTCTTCCCGATCACTCCGTCGAACTTCTTCTTGATCTCGAGGAACACGGGATCATCATCCTGCTTGGGGCCTCCGTAAGAGCGCATACGGAGCTTCTCCTTGTAAAGGGGATGGCTCAGTGAGTGTCTTATAAGAGCCCTGTCCGATGTATCGAAATAGACGCTTGATATGCGGTAGCCGGTCCCGTCCGGGCAGTGCTCGTCAAGATCCATCCTTGAAGCGAGCTTCCTGGCGAAGGATTCGGCCTCACCCCTTCCGACGAGGTACTTCAACTCATAGCGTTTGAATGTCGAGATGTCCAAATGCCGCACCTCCAGAACCTCTGCGGGGCATCAAAGTGCTTCGCCTCCCGCTTCTGATTGAAGGGTAATGCGGCAATGTTACATCCTCATGTATGGTATGTGAACAAGATGTTACGGAAGGAGGTTTCTGACAGCTGGCGCATCTGCGTTTGCGCCAGTGGGAAGACCCTTTTCTGCTGCCAAGTTCATTGATATATTATGCTGATCTTTCCTATTGCAGTCGGCCGGTACACGGGACTGACTTTCGGCCTTTTCAAGCCGCCTTCCTTGCTTCTTTCCTGCAGCATAGAATGCGAGCATCAGCATCGCCGCGACAAATGCCATCACCGAGCCGAAATAGAAGGGGGCGCCTCCTCCTGCCCGGTCGTAGAGGATGCCTGCAATAAGGCTTGCAGGCAGCAGGGTGATTCCAACAAGGAAATTGTAGATGCCAAGGCAGGTGCCCTTGGCCCTGCTGTCCGAGATGTCGGTGACAAGCGCTTTTTGGATTCCGTCTGTGCTTGCGCTGTAAAGCCCGTACAAAGCGAACAGAATTACAACTGCAGCAGGGCTTCCGGCCCTTCCGAAAAGGAAGTATACAAGAGAGTACAGCAGATAGCCGAAGATGATGAGCTTCTCCCTTCCTATCCGGTCGGAGAGGATGCCAGCAGGCACAGAGAAAAGCACCGACACTGAGTTGAAGACAAGATACACAACAGGAATGTATGAATCGGCGATGCCGACATCGCTTGCCTTCACTAGCAGGAGAGCGTCGGTCGAATTGCCCAGGGTGAAAACGAAGATTATGCCAAGGAAGGAATAGAACCTCGCGGGCAGGTCCCTGAGAGAGATCCTGCCTAAGCGCTCCTCCTTAGGCCTTCGGGCTTCATGGACGAAGGCAATGATGGAAAGAAGGCCGAAGACGGCCGGCAGGCCGGAGATCAGGAACACCTTGCGGTACTGCTCGGGAAAGGCGGCAAGAAGCCCTGCTGCCAGCAGCGGTCCCACAATGGCGCCGCTGTTGTCCATAGCCTTGTGGAAACCGAAGCTCCTGCCACGATTGCCCTCCCCGCTTGAGGCTGCCACGAGGCTGTCCCTGGGTGCGGTCCTTATGCCCTTGCCGATTCTCTCGGCGAACCTGATAGCCAGCACGTCGAAGGGTGCCTTTGCGATTGCGAAAAGCGGGAACAACAGGGCGGAGAAGGCGTAGCCTACCACCATGAAGGGCTTGTTCCGCCCCATACGGTCGCTAAGCCATCCTGATGCGGCCTTAAGCAGGGATGCAGTGCTTTCGGCGATTCCTTCTATGAGGGAAAGCTGCGTCTTTGTCGCACCTATGGACAGAAGGAAAAGAGGCATGACGGAATATACCATCTTGCCGGTCGTATCCGTAAGGAAGCTTGTCAACCCCACGAAGAAGACGTTCCTATCAAGGCCCAGTATCTTACCGCCGGTGCCGGATTCCGCACGCGCATTGCTATTCGGATTGCTCAAAGCAGCGCCCCCTTCTGCCCCCATGCACCCTGATGATTGCATTATAAGGCCTATGGAGGGCGGTTATAAGGCTGGATCGATTGACTTCCTTCGCTTACCAGGAGCCGGGATAGTCCAGGATCTCCTGAAGCGAGGCCAAGCTGGCCGAATATAGTGTGTCGTATTGTTGGTCCATCACTACGAAGATGGCATCGCCTGCCGTGAAGCTGTCGGGTACCAGGAAGAAAAGGGAGCCTTCAAGAGGGGCATCCTTGTCCGCTAAGAATCCGATCGCGTCGTAGACAGTGCCCTCGGAGGGAAATAGAGCGTTGTAGCGCACATCGTCGCCATAGCAGTCGTAGAGCCCGAACACGAGCTCCTCTCTTATGTCTGCGGGGTGAGATGCAGAATAGGCAAGCTCCAGGCCGATTATTACATAATGCTGACCTGATGCCGCCTGCATTACCTGCTGCGAAGCATCATCTGCGGAATAAAGGCTTGTGCTTTCTGCATACCTTGAGGCTGCTGCAGTCCAACTAGGTATGCATCCTGCAGTTGCCATAAGCGCGGCAGCGAGGATTACGAGGCCGCATGCCTTGAGTATACGTCTCATCTATCGACACCTCCGGTACTAATTCTAACGCTTTAGACGTTTTGTAAACCGTTTTGTGCCAGCCAGGATATGCATTTCTGGCTTGCTGCGGCATTCTTTAGGATAGAATACGTTATAGATATTATAACGGCTGAAGGGAACGGCAGATGTCGCAAAAGCACGAACTGGAGAGAAAGGAACAGGAAGCGCAATCTCCAATGCGAACAGGAGTCAAGCCGAGGAAGGGCTGGTCTGTTGCGGCCAAGGCTGCCCTTGTGTTTGGCGTCGTCCTTATGCTGAGCCTTTCATATGCCTATTTTGTACTGCCCGAGTCTCTTCCCTGGAATGAATCGTTGAGTTCAGGCTGGTTGGGCGACACATATGATCCATTGCTGCCCGACTTCGGCATCAGCGAGGGCTCGCTTGTGGAGCTCGGAAGCGGGGCAGACACCGAGCTTGCCTCGTGGGAGAATGACGAGGTCTTCGCCGTCCTTATGATGGGCTTCGACTACAACTATCCGGGAAGGATAAGGGAGGGCGGCGGTGTACCCGGACGCCCTGACGCAATAATGCTGCTGCTTCTTCCGAAGGACAGGCAGGCTGCGGCAGTGGTCTCCATACCAAGAGATACGCTTGTTCCCATCGACTCCTATGGAAACGAGGAAAGGATAAACGCCTTATACAGGGATTCTAACCCCGCAAGGGTAGTTAGCGCCGTCTATTACCTCACCGGGATAACTCCAGACAGGTGGGTAAGCGTCGACTTCAAGGGCTTTGTGAATGTGGTAGACAGGCTGGGCGGGGTGGATATGCTTGTGGAGGATGATATGTATGTCTGGGACGACCTTAATGGCAGGCACTTCTTCATACCAGAGGGTCTGCAGCACATGGACGGCGCCACAGCTCTCATGTATGTGAGGTTCAGAGGTGACGCGATGGGGGATATCAACCGCACATCACGGCAGATAAGGTTTCTTAAGACGCTGGCGTCACAGGCAGCCCAGTGGAACACGGTAGGCGAGATAAGCGGAATAATCTCCGACGTAAAGGATAGCTTCAAGACCGACATGTCGGAGGGTGAGGGCATGTCCCTGGGATTAAGGCTCCTTAAGATCGGGATATCCAACCTAGACGGCTTCACAGTACCCGGTGCTTTTGAGGGACCCTACTGGAGGGCAGACCTTGAGGCTACAAGGAGGCTGATTGAGGGAGTATTACTAGGTGACCAGGGAGACGGCAGCAATGAAGTCATCCCATAGGCATGTCTGCTTGACGGTCTCCGCTCTCAATCCGGTTTTTGCGCCTGCCTCACCCTCTCCCTTGCCGCATAGTTTCTCATTGCCGCGCTCATGAAGGAGGCAAGCCCCGGCGCCATGTCCTCGTAGGTCCTGGTGAACCTGGCATCTTGCACATACAAGTCAGCAAGGCTTTCGAATATCTCCAGGGTGCAGTCATAAAACCATTTCGATATACTTGCCCTGTGCCTTTCCATCAGGTTGAGCACCTCGGGATCCTCAGGACCGCTCCCCCTTGCTGACAGTATAGCCTCCATGATCTGCCTCTGCTCGAGCTTGAATTGTTCCCATTGATGCCTGTCATATCTGGACGTTCGCCTTTCGGATTCATCGAAGGCCTCTCCGTACAAGCGCTTCGCTTCCTGCCTGTGGGCCTCATGGTCGAAGCCCTCAAACAGCTCATTGATCATTTCCTTCCGCCCCTTCCTTATCGCCTCAAGGCTCCTGTCGACAAGCCCAATGAGGGCGCTGAGCTGGCTTAACCTTTCCGCCAGCATTCTGCGGTGCTCCTTAAGCGCAGCCTCCCTGTCGGTTGCGGCCTTCGAGACCATGCCCATAATGTCCTGCAGGCTGAATCCCATGCTCCTTAGCAGCAGCACCTGCTGTAGTTTTTCTAGGTCCTCGTCCTCATAGAGCCTGTATCCAGAGGTGCTTCTTGCGCTCGGGCTAAGAACCCCATCCTGTCGTAATGCTGCAAAGCCCTCACCGTAGCTCCAGAGGCCTCTGACACCTTCCTTATTGTGTATGGCTCAATATCGCCTCCAGGAAGAGGATAGACTATGTCGTAACGTAATAGTCAAGATGCCATAGAAATTTCGTGCAGCCTGAAGGATGGAGGCGAATATGGGGGAATAATTAAGAGAGCCAAGAGGAGGCACTTGTGATGCTCGAGATACCTGAGGCGGCTGTTTTCTCTATGCAGATGACCTCTGCTCTGACCGGAAGGACGATATGCGAAGCCAAAGTGGCGGCGTCCCCCCACAAATTCGCATGGTTCAACATGAAGGCAGGCGAAATGGAAAGCTCGCTTGTTGGCAGGAGGATACTTGGCGCAGCACCTGCAGGCGGAATGGTGTCGCTGAGGCTTGACGGCGGGGAGCTTGTCCTCTGCGACGGAGTCTCTTCCAGGTTTCACGCTGCAGGGGAGCCTTTCTCCGAGAAGCATCAGCTCATGCTGAGGCTTGACGACTCAACATCCCTCGCTTGCTCAGTGCAGATGTATGGGGGCTTATACCTTCTCCTCGAAGGGGAAGCCGGCAGCATGTACTACTCGATGGCCCTTTCTAAGCCATCCCCATTGAGCGTTGATTTCAGCGAGGGCTACTTCCTAGGTGTAATGAAGCCGCTTCCGGCTTCAATGGGCTTGAAGGCTGCGCTGGCCACTGAGCAGCGAATACCGGGCCTGGGAAACGGGGTGCTCCAGGATATCCTGCTGGACGCAGGGCTTAATCCCAAAGACAAGGTCGGAAGCCTCAAAGAAGAAGACCTATCAGCTTTGTATCGTTCGATTACGGGAGTCCTAGCCGCGATGCGAGATGCGGGAGGAAGGGATTCGGAGAGGGATCTTTTCGGAAATCCCGGCGGCTACAGGGTGATGGCCGGCAGGAACACGGCAGGATGTGCCTGCCCCAAGTGCGGGATAGGCACGATACAGAAGGGGAGCCATATGGGCGGAAGCATCTATTACTGCAGCCGCTGCCAGGCTCCAAAGTGAAAAATCGAAAAAATGCCTTCACAAAAGGGCCGCATGGGCTATAATTCTCTTGTAGCCACCGTCTTGTGGCACGAAGGAGTGTTGTTTGATGAGGGATATCGTGATGGTGAGTGTGGTTTTCCGGTAATCGAATAGCCGCGGGCAGGGTTCTTCGACCCCGGCCCGGTACAGAGGACAGCTTGATGCAGCGCGCCACTACGCGCTGTTCGGATATAATCCGCAGGGGCTTTCCCTCTGCGGATTTTTATATGCACGCGGCGAGGGCAGGGGATTAATAACAGAAGGGTGATTATTGGATTGGATCTTATTCAATACGGATACAACGATAGGATCAGGGCGGCCATTCAAACGATGGGATCCGGCGATGGGTTAGTAACAGGCCGCATCGCTGATGACTTCGGGACAGGCTTCTCGGTGATCACCGAGAACGGTGAGATCGATGCGGTCCTAGCCGGCGGCATTCTCTCCGATAAAGGGGAGATAAGACCGGTCGCCGGAGATTGGGCGCGCATCCGCCTTGCACCTGAGGGCACAAGGGGCCAAATCGTAAAAGTCGTGCCAAGGTTCAGCGAGCTTAGAAGGGCCGACAGCCATGTAGGGTGGAAGTCGGTGGTTGTTGCCGCTGACTTCGACTACCTGATGATGATGGTGTCCATGAATGCAAACTATAGCCTGAACAGGATAGAAAGGCTGATCGCGGCTGCATGGTCCAGCGGAGGAACTCCCGTGCTTGTCCTAAGCAAGAAAGACGCATGCGGGGAGGCAGACCTCTTAGAGGAGCAGGCCAAAGATGCGGTGCCCGGCACGGATGTCGTCTCGATTAGCGCACTTACAGGCGAGGGAGTGGATGCTCTGAGAGGTTACTTCAAGCCAGGTGTGACATGTGCCATGGTAGGCTCCTCCGGAGTGGGCAAATCCACGCTTCTCAACAGGCTGATGGGATACGAGGCAGCAAAGACGGCCGAAATAAGGCAGAGCGATTCCAAGGGAAGGCATACGACAACCTCAAGGGCGCTTAAGCTTCTTCCGGGGGGAGGGATGCTCATAGACACCCCCGGCATAAGGGCTTTCGGCCTAACAGCAGAGGATGATGACCTGCTGGGCTCCTTCCAGGACATAGAGGATCTTGCCTCGGGGTGCCGCTTCGGGGATTGTTCGCACAGCAGCGAACCTGGATGCGCAGTGCTTGAAGCGCTTGAATCAGGGCTTCTTGAAAGAAGAAGGTATGACAGCTACATGAAGATGGTCAAGGAAGTCCTGTATGTGAAGTCGAAGAGCGAGACGGCGGCTTGGCTCGAAAGAAAGAGGAAGGGTAAGCTCATAGCGAAGATCCAAAGGAGCTTGTAGCATGAAGGGCTGAATGCAAGGGAAACGGCGCCATAGATGAGCGCCGTTTCCTTCGCTTTGCTGATATCTCCTGCAAATCACCTTGATACTATCGATATGGAGCCGCTTACGGTAGTAATGTCTATGTTCGTGTCACCGTTTCCGACCCTTCCCATAAGCTTCTTGTCGGTCGAAGATTCGATGACAACGGGGAAGGAGCAGCTGACCTTGCCCGACACGGAGCTTGCGCTTATGTCAAACTGGGCATCAGATGGCAGGCCAAGGTCCACACGGCCGGATATTGATCCGAGCTTGATGAAGTCCGCACCTGTAACCTTAGATGCAGTCACGCTCCCGGAGATGGAGTTTGCAATATAGCTTTTGGCCGTGACATCGCCGATGTCTATTCCCCCCGAGACTGTATTCACCTCGAAAGCACCCTTCACTTGAGCGGTTCCTGCGCTGATGCTGCCGGATACTGTGTTTAAGTCCACCGAATCCACGTAAACATCGCCGACGAGCGCCACTCTTCCGGAAACACCCTGCACAGAAAGGGATGCCTTTAGAGAGAGGGGGACTACTACATCCAGCTTCAGATCGCTGGTTCCTATCCTGTAGGTCGTCACTCCTCTGGGTTCGACTTCAATCTTCGCCGTGCCACCGTCCACCGTCATCGTAAGGTGAGCCTCAGGAGATCCGGATAGAAGATGGATGTTCCCATAGAAATGGGCCTTGATCGCATTTGAATCCTCGTACCGGACAGTGATGTCCGCGCTTATGCCGGAGATGCTCAAAGCTTCAATTCCGTCTGAGGAAAGCTCCCCGCTCTCGTCAACCGCGAAGGAGGTGTACCCGAACATGCCCTTTGAGCTTCCGCTGTCGGTAATATCTATCTGAGCTGGATTCTTGGTGTAATAATATAGGAAAACGCAAAGGCCGGCAACTACGAGTACCATAACTGCTGCAGCAAGCTTCCTCGCCATCCTCTTCACCTTCCCGATAAGAAGAATTGGTCCGACGTGGTCATCAATGAAGGTATTACGCGCCCCCGCATTGAATCATCAATAACAGATGCGCTGATTCAGTCATGAAGCGCATTTGCCGTCTGTAATATAGCACAAAGGGGGGGCGCCAAGAAGGCATCTGGCGGTCAAATAAGAAAAATACTATGACTGGAGGGGTATGGATGGAATTCCGGAGCGTTTCGACGAACGACAGGGATGCGCTTTCGAAGTTCATCGAGAAAAGATGGGGCTGCGACTACCTCGTTTCCAAGATGAAGATCTATACCGCCAACGACCTTGATGCGTTCATATGCGAGGAGGATGCCAGAATCACTGCCTGCGCAACCTATTATATCGAGGGAGGGGAGTGCGAGGTGGTATCCCTCGATTCCCTGAGACCTGGAGAGGGACTGGGCCGACAGCTGATGTCGATGGTGGAGGATGCAGCCAGGAAGGCCGGATGCACCAGGATATGGCTTATGACGACCAATGACAACACCCATGCGCTCAGATTATTCCAGAGATTGGGGTACAGGATATGCGAAGTGCTTCTGGATGAAGTGAAGAAATACAGGCAGATCAAGCCGTGCATCCCAATGATCGGAAACGATGGCATACCGATAATGGACATCTTCGAACTTGAAAAACAGCTCAGGTGAGGCAGTAAGCTATATGGAGGAAGCGGTCACATGCCAGAAGTACAGATAACAACAGACAGCTGCGCCCTTTTAAGCGACAAGGAGGCGGCGGAGCTCGACGTGATTATAACCCCGATACTGCTTAACATGCAGGATGCATCGTACAGAGACGGGGTAGAGATGAAGCATGAGGAATTCTACAGGCTCCTCAGGACGGGTGCGAGGGCATCCACCTCCCAACCATACCTGGGAGATGTCGTGGAAGCCTTCAAGCTAGGCCTTTCTAAAGCATCCAGAGTGCTGCACATCTCAATTTCCGAAGGCCTCTCAGGCACATACCAGAATGCGCTCATGGCAGCCCGAATGGTAGATGAGAAGCGGATAACCGTAGTCAACTCAAAGACCATATGCGGGGCGCAGAAGTATCTTGTGGAGAAGGCTGCGAGGCTAGCAAAGCTGGGCAAGAGCCTGGAGGATATAAACGGACAGATTAGAAGCTCGATTGCGGACATGCAGTCGTTTCTCATCGCTGTGGACTTCTCTTTTATAAGAAGAAGCGGAAGGCTCTCAAAAACCGCTGCTCTTATTGGATCGATACTGAGGATAAAGCCTGTGCTTAGGTTAAATGATGAAGGCAGCAGGATAGAGAAATTCGCAATAGCAAGGACTATGGGCCATGCAGTGGATATAATAACAGACGGCATATCAAGAAGGGGTGCAGACGCGATGCACCGCTTCTATGTATGCCATGGGGATGACATCGAAGCCGCGCTCAAGGTGGCAGACAGGATCCGTGCCAGGATAGAAGGTGCAGGTGTAGAGGTTCTGCTGCTGTCGCCGACTATGGCAGCCCACGGGGGTCCCGGTTGCATAACGATACATCATATAAGGGCTTGAACCGCCGGTATCGGTTGGGCCGGGCCCGAGGAAGGATGCGGGCCCGGCCTTAGTCATTTAGCGGAGGATATATGGGAGGAAGGCACTACAGGATTCGGGGCGAGTCAATTCCTATCGCCGCAGCGCGGATTATCGGTGTGATGATCGCTGCAGGCCTGTTGGTGCTCGCCTTAAGCATCAGAGGCGGCCTTCCGGACGAGACGTCGGCCTTGGATTCCTCCATGCTTTACGCATTCGCCTCCGGCAGCGAACCCGCCAGCGAAGAGGATTTCGCCTCCATGTCAGAGGCTGTATACGCACAGGCCAGGCTGTACGGGCACGATTGGGTGGCAAGGGTTGTAAGGGATGCATCCTTCCCCTCAGACGCCCCCTGGAGAAGGGTTATCGACAGGATAGCTGCCCCTGAGCCTATAGTGGATGCCGAACATCCTGCGCTGATGAGCAGAATAAGCGGCATTGCCGCAATGGTGGCGGCAGCCTGCGGAAGCTATCCTTCCGATTTTGAGGTCCACATCACTGAGGGCAGGCAGATAAGTGCATACTCCATGGCTGACGGGTCGATATTCATCTCCTATATGCTGGCCGCATCCCTAGGAGACGACGAGCTTGCTTTCGCCCTGGCCCACGAGATGAGGCATCTGAGGGCCGGCCACTACAGCTTGGAAGGGGGCATCACATGGCAGTTGGAGGAGTGGCATTCAGAAGCCTTCGAAGCCCTTTATGATGAGGGCTTCACCTTCCTTATGGAGCCATCGTCCGATTTCTTCACGCAAGAGAAGGAGTGCGACGCCTATGCTGCATTCATTGCTGCTTTCTGCGGGTTCGACCCGGAGGCAGGCGCAAGGCTTATAGCACGCCTTCCCGAAGGGGATGGTGAGCTATACCCGAAAGGCGCAGACAGACAGCTGGAGATATCCAGGATCTCCGGCATCATGCGCGAGGATGGCTTCTCAAGGCGCTACCTGCCTGCTCTTTACTTAAGAAGACAGGTGGAAGGTTCGCTCTCGGATGGTACAGCATCGCCGCAGGCTGGAGTCTCACCGGATTTCGTAGCATACTCCGTTATCAGAGACGGTGCGGCACTGGACCTTCTGATGAGGCAGCCGCAAGAGGCAATCGGATACAATTTCGGGCCGGGTGGGCTTCTTTCGACAAGGATGGGTGTCCGCCTTGAGTCATCCTCAAGAAACGCAGTGACTTTGGACGTAGCTCTGTTGATCAGCTCGGGGGGGATAAGCGGCATGGAGGCATCCTCCATTGTCATGAGGGTGCTGATGATCAGGACTGTCGATGGATGGGAGATGGCGGCTGCCTTCGATTCCCCGGGCCGAATAGGATACTGGAATGCATGGACGAGGACTGAGGACAGGCTTCCACACAGCAAGCCGGCAGAAGGAGGGGAGATGAAGTTCGCACTCGATGCGCTGGGCGCATGGAAAGCAAGCTTTACGATAGACCCTCAGCTTCATGCGCTGTGCTATTCAACAGCCGGAGTAGAGCCATACTTCGAGAGCGAGGCCGCTGCCGGAGGCTTCCTTGACCTGATAACGCTTTCTGCCCTTTTCTCATCACTAAGCGAGGATGCAGAGATGAAGATATTCGACATAATGGCACGAAGGCAGGGTCGGAGCTTCGTGAGCATAAGCTTCATGTATGCGGTCTTCGTGAGGGATGTTCCAATCTTGGCTGGAAATGCGCGCCTGGGCATGATACCCGAGCGCGGAGGATGGGCGGTTGCCGGTGTAAGCTTATACTAAAACCCCGGGGGGATCCCGGGGTTTTCAAATCTACAATAAAATCCAGCTACTTGCCCATTTCCACTATCACATACACTTTATCAGACAAGATGCTTCCTATCCTGGGCAGTGATGCCTCTACAGGCCCCAGCGTCTTCAGGTAGTTCACATAGAACGAGAGGACATCAGGCGAGAAGGCGTAAAGGGCATACGGCTGAGACCTATTGGCGCTGTTCAACACCTCGCCTCCGACAGAAATCGCTTTCTCGTCCATCTGGCCTGCGATGGCATCATCGTATCTAAAAAGAAGCTTAGCTGCTCCTGTAGCAGATTCGGGGGGTACGAGCTGAGATAAGCCCCTCTGTATCACCCTTTCCATGCCGGCAGACTGGTCTTCTACATATGAGACGACAGTCACAGGCGTCTCTTTGGGAAGGATGAGCTCGAACCACACCAGGCCTGCGGCAAGAAGCAGCAGCGCTGCGGCAGTGGCGCCAATGAGGACCTTGAAGAACGGGTTCTTGAAGACATGAGCGAGGCTCGGAGCAGTTGGCAGCTGCCTCTTCGCTTCCTTGGCAACGGCCCTTCTCAGCTCGTCCTTGAATGAAGTAGGAACTTTAATCGGTTCTGACACAGTTTCCATCATATGCTTGAAGTCCGCGAACTCATGGCTGCAATCTTCGCAGGAGGATACGTGAGCCTCAAGCACCTTGGCGCGATGCGCCTCAAGCGTGCCGGTGAAGTATTCAACCATCTGATCGCGGAAATTGCTACATTCCAATGCCCCTCATCTCCGATCTGGCATATGCCTCCCTGAGGCTTGCCACCGCCCTGTTGATCCTGGACTTGACAGTCCCCATCTCAATGCCAAGCTCCTCCGATATCTCCTGGTACGACAGGCCTATTATGAATCTCAATTCGAGAATCTCCCTCTGCATGTCCGGAAGCTTCTGCACCAGTGAAAGCATGTGGCGCTTGAAATCCTCTTTCTCCAGGAGCTCCTCCGGGCCAGGAGCACGATCCGGCACCTGCCTTTCCATCGGTTCTCCGTCCTTGCCGCCGATCTCGCGGTCGAGGCTGTCCTGAGGCTTCCTCCTCCTTGCGAAGTCGATTGCGGCGTTTGCCGTGACGGCGAAGATCCACGTGGAAAGCTTTGAGTCGCCCCTGAACTGCTGAAGGTACGTGCAGAGCTTAAGGAAGACGCTGGAGGCCACGTCCTGGGCGTCGTGATGGTCACCCAGCTTCGAGTACGCCAGCCTGTAGACCTTGTCGATGTACCTTTCATATATGGCAGTCATGGCGGTTGCATCGCCTGACAGATATCTCTCGGCAAGCTGCTCGTCGCTTAACGCCTTGTAGTCCAACTCATCACTCCCCCGGCGCCGGGCTGCTTCCCGGTAATTATGACGAGTAAATGCTGTAATTGTTCTGCTGCGGCCAGCAAGTATTGCGCAATCTGATGCAAAACGCCCCTTAGCGGGGTGAACTGAGCCTTGAGGGGGCGATTCGCCGAGCGCACAGTATATTATAACGCATCCGGCATTGGGGATAGTTAGCAAGGCACCCCGACTGGGAGGCTCTCTACAGCCTAAGAAGGCTCTTCATCTCATCCAGGTCAGTTGCATGAGCAAGCGCCTCATCCATGCTTATCTTGTTATCCATATACAGGTTTACTAGTGCCTTGTTCATTGTCTGCATTCCCAGCTTCGCATTGGATTGTATGTGCGTGGGGATTTGGAAGGTCTTCGCCTCCCTTATCAGGTTTCTTATCGCAGGAGTGGAGAGCATGATCTCGACCGCCGGAACCACCTTGCCATCCCTGTCGCTCATCACAGCGAGCAGCAGCTGTGATATCACCGCCTGGAGCGTGGTTGAGAGCTGAAGCCTCACTTGGCGCTGCTGGTTCTCAGGGAAAACGTCTATCATCCTGTCTATCGAAGATACGGCATCGTTCGTATGAAGCGTTGCAAAGACAAGGTGCCCGGTCTCAGCCGCGGTAAGGGCTATGGCCATAGTCTCAAGGTCCCTCAGCTCGCCGATGAGTATGACATCGGGATCCTGCCTGAGCACGTGCCTTAAGGCATCGTTGAAGCTCCTGGTATCGGTACCGACTTCCCTTTGGTTCACTATGGATTGTATGTTGGTGTGGTTATACTCCACAGGGTCTTCTATAGTCATTATGTTGTAGCGGTAGTTGTGATTGATGTAGTTGATCATGGATGCGAGAGTAGTGGTCTTGCCGCAGCCTGTAGGGCCTGTTACCAGCACAAGCCCCCTCGGAAGGCTGGCTATCTGCTTCAGGACCTGCACAGGAAGGCCGAGAGTATCGATTTTCGGGACTGCTGCTGGGATGTAGCGGCAGGCGCAGCCCACCTTCCCCATCTGCCTATAGGTGTTGACCCTGAACCTTCCAGCGCCGGGTGATTCAAATGCGAAGTCAAGCTCCCAATCCCTATCAAATCTATCAGCAAGCTCGGGTGTCATCATCGAGTACGAAAGCTTCTCTACCTCCTCCGGGGAGAGCCGCCTGTCGCAAAGCTCCCTTAGGCGCTGGCCCGACCTTATGAGCGGTGGTTCGCCTGCCACAAGGTGAAGGTCCGAAGCGCCGAGCTTCACTGCACCCTTCATAAGCTCATGGATGTCCAAAAAGAGAACACCTCCCAAATCCACATCTTTGCTCATTCCCTGATTTCCCTTCTGTAGCCAACAGGCCGGAAGATCCTTATGTACGCCGTGGCAAGGACAATCTGGAAGAAGATGAGGAACAGGTAGAAGAGCCCTGCCATGAAGATGTTCGATAGTCCGAATAGTATGTTCATCGGGTCGTCCCATCTTTTTTGAGCCATCTCGTCTACAACGAACACTGTGCCCATAACTCCGGGAATCATTGAGATTGCTGCTGAGAATACCCAGGCGGCGGGATAGTACAAAGCGAAAAGCGAAGCAATGCCGAACCAGTTCCTGGAAACGGCCCTTCTGCTGGTCTCTAGTGCAGACCAAGCGTTAAGCCTTCCATCTACCATCAGGAAGGGAACAAAACAATAGGCGACTGCTGTGTAGATTGCAATAGGTATAGCCCACCATACAATACCTGCTCGCACCTCGCGCATGAGACCGCTGAAGATAATAGGCGCCCATGCGAAGGCAGCTGCGATTACGAGTCCAGGAAGCCTGGTCAGGTCGGAAAGCAGCACTCTAAGCGGTGATTTGCAGCGGGACACAGCCGACATGGTCACCAGTGAGGGAAGCGAAGCCAACGCCATTAATGCAATTGTCCTAGGATAAGAGGCGAAAAGGGCATCCGCCGCGACTGAAGCCCTTCCGGTGTCCAGATAATACGCGTAGAAGAGGACTAAAGCAGCTATAACAGCAGGAATGGATGCGATCAGAACAGCGCGGAAGTTTTCCTTGAGTAGGCTCCATGCCTCTGTGAACCAACCGAACACATCGGTGGAGTAACCATCCGAGATCACGCCCTCAAAGCTGCTTTTTGGCGCTAGCCTAAGCATAGCAAGAGGATTGGGAAGTCCTCGCCTGCCTTCCTCCCCTCCCTGACTCACAGAAGAAGCCATGTGCACCTCCGCTTTCTGGGCAAGCTTCCCAGCAAATTAATAAATTCTATATGAAGGCCGCTTCACCTTCACGGACCGACCCGTCAGTACAAAAAAAGGCAGGGCTTGCGCCCTGCCCCGACCTTATGGTCCTTCCTACTTGCCCTGATACTTCACTATCTCAGGGTTCACAGCCGGGTTCACCCAGTCTCTCCACCAGGTGGGCCATGTGGTCTGTCTCCAGTACTTGGCCATCAGCTCGTCACCGAGCTTGAGCCAGTCGTTGTACCAGCCGACCGAGGTGTTGTAGCAGTAGTCGCTGAGCATGGAGAGCGCGCCCTTAGGATCTGTCGCATACATCTTGGCGGCTATCTCCTGAAGCTCTGCCATCTGCTTGTAGACGTTGGCCATCTTGGGCTCCCTCAGGGCGTTGACGTACTTCATGGCGTCAGCGTAGTTGAGGCCGATTATGGCCTGCACACCGGTGTTGATCCACCATCCGGAGTCGCGCCTGTAGATTTCATACCTGGAGCCGATGCTGTAGAGGTCGGGCAGCTTCTCCATCGCGGGGAACAGAGGGGTCAGGAAGGTGTGTCCGACCGAACCGTAGCCGTACCACACGATGCCCTTAAGGGCTGTTGGCAGCCAGGGCTTAATCTGGCTTATCTGCAGGTAGCAGGTTGCGGGGATGCCTACCGGCCTGGGCCTGCCGCCGAGGCCATAGTTGTTGAGCGGGTCGCCGTACGGGCCGGCGAGGGGTCCCTTTGTGAGGTCATACTGGGTTCCCTCGTAGTGGTCGCCGGAGATCCTGAAGATGTCGTGCACCGACAGGAGCTTGTCGGGCTTCACGCAGTAGGGATATTCGGGAAGGTTGTCAGCAAGCTTGAGCGACGGGGCGACGAGGTCGAACACGCGCCACTCGCGCTTGTTGTGGGAGTTGACGCGGTTGGCATAGATCTCGGAGGCCCTGAAGGGCTTGCCGGAATTAAGATCATACCAGCCGTTCTCAACTGCGTAGGAGATGAAGTTGGGTGAGGTTATGATCTCATACTTCACGCCGTTTTCGACGGGGTTTCTGGGGTCGATGTTGAAGCGGTGGCTGTTCGCGCCGACCCATACCATGTCGTCCGGGACGCGGGTTGCGACCCAGATCTTAGCTCCGAAGAATTCCATGGCCCAGGTCTCGTCTCCGTCGGTGATGTCCATTATCTCGCCGCCGCCGCCGGTGACGTTCCAACCGTACTGGTTGACGAGCTCGCCCATGATCATGACAGCCTCGCGAGCCGTGGTTGCGCGCTCAAGGGCGATGTCCTGCAGATTCCAGCAGTCCAGGAGCCCTTCGTCGGTGTCATACATCTTGGTCCTTACAGCCTTGCCGTAATCGTTGCCGGAGCTGATGCCAGTGGTCGATTCACCCATCGCCACGCCGTTCTCGTTGATGAAAGAGTACCTGGAGTGGAAGTAGGTGTAGGTCTTCTTGGGCTGCGGGATCTCGGCGAGGACCATTGCGCGCTTGTTGCGGTTGGCGCTGTAATCGACTACGGGCCACTTCGAATAGTCGATGTAGTCGTGGGAGTCGATTACTATGGGCCTGGTTTCGCCCTCCTTGTGTTCCGCACCCTTCAGGATCCAGAGCCTGAAGTCTGCGACGCCGGAGTCGTCGTTGTGGGTGATGAGAGCGGAGCCGTCAACGGTCGCCTTCTTGCCTACAGCGATGATTGTGCAGGCATAGCTTACCGTCGTGAGTGCGAGGATCATCACAAGCACTGAAGCCAGGACGATTAGGGTTTTGCGGGTCCTCATGTTTCACACCTCACTTATTAGAATGGGTCGCTATCTGGAAAGGGGAGGGCAGCTTCCTTACCAGGCGGGCTGCTCTCCGCCGGTTCCACTAGTTCTCGAAGACCCTTGTAGGATCGGCTGTGGCCGGATCGTGCAGGTAATAGCCTATGCCATTGGTCTTAACATCCGTGAAGCGTGGGTACCAGAAGGTTACAGCCTTCTCCGGATGGAACTGGTTGTACATGTTGATGAGCTCAATGGACGACGTCAGCAGCCTTGCTACCCTATGGTCGATTGTCGGGGCGTCATTGATGTCGTAGTGAGTGTAAAGGAGCCCCTTATCGGCTGCCCTCTGCAGGAATTCGTCCTTGCCGTCTATCATGAGCTGCTCGGTGACCCTGCCTACGACCCTGTCGATGAAGGGCTCTGCAGTCTCCACCAAGACTGCATATGCATCGCTGTAGTCGCCAATCTCACGGTGGGTTAGACCCCTTAGGCTCTTTGGCGAGACTTCGCACTTCATGGGCATCTCGGCTTGGCACATGAATGCAGCAAGCATCGCTATCTCCTCTGCCCTCTGGTGCGTGACGTAGGTGTCTACGACAGGGTACATTAGGGATGCCTCGTGAAAGTCGATGACGAGGTCGCACTTCTCATTTCTGATGAGCTCCATCGTTGCAAACGACATGCGCTCGGTGAGAGTGCCGTTAGCCCTGCCAGGGAAGGTGCGGTTGTAGTTTCTGAGGTCCTGGTAAGCCAGGTTCTGCCCGGAAGGATAATGCACATAGGTGAACGGATCAGGCCACTGGTCGAGGTGGGCCGTCTCTCTGTCGCCTATCCTGTATACCTGCTGGCCCCACTCGGTGGGAATGTGCAGGTACTGCGGGTAGGCATTGCCCAGTATGCCCTGGAAAGATGCGCTCATGTCAGCCCTGGGCATAAGGATGATCCTGCCTGAGCTGATCTGAAGGTTCTCCATTATGACGTAGACTGCAAGAGGGCCTGCCGGTTCGTACGGGTGGGCGCCTCCGTAGATGAACACCGTGGCTCCGGGGACACCCGAATCATAGAAGTATACCGGGGTATCTCCCATGGTGCCCTTGAGGCTTGGCAGCCAGTCGGAGAGCATCCTCTTCTCAGTGAACGCCTCCGATACGACCACTTTCTCCCTGTAGGTTCTCAGGTCGATGAACTCCGCCGAAGCGAAGCCGGCAAGGACCAGGAACGCCACAAGGAAGGCGAGCTTTCTAATTATGGAACTGCTCATATTCCTGTCCTCCTTACCTGATGTGCAGCGCGCGCAGCAGGA